>CAIVPR010000171.1 GCA_903907865.1 uncultured Acidobacteriia bacterium
CGTCCGCCGTCCGCCCCAACCACCACCCGTTCCCAGGGAGGCCTGGATCAATAGACCAAAGACCCCGGACAACAATACTCAGTAAATTCGGCTTCGGGGTGTCTCAAAGTGCTTGACATGTTCCGCTTCGCCGATGAAATACTTAGGATAACGGTCGAAAACGCGGACGGCCTCCGCCAACTCTCCAAGTTCCTCGAACAATCCCACTACGCTCCGGGCCGACTCGTCTAGCCCCCGAGGATAGATGCGCCCAAACATCTCCTGCCATTCCCCAACACCTCGCGGCCGCATGGCCCTATTGTCTAAGTACTTTTGGCGGAGGGCCCCATGGTCGACCGTTCGGATCGTCCCATAAACGGTTTTGCATTTCGAGTCAACGTGTGGCAGTTGACGACAGTACGGGCAGGCGTAAGGATACTTCCTATAAATCACTTCCTCCACGCTGCGGACCTTTAATTTGGCCATCAATGGGAAATACCATCCGAGGGCTTTGCATAGCGCGTCCTCGAAAGTAACCTCTTCGCGCTTCTTCTTCCGTGAATGCATCGAAAGAATTCCGCATACTTCAACAAAGTGTGCGAACGTCGCCGATGCCGGCCTGTGGGCGTTCTGCTCACTGTAGATGTGAGCGGTCATACGATACAACTCGTCGAGACGAAGTCCACTCGCCATTTGGTCTCCCATTCTTGCCTCAAAACCGGACAGAACTGTTAGCGTATCACAATATTCCTGCGGCTAGTCCGCGGCCACCGACCAAGGTAGCGATGCCCAAGGTGCCGGAGAGAGCAACAACGTCCACCTCAAAGACTGGCTCGGCGAGGGCAAGAGCAAGCTGGACGAGACGCGGACTGATTCAGAATGGGAGCCGACCTTGGGTGTCCAGGTGGCCGGCTACTTCCTCCAGCGAATTGAGACCAAGTTGGGCAGCTGCAACCATCGGGAACGGAACATACGCATGAACACGGAGCTCGTGAAGAAGCCCAAGGACCTCCCCGAATACGTAATCGTCCACGATGGCCCCTCCTCGCCCCCACCCACAGCCAGTAGTTCATTGAGTTGATGAACACGCACTACCCCGCGTGGCGCAAGGCCAGGGTCGAACTCAATGAACTACCGCTAAGCGCCGAGGCGTGGAGCCAATAGAAGCAGCCCCTAGCCGCGACAGTCCGGTAACCGACGAGCTCCGCGTCCCCGGCTGTGACCTTTATCGGTCACAGCCGGGCGAAATAAAGTTCCATCCCTCGTAACCCCAACAAAGCAAATCCCAAAATCACCCTTCGCGATCCGGCGCCAGGTCGCTCCGTAGTTCGTTTTCCACCCCTCTGTCCGCTACAATCGCACCGCGATGAACACCATTCCTAACACCGCCGAAAACACCCAGAAGCCTCCCAGAACCGAGGCCCAGATCGCCGCCTCCCGCCTCAACGGTGCCAAATCCCGAGGCCCGATCACCGAGGAAGGCAAACTCGCCTCTTCCCGCAACTCCCTCCGCCACGGCCTCCTTGCCAAAATGGTCCTGATCGAAGGCGAGTCCGAAACCGCGTTTCGCCAACTTTCCGAATCCCTCCACAACGCATTCGCCCCCGCCGACGGCTCCGACTTCGACGAATACGAAAACAACCTCCTCGACACCATGGCCCTCTCCGCTTGGCGTCGCATGCGCGCTGTCGGCATGGAAACCGCCGCAGTCACCCTCCAGATCAAATCCAACCGCGACTTCGCAGCCCAAACGGCCACCTCACCTGACGCTGGCATAACCACCTACCAAGCCTTCACCGCCCTGCTCTCCAACAGTCCGGCCTTCGAACTCGTCCTCCGCTACGAGGCCCGCCACGCCCGAGCCTACGAACGAGCAGCCAAAGCCCTCCGGGACTACCGCAAAGGCACCGGTCGGGACATCCACGAATCGAGCCGAACGAACCTGACACCGGCCCCCGAATCCCCCACCCAACCCGGCACGCAAACCGAGCCGCGCGCGCAAGCAAGCGTTCCCAACCTCTCAACCGATGCCGCACCATCCCACAAAACCCAACACCAAAACCAACCAAACGAACCCGAGCCACGCCCCAACCATCCCGCCACCCCCACTCAACCCCAAGCCGAGCCGCGCGCGCAAGCAAGCGTCCCCAGCACTTCAACCAACGCCGCACCCCCGCCAACCCAGCAACGAATCCTGCCAAACGAACCCGGGCCCGTCACGTCCCCAATACCACAAACATTGCCAAACGGACCCAAGCCCCACTCCAACCACCCCGCCCGCAACAAGTTCAAGAAAAATCGGAGGCGCAGATAACCCGATGGCGCACGCAAGTAGTCTCAGACCGAAACTTGGCGCGGCTATCCCATTTGGCAGCAGACCGTCATGGCCCGGCAAACTATTGATTCTATTGATTGCAGGGCTAGCGGCGGGAGCGTTACAACTTGAAATTGCAAATCACGCCGACGTCGTCGCAAAACCACAGATGCCCGTCGTGCACCGTGACGCCATGGATGAGAGGATCCTTGTCCGTAAGCTGAATCTTCTCCACAATCTCACCCGTCTTGCGGTCATGCCTGAACAACGCGCGCCAGTTGGTGTCCGCGATCCACAGGCTGTCCCCCTCCCAACCGACGCCATGTGCACGGTTGCCCGGCAGCGGCCACGAGCCTTGGATGCGCCAAGTCTTGGGGTCGAGCACGTAAGCGCGGCGGGACGGAAGGCATGCGTAATAGAGCAGGCCGTCGCGGACTTCCATACCTTGGCCGCCTTCGCCCGAAAGTCCGGTCTTGGCGTCCAGCGCGACTTGCCCCGCAGCCAGCCGGGCGCGGTTGCCAGCCGGGGCGGGGTTCGCCGGTGCTACCGGTGGCGGAGCCAGCGGACTGCGCGTGGCAGGCGGATCACCAGCCACCTGGTAGGGCCGGCCAGCTCCCGGACACCAGTACTTCGCCAGCAGCTTGCCATCCTTGGGGTCGCAGGTGACGATCAGGCTGTTGTGGGTATCGTTGATCCACATCACACCGTTGCTGTCGACCGTCAGGCCGCTCGCACCGGCCAGACCTGGCACTTGGAACTCGCGGATCACCTTGCCGTCGGCGAAGTTGAGCAACGAGACGAAGTTTTCCTTGCCCTGGTCGAGCACCCAGAGGCCTTCCGGCGTCGCCTGAAGCCCGTTCGGTGTGGCGTGCGGGGACTTGTACGCGATCTCCACCTTCCTGCTGCCGCGCGAGCGGACTGCAGCCACATCAATGGTCGCGGCTGCCATCGGAGTGGCCGCCGCCGCGTACAGGAAGTCCCGTCTTTTCATGTTCTAGTTCTCCGTTGGGGTCTTTTCGACGTGGTCGACGATCACCGTCTCCACCTGGTCCTTGCGGGCATCCAGCTTGAGGCCCATCGACTGCAATGCCGTGAACACGGACCCGCCGTTGCCGGGGTCCGAAGCCGCGTCGCCGGGAGCACCCGAACCACCGCCGCCCCGTCCGCCCGGCATCGCCCCGGCGGGAATGTTCACGCCCTGCGACGCGGCCGCGCGCATCAGGTCGGCCATGGAAAGGTCCAACTCGATTTGGTAGTTGCCCTTGATTTCCGTCTTGTCGACCACGGGCTTGTCCACGAAGCGCGCCAGCATTTCGGCGAACTGCGTCATGCTCGCCTTGGACAATTCCATGTGCATGTTGCCGTCCTGTCCCATGGTCATTTTCGTGGTGCCGCCATTGGGCGTCGTAACCGTCGCCCCACGACCGCCGGCATTCGGCTTGATGCTCATGGCCCCTTCGTTGGTGGCAATCGTCGTAGTGCCTTTTTCCGGGGCTGGCGGCGGGGCGTCAGGGGACACCACAGCATCCGGCGCGGCTTCCTTGAGCTTCGGCCCGCCCTTGGCCACCACCAGCGCATACATCGCGTGGTCCTTGGTCTCCTTGTGGATCGTGAGTTTAAACCGGTCGGCCAGCAGGGCCGTCATCATCTCGGGCAGGTCGTCTTTGGTCGCGCCATCCGGGAGCTTGGCCAGGATGTCGAAGCGCTCCGTCTTCATCCAGTCCGGACCGGCCAGCTGGTAGGGCTTGATCTTGTACGCCATGCAGATCAGGTCCGCGATGGCCATGTAGCCAATGTCCACCCGGCTGGCGTCGAACTTGACTCCGACGTGCATCTTGCCGCCCTGGGCGATCGCCATCGGGTTGATCGGCGGGGCGGCCTTGATGGTGGCCACCTCGAAGACCTTGTGCCCGACCGGTGCCTGGGCGAACGCCGCCACCGACGAAAACAAAACCGTAATGCTGATCTTTGCAATAAATCCGCGGAACATGGGACCTCTCTCCTGAAGTATGACACGCTCGGAAGACACCGATTGTTCCGTCAAAAATTCAGCTTCAAGCCCAGTTGCATCTGGCGCGGCGTGTTGGCCGTAGCCGTGACCTTGCCCCCCGCAGCCACGTCGACGTTGGTGTTGGGCGCGCTGAAGTAGGCCGTGTTCGGGAGGTTGAAGACTTCCGCACGGAACTGGAGCTTTGACTTCTCGGTCAGGTGGAAGGCCTTGAAAACGGAGAAATCGAAGCTCCCGATGTGGTCCCGGCGCAGAATGTTGCCGCCGGAGTTCCCCCATGTGTAGTTGGCTGGCAGCACGAAAGCCGACTTGTCGAAGTAGAGGTCGAGCGTGGGGTTGGCAAGGTTGCCGGACGCGATCCGGTTGGGGCGTTGGCTCCCGACACCGGTATTGGAAACGTCGCGCGAGATCGTGGGAGTGTAGGGCACGCCGCTGCGGACACCCGTGATCCCCTGCAACTGCCAGCCGCCGATGACCTTGTCCGCGACAGCGTTGGTGTTGAGGAATCGCTTGCCCTTGCCGAATGGCAGTTCATAGCCGAAGCTGATATCGAAATTGTTCGGCACGTCGAAGCTGGTGAGCGCCTTCTCCCAGCCGTAGTTGCCGCCCACCGCGGGCGTGGCTGCGCGCGTGATGCTCTTCGAGTGCGTGTAGGAGACCAGTGTCCAGAAGCCGGACGAGAGCCGCTTCTCCACCTTCGCCTGCAACGAGTGGTAGGTGCTCGATGCGTCCTGCGTGTTGTAGGCGATGGTCCCGAAGCGCGGGTACGGACGCCGCGTCTGGATGGTGCCCGCCGCCGCCGTCGGGAAATTGATGTTGTTCGTGTCGGGCAGGAAGGATCCCTTGTTGCCGACATAGTTGGCCTCGACCACCATCTTCGCCATGATCTGGCGCTGGATGCCGATATTCCAGTGCTGGTCGTAGGGCTGCCGGACAAATTCCGGCACGGGGACCCACGCAGCATTCGTCACCGCCGAGCCGAACGGCGCGCCGAGGAAGAAGTTGCCGGTGGTGCGGGTGGGAATCACGTCGCGGTCGGCGCTCACGGTTTCGGAAAGGCTGAACGGCAGGAAGTTGAAGTTGAGCCGGTTGCTGGTGCCTTCGGATTCGTAGAAGATGCCGTAGCCGCCGCGGATCACGGTGGAATCGCCCAGCGGACGCCATGCGAGACCGAAGCGCGGCGCGAAACCGGTCTTGCTCTGCTTGGTGATGCTGATCGGTAGGCCGGCCTGGCTGGAGGTCTGGATCAAGTCCTTGTAGAGGTCGTAACCCACCTTCGCCAGAGGTTGCGCGTTGAGGTTGATTTGGTCGGTGCGGCTGGCCACGATGATGGACTTCGATTTCGTCGGATCGAAGGTGGCGACCTGGTCCTGGTAACCCTTGAGCCACGGTGTGTACTCGTAGCGGAGGCCGACATTCAGGGTCAGACGGTTGTTCACCTTGATGTCGTCCTGGACGAAGAAGTGCCAGTAGGTGCCGTAGCCGCCCCACCAGGTGGCCGGGTTGGATCGTCCGGCGCTGGCCGGATAGCCCAGCATCCAGTCGGCAAAGGCGTCGCCGGTGTTCGACTGCGATTGCGGGCTCTCGGTGGAAATGCCGGTGTAATTGTAGGCACCGTTCTGGGTGCGGGAGTCGGTAAACAGCGCCTTGTAGTAGTGGATGCGGGCACCGGTCTTGATGATGTGGCGGCCCTTGATCCAAGTGAGAGTGTCGGTGACCTCGTTGGCCCAGCGGTTCTGCCACTTGGGGCGGCCGTCGCCCGCGTTGCCGGAATAGCCCGTCAGTCCCGACCACGTGAAGGCCGGAAGGCTGGAGATCGACGCGTCCTGGTTTGCCTCCAGTCCGGTGAGGCCGGCAGTCTTGTTGAAGTCGGCACCCTGGCCTTGGTAGTAGGCTGTGGAGCGGTACTCGCCGTACATGAGGCTGAAGCGGACTTCATGGATCATGTTGGGGCGCAGGTTGCTGGTCAAGGCGGCGGCGATGTTGCGCGCGGGGCCGGATAGGTGCGTCGAACCGAGGGCGGGAAACCCCGCAGGGTCGGTCTCGTTGTTTCGGACGAGGCTCAGTCGGACGAATAGCTTGTGGTTGGCCGTCAGTTCCTGGTCGCCGCGGATCATCCACTGGTCCTGGTCATAGGCGTTGGCCGGTGTGAAGATCGCGGTCCCGCTAGCGGAGTTGGGCGATGGGATGTACTTGTTGAAGAAGATGGCCTGGGGCGCGAGGCGGTTCGGCGGAATCACGTTGCCGGGGAATTGCGTCCGGACGTTGCCGCTGCCCGAAGGGTTGGCCACGGTGGTGAGGGGGTCGTAGATCTTGTTGAGGCCGGGCCCGCTGAAGTTGCCCGCCATTTCCGCCGCTGTCGGCACAACGTTGTTGAAGATCTGGCCCTGGCGGGTGCGCTGGCCTTCGAACGCGACGAAGAAGAAGGTGCGGTTCTTGCCGTTGTAGACGCGGGGGATCAGGACCGGTCCGCCCACGGTGCCGCCGAACTGGTTGCGCTTGAGCACGGCGCGGGTGGGGGAAAAGAAGTCGCGCGAATCGAGGTCGCCGTTGCGCAGGAACTCGAACAGGTTGCCGTTGAGGCGGTTGCTCCCGGATTTCGTCGTGGTATTGAACGAGCCGCCGGCGCGGGCGAATTCGGAGGAGTAGGCGTTCTGTTGGACGCTGAATTCCTGCAGAGCGTCCACCGACGTTTGGATCCACGTGCCGCCCTGGTGCTGCTCGGTGACGTCCACGCCGTCGAGGAGGAATGTGGTCTGGGAACCGGGCACGCCGCTGATCACGTTGCCGTTGACCTGCTCCGGCCGGACGTTCTGGACATTGCCGGTGGCCGGGAGCAGTGTGACGCCGGGGACCAGACGGCCGAATTCGGTGAACTTGCGGCCGTTGAGCGGGAGGTCGACAATCTGCTGGTCGGAGATGACTTGGCCAAGGGTGGCCGATTCGGTGCTGAGGATGGCGGCCTCGCTGGTGACCTGGACCTCGGTCGTCGTGTCGCCGATGCGGAGTTCGAGGTCGACGCGGGCGGCTTGGCCGACCGTCAGTTCGATTCCCTGCCGGATGGTAGTCTGGAAGCCCGGCGCGCCGGCCGAAACCGTGTAGGTGCCGGGCAGCAGGGGCGTGACGACGTAGGCGCCGGACGCGTCCGCCGAGACCTTTTTCGCCAAGTTGGTGGCCACATCGGTCACCGTGACGCTGGCCGCTGGCACGGTGGCGTGCTGCGGATCGTAGACGGTGCCGACGATGCGACCGGCCTGGACTTGGGCGGAGGCGATGGAAGGCGAAAGGGACGCGAGGCAGAAGCACGCGACGAGGCAGAAACGGAGGTCGAACGTGGACCGAATTCCCATATTGGTGCAACGCTATCACTAGCGGACCCTCCGGGTCAACTACCTATTTGGGCGATATTGCTATTCAGCGATTTTGGCGTGGGAAGGGCGAAAAAAAAACGGGCCCGGGGGGGGGAGGGTCGACACCAGCCAGAGCTTCCGTGTCGACCCCTTTCCCCCTCGGGCCCTGTGTCAGCGTTCAGGAATCCTTGCTCCGCTAGCGCTTACGGCGAAAGCCGACGGCCGCGGCGAGCGCGCCCGCCATGAGAGCCATCGACGAAGGCTCGGGTGCGGCCGCGACTTCGGTGGCGGTGAAGGTTGCGCTGCCGCTGGTGCCATCGTTGAATATCAACGTCCCCAGAGTGGTCGAGAAAGGCACGGTGTTGGAACCATTTGATCCCGTCAAGGACGTGGCCGTCGACAGGTCATAGGACGTATCGGAGCCGAAGAGGAATCCCGTTCCGATCTAGGCGGTGATGTCGCTGAAGCCGACACCATTTATTGCACCGGTGTGGAGGGCAAACACCCCGAAGGAATCGCTGCCGTTGAACGTGCCGGCACCAATACCCGCTATATCGATTGATACGGTCCCCGCCAGCGTGTACAGGACACCCGGGATCCCGCCGATGTCGGCCGTGTCCGCCGAGGTCTGAAACGTCACGGTGGCGTCGGTGAACGGGGTGCTGCCAATAGTGCCGGAAAAGGTCCCCACCCCGGTGTAGTGCAAGGTTGCGGCCTGAGACGATTGGGCACCGGCGAAAAGAAGCGCGGAACACGCGGCGGCAAGAGCAAATGCCGGGCGGATTTTGACTGATTTTTTGAGGAGACTCATGGCTACTAATTCTAACTTACGTCCCTGTGGTTGTGCAACAAGATTTTGGCGACCGCGCGTTCCTCAAAAGACGGGAAGGGCGAAAAACGGACGGGCCCGGGGGGAGGGCCGACACCAGCCAGAGCCTCAGTGTCGAACCCTTTCCCCCCTCGGGCCCTGTGTCAGCGTTCCGGAATCCTTGTTCCGCTAGCGCTTGCGGCGAAAGCCGACGGCCGCGGCGAGCGCGCCCGCCATGAGTGCCATCGACGAAGGCTCGGGTGCAGCCGCGACTTCGGTAGCGGTGAAGGATCCGCTGCCGCTGGCACCGTTGATTATCAACGTCCCCAGAGTGGTCGAGTAGCCAGCGGCGTGGCTGGCGAAACTATTTGTTCCCGTCAAGGACGTGGCCGTCGACAGGTCATAGGACGTATCCGAGATGCCGAGGTATGGAATTGCGTCCCGCAAGGTCACATCGAGGAAGCCGACAGCATTTGTGGCGCCCTGGTGGAGGGCAAATACCCCAAAGGAATCGCTGCCGTTGAACGTGCCCGCCCCAATGCCCGCTATGTCGAATGTTACAGTCCCCGCCAACTCGTACAAAAGGGACGGAACGACCGCAGTGATGTTGGCCGTGTCCCCCGAGGTCTGAAACGTCACTGTGGCGTTGGTGAACGGGGTGCCGTCAACGGTGCCGGAAAGGGTCGAAACCTCGGTGTAGTGCAAGGTTGCGGCCTGAGACGATTGGGCACCGGCGAAAAGGAGCGCGGAACACGCGGCGGCAAGAGCAAATGCCCGGGCGGATTTAACTGTTTGTTTGAGGAGACTCATGGCTCCTAATTCTAACTTACGTCCCTGTGGTTGTGCAACAAGATTTTGGCGGCGGGGGGCAACCCGCACGAGGATAGCGGATACTGCAATTAGGAAGATGAAACCTCCGCTTTCCGCACTGTCCCTACTACTGGCCGCCCTCGCCACCGCCGCCACCGCGTCCGCCAAACCTGAGATCGTCGTTGTCCTCAACTCCGGCGACGGCACCATCAGCCTCCTCGACAAAGGCAACTACCGCGAAATCAAGCGCTTCCCGGTGGGCAAGGAGCCGCACCATCTGATGATCTCGCCCGATGGCAAGGATCTCTATGTCGCCAACTCCGTCTCCAACGAGTTGGTGATCCTCGACCCCGACACCGGCGAGATCCGCCGCCGGGTGCCGAAGATCTCCGACCCCTACCAGCTCGGCTTCAGCCCCGACCGCAAGTGGTTCGTGACGGCGTCGCTGCGCCTCGACCGCGTCGATATCTACAAGGCCGACGGCTTCCAACTCGTCAAGCGCCTGCCGATGCCCAAGATGCCGAGCCACTTGGCGTTCACCGCCGATAGCTCCATCGTATTTGTGAGCCTCCAGGACACGAACGAGATCGCCGCCGTCGATCTCGCCAAGCAGGAAGTGATGTGGAAGATGCCGTCGGGCAAGACCCCGGCCGGTCTCTACCTGACGCCGGACCAGAAATACCTCCTCGTGGGCGTCATGGGGGAGGACTACATCAATGTCATCGACTGGCGCGCCAAGAAGAGCGTCATGAAGATCCACGCCGGCAAGGGCTGCCACCAGTTCCTGCCCATGGGCGACAAGGTTCACGTCTTCGTTTCAAGCCGGATCGACAGCCAGATCGACAAGCTGAATTTCAAGACCATGAAGATCGAGGCAACTTATAAGGT
The DNA here is from genome assembly GCA_903907865.1 of uncultured Acidobacteriia bacterium. Lineage (GTDB taxonomy): Bacteria > Acidobacteriota > Terriglobia > Bryobacterales > Bryobacteraceae > BOG-234. Next base: position 10,158 of record CAIVPR010000171.1, read on the forward strand.
CCCCGGTGGCCCGGACTGCATGCAGATGACGGCGGACGGCACCGAGCTTTGGACGACGTCCCGGTTCATCAGCAAGGTCAGCGTGGTGGACCTGGCGACAGGCAAATTGAAAAAGGTGATCCGGGTGGGGTATTCGCCGCACGGGGTGTACTTCCGGAACCACGCGGAGACCAATTGAGCATGCGGGCCTTGCTTGCGCTCGCACTGGCAGGGAACCTTGCCGCGCAGTGTTCCGGCACCCTGTACCTGACCATCGATACGGGGTCGATGTCACAGGCGAAGGTGATCGCCGACGCGTTGCGGAAGCACAAGGTGAAGGCCACGTTCTTCCTCGCCAACGAGAAGACGATCCGGGGGGACTGGACCCTCGACGACGCTTGGGCGCCTTATTGGAAGGCGCTGGCGGAGGAAGGCCACGCGTTCGGCACCCATACTTGGCACCACGGAGTGTTCCGGTCCGATGTAGGAGACCGGGTGCGGTATGTATTGGACGGCAAGCCGGAACTGCTGGACCAAGCTGCCGTCTGCCGCGAACTCAAGCGGGTGGATGAGCGCTTTCAGCAGATCGCGGGGCGTCCCTTGGACCACTTCTGGCGCGCGCCGGGCGGCCACACGACGGAAAACGTTGTCAAGATGGCGAAGTCGTGCGGTTACCAGCATGTTGGCTGGAGTCCCGCGGGGCTGTTGGGGGACGAACTGCCCAGCGCCACGTATCCGAACTCGCTGCTGGTGGAACGGGCCGAGAAGAACCTGAAGGACGGCGATGTCCTGTTGATGCACACCGGCATCCGGTCCCGCAAAGAGCCGTTCGCGCCCGCGCTCGATGAATTGCTGACCCGGCTGCAACGCAAGGGCTTCTGCTTCGCCACCATGACACCCGAGGCGGCCGCGAAGGCGCCGAAGGGCTCCTATTGATCGCCCACTACAATGGGAGTAGATGTTCGATTGGTTTGACACGCTCTTCGACCTAGTCCAGACCCGGATCTTCGAGACTGTGGTTCAACCGATTGCCTACAGCCTCGGGCTGATGGCCTACTCCGAGATGGCCTACGACGGCGTGGCTTGGTTCCTGTACGGGATGCTGCAGATCTTGCTGGCGCTGGTGGTGATCCGTCCGCTCGAATCCCTCTGGCCCGCCGAAAACTGGCCCGACCGGCGCGGCACGAGGCTCGACATTGTTTACACCCTGCTGGCGCGTTCCGGGTTGCTTCCCTTGGTGTTTTTCGTCATGCTGCGGCCCTTGACCGGTGCCCTCGACGGCTGGCTGCGCCTGCATGGCCTGATTCTGCCGAACTTGGAGGACCTGATCCCTGGACTTTCGGAGTGGCCGCTCATCTCGTTCCTGATCTATTTGGTTGTGATCGACGCCGCCGACTATGTCCGCCACCGCCTGCAGCACAGGCTCCAGTGGTGGTGGGAACTGCATGCCCTGCACCATTCGCAGCGCATGATGAGCCTCTGGACCGACGATCGGAACAATCTGCTCGACGGGGCGATCTCTTGGTTCTGGTTCGCGATGGTGTCGCTTTTGATTGGTGTGCCGCCGGGACAGTTCGTGCTGCTGGTGAGCGCCGGACGGATCATCGAGAGCCTGGCCCACGCCAATGTGCGGATGAGCTTTGGGTGGGTCGGGGAGCGGTTGATCGTCAGCCCGCACTTCCACCGGTTGCACCACGCCATCGGCACGGGCCACGAGGGGCGCTATTTCGGCTGTAATTTCGGGACGCTCTTCCCGTGGTGGGACATGCTCGGCGGAACCGCGAACTTCGAGCCCGGCTTCCCGCCGACCGGCATCCGCGACCAGTTGACGGGAGTCAACTACGGCGAGACGTTCCTAGACCAACAATGGCTGGGGCTTCGACGCAGCTTTCGGGCGATTCTGGGCCGCAAGGCCTAGGGCATTTTCAAGACCAACTTGGCGATGCGGCCCTTCTGGCCGACTGCCCAGACCGCTCCGTCCGGAGCCACGGACAATGCGTTGTACGACCCGGCGTCGAAGTTCTTCCAATCGCTGCCGTCAGCGGAAACATCGGAACCCGACGGGCCCGTTGCGATCCACAGTTTGGCGTCCGGCAGATAGGCCACCGACGAACGGTAGCCCGCCGGCGGCTGGCCTTTCGGCGCGGTCCACGTAGTTCCGCCGTCGTCGGTAACCGCAATATTGCCTGTCCGCTCGGTCGCCTTGGTGTATTCCCCGCCGACTGCGACCCCGTGGGCCGGGTCCGCGAACGCGATGGAGAAGATTCCCGCGCTCGGCCCGTCCTTGCGGATCGGCGTCTCCACCGGGGCCCAGGCCTTGCCGCCGTCGCTGGAATGATAGACGCGTCCGGCACCCGCGCCGCCGGTGGCGATCCACACGTTCCAGCCACCGACGACGATGTTGGAGTTGCTGGCCGCGAATGCCCCCTCGCCAGCCACGGCCTCGGGCATCTCGACGCGGATCCAGTCGGCCCCGCCATTGCCCGTGCGGAACACAGTCAAATGGCCGTCGACCGGATCGCCGAGCAGGAACCCAAGATTCCGGTCCGGGAAGTTGATGGCGTCGAAGAACCCCTTGGCGTCGGGATTGGTGAACAGCAGTTTCCACGTCTCGCCCGCGTCTGAGGTGCTGTAGATCTTGGATTTGTCTCCGGGGCCTGCGCTCATGAGGATGGCGCTCTTGTCGTCGAAGCCGCGGATACCGCGGAAGTCCAACGCCTCGGCACCGGGCACGACGCCTGTTTTCCAAGTGGATCCGCCATCGGTGGAGAGCAACCAAGTGCCGCCGGAGCCGCTAGCCCAAACGACGCCGTCGCCGACCGCGCTGACGCCACGCATCGCGACGGTCACGCCGCTGGTTTGGGGCGACCAGGATTGGGCGAAACAGAGAGGGGCCAAGGCGAGGGCAAGGATCGAGCGCAACGTGAGCATCGCTGTCAGGCTAGCACAAGGTTTTCTCATCGGCTTGCCGGGAATTCCGAGGAATGCTTGATCTCCCGAATCTGGAGGATGTGCCGCTGGGAATGGGCCGAAACCATGAGCAGCCACTGGTAGGCGTCCCGGTTCCAGTCGGTGACCATGTGGTGGCGCAGGTCGTCGTGGGTGGTGCGGACGTACTCCTTCATGGTTGCCCGGATAGCGCGGAACTCGGCCAACGCCGGTCCAGCCCCGGTGAAGCGCGATTTGGGTACCTCGGACTCGACGGTCTTGTCGCGGTTGGTCCGGTCGATTCCGTACCACATGCGGTCGATGTCCGAAGATGGCGACCCTTTCTTGGACGGCGGCTCCGACATGGTGCGCTGGAACATCTTCCAGTACTCGGTTTCAGCCAGGATGAGGTGCTCGACGCAATCCAGCGCATTCCAAGCGGTCGGCGACGGGCGGAACTTGAGTTGCTCGGGAGACAGGTGTTCCACCTCGTCGGCAATCCAGCTTTCCGTCATCTCCATATGCGCCAGGAGCCGTTGTCGCTCCAAATCCGTCAGCCCGGCGGCGCAGGCGGGAGCCGCGAAAAGTGCGACGAGGACGAAAACGAGGTAGGATCGCAAGTTCATTTCCATTGGACGCGGGTATGCTCGATTTGGACAGCAATGCTGCGGGGATTCATTCACCGGGAGTGGCGGACGTGGTGGTGCCTGAGACCATGAGCGAGGCCAGTTCGCGCAATCCGATGACCTCCACATCGGGAGAGATGCGGTAGCGCTCGGTTCCAGAGTTGACTAGAAAGGAGCGGGTCGGCTGCAGATCCTTGATCGCCTCGTGGAAACCACGGCGGGGCTTGGCCGACAGGCCGAGTTTTGCCTCCACGGCCCACAATCCTTTGCCCGGTATATCGAGCAACAAGTCGATCTCAGCCCCGGCACTGGTTCGGTAGAACGTAGCGACAGCGTGCGGCGGTGCCGTCGCAATCAGGTTTTGGATGGCGAACCCCTCCCAGCTTGCGCCGACCACCGGGTGCCCCAACAATGACTCCAAGTCGGCGATTCCCAGCAGCGCGTGCATGATCCCGCTATCGCGAACGAATACCTTCGGTGCCTTGACCAATCGTTTGCCCACGTTCGCATGGAACGGAGTCAATCGTCGGACCAGCATCAGATCGACCATCAGGTCCAGGTATCGGCCGACGGTTTTGCCGTCCAACGCCAGGCTGCGGCCTAGCTCTGCAGCATTGAAAAGGCCGCCATGGTTGTGGGCCAGCATGGTCCAAAACCTTGCCAGCGTGGTGGATGGGATGCGCGGGACCATCTGCGGGATGTCGCGCTCCAAGTACGTGCGGATGAAGTTGGCGCGCCAATCCAAGCTGCGGGCATCGTTGGCTGCTAGGAAGCTGTCCGGGAATCCCCCCCGAAGCCAGAGTGTGCGCTGGTCCGCGGGTTCGACCTCCAGCACGTCCAGCGGGGATAGTTCGAGGTATGCGATGCGGCCCGCAAGCGTTTCGGACTGTCTGAGTAGCTCCGCGGACGCCGAACCCAGCAACAAGAACCGGCCTGAGCGCTTTCCACGTTTTCGGCCTTGGTCGATCAATCCGCGCAGGACTTGGAAGAGCTCCGGAGCCCGCTGAACTTCGTCCAAGATGACGAGCCGGTCCTCGTGGGTGGAGAGATAAAACTCGGAATCGGCAAGCTTTTCGCGGTCGCGCGGGGACTCCAGATCGATGTAGATACTGTCGCGGGACTGGGCGAGTTGGTCGGCCAAGGTAGTCTTGCCCACTTGCCGTGCGCCGAGCAGGGCGACCGCAGGCGCGTAGGCGAGGGAATCCACCAGATCCGTCATCATTCTGCGAGCCAGCATCATTGCAATTATGGCACGAGAGTCCAGATTTGCAAGGTTGTTGGTTTTCGCCCGCCGCGTGTCCGGTTTTGCTCGTTCCCTGCGCTAATCAACAAAGAGGAACTTCAACCAAACATGAAGAAGACAACCAACATCGCGTTTTGCGCACTCGCGGCCCTCTGCCTCGGCGGCAACGCCTACGCAGGCAGCTGGAGCGCGAGGGGCGACTTCTCGCTCGCTGCAAACCCGAACGGGGTCTGGAGTTACGGCTCCGAATTGACCCTTGACGCCTTCTCCGCCTACAGCACGACATCGCGCGACGGCGGCTGCGGCAACTCCAAAGTTTCGGCCTGGTCCTACGATGTCAATCTACCATTCGTGATGGCCAACAACAGCGGCACGGATCAAATTTGCGCGGGGTACATCACCATCCCGATCGACGTCCTGCACATGCATCCGGGCGGGGATGGCAGCTACAGCGTCACCCGATGGACGGCACCCGAGTCTGGCATTTTCGAGATCACCGGCTTCTTCGAAGGCTTGAACGCCCGGTTTCCGACTACGACGGACGACCACCTCGTCCAGAACGGCACGGCAATCTTCGATGTCAATATCCACAGTGCCAACATCCCGACCAGCTTCGACGTCGTTGTGACGATGAACGCGGGCGATACCCTTGACTTCGCCGTCGGGCCGGGCGATAACGGCTATACCGGAGACAGCACCGGACTCTCCGCCACGATCACCACTGCGGGAGCGGCTCCGGAGCCCGGTACGATGTGGCTGGTTCTTGGCGTGGTTGGGTTCATAGGGCCCCGCGTTTTGCGGAAGTAGGTACAATGTCCCCATGACCGGTCCATCCCCCATGCTCGTTTTCGAAACTCTGATGGCGTACCAGCGCACCAACGCGCTCCGCGCCGGGATCGAACTCAAGGTTTTCAGCGCAATCGCGGGCGGGTCCCGCTCCGTTGAGGCCTTGGCGGCGGCCTGCGGCGCGGCACCCAAAGGCATCCGCGTGCTTTGCGATTACTTGACCATCGCCGGCTTCCTGACCAAGGACGATTCCGGCTACGGGCTCACCCCGGACTCCCGGATCTTCCTCGTCGAAAGCTCCCCCGCCTACATGGGCGGCATGACATCCTTCCTTTTCCACCCGTTCATGGCCGACGGGATGGCCAATGTGACGGGCGCGGTCCGAAAGGGCGGCACCACGCTCCCCGCCGAGGGCTCCGTCAGCGACGACAATCCCGTTTGGGTCGATTTTGCCAAAGGGATGGCCCCATTCGCCATGCCTGCCGCCATGTTGATGGCGCAGTTGACGGCAACCACCGAGCCGCTCAAGGTTCTCGATATCGCCGCCGGACACGGCATGTATGGCATCATGATCGCCAAACACAGTCCCGCCGCCGAGATCCATGCTCTCGACTGGTCCAATGTCCTCGCCGTGGCGCACGAAAACGCGCGGCACCTGGGTGTGGCCGACCGGTGGCAGGCCATCAACGGCAGCGCGTTCTTCGCCGACTACGGCACCGGTTACGACTTGGTACTGGTCACGGCCTTCATCCACCACTTCGACATCCCGACCAACGTGGCCCTGCTGCAAAAGGTGCGGACGGCCCTGAAGCCTGGCGGCAAGGTGATCATCGCGGAAATGGCCGTCAACGACGACCGAATCACGCCCCCGATGGCCGGCATGTTCGCCATGACCATGTTGACCACGACGCCACACGGCGATGCCTTCTCGCGCAACGAAATCGAATCGATGTGTGCGCAAGCAGGTTTCGGCGAAGTGGTCCACCACGACGTGCCTCCATCGCCGACGACGGTCACCATCGCCGTGAACCCGGCGGTCTGATCCAATTCCAGGATAGGGCCGACACCGGGCCCTTGAGGATTCACACATGGAAAGCGGTGTGCGCGCTGCCCGTTGGGATGTGGCTGGCGGGCAATCCTTTCACGGAACCTGCTACACTGCGGGAATGCTGCGACCCCCTCCCGGGCTTCCGAAACTAGCCGCCGCATTCACGCTGTCCCTCCTTTGCCTGGCAGCCGTGGGCTGTGCGCCGAAGAAGCTGACGGCAATCGACCACCTCAAACCCTGTGCGGCCACAGACGGCTTCGGTGACGCCTATTGCGGCACCTACGACGTTTGGGAGGACCGCGAGGCGAAATCAGGCCGCAAGATCTCCTTGCGGATCGTCGTACTGCCCGCCCTTAAGCAACATCCGGCGCCGGATCCCTTGTTTTTCCTCGCGGGAGGCCCGGGCCAAGGAGCCGCGTCGCTTGCAGGCGCGGTGAAGGACGCCTTCCGGCCCGTTCAAACGCAGCGCGACATTGTGTTTGTGGACCAACGGGGCACTGGCAAGTCGAATCCGCTGAACTGCAAACCTACCGACGCGGAAGCCAAGGCTGAAGAAGACGAGGAGGATCAGGACAGCGCCTCGCCGGTGATGCTCAACCGGCTCCGAGCCTGTGTCGACAAGCTCAAGGACAAGGCCGATCTCACCAAGTACACGACCACCATCGCGATGGATGACTTGGACGATGTCCGCAAGTTCCTCGGCTACGACAAGATCAATCTCTATGGAGGCTCCTACGGCACACGAGCCGCCTTTGTCTATGCCCGGCAGCATGCGGCCAACACCCGGGCGGTGATCCTAGACGGCGTCGCGCCAACCGACATGGCCCTGCCGCTCTACATGGCGCGCGACGGCCAGCGGGCGATCGACCTCTTGGTGCGGGATTGCGAAAAAGACAGCGGGTGCGCCAAGCGCTTCCCCAAGCTGGGCGAACGTATCAAGGCATTGATTTCCGGTCTGGCCGCCCACCCCAGAAAGATCCACTACACCAACCCGCGTACCGGCATCGAGGCCGACATGGACGTAAGAAGCGCGGTCGTCTCCGGAGTCCTGTTCTCTATCCTGTACTCTCCGACCTCGGCGTCGTTGCTGCCGCTGCTGGTCGAACAGGCGGAAAAGGGCAACTACGGCGGGTTGCTTTCCATTGGAGCGGCTTTCGACCCCACGGCCGAGGGGATGGCCATGGGAATGCATTTCTCGGTCGTCTGCGCTGAGGACGCTCCGCGCATCAATGCCGATGCCATCGCCAAGGTGGCCGCGGGCTCGGTCTTCGGCACGGACATTGCCGACCTTCGTTTGAAGGTTTGCCAGTTCTGGCCGAAGGGCAAGGTCGATCCGGCCTACTACGACACAACCCCGTCGGATCTTCCGACCCTCATCCTGTCCGGCGAGTTGGACCCGGTCACTCCGCCAGGCTGGGGTCAGCAAGTGGCCGACAAGTGGAAAAACGCCCGGCACGTCGTGGTTCCGGGAAATGGCCACGGTGCCATTCTCACCGGTTGCGTGCTGAAATTGGCTTCGAGTTTTCTCGATACGGCCGACGCCTCCAAACTCGACACAGGCTGCGTGAACAAAGTGAAACGCGCTCCGTTTTTCCTCGGACCCTCGGGTCCCGACCCCATGGCCGGAATGACGGCAAAGGCGGACCAGAAATGATCCAAGTCCGCGAACTGCGCAAGCACTTCGGAGCGGTCAAGGCGGTGGACGGCGTCTCCTTCGACGCGCCGGACGGCACCGTAACCGCGCTTCTAGGCCCCAACGGCGCGGGGAAGACAACCACGCTCCGCATGATCTACGGGTTGATGAAACCCGATTCGGGCAGCATCGATATCGACGGAGTGGACGCAGTCGCCCGGCCCCTCGACGGCCAATCGCGGCTCGGCGTCCTGCCCGATGTCTCCGGCCTCTATCCGCGCCTCACCGCGCGCGAACATATCCGATACTTCGGCAATCTGCAAGGGTTGAAGGGGGCGGAGCTGGAACGCCGGATCGACAAGTGGATTGAGATCCTCGACCTCTCGAAGGTTGCGGACCGACGCGTCGGAGGTTTCTCGCACGGCGAGCGCACGAAGGTCGCCATTGCGCGCGCACTTGTCCATGCTCCTCAGAACGTCCTGCTCGACGAGCCGACCAACGGCCTCGACGTGATGAGCACGCGCGCTGTCCGCGAGGTCATCCGCCATCTGAAGGCGGAAGGGCGCTGCGTGATGTTCTCCAGCCACGTGATGCAGGAGGTTTCGGCTCTCTCCGACCGCATCGTGATCATCTCCAGCGGCCGCGTCATCGCGGAGGGCACCGCGCCGGAGCTGGTTGCGCTCTCCGGCAAATCGACGCTCGAAGACGCCTTTGTCTCGCTCACGGGACTGCAAGGGCCCGAGGAAGGGAGCCATTCCGCATGAACTTTACCAGAATCAAGGCCGTGGCGGTCAAGGAGTTCACGGACGGCTTCCGCGACAAGCGCGCCATATATACCGTCCTGTTTTCGGCTGTCTTCGGGCCACTCATGATCGCCTTTCTCCTCACCCAGATCGCGGGCCAGGAGAAGTCGGCGAACGACATCAAGATCCCGGTGGTGGGTCGGGAGTACGCGCCGGTGCTCATGAACTGGCTGGAGCAGCAACCGGGGGTTCAAATCGTGGCCGGCCCGGCCGATCCCGAAAAAGCCGTCACGGACCGCACTGTGGAGTACGTCCTGGTGGTGGACAAGGACTTCGCGAAGAGGTTCGGCGAATCGCGTCCAGCCAAGGTGCAACTGTTCGGCGATTCCACCCGAACCCAGGGACGGTCGGCCCTCCGTCGCGTGAAAAATCTGTTGCAGGCATTCAGCGGCCAGATTGGCGGCATGCGTTTGGCGGCGCGGGGGGTCAGTCCGGCGATCGCGGCCGCGATGAAGGTCGAGGACGTGGAAGTCTCCAGCGCCAGGGCGCGGGCGGCGATGATCTTCAACATCATTCCCATGTTCCTGTTGCTGGCGGCCTTCACGGGTGGCATGCAGATTGCGACGGACTCGACGGCGGGCGAGCGGGAACGCGGCTCGTTGGAACCGCTGATGCTGAATCCGGTGCCCCGCTGGGAGTTGATCACGGGGAAATGGCTGGCGGCGGTGGCCGGGTCGTCGGCGTCGATGCTCCTGACGCTGGTGATCACGTCCAACGTGCTGCTACGGCTGCCGCTGGAGGATCTCGGGATCCGATTCCAGATGGGCTCGCAGGAAATGGCCGCCTTGATGGCCGCCGTCATCCCGATGGCGCTCCTGGGGCCGGCCATGATCATCTATCTGGCCTGTTTCGCCAAGTCCTACAAGGAAGCGCAGAGCTACATGGGCTTCCTGGTTTCGTTCGTCACCATCCCGGGCGTGCTCTCGACCTTCTACCCCGTCACGAACCGGCCTTGGCTGAGACCGATTCCCATCATCGGGCAATACTCGCTGTCACTCGACGTGTTGGGTGGCCACGATGTCTCCGTCTGGGGCTTGGTGGCGGCGGCGGTGTCGGCTGTGGTCTGCGTGGGGATTCTGCTGCGGTTGGCGACGGGCAAATTGTCGGACGAGAAGGTCGTCTTCGGGCGGTAGGCGAGACGCAAAAAAAAACGGCAGAGATTCGGAGGAGATCTCTGCCGTCCTACCTAACTGACTGGCTGCAGGTCGGAGGAGCCTGTCGCCAGCTGGAGTCGTCTGTCTTCCGGTTGCAGGATTCCTCCTGGCGGTGGACGTCTCCCTAGGTAAACCATGCGGGGTACCTGCTTTAGTGACGTTCGGGAGCAGTCAGTGGATTCACGCGCACCCGGATTCCGTCACTAAAAAGAAATGTTTCTAGATGCCAATATATCACAATCCGGGATTCCCCGAACCCTTTTCTTCCGCACCGAAGGCTTCCTCGCCGTCGTGACCGCGCAAACACTCCCTTGCGGTCGTGGCTCGGTAAGCTGCTGATTCCGCCGAGCCGTGACCGCGAGGGCGCGTTTGTATGTGCAAATGCTCTAGTCCGCCGCGCGTTCGCGCAGGGTCCGACAGACTTCGCGAGCCGCGTTGTGGGTGGCGACCTTCTTGGACGACCCTTCGCCGGACGCCACAACTTCGCCTCCCATGCGCACTTCAACGCGGAAGACGCGCGCGTGGCCGGGTCCGTACTCGTCCACGAGCAGATACTCGGGTCGGGGAAGGTTCCGCTCGCGGACGAGTCTGTCGAGTTCCGAACGGTAGTCCTGCGGCGCGCCGGCACCGGCGAGTTGTTCCAGTTCGCCTTGCGAGGGCAGGATACGCGGGAGTAGCACAATACGCGCGGCATCTTGTCCGCCATCTAGGTAGATAGCCGCCAGCAGGGCTTCGAAGGCATTGACCAGCAGGCGCTGCTTGGTGCGGCCTCCAGCGGTTTCCTCGCCACGGCCGAGATGCAGGTAACGACCGAGGTCGAGCTTCTGGGCTGCGGCGACCAAGTGGTTGGCGCTGACGAGATGGTTCTTGACCAAGGAAAGCTGGCCTTCCTGGAAGGTCTGAAAGCGGTGGAAGAGCCAGTCGCTGACGAGGAGGCCGAGCACGGAGTCGCCGAGGAATTCGAGGCGCTCGTTGTCTTCCGGGGGCGTGGCGGGGTCTGCGGGCACGGCTTCACCCGACCGGCTCTCGTTCGCGCGCGAACTGTGCGTTAGCGCGCGAACGAGGATGCCGCGATTGGAAAAGCGGTAGCCGAGGGCTTCCTCGAGATCCCCGAGGTTGGGTTTTTCCACTGGCGTTTTGGCTACTTCTTGGGGAGCATGGCTTGGGCGCGGGCCTTGTCCTTGGCGGCAATGTCCTTGACTTGGGCATTGGCCGCGGGATGGTTGGCTGCCTTGTCGAACCACGTTATTGCCTGCTCGTACTTCTTGATGTCGAGCAGGACGCGGCCGGCGCGGATCAGGTCGGTCGGGTCGCCGTCCATGTCGGCGGTCTTCTGGAAGTCGGCGGCGACCTCGTCCATCTTGTTCGAGTAGGCCGCGGCCACGCCCAAGGCGAAGTAGCACTGACCCGCCATGTCATTTTTGCTGGCAGTCCAGTCGGCGTCCGGGAGCTGGGGATTGGGCTTTTCGACGGTCTTCAGGGCTTCCAAGGCGTCGTTGGCGTACTTGGTGATCTTCCCGAGCTTCTCGGCCTTGTCGAGGTCGTTGCTCTTGGTGGTGGTGGCGTAGGTACGGGCCAGGAGGACGCTGGCCTGGTAGTTCTTGGCGTCGGCATCCAGCGATTGCTCGCCGTATACGATCACTTTTTCGTTGTTGCCCATCTGCAAGTAGGCATCAGCCTCCAAGTAGAGGGCGTAGCTCTTGAACTCGGTGTCGGCGAACTTGGTGATCAGGTCGTCGGCCGCCTTGATGCGGGCTGCGGGATCCGGTGCCTGGATCACGGCTTGGACCGCTGTCGCCTCGCTCTTGGACTTCACTTTCGGTTGCTTGCCTTGCGCGAAGGCTTGGGCTGTTGCGGCCAACAGCACCGCGGTCAGAATGGCGTAGCGCCTCATCTCTTTCGATTCTCCTAAAAGTTATTGAACGGATTGCGACTCTTTACGGGCGGCTTCGAGCGCCAACGGGGACGCGTCTTTCACCGCCAATGCCTGTTTGTAGTACTCCGTGGCCTTATCCGGCTCATTGGACGCCTTGGAGAGCCGGGCCAGATACACGTAACACCAACCTTTTGTAAACGGGTCCGGGGACGAGCCGAGTGCCTTTTCGAACAGCCTAACAGCCGCGTCTGGCTGGCGCTGGATCGCGGCGATGCGGCCCATGCCGAACCACGCCTGGGAGTGCTCCTCCTCGGAGCCCCGCTGTTCCAAGGCCTTCAGGTACAACTCCTTGGCCTTGTCGTAGCTCTTGTCCTTGTATTTCGATTCCGCTTCGTCGAGGACCTTGGCCGAGGGCGACCGTTCGACTTCGCCGACCACCACCTGCTGCGCCTTGCGTTGCAGCGGCCCGGCGTCGAACTTGATTGAGGAGATGCGGGCGATCTCCCGCTTCAGGTCGATTTCCTTGGCCATGTCCTCGGCGTAAAAGCGGAGACCCTGCTGCTGCTGCTCGAAGGCTGGTAGTTGTTCCGCGAAATACTGGGTGAGCACGTAGCCTTGGCGCATGGCCATGTCGACGGCACCCTTGTTCTTGTCGAGCCGGGCTTCCACCGCCTTGATCAGGCTCTCGGAAGCAAGGAGGACGAAATCGTTCTTGTAGCTGTCGCTGAGCGGGGAAAGCTGCACCAAATCGAGCAGGGACCGCTTCTGCTGCAGGTCGATCCCGTACTTGATCATGATGGGATCGATCTCGAAGTGCAGGTAGGCGTGGCGGATGTCGTACATCGGCGGCTCGGGCCATGGGGTCACGATGACGAAGGCGTCGTCGCCGTAGTTGCGGGTTTGTACCTGCTTGGGGTTGCCGAGGAGGTCGATGTAGACCTGGAAGCGGCGGCCGAGGTAGCCCGCAGTGGAGACGCGCAGGTAGCCGTCGACCTTGCTGGTCATGGCGACCAGCGGAGCGTGGTACTTCTCCAGTTCCCTGTCGTAGACGGGCTTGGATTGCCGCCAAGCCGCCGGGAGGTTGAGTTGGCGGCTCAGGTCGATCATTAGGGGCGCGAGGCCTTCGAGGATTTTGGCGTCGGGCGGAACCTCGACGTCGCGCGTGCGCCAGCCGAAGTCGGGCTGGCCTGCCACGGAGAGCGCCCAGGAGATGTATTGTGAAAGGTCTTGGGCTGCGGTCTTACGGTGGCCGTTGGCGGCGAAGAACCGTTTCAGTTCCGGCAGCACCGCGGGATTGGCCTGTTCGACGAACTCGCGGATCTTCTGGCGGAGCGGGCTGTTGTCCGGGAGCTTGATGCCTTCGTCATAACCGGCGGCGTTGATGGCCACGAGGACGTAGAAGAGGTTCTCGTTGGCGTCGAGGACAAGGTTGTCGGCGGCACGCGCAGGTACGGCAAGGCCACCCGACGCCATGAGGCACAGGGCGGCGGCAATCGGAAGGGTCGGAGACTTCATCAGTTTCAATACGCGCGAGCCTCTCCAGAAAAAACGCGGACGACCTAGTCGCAGCGGGGGCGGGTGTCTACCCGGTATCGAGCCGCGTCCGCGCGACTCGTCCGCTCCCAAAAAAACAGCACACGTCCCGCCGCGTTCCGAACCGTTCCGGTCCCAATCACGATGAGCGACGCGACTCGTGTGCTGAAGGGTAGTTTACCATCAATTATTTGGAAGACGTGAACCGCTCGTTCAGCATCATGATGGTCGCCTCGGAATGCGCCCCGCTCGCCAAGAGCGGCGGGCTGGCCGACGTTCTGGGCGCGCTCCCCAAGGCCCTTGTTTCCCTGGGCCACCGGGTGGCGGTGGTGATCCCACGCTACATGGGTGCGAGGCAGGTGGAAGCCGAACGCATCAACACCCGCATGCCGGTCGAACTCGGCGGTTGGCACTTCGACCCTGCCGTATGCCGCTACGAGGCCGACGGCGTGACCTACTTCTTCGTCGAGCACGCCGGCCTCTACGGGCGCGACGGCCTCTACGGTGACCGCCACGGCGATTTCGGCGACAACCACCTGCGCTTCGGCCTGCTGTGCAAGGCTGCCTTGGAGATTTCCAAGCTCTATTTTCCGGCCCAGATCTTCCATTGCCATGACTGGCAGGCGGGACTGCTGCCGTTGTACCTGAAGGCGTTCGGCGGCAACCCCGATCCGATGCTCAACGCGGCCAAGACCGTGATGACTATCCACAACATGGGCTACCGGGGAATTTTCCCGAAGCCCCGGATGGGGGAACTCTCGTTGCCTAGCTGGTTGTTCCGGTCCGACCTGATCGAGTTTTGGGGCGACATCAGCTTGTTGAAGGCTGGCTTGGTTTACGCCGATGGCATCACCACGGTGAGCCCGACCTATGCGAAGGAAATTCAGACACCGGACGGCGGTTTCGGGCTGGATGGCCTGCTGCGGGCGCGGTCGTCGGCGGTGGCGGGCATTTTGAACGGGGTGGATTACGGGGTGTGGAACCCCGAGACTGACACGTATCTACCTGCCCACTATTCGGTGAACGACCTGTCGGGCAAGGCCGACTGCAAGCTCGCGCTGTTGCGCGAATTGGGGTTGCCGGACGAGGCGATGAACCGGCCCGTGCTGGGCATCGTGTCGCGGTTTGCCGATCAAAAGGGATTCGACCTGATCGGGCAGGTTGCGTGGCAGCTTTTCCAGGACGACGTATATCTGGCGGTGCTGGGAAGCGGCGTTCCGTATGACGGCCTGTTCCGGGGCTTGCGCGAGCGCTATCCGAATCGGGTGGGGCTGCGGGTGGGCTACGACGAGCAACTGGCGCACCGGATCGAGGCGGGTTCCGACATCTTCCTCATGCCGAGCCGCTACGAGCCGTGCGGGCTGAACCAGATGTACAGCTTGCGGTATGGCACCGTGCCGGTGGTTCGCGCCGTGGGCGGGCTCGAAGACACGGTTGAGAACTGGCCGCCGGAATCGGCCACCGGTTTCAAATTCAACGACTATACCGGACAGGCGCTGCTGGGGACAGTTCGGGCTGCCGTGCATGCGTGGGCGGACCGCGACGCGTGGACCGCGATGATGGTCCGGGGCATGAACAAGGATTTCTCGTGGGAGGCTGCCGCAAGGGGATATTCGCGCCTGTACAGTGCGCTGCATCCTTTTTGACGGCGGGCGACTCTATATCAACTGAAGAGGACATATGGCAGGAACAAACACACTAACCTTCACCGACGCGAACTGGGACACGGAAGTCCTGGGATCCGACGTGCCGGTGCTCGTCGATTTCTGGGCAACCTGGTGCGGACCGTGCCGCCAGATTGCGCCGACCGTCGACGCGATCGCGGAGGAATACGCGGGCAAGGCCAAGGTCGGCAAGCTGGACGTCGACCACAATGGCAACAGCGCGATGCGCTACCAAGTACGCGGCATCCCGACCTTGTTGCTGTTCAAGGGCGGCAAAGTTGCGGGCCAGATTGTCGGTTCCACAGGCAAGGCCGAATTGGCCAAGCTGATCGACGCGGCGCTGTAAGAATTCCGCATTTGCGAATCGAGCCCGGCCCGGAGAAAGCTCCGCGCCGGGCTCGATTCTTATGTGGCATCCGTGAAAAAAAGGAACACCCCCTTGATCCAGAGCGGCATCCGTGACTAAAATAGCTTTTTCGCCACTTGGCATTCCGGCACAACAGACACCCCCGATGAACATTCGAGACGACTCAGATCCGTTGGCGCCGCAGCGCGAGGCCGCATTCTTTTACGGCCTATTCCTGCGCGGCCATTCGCTGGAGGAATTGCGACAGGATATCGACGTGCCTCGTCCAGTGGTCTCGCGCTGGCTTCGGGGGAAGGATTTCCGTGGCGATTTCAGGTCGGATTTGGACCGCGTTTATCAGTACCGGAAACGGGTGCTGGCGATCTTTGATGGGTTGGTGTCGACCAGCGAGCAGTCTGGTGTGGCGATCCACTAGTCGGGCACAGATCCAGCGCGAAGAGCAAGGCCCGTTTGAGTTCGTCCATTGCGGCTTCGGGCAAGCGACCGATCCTGCGAATCAAGCGCACCGTTTGAATTGAGCCCAATCCCTGGACGTAGATCAGCGAGCCACACTTCACATGGCTGCTGTCTCCGGTTCCAGCATTGAAGTCGCTCACCGAGCTTGAGTAGCAAGGCTTCCATCGCGGTGACTCTAGGGGAGAATAACACAAATATCACGGACAAGGTCGTTCCGTGAATCGGTCCACCGGTTCCCGGTGCCGCGTCGGCCCTTATCCGACCAAGGTCTCGAACCATCGCTTGGCCCCGGAAAAATCCTCCGGCGTGAGGTCGTGGCCCGATTCCATCATGGCGAAATCCACCGCCGCGCCTGCCTGTGCCAGCATGGTCGCGAGCGCGTGGGCGGCCTTGGCAGGGACGATTGGATCGGTCTCGCCTGCAGCCAGCAGGATTGGCGCTCCATGCAGGTCCGGGAGCGGCTCGGGGCGGATCACCGGCATTGGGCGCAGCATCACGCCGCCCGCGATCGAGCCCGGATAGAGCAGCATCGTGGCAATCGCCATGTTGGCGCCGTTGGAATAGCCGAGAGCGTAGAGCTTCTTCGGGTCGAACCCGTATTCCGTGGCCGCCCATTCCAGCCATTCGGCCAACTCGGCGGTGCGCTGGGCGATCTCAGTCTCGTCGAACTGGCCGGGGGCCAGGCGGGAGAAGAACCGGTAGGCGCCGAACTCGTTGGTCTTGCCTCGCGGACTCAGCACGGCGGCACCCGGAAAAACGGCGCGGGCAACACCGAGCAGGTCGGTTTCGTCGCCCCCGGTGCCGTGCATAGCTAGGATGGTGACCGGCAGGGTCCCCGGTAGATATTTGTGGATGAATTCAGCGGCCATATTTTGGTAGCACCAGTTTGGGGAGTCGTTCTTCGATGTCCTCGCGGGCTGGTTCCAGCCATGGCGGGAGCTTGAGGGCTGTGCCCAGTTCCGCGAGCGATTCGTCGGTGGCGAAGCCGGGCGGGTCTGTCGCGATCTCGAACAGCACGCCGCCGGGTTCGCGGAAGTAGATCGAGTGGAAGTATTGGCGGTCCAAGACAGGGGTAACGTTGAAGCCCAGCGCCTTGATCTTGGATTGCCAAGCGCGGTGGATTTCGTCGGTCTCGGCACGGAATGCCACGTGGTGGACGGTGCCTACGCCCATGGACCCGCGCCTGCCGTCGGGCTGGCACAGTAGTTCGACCACGTCGCCTGCCGGGGCCGAGAACTGGAACCGGTTGCCGTCTTCGCCCGATGCCGTGTAGCCAAAGGTGTCGGTGAGCAAACGCGCGGTCGCCTCGTAGCCTGCTTCGGACAGGGTCACGCCCTGGAACCCGGTGATTTCGGTGCCGCTCCCGACGCCGGTTTCGACCAATTCGAGGCGCATGCCGTCGGGGTCGGCGAACGCGAGGACTTTGCGGTCGAAGCGTCGACCAGCCACGGCGTCCGGAACGCGCTCGGCCCAGCCTTCGAGCGAGGGCACGGCAAAGGAGATCACAGTGGCTTGGCCGGTACCTTGGCGTCCCGGATAGGCTCCGGGCCACGGGAAGAAGGTCAGGATGCTGCCCGGACGCCCCTCGGCATCGCCGAAATAGAAGTGGTAGGACCCGTTGTCGTCGAAGTTGACAGTGAGTTTGACCAGCCGGAGACCCAGGGTTCCGGTGTAGAAGTAGAGGTTGCGCTGCGGGTCGCCCGCGATGGCCGTGATGTGGTGGATGCCCGGGATCGTCACGCTAATGGGATGCGGGCGTACGCGAATTCGATTCCCGGCGGTATTTTCCCTGCAGGTCGTTCCAGCGCACTTGGGCAAGTTCGAGGAACGCGGTGGCACCGTTGAAGACGCCGAGCTTGCTGCCCTCGACGTTGTCCCACCGCACCGGGACCTCGGCGATCTTGAAGCCGCGCTTGCGGGCGATGAAGAGGATTTCGACGTCGAAGCCCCAGCGGTCGATCAGTTGGCGGGAGAAGACCTGCTGTGCGACATCGGCGCGGAAGAGCTTGAAGCCGCACTGGGTGTCGGAAATCCGCAGTCCCACTGCCAGCTGCATGATGGCGTTGAAAATCTTGCCGGAGAATTCACGGAAAGCGGACTGGTGGACGCCGATGAGGGACCGGTCGAGTGCGCGTGAACCGATGGCGACCTGGGCGTTCTCTTTGGCCGCGGCCTCCCAGAGCTTGTCGAGTTCGTCGATGGGGGCGGAAAGGTCGGCGTCCGTGAAGAGCCGCCATTCGCCGCGGGCTTCCAGCATGCCGTGGCGGACCGAGAAGCCTTTGCCGCGGTTGCCGGGGTTGCGCAGGACTCGGACGTTGGCGACGGTCTTGGCGAATTCCTCGCCAACAGCGGCGGTGCCGTCGGAGGAGCCGTCGTCCACGACCAGGATCTCGACGAAGTCCCACGTGGTTTGGGCCAGGTACTCCTCGATCTTTTGGAGGGATGCCGGCAGACGCGATTGCTCGTTGTACGCCGGAACAATGATGGATAGGGATCGCGTCAAGATGGGGCTTCGATGCGGGGCCTGTCTCAACAGCGCCGCGAACCCTTATAATAACGAATTACCCCCGTTCCCGAAACAGAAGGAGTATAGTTTGTCGCTGGAAGACGATTTGTTCGAGCAGCGCGCAGCGCGCGTGTCCGAGATTGAGGCGCTTGGCTACAGGCCCTTTGGCAAGCGTTTCGATTTCACCCACACCGTGCCCGAGGTTTTTGAGCGCTTTGGCTCGAAGACCGGCGAGGAGCTCGAAGCCGAGAAGATCCGCGTGCGTATCGCGGGCCGCATCCAAACGGTGCGCCGCATGGGCAAGGCGGGCTTCATGCATGTCCAGCAGAATGGCGGCAAGCTGCAGTTCTACGTCCGCAAGGACGCCGTTCCGGAGCGGGACTACGCGTTGTTCGGCATGCTGGACATCGGCGACATCGTCGGGGCAGAGGGCTATCTGTTCATCACGCGCACTGGCGAACTCAGCCTGCATGTGGAAGCGCTCGAGTTCCTGTCGAAGACTTTGCTAGCGATGCCGGAGAAGTTCCACGGGCTCGAAGACACGGAAACCCGGTACCGGCAGCGCTACCTCGACCTGATCTCGAATCCCGAGGTGCGCGACGTGTTCGTGACGCGCGCCAAGGTGGTGTCGTCGATCCGGCGGCAGCTGGAGGAGCGCGGGTTCATCGAAGTCGAGACCCCGATGATGCAGCCGGTCTACGGCGGCGCGGCGGCGCGTCCGTTCGTCACCCACCACAACACGCTGGACATCGACCTCTACCTGCGCATCGCGCCGGAACTCTACCTAAAGCGGCTGATCGTGGGTGGTCTGGAGCGGGTCTTCGAGATCAACCGCAACTTCCGCAACGAGGGCGTCTCGACACGGCACAACCCCGAGTTCACCATGGTCGAGTTCTACCAAGCCTACACGGACTACAACGGCCTGATGGATTTGACCGAGACGATGCTGCGGCAGATCGCCATCGATGCGACCGGCGGCACCGTGGTGCCCTTCGGCGAGCACCAGCTGGATTTTGGCAGCGTGCGGCGCTTGACGATGCGCGACGCGGTGGTTGAGTTCTGGGAGGGCGAAGGTGGTCCGACGCCGGGGCAGGTCCGGGATTCGGCGTGGCTGCTGGCGAACGCTCCCAAGGCGACGGCGGGCGAGTGCTTGGCGCATTTGTTCGAGGTCCATGCCGAGAAAAAGCTGATCCAGCCTACGATTATCTACGAGTTCCCGGTGGAGGTGTCGCCCTTGGCCAACAACAATCCGAACGAGCCCGCCATGGTGGACCGGTTCGAGATTTTTGTGGCCTCGATGGAGATCGGGAACGCGTATACCGAGCTCAACAACCCGCTGGAGCAGCGGCGGCGATTTGACGGCCAGCTCGACATGCAGGCGCGCGGCGACGACGAGGCTCACCAGATGGACGAGGACTACCTCCGCGCGATGTCGTACGGGATGCCCCCGACGGGCGGCGAGGGGATCGGCATCGACAGGCTGGTGATGTTGATGACGAATCGGACGTCGATCCGAGACGTGATCTTGTTCCCGTTGCTGCGCCCGGAAGCCGAGATTGGGATGGCGGACCGTTTGCGGCGCTTGGGGTAGCCTTGGAATACCGTGTCGTTTGAACTCTTCGTCGCCGGTCGCTACCTGCGCGCACGCCGCAAGGAGAAGGTGATCTCCGTGATCACCGTCATCTCGGTAATCGGCGTGGCGGCTGGCGTGATGGCCTTGGTGGTTTCGCTGGCGGTCAACAACGGCGTCCGCAATACCCTGCAGCGCAATCTGCTTGGGGCCACCGCGCATGTCGACATCGTGGAAAAAGACCCCGGCCCCGGCATCTCCGATTGGCGCGAACTGCTGGGCAAAGTCCGAGGCATCCCGCATGTCGCCGCCGCCGCGCCGGTTCTTTACGACACGGTCTTTCTCTCCGGCCCGCAAAGCTTCAAGGGCTCGGTGCTGAAGGGGATCGACGTGCGCAGCGAAATCGCCACGTCCGACATGCTGCGCCACCTAAAGACCGGGTCACTGGACCGCCTTACCGACGAGGGCGGGGGGCTGCCCGGCATCATTCTGGGTGCCCGGTTGGCGCAGGACGCCGGGTTGATCCTGAATTCCGTGGTCGCCGTGACGAGCCCGCAGGGGAGGCTTACGCCCTTCGGCCCCGAGCCCAAAACCAAGCGCTTCCGCGTGGTGGGGATCTTCGAATCCGGGTTCTACGAGATCGACGAGGCTTGGGCGTATGCGCCGATCCGGTCGGTGCAGAACCTGCTGGGGGTGGGCGACGTGGTGAATTCCGTGGAAATCCGCCTCGATGATCTGCAACTCGCCCCGCAGGTGGCCGTGGAGGCGGCGCGGGTCGCCGGTGCCCGGTACACGGCCAGCACTTGGCAGGACCGCAACAAGGAGCTGATGCACGCACTGGCGTTGGAGCGGGTGGGGACGGCGGTGACAATCGGGATGATTGAGCTGGCTGGCGCGTTGAACATCCTGATCACGCTGACGATGATCGTGCTGACGAAGTACCGCGACATCGCGGTGCTGATGACGATGGGGGCTCGGCGGGCGCAGATCCGGCGGATTTTCGTGGTGCAGGGGGCGATGATCGGGTTGGTGGGGACGGTGATCGGGCTGTCGCTGGGTTACTGGTTCTGCTATTTCGCGGACAAGTACCAGTTGATCCGGCTGGACGCGACGGTCTACTCGCTCAGCTTCGTGCCGTTCGAGCCAAGGCCGTGGGACGGGCTGTGGATCGCTGCCGCCGCGATGGGGGTGAGCTTGCTGGCTACGGTTTATCCGGCTAGGAACGCGACCCGGATCGCGCCGGTGGAAGTGCTGCGGTACGAGTAGGTGTTGGACGATAATGGAGGCATGAACATGCCTCCGGCTTTCTGGCAACAGGATGAAATGGCCAAGGAACTCGGTGTCCTGAAGGCGTCGCTGGGTTCCGAGGTCGTCGATATCCGATTCAACATTGACCGCGATTGGGATGGGGATCCGTCTGTCTTCTTCGACATCATTCTACCCGACGGCTCGGCGGTTGGTGATCCGACGCTGCGGCGAACGAAGCACGTTGAGGATGACATTGAGGCCCGTCTCCGCCCCTTGGAGCGCGGGCTGATCCCATACTTCCGGTTCATCATGCATGCGGACGACGTGCGCCGACGGGAGAAGGCCGCAGCCTAATAATGGCCCACGCGGACGAACTGCTGGACTTGGCCCGCCTTCTGGTCGACCTTGAGCCGCCCAATGCAACCCAAGCGTCACTGCGTCGGGCCGTCTCGACAGCCTACTACGCGCTGTTCCACTTGTTGATTTCGGAAGCGACCCTCAACTGGGAGGAGGCGGAGTTCCGCCATGAGCTGGGCCGCGTTTTCGAACACGGCAAGATGAAAGCGGCGTCGACCGAACTGCGTTCCCGGTTGGACCGCGAAATGGGTGGATTGGTCCCCGGAACACCGGAACATGACCTACGGGTGAAACTCCGTAGGGTCGCAAAGACGTTCGGCGACCTTCAATACTTGCGTAACCAGGCGGACTACAACACGGCCTACGACTGGAACAAGGAGGATGTCGCGATGCACATCCGCGACGTGGCTTTGGCCTTCGAGGCTTGGCGGCAAATCCGGCGCGAAAAGATCGCCCAAGGCTATCTGGTGTCCATGCTGGGCAAGCGGCCCTGATTGCGGTCATTGGCTTATCACGAAAATGCCGCTTGACGCGGGGGATATGCTCGATTGGATGGTGGGGCCGCGCCGGATCCCAACCCCGGCGCGGCCCCTGAAAAACTACCCGAAAATCGCCGGAGTCGAGTACCCGAAACCACCCAGATTCGGGAACACGTAATCCAGATCCGAATTCGTCGACAGCCCGAACCACTTCGCCATCGCGCCCGCGTACTGGTCGGTCGAGGTCGTGGGCACCCAGTTGCCGCGGTCGCCGGAATCGTCCGGTCCCTGCAGCGCCAGCGTCGGGAAGGTGCCGTAGACGTTGCCGCCCTTGACCGCCCCGCCCATGACAATCGCGTGCGAACCCCAAGCGTGGTCCGTACCCGCGTTGCCGTTGGGCTGGAAGGTGCGGCTGAAGTCGGACTCCGTAAACGTCGTCACGTTCTGCTGCACGCCCAACGCCCCCATCGCTTGGTCGAAGGCCACCAAGCCCGCCGACAGTTCGCCGTAAAGCTGCACCTGCTGGGCCAACTGCGCCGAGTGGGTGTCGTAGCCGCCCTGGCTGACGAAGAAGATCTGCCGGGTCGCGCCCAACGCCGCGCGGATCTGGATGATCTGCGCCACCTGGGAGAGTTGCTGGCCCAGCGACGTGTTCGGGAACGTGGTCGTCAGCGGCGAGGACCCGGCGATGGCCGAATCAATCGCCTTCGCAACAGCCATCGCGCCGTTCAGCGAATTCTGGGCCGCCTGCACCAATGCCACGCCGCTGTTCAGGCTCAGCATCTGGGTCAGGGCCGCTGTGCGGGGATCGTTCAAGCCCGTCAGCGGCGAGAAACCCGAGGTTCCGACCGTCGACGGTTTCGTGGTCTGCCCCACGATCTGGAGCGAACTGCCGGACACCGCGATGGACGGCGGAATGGCCGGATTCGTGTTCAACTGCACAATCTTGTCCGCCAGCCGTCCCTGCCAGCCGGTATTGGCGGCGGGTCCCCCCTGTGGCACCGCGTTCTGCCATTCCGTTTGCTGGTCGGAGTGGGAGAACAGGTTGGTCGGCAGCGGAACCGCGTTCAGGTTCGGCTTCTTGGTGACGGGGTCGTGGGGGACGGCTTTGATCAGCGTGCCCACGTTGGCTAGCAGCGCCACGCGCGGATTCGTCTGGTTGTAGAGCGCCCCCAAGCCCGCCATCGACGGGTGCAACCCGAAGTTGGATTTGCTGCGCGGGTCGTGGATCGAAACCAGGTTGCCCTGGGCGATGGCCAGATTCTGCCGGACCTTCTGGTACTGCGCGTAGGTCGCGGTGTCGTTCGGAATCAGCATGTTGTTGGCGTCATTGCCGCCGAACAGGAACACGCAGACCAAGGCCTTATAGTCGCCGGGGTTCCCAACTTGCGCCTGCAACAGGCCGGCCTCGCCGAACGCGTAGGCGGCCCCGAGGCTGGAGATGGTGCGGCATCCAAGATTCAGAAAATCGCGCCGCGACTTCATTTGGTTGAATTTCATGGTCGATCTTCTCCTCTTACCTTTCCACCTGGTGCTGCGGCGCGGCGGCCGCCACGTAAAGTCCATCCACCACCCGGGTCGAGGGCGATGTGGACAGGTTGATGCCGGTCAGAACGGCGGCCTTGCTCCCGGCGTCCATCTGGCCCTTGTAAAGGGCTTGGTCGATGGCGTCGAGCAGCGCGGCCGGATCGGTTGCCACGTCCAACAGATTCGCGTTGTCGATCTTGATGTTGCCCGAAACTTGGTTGGCGACGGCCCGGTAGGCGAAGTTGATGCGGGCGAAGGCGGTCTCGGCGTTGATCGACTGGAACTCCGGTGCCGCTTGCACCGCGACCGCTCCCGGACTGGGGAAATTCGGCACGGCGGCCTTGTAGAACGGCGAGAAGTAGCTGAATACGCTGGGTGCGTCGAGAGCGTCCTGCCCCATGGCGTTCGACTGGCCCCGGACCCCGGTCGCGGTCCCGTTGACGCTCGCATTCAACGCGCGCAGCAGGTGCGTGGAGTAGAGAACCGGTTCACGCAGCTTGCCGGTGCCTGTCGAGGTTGCTTCGGAGTCGGTCAGGATCGCCGTAACCACGGCCTTGAGGTCGCCGTGCGTGTTGTTGAACACGTCGGAGATGCGGCCCACATACGCGGGTGACGGATTGCTGAGCACCAACCGCTGGATCAGCCGGTAAGAGATGAACGGGGCCACGTTGGTCTGCTTGACCAAGCAGTCGAGAACCTGGCTCAGGTCGGACGCAGCCGTTCCACCAGCGCCGATGGTGCATGGCGAGGGCAGGTTGATGTTTTTCGCCGTGGTGTCGTGGTGTTCCTCGAACGGCACCATGGACCCGAAGTTGTATTCAGGATTGTTCCAGTGGCTCGCAAAGCCGGGTTCGGGCGGGTAGGTCCAACCGGTGAAGACCTTTGCCATTTCGGTAACGGTGGCCTGGTTGTACTCGACATTCGTGGTGGGCACTCCGGTCCGCGGGTCCAACTGTACCAAGCCGAGCGTGAACAACTGCATCACCTCGCGGGCGTAATTTTCGTTCGCCACGGTGTTCTTGACGGGGTTGGCCTTGTCGTTGTTCACCATGTCGAGGAAGTAGCCCATACCAGGGTTCAGCGTCACGTCGCCCAACAATGTGCGGAAGTTGCCGAAGGCGTCGTTCAGCATCAGGCGCCAGTAGCTCACCATCTGGGCGAAGTGGGTGTCCTTTTCCGACGAGGCGACGAGGATCGACGACAAGGCGAAGGCCACGCGCTGCCTCAACTGGTCGTTGCCGGTGAGCGCGTTGGTGAAGAAGGCGTCCTGAAGACGGGTTACGCCCTCTTTGGGATCGTTCGGATCGGGCAACGCGGTCGCGGGAGCGGCGAACTGCTCGGCGAGCCACGCGTTGACGCCAACCTGCTGCAAGTGGGCCACGCTGGAGGGTGTCGCACCCCACGAGGCCATTTCGAGGAAGCGCACTGCGGTGGCGTAGTCGAGTTTCTCCCCCGTCACTCGGACAGGGACGAAGAACGGCGTCGACGTTTCCGCGCCAGGGGCCGGGTTCGAAATTTTGACGGCGGCGGTGCGTCCGACGGGCATCGAGATGTCGGCTGCGACGGTGAGTTGCTTGTCGGAGACGAATGTCGGCGTGTATTTGACGCCGCCGAGTGTGACCGTTCCGCCGGGGGCGAAGGTCGTGCCGTTGATCGTGACGGTCGATTTGCCCACCGGGAGGGTCGAAGGCGACACGCCGGTGATCTTGGGCAGGCCGTTTTCGAGGTTGAGGGGTACGCTGGCTTTGGCTGTCGGATCCTCGTTGCTCACGGCGGTGATCGTCACCGTTGGCATGGCTCCCGCTGTCGCTGCGGTCGGCAGGGTGGCTGGCGGCGTGTAAAGGCCCTTGGAATCAATGGTGCCGCCCTTGGCATCGCCGCCGACGACGCCGTTGACCGACCAGGTCACGGTCGTGTCGCCGCTGTACCCATAGTGGACCGACGAGTAGAACTGCTGCGTGGCACCGATCCGAACGGTCGCATTGTTGGGCGTAACCGCGACCGTAATGGGCGGCTGCACGGACAACGAAGCCTTGTTCGAGACCGCCGTCGGGCCCGGATTGGAAACTGTCACGCCGATGGTAGTGTTGGCCGCCGCGCTGGACTTGCCCGCGATCTGGAGCGACGTGGACGAAACGAACGTCGTGGGGACGGCGGTTCCGTCGAGCAGGACCTGCGAGGTCGGTAGGAAGTTGGTGCCAGTGATGGAAATCTTGTAGGCCAGCCCGGTGTTGATAGCTCCGGGTGACAGGGTTTTGACCGTCGGCAGAGGGCTGAGGAGCGTCACTGTCGCCGAGCCGAAGACCGTGGCGTCCGCCGAGTCAACGGCCTCCACCAGAACTGTGTTCGGGGTCGGAACCGCCGCCGGGGCGGTATAAACGCCCTTGCTGGTGACCGATCCCAAGTCTCCCGTCGAACTGGCAGCGGTCGAGACGACCTTCCAGACCAGCGTCGGCGCTGTTGCGTAGCCCTTTGGCGACGCCGTGAATGTTTGTTGAGTGGAAACTCTCAGCTGGGCCGTGGCCGGACTGAGCGTAATGGTGTGCGCGACTGTGGTGGCGGCCAGACAAGACATGGCCCCACTCGCCAGCCATGCGGCTAGCGCCATGCGGTAGTGCATTCAATATCCTCCGATTAGGGTAGTACTGGTAGGTCTAAATTAGCACGGGTATAGTACTCGGTCAAGTAAGAAAATCTTTATGGCGGTGTCGAAACGCGCCGCTCGGCTCCGACCTTGAAGCAAACACCCGCCCGCGTGGTGGGAAGATCGAAAGGAAGATTCCCATGAAATTCATAATGATGATGCACACAAAGACCGATGCCGCCAGCGCGACCGAGGGCATCATGACCTGGCCGGTTGAGGACATCCAGGCGCACATCGGCTTCATGATGGCCTTGAACAAAGACCTGAAGGAGTCAGGCGAACTGGTCTCCGCCGAGGGGTTGTCCTGGCCCAGCCAGGCCAAGCTGATCCGCGCGGACCATGACGGGCTGCCGGTCACCGATGGCATTTTTCCCGAATCCAAGGAGTTCCTGATCGGCTTCTGGATCATCCAGGTCGAGAGTGCCGAGCGGGCGTACGCCATCGCTGCAAAAGCCTCCGCGGCACCGGGGCGCGGGGGCGTGCCGTTGAACATGCCGATTGAAGTACGGCAGATCATGGCCGGTCCGCCGGACGCCTAGCCATGGCTTGGACTCCAGACTCCGAGCGCCTGCTGCGAGACCTCGCGCCGACGGTGCTCGGGGATTTGGTCCGACGGTGCCGTGATTTCGGCGCAGCCGAAGACGCCGTCCAAGAAGCCCTCCTGGCCGCATCGCAGCAGTGGCCTGCCCAAGGGCTGCCGGACAACCCGCGGGCATGGCTCCGGACCGTGGCCTCGCGGCGGCTGGCGGACCACATCCGGACCGAGATTGCGCGGCGAAACCGCGAGAATCTCGTGGCGATGGAAACGGGCTACGCCATGCCGGTGCCGAGTGACGAAGACGATACGCTCGTATTGCTTTTTCTGTGCTGTCATCCGGCGCTTACCCCGACTTCAGCCGTCGCGCTCACGTTGCGGGCTGTGGGTGGACTCACTACTGCGGAAATCGCGCGGGCGTTTCTCGTCCCCGAGTCCACCATGGCTCAGCGCATCAGCCGCGCGAAGCGGACGATCCAGTCGTCCGGGGTCCCGTTCGAACTGCCGTCTCCGCGGGAACGGGCCGAAAGGCTCCATTCGGTGCTGAGTGTCTTGTACTTGGTCTTCAACGAAGGCTATGTCAGTAGTTCCGGCGAGGGTTTCCAGCGCGCGGACCTCGGTCGGGAGGCGATCCGGCTCGCGAGGCTGCTGCGCGCTTCATTGCCTGCGAACGAGGAGGTTTGCGGCCTTTTGGCCCTGATGCTGCTCACCGACGCCCGTCGGGATGCCCGTTGTGGTCCCAATAGCGAAAGGGTTCCGCTGGATGGGCAGGACCGGTCCCTTTGGGATCGGGGGATGATCGCCGAGGGCTTGGAGATCCTGAACGCGGTGCTTCCCCGTGGGAATCCGGGGCCGTACCAGCTCCAAGCCGCTGTTGCGGCGCTGCACGACGAGGCTGCAACGTTTCCTGAAACGGACTGGCCGCAAATCCTCGCGCTGTATGACCGTCTGCTGGCGGTTGCGCCCAGTCCGGTGGTTGAGTTGAATCGCGCTGTGGCCGTGGGCATGGTCCATGGCGCGCTGGCGGGCTTGGCCGCGCTGCGTGAAATCGAGGCGCAAGGCGACCTTGCCGGATACCACCGGTTGGAGGCGGTCCGGGGGCACTTGCAGGAGATGGCGGGAGATCGGGAGTCTGCCGTGCGGGACTATCTTGCGGCAGCCGCGAAGACTCCGAGCGTAGAGGAACGTCAATACCTGCTCGCCCGGGCGTCCCGATTGCGCCAAGATGTTGTCGGGCCGCCCCATGGGTGGTAACCTGTGGTCGTGGCAAAACGCTCCCCTGGTCCGAGGATTGTTCGCGCTTGGTTCGACACAATCATCAACCCATTGATTGATGTTCTGGACTTTGAGACCAGACTGCTTCAACAACGCAATTTCACCTGGCGGTTTCAAGCAGCCGCGTTCGAGTCCATCCGCAAGGTTGGTGCTCATATCGACCCTCTTGTGTTCCCGAACCTGAAGCAGTTTACGTTGCTCAACGACGATTTGGATGCAGGGTTCCGAGTTCACGACGACCGGGTGGAATCCCTCCGCGTGGCCGTGGCGGAGTTGGAGACCACGATTGTGGCGAGCCCCGTCTACCTCCAAAAATTCGACTCGATCACGTCGCCGGAGTCGTTGGAAGCGAAAGGTCTGACGTCGCCCACACAGGTGTTTGGCGCCTATCCCAAACCCGTCTGGCCGCGACTACTTGCTCAGTACATTATCAATTCCTCGGGAGATCTCCAAGATCATTACACAACCGCCAAACTATGGAACGTCCACCGACCGGAGTTGCTGGCCCTGCTGCACACTGAAGGCGTCCTCGGCTCGTACGGTCGTGTCCTCGATCATGCGGAAGCGTTGATTGAACAGAACGTCTTCCTTCTTGGACGCTTGGGCGACTTGCGCCTCGAACTATCCCTGCGTTTCGACCAGCCGTTTGTCAATTTGTCCGACCTGCGCCTCACCGCCTGATGATCCGTCGCGCTGTAATCGACTCTGGGCCGCTATTCAGCGCGCTTGTTATCCACCATGCCCTGAGCCCGTTGACCAGGATGGATCGGACCACCTTGCTCGGCGAGGCGCACGAGTCGGTGCGATCTTCTCAGTTGCAAGCCCGCTTTTTGGGTGTTCTGGCGGGAATCAGTGAGAAGCTGACGACATCGCACGCGATTGGCGAAGTCAACGGTTTGATCAGCACGAGACTGAACCTAAAAGGGCCGGAGCGTGAGCGCTTCTGGAACGGCAGCATCGACCTCCTCACTCTCTGGGGCATGGACGAGAGGTTAGTCGCATTGCTGGACTACGGACACACAGAGGCCTCGGCAATCCACAGGATTGGCCTTGTAGACACAGGGCTGATCCGTCTGGCCCAGGCGAGCAACTGCATGCTGATTACCCATGACGAGAAGACCCTCTATGGACTGGCCTTGGAGCGCGGCGTCCGCTGCGAGCTCGTCAGGAACCTCCTGTAGCTTGCCGGGGAATCGGGGGGCCTAAAATACAAACAGTGCCCACGGCCCCCAAGAAGCCCCGCCTGACGAAGGCCCAGCAGCAGGCGCGCGTTGACGAAATCCTGCGCATCCTTGATGAAATGTACCCCGGCGTCACCTGCGCGCTGCACCACACCAGTCCGTGGGAGCTCCTTGTGGCCACCATCCTTTCGGCGCAATGCACGGATAAGCGCGTGAACGAGGTCACTCCCGGCTTGTTCGCGAAGTACCCGACGCCGCACGATTTCGCAGCTGCCCGGCCCGAGGCGGTCGCGGAGGACATCCGTTCCACCGGTTTCTTCAACAATAAGGCCAAGTCGCTGGTGGGAGCGGCGCAGCGCATTATCAACGAATTCGGCGGCGAGGTGCCCCGCACCATCGAGGAATTGGTCACCGTCCCCGGCGCGGCCCGCAAAACGGCGAACGTCGTGCTTGGCACCTGTTTCGGCATCGCGTCCGGGGTGGTGGTGGACACGCATGTGCAGCGCATCTCCAACCGCCTGGAGCTGACAAAGGAATCGGACCCGGTCAAGATCGAAAGGGATTTGATGAAGATCATCCCGAAAGACCGCTGGATCCTGTTTTCGCACCAAGTGATCCACCATGGACGCGGCCCGTGCGTTGCCCGCAAGCCCAAGTGCGCTGAGTGCCGCCTCGCACCGCTCTGCAACGCCCCGGATAAGACCGCGTGAAGCACCACGGTTTCTGGACACTGGCGCTGTTACTGGTGGTGGGCGGGGCGCTGACGGGGTTTGTCGCGGCGTTTTTCGGACCGCAGCAGTTCTCGGCCAGCGCGACGCTCGCCTTCAACGCGCAGGGGGACACGGACGGACTGCTCCATCCGGCGTGGCAGCGGACGCTTTCGCAGGAGTTTCTGGCTCCGCTGATCAGCCGGACCTTGTCGTACCGGCTGGTGCTGGTGACGCCGGACGAAATGATCCAACGGATTCGCGAGAACACCGTGATCTCCGACGTGAAGCTGGAGAACGGCGACCGTGCGTTTTCCCTGGAATACACCGACGAGGACCAGGACGTTGCCGTGGAAACCCTCCAGATGTTGGTGGCGGGCATGGGCGAAAGCGCCGCCCACCTCAAGAACTTGCAGAACACGGCGAAGGTGACGCGCGTGGTTGACCCGCCGCATGTGTATCCCTCGGGGTCCACACGGGCATTTTTCACCGCATTCGGGGCGTGTGTGGGGGCAACGTTGGCGCTGCTGATCCACTTGGCGTTGACGCTGTCGGCGGCGCGGGTCCGGCGGGCCGAACGCGTTTAGGCCACTAGGCTAGTCGACGCTTCAATGTCACGACGGCGGCCGCTCCAATGGCGAGCATTGTCAGGGCCCACGAAGACGGTTCCGGCATCTCTGCAACGACGGCCCAGGCGCCATAGCTGGTAGTGTTCGGCTCACCGCCGCCGTAGCCATAGAAGAAGTTGAAATCGGTGCCGGACGACACAGTCCAATAGATAGTTTGCACATTCAATGCCGAATCGTTCTGTCCCGACCCGAACGCCACGCTTGCGCCGAACTTGTTGCTTTGCGTTCCGGGCGCGCCGTAGGGATAAAGATCGGTGAAAAGGGACGTGAATTCGGCAAGGGTGGGCAGTTCGAAGGTCCAGCCAGGCAACCCGTTAAACGACAGCGAGGCCGCCCACGACGTGGCATCTTGGAACGTGTAAGTCTGGCCTCCGAGGTTGCCGTTGCGCAGCCACACGGTATTGGTTGCGGTGTCGTCTATGAGTTCGACCCCGTTGACGTTCTCGTAAATCAGGCCCGCTTGGGAAACGCCGGGCAGCGCCGCGAACGTCGCCAAGGCAATGAGGATACGACCGGGTGTGTTCATGACGACTTCACAGTAGCACAGCGGGCAGCCATTGGCTTCGAGGCTAGACCATCACCTATGTCAACCAAGCCAAGCCCGTAGTGGTCGCTGCTCGGGCAGAACCACGAGGGGTTCTGGCGGCACATCTGGGTAACGAGGTGGCGGAGGGCGTAAGCGATAGGAGAATCCGACATGCTACGATGTCCTCACAAGTGCCTGTCGATCCATCCCGAGTGCCGACCGATCCTTGGTTCTTCATCAGCTATGCCAGCTATGAATATGACGTCCACATCGAGCGTTTCCGGACGGACTTGGCCGGCCAGCTTCGTAGCTTGGCTGGAATTCTGGACCCGGACAACAAACGCGTCGGGTATCTAGACACCAGCGGCTTGGAACCTAGTGTCGATTGGCCGGAGGCGCTGTACAACGCCCTCCAACGCTCCAAGGTGCTGATCCCCTTCTATTCGCCCCTCTATTTCAAGCGCGAGTATTGCGGAAAGGAATTCGAGGCTTTTCTCCGGCCGCAATCGCTGGACCCCGCTTGGACGGGTGGTCGTCGTCCCATCCTACCGGTGCTGTTCTATCCACTGGCTCCCGAGGATTTGCAGAGCGATCCGGCGATCGGGAAAATCCAGGCCTCGACGCCAACGTTTCCCCGCGCGTATTTGGACCACGGGCTCCACTACATCATGGATACGCCTGGACACGACCGGGATTACAAGGAATTCCTGCGCAGCTTCGCGTTACAGTTGAAAGCACTGGCGCTTGCCGCGCCCGATTTTGCGCCGATGGCGGCCGGTACGAATCGCGATCTGAGTTCTGTGCCTTCCGCTTTCGGCGTGCCACCGAAACCAGTCTTGACGCCAACGGCCCAGCAATCCCTCGATTGGCCCGGTTCGTGTGCGCCGCCGCGAAGGCAGGGGAAGTGGCGCGGATGGCAGACGCCTATGGCCCGCTCGGCGGAATAGACTGGATTCCGTTCGCGCCCACCGACAACACGCCGGTCTACTTGATTGCGGCGGAGTCGGCTATGCGGGAACGGTTCACGTGTGACCGGTATGCTCCGTTGGACAACGGCACGGTGGCATTTCTTGCCGAGTCGGAAGCGGCGGGTGCCCTCGTCGTCGTTTTGGCCGATCCGTGGTCTTTGATGCTCGCCACCTACCGGGGGCAAGCTGCCGTCTGCGACCAAGTGAGACCAGGACGGGCGGTGATCGCGGTCTTTAACTGCGACGATCAAGAAACCGTGCAGCGTTCCGCAGAACTTAGGGCTGCCGTGGCGAGGTCACTGCCGACCGTTGCCGTGGCCATCCGGCACCCGGCGTTCTTCCGGGACGAGCCGCACTCCAAGTCGACACTGCGGGCCGAAATCCAAGCGGTGCTTTCCGAGATGCACCTGCGATCCATCCAGACGCGGTCCGCAGCCGTTGTCGGCGACTCCAGTCCGCCGCCCATCGTAACTAACAGCCAGCGTTCGGGGGCGACCAGTGGCTGACGGAAAGGTGATCACGCTCTACTCGTACAAGGGCGGGACGGGAAGATCCATGGCGTTGGCCAACGTGGCCTGGATTCTCGCGGCGAACTCCAAGCGCGTTCTTGTTATCGATTGGGACTTGGAGGCACCTGGGCTCCACAAATATTTCGGGCCTTTCTTGAGCGACCCAGAGTTGCTGGAGTCGAACGGCCTTATCGATTTCGTCATCGACTATGCGGGGGCGGCAGCCGGACGGACGGACGCCCAGATTGATCCGCCTTACGCCAACATGCAGCGCTTCGCGGTACCGATAGCATGGGACTTTCCGGTCGGAGGCCGCATTGATTTCGTTCCTTCGGGCCGACAAGGAGTTTCCTACGCGTCCCGTGTAAACCTGTTCGATTGGCAGACGTTTTACCAAAAGCTGAATGGCGGGCAGTTTCTCGATCTTGCGATCCAGCGCATGCGGTCGAAGTATGATTACATCCTGATCGACAGTCGTACAGGCGTTAGTGACACGGCGGGTATCTGCACCGTGCAGTTGCCGGACGATTTGGTAGTGTTCTTCACGCTGAACCACCAGAGTATTGGCGGTGCGTCCGAGATCGCTAAGTCCGCCGTCTCACAGCGACCGGCGGACCGCCCTTTGCGCGTTTTTCCGGTTCCAACCAGGGTGGATCGCTCGGAAAAGGCGAAGCTGGAGGCGGCCCAAGTGCGGGCACAGGCGATTTTCTATCCCTTTGTGACTCACATCGATCTACAGCAGCGGGATGCCTACTGGGGCGCTGTGCAAATCGACTACGAAGCGTTCTACTCCTACGAGGAAGTCCTCGCTCCCTTCGCAGAGCAGCGGCTCAACTCATCAGGATCTATGCTCTCGTCAATTCAGCGTCTTGCGGAATTTTTGACCGGCGTCGACCTGATCCCCCCCAGCATCGCGGAACACGACAGGCGCGACGTGCTGGCGAGATTTGCCCTCACATCCAATTCTGATGTCGGCAGTGCGCTGGAAAACCTCGCAGCCCAGTATGAGGAAATTCGGGCCGAAATGAAGGCCGGGCCAACTCGCACCCGCACGATGAACAACTTGGTGAGCCGAGCTTTCCTGTTTGCCGATGGTATCGACATTGTTGCCCTGCCGCAACAGATGTTTTCCAGAAACCGCCCCGGGACTCGGGTCGTCGCGCTAGCCTTGGCCGAGGCGCGTACCCGTGACGAACATCTCCCCCTCGTAGTCGAGGCGATTTCAAGTCCGGTTTCGCAATTCGAGCAGTTCCACGCACTGATGGTCGCCCGTCAATTGATGCGCAGCGTGCAACCATCAGCCAAGGCTCTCATTACAGACGCGATCCGAGGCCAGATCGGAAAGTACATTACCGAATCCGACCCAAGCCGTTGGGTCCTCGCCAACGACATTCTCGAATCGTCGAAGCTCTCGTAGCTCAAAACACCGCAATCGGGTTCAACGGCGACCCCGTCCCGTTGGTGGCCGCGATCGGCGACGCCGTCAACAGGAATGTATACCGGTTCCGCTTCGCAGCCTCCGCCCCCAGCGTCTCCAGGTCGCAGTTGTCGAAAATCGCCGTTCCCATCGCAACCAGCAGCAACTGGTGCATCGGCTGCACCACGCCGTCCACGCCCGACGGCATCACGTCCGTTGCGGCATCACTGCCGACCATCGCCACGTCGCGCGACTTCAGCCACTTCGCGCAAGTCGCGTACAGCCCGGCCAGCTGCGACGGGTCCCACGGGCCCTTCGCCGTCCGGCGCGCCCAGCGGCCCGTCCGGATGAAAACCACGTCGCCCGACCCGATCTTCACGCCCGTCTTCTTCTCCCACGCTTCCAAGTCCTCGGGGTAGATCGCCGTGCCCGGTTCCAGATACGGCAGGCCCTTCAAGCGTGGGATGTCCACGAGGATGCCGCGTGTGAAGATGCCGCCCTTGAAGCCGGTCACCGCCAGCTTGGTCGCGCCCTCGGCGGTCACCGACGACAGCGGCACGTTGTTGTAGAGCTTTCCGTTCCAAGACATGTGGCACAGCGCATCCATATGGGTGTGCGCGAGGCCGTGGTAGGTCACCTCGTAGTCGTCGACTACGAACTGGCCCGCCGGATTGGCCCCGGAATTCACCATCTTGAGCTTGAACGGGCTGCCGTTGTCCGGTGCCTGTTTGGTGTCCGTGTTGTGGGCCAGCGAGACCGTGACGCCCTCGGTCACCAGCGCGGCGGCCTGCTTGCGCTTGGCTGGCGTGATCAGGTTGACGGTCCCGATGCCGTCGTCGGCACCCCACCGGTTCCAGTTGGAGAGCTCGGACATCCACTTGTCGACCTCAGCTTTTGTGGCCTTCTGCTGGGGGAAGGCGGTGGCGGCCAGGACGAGGGCCAGGATCACGATTCGCATAGGCGCTATTCTACTTCAACCACTCGGCCACGATCCGGTGGCCCACGGAATACGCGGCCTCCAAGGCGGGGAGATAGGCCGTGTAGCCGCCGTGCTTTTCCGTTTCGAGATTCTGGGCGGCCGTCGTCCCGGCGGGCGGCATGTCGAAATTGCTGGCGGTACGCAGGAGCAGGGCGCGGTCCCAGTCGGCCTTGCCCTGTTTGGTCAGGGCTTGCAGTGCCAACAGGGCGCCGGAATCGTTCATCGCGGTTGTCGCCAGCTTGGCCACGCCGTCCGTTTCGAACGCCACCCAGCGGTGCGCCCACGCGTCCAGTTTTGCGCCGTGCCAGAAGATTTCGGTCGCCATGTTGGCGCCGACCTGTACTTTCGGACCGGTCCTCGTGCCCGCCGCGCCAGCGTACTTGCCCCGAAGTTCCCGCATGGCGGCGTCTTCCGGGATAGCAATGTCCTTGGTCAGGCCGTAGGCCCAGTCGAGCAGGCTCCGATTTAGCCGTATCACGTTGCCGCGCCGGTTGGAGCGCGCCTCCGCGCCGCCCCAGTGCCGAACGTCGTCCTCCCAGCGGTCGCCGCCCTTGGGGCCGGACTGCGTGGTGGCGTCGAGGGAAAGGAAGCCGTCCGGCCAACCGGTCGGGATCTCGCGCGGGTCGATCTCCTTGGCGAGGTCGCCGTTGACGACAAGGTCGGTCCAGACGGCTGACCCGATGGTGCCGTCGGCGGGCGAGATTCCGGCGATTCCGTTGATGAGCCAGCGACTCGTTCGCAGGTCGAATCGCGGGTCCGCGCCGAGGACCATGAGGTTGATACCCGGCTTGATGTTTCCCGGGCCGATGGCGACCGCGACCTCCGTGCCCGACGCGTTGGCGCGAACGGCCCGGGTCATCCCCGGCACCTCGATTTTCCGGTCCAGGTGGTCGCGTTCGACCCAATACTGCAACTCGCCGGGGCGGTCGCCTGTGTCCTCCCCGACCTCGAAATAGGTAACTACTACGACCTTCGGGCGGATCGATTGGGCGTTGACCAGTTGCCCGGCCAGGAAAAAGAGCGGAGCGAGGCGTACTATGCGCATTCCGGGATTCTAGCAGTCCGAATCCTGATAGAATTCGACCGTGAACCGCCGACACTTCGCTACCGCCCTCGCCGCCACCCCGTTTGCTCCCTTTGCCGCCCAAGCTGCCGTCCCCCCGCTTCCGGTCCGCAAGTCGCCGAAGCCGGTGATCGCATTCAAGTCCGCCTGCCCGCACCCCAACGGACTGCAGGCTACCGCCGAAGGCCTCTGGATGATCGACCAAGGCGACGGCAGCAAGGCGTACCTTGTTTCCTACGAGGATGGCCGGGTCCTGCGGTCGTTCGAGACCGAGACGGAGAAATCGAGCGGGATCACGCACGACGGCTCGACGCTGTGGATCGGGTCCACCTACAGTCGCGAGATTGTCCGGGTGGACGCCATGACCGGGAAGACGCTGGAACGCCATTTCACACCCGGCGCGGGCGTCATTTACAACATGGTGGACGACCCGGCTGGGCGGTCCAGCCCGCTGGTGAAGAAAATGCCCAAGCCGGCAGCGCCTCCGGCCCAAGCCGCCGCGAAACCTGCAACAGTCGGGGGCTTCCAGGCCGGCCAAGTCTTGGGCGGTTCCGCCCCCGGCACCGGCGCCCACGGCCAGGAATGGCGCGACGGCCACCTGTGGATCGCCGTGCCGCCTTCTCGCGAGGTCTACCGGATCGACCCCAAAACCTGGACCGTCCAGCTCAAGTTCCCGACCGCCGCCAACCGGCCGCACGGCATCGGCTGGGAGGGGAAATACCTCTGGGTTACGGACAGCAACCTCAACGCATTTTTCAAGCACGACCCCGAAACGGGCAAGATGGTGGAGCGAATCCAACTAGCCGACGACGACCCGCTGCCGCATGGCATGTCGATCCGCGACGGGGTGCTCTGGTATTGCGATGATGTCGGTGTGGTCTGTAAGTTCAAGCTGTGAATCGCGTGTACGAATTCCTTGATTCCCCGCGCCATCCGGCGTGATAATGGGATTTGAGCACCGCAACCGCCACCTTGACCGTGGCCGCCCAGTTGTACCCAGAGCAGTGGAACCGGAATAGGAGAACGGCTTGAAGCGCGTTGGAACGGATGACACCCTGCGATGCTCCTTTTGTCATAAGAGCCAGGATGTAGTTGGCAAGCTGATCTCGTCGCCCAGCGACTACCCGCGGGCCTATATTTGTGACGAGTGCATCGCCGTATGCAACTCGATCTTGGACGATGACAAGCCGGAACCCGTGTCGACGGGGCCGAACAAGATCCCCAAGCCGTTGGAGGTCAAGGACTTTCTCGACCAGTACGTGATCGGCCAGGAGGGCACCAAGCGCAAGCTTGCGGTGGCCGTCTACAACCACTCGAAGCGCATCCACATGAACAAGATGCGCAATGCCGAGGTCGAGCTTGCGAAGTCGAATATCCTACTGATCGGACCGACGGGTACAGGCAAGACGCTGATGGCGCAGACCTTGGCGCGCATCCTCGACGTGCCGTTCGCCATCGTGGACGCCACTACGCTGACCGAGGCGGGCTATGTCGGCGAGGACGTCGAAAACATCATCCTGAAACTGCTGCAGGCCGCCGACGGCGATGTCCAGCGCTGCCAGCAGGGCATCATCTACATCGACGAGATCGACAAGATCTGCCGCAAGGACGAGAACCCGTCCATCACCCGCGACGTTTCGGGCGAAGGCGTCCAGCAGGCGCTCCTGAAGATCCTCGAAGGGACCGTTGCCAACGTTCCGCCGCAGGGTGGACGCAAGCACCCCCACCAGGAGTTCACCCCCATCGACACAACGAACATCCTGTTCATCTGCGGCGGGGCCTTCATCGGACTGGAAAAGATCATTGCGCGCCGCGTCGGCAAAAAGTCGATCGGTTTCCACCAAGAGGAGAGCAAGGCGGACGCACCGCGGCCCGAGGTTTCCAAGATGGTCGCCATCGGCGAGCGCCGCGACCTTGACCTGCTGCGCCTTCTGCAGCCCCAGGACCTGATCCGCTACGGCTTCATCCCCGAATTCATCGGTCGGTTGCCCGTTGTGGCGACGCTTGAGGATCTCGACAAGGCCGCTTTGGTGCAGATTCTCACACGGCCGAAGAACGCGATCATCAAGCAGTACCAGCGGCTCTTCGAATACGAGAACGTGCGTCTGCGCTTCACCGACGACGCCCTCGAGTCGATCGCCGCGATGGCGCTGGAACGCCGGGTTGGTGCCCGCGGCCTGCGCATGATCATTGAGGATCTGATGTTGGACCTCATGTACTTCCTCCCTTCCTACAAGAAGGTGAAGGAGTTTACGGTCACGCGCGAGATGGTCACGAGCCAGAAGATCAGCTTGACGTTGCTGGAAAAGGCGGGTTAGGCGGTCTGCGCCCGTGGCGCTTGGTGCGTCACGGGCGCAAACCTTTCCGACCTCGAAATCGGCGGATTAGCCCACCACCACCGGGCCGGTCAAATCCTGACCCGGGAAACTCCGCTCCAGCAGCGACGCCAACTGGGCTGCCGACGCCGGATCGATGTTCCCGCCCGGATGCCTCACGCGCGATGTCGCGATCAATCCCCGCCGCCGCAGGATCTCCTTGCGGATCGCCAGTCCGGGCAGTTGCTCGAACACCATCAGCGGCAGATACTTCCGGTAGATCTCGTATGCGCCGTCCAAGTCCCCCGATTGCGCGTGCGCGTTCATCGCCAAAAGGACTTCGGGGAACGCGAAACCGGTGTTGAAGCCGTCGGATCCTCGTTCCAAATCGAAGAATCCGTACAGCGCCCCGAGGCCGGTCAACACTGGAATGTCGCGGATTCCCTTGAGCCCCGCCTTGATGGCCGCGATCTTTCCCGGACTTGGCACCGCCTCGCCCTTAATACAGGCGATGGCGGGCACTTCCTTCGCGATCCGCAGGATCAGCGGCGTGGACATGTGGACCTCGGTCGAGGCCGGATGGTCCTGCAACACGATTGGGATCGACGTTTTCTCCGCGATCCGCGCGTAGTACCCGAACACCGCCTCGTCGTTTGGCGACGGTTGCTTCGAAGGCGCGATCATGACTGCGGAAGCACCAAGGTCGGCGGCTTCCCGGCACAATGCGGTGGACGCCGCCGTGCCCGTGTGGCTGCATCCGGCGACAACAGGAACCTTGCCGGCGGCACTCACAGCCGTCCGGATCAGCTCGGAGCGCTCCCCGTCGGTCAGTCGGTTGGATTCGCCAAGCACCCCCAGCACCGTGACGCCGTTCACTCCGAGCCCCGCGAAGAAC
Source organism: uncultured Acidobacteriia bacterium (assembly GCA_903907865.1). GTDB lineage: Bacteria > Acidobacteriota > Terriglobia > Bryobacterales > Bryobacteraceae > BOG-234. The sequence continues at coordinate 49,584 of CAIVPR010000171.1, forward strand.
CTGATCATACGCGCGAGGGATTCCGTGTCCAGCGATTCGTCGTCGTGGAAGGGGGTGGCGAGGATCGGGATCACCCCGGCTAGCCGCAAATTTGTCGTCTCCATGAATTTCAATTATCGCCCTGCGCTGATTGTCTGCGAAAATAGAAGGGTGACCTTGCGCAAGCTCTCGCTCCCTCTTCTGTTCGCCGCCCTCTGCCTCGGCCAGGCCACATGGCAGATCGTGACGGACCCGCCGGGGGTCGATTGGAACGGCCTGACGGGTGCCAAGAAGGCTGGGGCACTGCGTGTTCTGCAGAGTGAAAGCTGCACCTGCGGCTGTTCCATGAAACTGGCCGAATGCCGCGTCAAGGATCCGTCATGTAGCACTTCCAGGAAGCTGTCGGCCGCAGTGGTCAAGCAGACCTTGGCTGGCAAGGACTCGAACGCCATCCACGCGGAACTGGAACGCATCGCGAATGAGCCGCCGTCCGTCCTCGACGACCCCATCAAGATCAACCTCGCGGGCGATCCGATGCTGGGGCCGGCCAACGCGCGCATCACCATCGTGGAATGGTCCGACTTCCAGTGTCCTTATTGCTGGAAGGCCGTGCAGCAGCTCAAGGAAGTGATGCGCCAGATGCCCGGCGAGGTGAAGGTGTACTTCAAACAGTTCCCGCTGGACATCCACTCGCAGGCCGAGGCCGCGTCGGAAGCGTCGCTGGCCGCGCAGGCGCAAGGCAAGTTTTGGGAGATGCACGACCTTCTGTACGCCGGGTTCCCCGATCTATCCCGCGAGAAGATCCTGAGCCATGCCAAGCAGCTCAACTTGGACATGAAGAAGTTCACTGCTGATTGGGACAGCCACAAGTTCAAGGCCCGCGTCCACGCCGAGGAGCAGGAAGGCGAAGTGGCCGGTGTTTCCGGCACGCCGAGTTTCTATTTCAATGGACGGAAGTACAACGGGGCCTTCGACGCGCAGACTGTGGTGGCCTTGCTGAAGAAGGAATTCAAGTAGGGCCGCGGGCTCTTATGCCCGGACCGGTGATGTGCGCTCTTCCAGCCGCGCGATCCGGTCGGCGTGGTTGTCGAGCTTGCCCTCAATGCGATCCAAGCGGCGGGTCATATCGTCCAGGCGGCGGTTCATATCGTCGAGACGTTTGCTCATGGAGGCAAGACCTTCGTCGGTGCGTTTGGCTGCAGCGTCGATACGATCATCGAAGCGCCGACCCATCTCGTCCAACCGCTTGTTCTGCCACCACCCAATGGTGATGAACCCGATCAGGATCGGCAGCGCGACCTGGACGAAGGGCATGTTGACGACGTTCGTCACCACGGGATTCATGCTTCAATCTTACCGCAGGACCGTGCTAAAGTTTTCTGATGGCAAATCTACGTCGCTCCCTCGGTTTCCTTCCGCTGCTCGCCGTGCTTACGGCATCGTCGTCCCTTGTCGCCGCGGACCTCAGTTTCACCTTGGCTGCATCCGACCCCAGCTTCTCAACGGTCACCACTTCCGGTTTCCATCTGGCCTTTGAAAGTGGAAGCGCCGTACTCTCCAAGGACTCCGGCACCGGCAACGGTGAAGTCCACCTGTTATCGAACTTCTTCCTTTCCGGGGACTTCGACTTCTCCGTCCAAGCCGATGGCTTGTCGGTAGGGTCCAGTTCCGAAAGCGGCTTGGGAGCGAGCCAAACCAACTGCTGCGCCGATGTCTTCTTTGCCAGCTACGCGGGTACGCAGATCAACGGCAACCTGCCCTCGCACGCGACCGGGTTCACCTCGGGCAGTTCCGGGACCTTTGAAATCAAGCGCGTCGGCACAGTGCTAACCGATTTGTTCAACGGCTCCGTCGTCAATTCGGATCCCAATAGTGCCTTCACGGGTCCTGTCCAAGTAGAAGTATTCTTCATCGAGGAGTTGAATGCGACGGATGGCGGCCGTGTCTCATTCCACAACTTGGTGATTTCAGCCGATTCCATCATGGGGCCGGCCCCTGAGCCCACGACGTGGCTGCTCATGGGTGTGGCTCTTGTCGGTTTCGCCGTCTGTCGCGCCCGCGCCTGATTCGCCTCGCTTTTTGCGGTGCCATGCGAATCCTTTTTCCCCCTCGCGGTAATACACTACCGAGGGGCATGACCGAACACGTTTTCCGCCAGACCTACACCGAGTTTCGGGACCCACTGTACCGGTTCGCCTACCGATTGACCAGTTCCCAGCCTGTTGCCGAGGACTTGGTCCATGATTGCTTCCTTGGGCTGTTCCGCGGCGGCTTCGACCCCGCGCGTGGCGGCATCAGGACATATCTCTACGCCGCAATCCGCAATCTGGCGCGGAAGCACTACCGCGACTCGGGCCGGGAGTTCGAAAACTCGGAGCCGATCGCGGAGTCCGCCTTGGAAACGATGTTGAACCGCGAAACCGCCGACGCTGTACGCTTGGCCGTCGAGTCGCTGCCGCCGCTCCAACGCGAGGTTCTGGTTCTGTTCGAATACGAGGAACTTCCACTTGCGGAGATCTCGGTCATCGTCGACGCCGATCTTGCCGCCGTGAAGAGTCGCATCTTTCGCGCGAGGGAGCGGCTGCGCAAGGTTCTTGCCCCGTTGAGGGAGGTTGCATGATCGAAGACGATAACGAACTGAGACGATTGCTGGGTACGTGGAGCGCCCCCCCGCCGTCAGGCTCGCTGGACGAGAGGGTGATGCGGAGCGTGCGGTTTGGAAAGCGGCAGTCGACGGGCTGGAAGCTATGGGGCGCTTTGGCGGCGGCAATCCTACTGGTTGCCGTGCTCGCCACCGCGTCGCGATTTAAGCAGGAGCGTCAGCTTGAAGCTGGGCCAAACGGGGTAAACAGCTTGTCCACGACAGTATCCGCCAGCGGATTCGTGCCCTTGGAAGAAGGCAGAATCATTGTGAGCAAGACCAACGGAAGTGACGGAGTGAACTAATCATGAATAGCGTAATCAGAACTGTCGCAGTTCTCGCAGCAACTGCGTTGACGGCCTGTTCGTCCGGCGGAGACGAATTCCAGTCCATATTGGTAGACCAGAAGGAATTGGCCATTGTCACCGGCGGAGCACCTCGAAAGGCTCCGGACGCCGCGGCTGACGGTTCGCACGTCGTCCGCTTGCACGCCGCATTTGGGGGCTCCCGTAGTTCCTCCCTCAGTCAGCATGCCCGACTCGGGGAATCCGTCCACCGTGTCATCCAAGGCACAGATGGTGCCGTGTTGTTTGCCTACGACGTCGCCGTAGTCCGCGGCGATCCCGGAACCTACGTGCTCAAACTGAAACCCGCCGCCCAGCAACCCACCTTCAGCAAGGAGCGAAGCGCTTCGATCCGCGAGTTCGGCCAGTCGGTTGTGGTCGAACTCATGGAGAATCCCCAAACCGGTGCCAAACTAACGGACGCCTACCGTTTCGTCCAGCCAGTGACATTGGACTCCCTCCACCGGGACTTTGTCCGGACTCTGCATTTGCAACTGCATTGATCCACTCTGCTGCTTCCCCCCCCCCCGAAAGTTAGCCGCCCAGTTGTTTGAAATCCTCGCCCTGGTTGACGCAGCCGCCCCATTGGCGCGCGCCATGGGATTGAAAGCCCGGCACCATCTTGCGCTGTGCCACAACTTGGCGGAAGTGGCGGCAAAACATGTGGATCTTTTCACCGACTTGACGGCATAATAGTGCTCCTGGGACGGGCTCATGCGGTACACTCTGGAAGTACCTGCGGGGGAGGTACGATCCCGATGCCCGCGAACGAGCCAGCAACAAGCTTCCGACCCAGACCAACTGTTTCCGTGATAACGCCCGCCTACAACGCGGCCAAGACCCTGCGCCGCGCCTGCGAATCGGTGAATGCACAGACCTTCCAAGACTGGGAACATGTCATTGTCGACGACGGCAGCACGGACGGAACACACGGGACGATTATTGATTCGACCCGGCTGGGCTCCCGCACCGTAATTCGAACCACAAACTCGGGCCAGGGGGCCGCGCTGAACACCGGCATCCGCTATTCCACGGGCCGCTACGTGGCATTTCTCGACGCCGATGACGAGTTCCTTCCCTTGCACCTCGAGGCCCGCTTCAACACCCTCGAGGGTGCCCCCGACATCGACCTGCTGTGGGGAGGCATCGAATTGGTCTCCGAGGACGAGGAACAGGCCATGGTACCGGACATGGAGCGCGGTTACGGGCTGATCCACGTAGGGGAATGCGTGGTGCAGGGTACAATCTTTGCCCGGCGGAAGGTTTGTGAGGCAATTCAGTTCCGCGAGGACCGGCACGTCTGGTATCAGGATTTCGAGTTTGTACGGCAGGCCGGGGAGTTGTTCCGGTGTGCGCGGTTTGAACAACCAACCTACCGCTACTACCGGGATTCGGGATTGAGCCTTGTGGACCGGGTTAAGCAGGAATGGCAGGCCAAAGCGGCGGTAGTCTAGAAGACGTTCGCCGTATCCACGCGCCCGCCTGTCCTTACCTCGGTTGTAACGTGCAAGAGCGGTCTGGCCCCAGCCTTCATCGGGTAAAACAGAAAGGGCGGACGCTTTCGCGTCCGCCCTTTCGCGCAACTCCTGCAGCCGTTAGTACCGGTAGTGGTCCGGCTTGTACGGTCCGTCCACCGGCACGCCGATGTACTCGGACTGTTCCGGCGTCAACACCGTCAGCTTCACGCCGATCTTCTCGAGGTGCAACCGCGCCACTTCCTCGTCCAGCTTCTTCGAGAGGACGTACACGCCCGGCTTGTAGGTGTCCTTGTTAGCCCACAGGTCGAGCTGCGCGAGCGTCTGGTTCGCGAAGCTGTTCGACATCACGAAGCTCGGGTGGCCCGTCGCGCAACCGAGGTTGACCAAGCGGCCTTCCGCCAGCACGAAGATCGCGTTGCCGTTCGGGAACGTGTACTTGTCCACCTGCGGCTTGATTTCGAGCCGCACGGCTTCCGACTGGTTCAGCAGATCCACTTGGATCTCGCTGTCGAAGTGCCCGATGTTGCAGACAATCGCCTGGTCCTTCATCTTGCGCATGTGCTCAAGAGTGATGACCGCGACGTTGCCGGTGGTGGTGACGTAGATGTCGCCGCGTCCGAGGGTGTCCTCGACCGTCGTGACTTCATAGCCTTCCATCGCTGCCTGCAGGGCGTTGATCGGGTCGATTTCAGTGATGATCACGCGTGCGCCGAGGCCGCGCAGCGACTGCGCCGAACCCTTGCCCACGTCGCCATAACCGCAAACCACGCACACCTTGCCCGCAACCATCACGTCGGTCGCGCGCTTGATGCCGTCAGCCAGCGACTCGCGGCAGCCATACAGGTTGTCGAACTTCGACTTCGTCACCGAGTCGTTCACGTTGATCGCCGGAATGAGCAGGCTGCCCGATTCCTGCATCTTGTAGAGGCGGTGGACGCCGGTCGTGGTCTCTTCCGAGACGCCGCGCCAGGACTTCACCACTTCATGCCAACGGCCGGGGGCCTCGGCGTGGACCTTTTTCAACAGGTCCTTGATGACCTGCTCTTCCTTGTTGCCGGACGGGGTGTTGACCCAGTCGGCACCGTTTTCGAGCTCGTAGCCCTTGTGGATGAAGAGGGTGGCGTCGCCGCCGTCGTCCACGATGAGCTCCGGTCCCAAGCCACCCGGGTGGGTCAGGGCTTGGTCCGTGCACCACCAGTACTCCTCGAGGGATTCACCCTTCCACGCGAACACCGGGATGCCGGCGGCGGCGATGGCGGCCGCGGCGTGGTCCTGCGTCGAGAAGATGTTGCAGCTGGCCCAGCGGACGCTGGCACCGAGGTCGACGAGGGTCTCGATGAGCACCGCCGTCTGGATCGTCATGTGGAGCGAGCCGGAAACCCGGACGCCCGCGAGCGGCTTGGTCGCCGCGTACTTCTGGCGGATCGCCATCAGGCCGGGCATTTCCTTCTCGGCGATGGTGATTTCCTTGCGGCCCCAGTCGGCGAGGCCCATGTCTGCAACTTTGTAATCGGTCACGTTTCGTTCTCCTTGCATCAAAGAATGCGGATATGTTGATATCATAGCACTAGTCCCCATGCCAGTGTCCATGATCAAAAGCCTCCGGGCGATGGCCGACCCCAGCCGGCTCCGCATCCTTCTGCTGTTGGAGCGCGAAGAACTGAGCGTGGCTGAGCTCCAGGAGATCCTCGCGATGGGCCAGAGCCGGATCTCGACCCAGCTAGCGATCTTGAAGCAGACCGGTCTCGTGGAGGATCGCAAGCAGGGCAAGAACAGCCTGTACCGACTCAAGGACCGCAGACTTCTGGAAACCGTGCGCACCGCCGCGCAGGAACTGGCGGAGTTGGCGACCGACTCGGCGGCGCTCGAACTGGTACTGGAAAAGCGCCGCGATAGGGTCCGGGGCTATTTCGACGAACTGGCCGGAAAGTTCGGCAAGAACTATGTGCCGGGGCGCTCGTGGAAGGGCTTGGCCGAAACGCTGCTGCAGTTGATGCCCCCGCTGGTGGTGGCCGACCTCGGCGCGGGCGAGGGAAGCTTTTCGCAGTTGCTGGCCCAGCGCGCCGAAAAGGTGATCGCGGTGGACAATTCGGCCAAGATGGTCGAATTCGGTGCCAAGCTGGCGGCGGAAAATGGCATCGCGAACGTGGATTACCGTCTGGGCGACCTCGAAGCTCCGCCTATCGAGGCTGGGTCGGTCGATCTAGCGTTCTTCAGCCAGAGTCTGCATCACGCCCCGCATCCGCAGGCCGCAGTCGAGGCTGCATATCGGATCCTGAAACCCGGCGGTAGGATTGTGGTGCTGGATTTGAAGACCCACACCTTCGAACAAGCACGCGAACTCTATGCCGACACGTGGCTGGGGTTTGCGGAGGTGGAATTGCGGGCATTCCTTGCGCACGCCGGGTTCACGTCGGTGCGCAGTTGGATCGTGGATCGCGAAACGCAGGCCCCATGGCTGGAGACGATTCTAGCCATTGGGGAGAAGGCCTTGTGACATTCTACCGCTAGCCTCCTCCCTTCTTGGCGAGGTTGATGAGACTGCAGGTGTTGGGAACAATCGGCCTGGTCGGGATGGGCTTGAATTCGTGGCTGCGCTGCCATTGACAAGTGACGATTGTCAACTTACCCTTATAATGGTGATTCGGAGTTTCAAGCATCGGGGCCTGAAACGGCTTTACGAGAAGGGCGACCGGAGCGGCATCCGACCAGATCTTCTGGATCAGATGGAGCGGATTCTATCGTTGCTGGACTCGGCCAATTCGCCACGGGCATTCGACCTCCCCCGGTATCGATTGCACTCGCTGAAGGGGGACATGGACCGCTATTGGTCTGTCACAGTGCGGGCCAACTGGCGCATCATCTTCCGGTTTGAAGGAGGGGATGCGTTCGATGTGGAACTGATCGACTATCACTAAGGAGTATTGTGCGATGCCGATGAAGAATCCTGTACACCCGGGGAAGGTTGTCCGGTTCGATTGCTTGGAGCCCCTAGGCCTCTCCGTGACGGCGGCGGCAAAGGTGCTAGGCGTCACCCGGCAGGCGTTGAACAATGTGGTGAACGGCAAGTCGGCGATCAGCCCGGAGATGGCGATCCGGCTGACCAAGGCGTTCGGCAGTACGGAAGAGACTTGGCTGCGCATGCAGATGGCGTACGATCTGGCCGAGGCCCGCAAGGGGGAGGACAAGATCGATGTCCGGCGGCAGAGTTTGGATGAGTTGCGGGCGGAGTGAGCCCCCAGAACCTACGCGGAGGCACTCAAGAGCCTCAAAAATGCCGGGTTCATCTCGATCATCGGCGGCGACCCTCCCGAGGGGTGGTCCAAGTGAAAAGTTACTGGCGGGACAGTTTATAGGCTCGGCCACACCGCCTGAAGGGCACTATGCAACTGGACTGGGCCATGCTGGGCGATTCGCATCTCCGTCTACAACGTCGGCGACGGCTCAGCCCTTTGCCGGGGTGGCCAGCTTGGTCTTCCGGTACAGATCGCCCATCACAAGTTGGCACCCGATGGAGTCCAGTTGGATGATGTCGTCGCGTGTGGTCAACCCACGGAACGCCCATGAGCCGTCGGGCTGGCGGAAATGGTGCTCGGCCCGGATCTTGTCCTGCTCTACCAGCACGTAATCGGAGAATGACGGCATGCTGCGGTAGTATCGGAACTTTTCGACCCGGTCGTAGCGCCGGGTGGATTTGGAAAGTACCTCGACGATGACGACGGCGTCGGTTAGCGTGTGCTCGTCGTCGTCCACATGTCGGGCTGGCTCGCAGAAAACGACGACATCGGGGTAGGTCAGCATCCGCGAGGAGGCAGCGGAGACGGAGATCGCTGGCCGCGACGGCGCAGGGCTTGTGCGGCCTAAGTCCGTTCCGCCCAATACCGCGTCCGGCACTGCACCGTCAGCCCCTTCCGCTTCGCCGCCACCTTCAGATTCCGGAACTCCGAAATCCGCACCGGCACGGACGACACGTAACCCAAGCTGTACTGTCCCCGCAGTTCCTCCTGGATGGTGTCGAAGATGTCCATGATCGACTTTTTCTTCGTCACCTCGAAGTACCCGCCGCCCGTCTCCTTCGACATCTTCTGCAGGATGCTCCTGCCTTCCGTCCCTCCGAACAGGATCGAGTAGATCATCGTGTCGGCCAGTTGCGCCGAGTTGATCGAATCCTCCAGCGTCGTGTCGCTGCCGTTTTCCCCGCCGTCGGAGAGGATGATCAGCGCCTTCCGCCCCTGCCGCTTCGCCAAGATGTCCTTCGACGCCGACGCCACGCAGTCAAACAGCAGCGTACCCCCGCCCGACTGGTGGCGCAATTCGTTCCGCGTCGGGGTGTCGACATAGATCAGCGCCTTCTCCAGCTTGTCGCGCGACGCCGTCAGATTCTGCGGGAACGTGACGTTCATGTCGAAACGCCCGATGAAGAACTGGTCCTTGTCCTCGCGCAAGACCCGGTCGATGAACCGCAAGCTGGCCGCCCGCTCGTCAGAAATCACCTTCTCCTGGCTCATGCTGGTGTCGACCAGGATTCCGAGGGTCAAAGGAAGGTCCGTGTCGCGCGAGAAGTACTTGAGCTCCTGCGAAACGTTGTTCTCGGCGACGGCAAACTCCTCCCTCGCCAAGTCGTGCACCAGCCGCCCCTGCCCGTCGCGCACGGACGCAATCACGCTCACCACCTTGACGCCGCTGGTGAATACAGGCTCGGCATCCTGCGCCCTCAAATGGGGCACGCAGGATGCCGACAGCAGGAATTCGCGGCGCTTCAGCATCTACTTCAACTCGCGGACACGGATGTTCTTGAACCACACCTTGTCGCCGTGGTGCTGCAGGCTGAACTGGCCGGTATGCTTTGCGTTCGCCAATATCTCCGCGATTGCCGGACCGTTGGCCCAGCGCTTCCGCATCATCGCGACACCCGCCGGATCGTTCAACTCCCCGTCCAGCACCAGCTTGCCGTTGACCCAGTGCTCGAAGTGGCCGCCCTTCACCACCAGCCGCGCTTGGTTCCACTCGCCAGCCGGATTGGCGGCGTGTTCGCGCGGAGGGATCATCGAATAGAGCGCACCGGTCGTACGGTCGCCGCCCTTCAGCGCGTCGGGGTGGCGCTTGTCGTCGATCAACTGCATTTCGAACGCCACCGTGTATTCGGCTCCGCGGGCACCTTCCGGGATTGCCGTGCGCAGGAACGTCGGGTGCAGGTGCTGACCCTGGGTATTTGCCTCGAAGGGCACTTTCTCTGCCGGGTTCATGAACACTGTCGTTTGGATGCGGTACTTGAGTCCCGTGTTTCCACCTTCCGACACCCGCCAGTCGAAACGGAGGTCGAAATCGCCATACGACTTGGCCGTGATCAGGTCTTCGGCGATGTGGGGCTTGGGCAGCGTGGTCAGGCAGCCGTCCTCGATGGCCCAGGAGTCGCCCTTGGGGGTTTCGGACGCGGGGTCGCGCCAGCCTTTGAAGGTCTTCCCGTCGAACAGGAGTTGGAACCCCTCCTTTTTCTCCGCAGGGGAGAGCGTGTTGTCCGCTGCGCTGAGCGCGAACGCGGAGAGTGTCAGAAGCGCAAGAGCCGCCGGACGCGGCGCCATAGGCAAGAGGAACCACCCGTCCAGCCGGGTCCGGCGGCGTAACTTGCGCGGGGTGTTCAGAAGCGTGAGTGTTTTCATTGGTTTACCGGTTGAATGAGCGGATGCGCCAGAGCGGCATGGCCTGTTCGGCGGCATCCATTTCGAAAGTTTGCGAAGTCTTGGACGGGTCGTAGCCGCGCCACAGCCAGATGAGTTCGTCGGCGGCCTCGATCTGCCCGCCTAGCCGCGTGTGCGTGCCGTTGCCGAAGGCGAAGTGGAAATCGTAGCCCTGCCGCTTCAGGGAATTGGCCATCTGGATGTTCTGCAGGGGCCAACTGCCGTGCTCGTTCTCCAAGTCCTCGGACCCGTCCTGCAGCCACACGCGAATATTGCGCTTCGGCTCCTTGCGGATCTTGTTCGGGTAGGATTGGCCGCCGTCCAGCGTGTTCGGCTTCCACTGGATGCTGGTGAAGCTGCCGATGCGCGAAACCACGCGCGTGAACTGGTCCGGCATCTGCCATGCGGCGTTGAACGCGCAGATCGCGCCCGACGATTCGCCGATGATCCCGCGGCTATAGCCGTCCGCGCGAATGCTGTACTTCGCCCCGATTTCGGCCAGGATCTCATCCCGCAGGAAGCGTGGATACGTGTCGTCCACGGTGTCATACTCGATACTCCTCATGGCCTTGTCCCCGATCTTGCCGGGCGAAATAAAGACATGCACCATCACCGGAATCTGCTTCTTGAACGTCAGGTTGTCGATCACGTTCAGGGTGTGCGATTGCGCCTTGCGATCCACGTTCACCTCGCCGTCCTGCCACACCATGAGCGCGGAGGGAGTGCCCGGCTGGTACCCGGCCGACGTGTAGACCCAGTAGTCGGACTTCATGCCGGCGTAGATCTTGCTGGTGTGAACCAGCTTTTCGGTGAGCGTGCCTTGGGGAACGCCGGGATGCTGGTAGGCGTCGGGGGCCCACGCCGGGATATCGGTCTTGCCGCCGAACGGCGCGCCGTTCACCTCGTAGGCGACATTGTGGGTCCGTCCTACCGCGACCGTCATGTAGGCGAGATAAAGGTCGCCCACTTTTACCATCGGCGGACCGGGCACCTCGTCGAGCAGGAGCTTGGGCGCGGCAGGCGGCTTCACCGCGACTACCAGGTCCGGGCCGTCTGAGAAGGCGACCACGCCGCGGATCAAGTCCGTGTCCTTGGAGTTGGCGACGATGGCAGCGCGAAGTTGTTCGGGCGAGGCGGCGGCGCGGGCCAGAGCGATGGGCTGGGGGACCTGCGCGGAAAGCGCTGTGGCGGCGACGGTGGCGATGACGGAAAGGTGGAGGGAACGCACCTAGCCAGTATATTTTGTCGGGCGATGCGGTGGGTGCCGAATTCGTGGCGGTATATTGGTGGTATGAAAGTGAAGACCTCGGTTACCTTGTCTCGCGAGCTGTTGGCAGAGATTGATCGACGCGACGCCGTCGGCAATGGCAACGGACGCTCCGCATTTCTCGAAGTGGCAATAAAAGACTATCTGTGGCGACTGCAACGGGCGGAAGAGGATCGTCAAGATGCCGAGATCTTGAGCCGATGCTCCGACCGACTTAATCGCGACACTGCCGAGACGCTGGAAATCGTCGAGTCCCTCAAATAGCATGCGGCGGGGCGAACTTTATCTGGTCAGCCGACCGTCTCCGCTCGATCCCCGGAAACAGCGGGTTTTCTTGGTTGTCAGCCGGCAACTCGCGCTTGACTCAAACCTATCCACCGCCATATGCGTTCCTGTCTACTCCAACCACGACGGACTTCGAACCCAAGTTGCAATCGGGATCGACGAAGGAATGAAGCACGAAAGCAGCGTCCACTGCGATGAACTGCATTCCATACCGAAAGTGAAACTGACGCGTTACGTCGGCAGCTTGGGACCGTTGAAAATGAGCGAGGTGGACCGCGCTTTGGCGCGAGCCTTGGGCATCGATCAGCGTACTCCCGAGTGGGTAAACTGATGCGCCCCGACCCCACCCAAGCCGCCCTGGCCCGCCTCGACGACATCCTCCTCCACACCCCCGAGGGCCGATCCGCTTTCGTCAAAGCCCTTTCCGCCAAATCCAACCTGGTTGTCGCCAAGGCCGCGCGCATCATCGGCAACGCCCAGTGGCTCGAACTCCGCGACGAACTCACCACCGTCGCCAATCAACTCATCGACCGGGGCGGGGAAGGCGACAAGGGCTGCACCGCTCTCCTCGCCACCTGCCGCGCGCTCGTAGCCATGGACCACGACGTCCCCGACCTTTACCTCCGCGGCATCCGCTACGTCCAGCAGGAACCCGGCTGGGGCGGGGCATCGGACACTGCCGTCGACGTGCGCTCCACCTGCGCCATGGGCCTCGTCAACAGCAGCCACCTCCACAAACTGCGCGATTTGGTGCCGCTTCTGGTCGATCCGGCCTGGGGGGCCCGCGCCGGAGCCATCCGGGCCATTTCCGTCGTCGGGTCCGAGGCCGCCTCGCTGCTCGTGCGCTTCAAAATGCTCGCAGGCGACCGAGACACCGAGGTCATGTCGGAATGCTTCTCCGCCATGCTCGCGATGGAAGGAGCGGAGGGCGTCAAACTCGTCTCCCGCTTTGTCGGAGCCTCGAATTCGGAGATCCAAGAGGCCGCGATCCTCGCTCTCGGAGCGAGCCGGCGTTCCGACGCCATCGACTTGCTGAAAGCTTCCGCCGCGCGCGTCGGGGACCCGACGTTGCGCAAGATCGTCCTGCTCGCGCTGTCGACGTCCCGCACCGAGGCCGCCATCGATTTCCTGTTGCAACTAGTGGAAACAGGTCCGGTCGGAGCTTCGAACGACGCCAAGGAAGCCCTCGACCTGCACCGCGAGGACCGCGCTCTCCAGGAACGCCTTCAGACGGCCCTGCGTGCACGGGCGCTCAAAGGCTGAGCTACATCACCGATTCGAGCAGCCGCCGCAGTTCCGCCACCTCGGCACGCAGCGCCGCCACATCCTCTTCCAGCGCCGCAACCCGGTCGTGGGACCGGGCCGGAGCGTGCGCCACCGCCGCAACACCCTCGTCGATTGCACCTGCCAGCGTCTGCGCCCAGCGCGGTTCCTTCATGCCCGGTGCCGGTGCCAGCTTCTGGACCAACGGCCCGCCATCGCGCGACTTCAGCTTCTGCAGCACCAACTCGACCTCGTCGAGGTCCGTAAAGGTGTAGATCCGGTCCGTGCGGCCCTTGATCTCGCCGACCGTATGCTGTCCGCGCAACATGAGTACGCAAAGGATCGCAGTCTCGCGACGGCCCAGATTCAGCCGTTCCACAAACCGCTGGCCATACTTGGGGACCCGGCTGCCGCCGGTGCGTTCCATGACCAAACCCTTGGCGCGCAGGTCGTGGAGGAGGGAAAGAACATCGTTCTCGGAGTACTCGGTAACCGGAAACCGATTGGTCTTCTGGTTGCAGGCGGCGGTCAGGCCGTTCGCCGTCATGGGGTAATACTCGGGCGTGGTGGCCTCTTTTTCGATCAGGGCACCAAGTACGCGAACTTCTTCGGATGAGAGGAGGGGAATTTCTACGACGGAATCCACTCCCCCCACATTATCAGAGTTAGGGTAGGGTTGTACCGCTCGGGGTCTCGATCACAGCCATGACCTGTTCGCCCAAAACAAATTTCAGGGTCTCGATCCCTTGGCCGGTGGCACTGGAAATCTCGTAGAACGGCATCCCGCGCTCTTCCGCCAGCTTGCGGACCGCAGCTACCTTCTCCGGCTCTTGCGCGGCATCCATTTTGCTCGCCAGCACGATCATGGGTTTTTCCGCCAGCGTGGGGCTGAACGATTCCAGTTCATGCAGCAGCGTAAGGAAGTCGTGCTCGGGATCGCGCCCGGTCTCCGACATGTCCACCAGATGCACCAGCACCTTGCAGCGCTCGATGTGCTTCAGGAACTGGATGCCCAGACCCCTGCCCTCGTGCGCGCCTTCGATGATGCCGGGGATGTCGGCTACCACGAACGACCGGTGGTCCGGCATCTGCACGACGCCAAGATTCGGTTCCAGCGTGGTGAACGGGTAGTCGGCAATCTTCGGCTTGGCCGCCGAGATACGCGAAATCAGCGTCGACTTGCCCGCGTTCGGATAACCCGCCAGTCCAACGTCGGCCAAGAGACGCAACTTCAGTTGCAGCGTCTTGAATTCGCCGGGCTTGCCGTCCTCGTGCTCGGTCGGGGCCTGGTGGACCGGGCCGACAAAGCGCGCGTTGCCGCGACCGCCCCGTCCGCCGCGCGCAGCCTGCCAAGTCTCGCCCGCCACCGTGAAGTCGTAGAGTTCCTCGCCGGTTTCGAAGTCGTACACCGTGGTGCCGACCGGAACCTCGACAACGATGCTCTCGCCTTCCTTGCCGGAACAGTTGCTGCCCTCGCCGTGCCGACCGCGCTGCGCGGTGTATTCGGGGTTGTATCGGAAGTGCAGGAGCGTGTTCCGGTGGACGGTGGCGACCATGGTGATGTCGCCGCCCTTGCCGCCGTCGCCGCCGCTGGGGCCGCCGCGCGGGACGTATTTCTCTCGGCGGAACGCCATGCAGCCATTGCCGCCGTCGCCCGCCTTGATGGTGATCTTTACTTCATCAACTAGCATGCAAAATAAAAGGGCCGCCTGTCCGCCGCTGGGTAAGCGGCTGAGAACTGGCGGCCCGTATTCCCTTCTTGAATCCGAACTACTACTGGACGACTGGCGCTGCTACTGCGGTTTCCGGAGCAAGGATGTTGACGAACTTGCCCATCCGACCGCGGTCGCGGAACTTCACGATGCCGGTGATCTTCGCGAAAACCGTGTCGTCCTTGCCCAAGCCGGTGTTGAGGCCGGGCTTGATGCGGGTGCCGCGCTGGCGGACGATGATGGAGCCGCCCGTCACCAGTTCGCCGTCGAACGCTTTGACGCCGAGCCGCTGGGCATTTGAGTCGCGCCCGTTTTTGGAACTGCCTAGACCTTTTTTATGTGCCATTGCTTACTCCCGTGACCGGTCCACCGCTTACGCGATGTCGCGGACGCGAACCTCCGTGTAATCCTGCCGGTGGCCTTGGGTGCGCTTGTACTGCTTCTTGCGCTTGAACTTGAAGACCAGAATCTTCTCGCCACGGTCGTGCGCCGCGATGGTCGCATTGACGCGGACGCCGGCGGCCGCATCGCCGATGAGGGCGTCGCCCGAATCGGGGAACACCGCGAGAGTCTTGCCGAGGGCGATTTCCGAGCCCGGCTCGCCTTCCAGTTTGGGAATCCGGAGCACGTCGCCCGGTGCCACGCGGAACTGCTTTCCGCCCGTCTCAATAATTGCGTTCATTTGGGATTTTGACCTCTAGGAAGGGGCGGACGCGCACGTACAACGACCGACTCACTGCCACAAACTACCATTCTAATACAGAAGAGTGAATCCGCACAACAGCGAATGTGGGATATCCGGAAGTGGCCGGATCGTCCCAGCCACTTCCGCAGCAGCCAGCGGCTGCTAAGCTGCCGCAGGTTCCGGCGGCGGGAGAATCTTCACACTGCTCGCCGCGATCTTCCCGTTGCGGTCCATGCCGAGTTCGTAGGCGACTTTGACGCCCGGAACCAGCTGCGTCGCCTCACCGAGGTGCAGGCGCGAAATGTGGAAGAAGATGTCCTTGCCACCGCCATCGGGGCGCAGGAAGCCGAACCCCTTCTCCTCGAAGTAGGTCATCACCGAGCCCGTCATGGCCTCGGGCGGTCCGTCCTCGGCCTGGTCAGCCGACGATGACGATTGCGAGGACGCGGGACGTCCACCGGTCTTGTCTCCAACCCCCTGCTTCAACAGCGCGAGATCCTCTTCGGTCAATTCCCCCGACGGACGTTGCGTCGTCGTGGGCATCTTGAGATTGGGGTTCTTCTTCAGCGATTCTTCGAAGAGGCGTTTCTGTAAGGCGTTCAAAAGTCGGGTCCTTAATTCTCGGGCAAATGCGATCCCCGGATCAGCCGGGTCAAGCCGAAGCGTGGGCTACGGCGTCCAAATCAAATGCGTCTTCGTCGCCCAAATCGTCCACCGAGGCGATCTCATCGTCGAATCCAACGCCACCGAAGGCGTCTGGCGCGAACGGGTCCACCGCGAAGGCGTCTGACACAAAGGCGTCCGCTTCGAAGATCTCAACCGGCGAGACGTCTTTGACCGGCGCAACCTTGCCCAACGGATCCTTCTTGGCACGGGCGCGCGATGCCTTCTTATCGGCAGGCGGCTGGCGGTCGCTCTTCTTCAGGGCTCCCATCACCATGCTTGTAACAAATTTCTTCTCGCCGTGGTCGTCGAACTTGATGACGATACGTTCGTCTGTGCTGGAGATCACGGTGCCGAGACCGAACCTCTGGTGCTCCACCTGAGCGCCTTGACTAAAATTGGCCATTTGGGTTTAAGATAGCTCCTAATATACAATCCGCAGGCATACGACTTCGCACCGCCGTCAAGCGTTGCTTGCCCGCCGTCGCCTAAACAATGCCGCGCCCGAACTGAGCCGGAGCCGATGTGGATGGATTCCGCGCAAGCTACACCCCATAATAACACGATTTGGTTTTCACTCGACGCGGATTCTCCTTCCGTCCGTCGAAACGCGCACCAGACCCAGCAGATCCGTGCGGTAGACGGAAACATGGCGGTTCTCCAGCGCCGAAAGCGTCAGTGGATGCGGATGGCCGTAACTATTCTCAAAGCCGTCCGAGACGATTCCGAAGGCCGGATGCACCGCGTCCAGCAGCAACGGTGTGCTCGACGTGCGGCTGCCGTGGTGGCCCACCTTGAGCACGTCGGCGTGTTCCAGCAGTCCCGCATAGTAGAGTTCCACTTCGGTGCGCTTCTCCATGTCTCCCGTGAGCAGGAAGGCCGTCTCGCCGAACGCGATCCGCATCACCAGCGAGTCGTTGTTGCTGGATTTGTCCGCGGCCGCGTAGTCGGGGCCGGGTGCCAGCACCCGGATGCTGGCACCGCCATACGGGAATGGCTCTCCACGGCGCATTTCGCGGACGGGAATTCCGAGCCTCCGCGCTGTTTCCCGGATCTGCTTCCACTCCGGGCTTTCACCGACCGCGCCGGTCCACAACTCCCGCGGGCGGAAATTCCTGAGAATCGCCGACATGCCGCCCATGTGGTCCTCGTGGGCGTGGGTCATCGCCACGATATCCAACCGGCGGATGGAGCGCGTCCAAAGGTAGGGGGAAACGACATCCTCGCCCACGTCGATGCCGGACTTGCGGGCTCGTCCAAAGGTCGGGATTCCACCTGCGTCCACCAGCATCAGCCGTCCGTCGGGAAAGGCTGCCAGCAGGCTGTCGCCCTGGCCGACGTCAATGGCTGTCAGTTCCAGCCGCCCGGGGGCCACCACAGGGTCAAACGGATGCAGCACCACCGCCGCCAGGGTGCCGAACACCATCGCCCACGAGAGCGTCGACAAAACAAAGCCAAACCGCCAACGGCCGGCGTGACGCCACACGACCGCAGCCAGAACCAGCGAGCCCACCAGCCCGGCACCCAGCCACAGCGGCGGTGCCGGAATGCGCCAGTCCGGCTCCCAGCCCGCGTGGAGCGAAACCGCCTGGCGCGAAAATTCCATCAGCCCGGCGCAGACCTTAGCCAGCCATATCGACCGCAATGCGATCGCCAGGAAGCCCAGCGGCACCACCACGCCCAGCACCGGCCCCACCAGCACGTTCGCGGTCAGGCCCGAAAACGACACCCGGTGGAAATACGCCACCATCGGCAATGCCAGTCCCAGTTGGATGAAAAACGAGGTGGCCAATATCTCCCACACCAGCAGACACACTTTGGCCACCCCGAGCACCGTCCATTTTGCCGCTCGCCCCGGCACGCCCAGCAGGCTGAGCGTCTCGATCAGCAACCGCATCTCGACCCGGAACTGGGCCGACTTCCTCTGGAGCCGCACATCCCGCCGCGTATCGTCGATCCCCCTCAAACCCCTCGCCAGCGGTGCCGACGTCGCGTCCAAGGCCGGTACCGCGAAAGCCCCGATCAGGCCAACCGCCAGGAACGACAGCTGGAAGCTGGCGTCGTAGAGTTCGCCGGGGTCGAAAACGACGAAAAGGATCGCCACCGCCGCCAGGATGTTCAGCAGCCGACCCTCCCGGTAGAAGATCCGCCCGATCCCATACAGGGTCATGCCGACGGCCGATCGAAGTACCGGTGCCTGCCACCCCGCCACGCCGGAATACAGCCAGGCCACCATCAGTGCCGCCACCAGGGCCAGCCCGCGCGGCACGGCGCACAGCCGCAACAGAGCCAGCAGCAGTCCCGCCAGAACCGCCACGTGGCTCCCGGAGATCACAAGGGCATGGAAAGTGCCGGTCGACCGGTAGTCCTCGGTCCAGATCTTCTCCATCCGCGATGTCTCTCCGATCAGGACGGCGCGCATCATTCCGTCGCTATACGGGTCGTCCTTGTACAGTTCGTCGAGGCGCTCGAGGGCGAAGGACCGGATGCCGAAAATGGCGCGGTCGAAGGTGTTGCCGCAGGTGCCCGGCTGAACGCGGACCGTGCCCGCGTCCCCCGAGGCATTCCAGTACACCTGCTTCCTCGCCAGGTAGGCGACCGCGTCGAAGCTGCCCGGATTGTTGAAGTTGTGGGGCTGCCGCACCTTGCCCTCGAATTCGACGCGGGTGCCATACGGCAACTCGGGAAACTCGACTTCGGCCCGTTTGGCATAGAGCGACACCTGTGCCCGCGCCCCCGGTGCGAGTTCCAAGGTAAAGCGCTCCCGGTCCGACGCGACCATGGCCGGGTCCACCACGCAGCCCTCCAACACCGCCAAGCGGTTGTCGGGGATCGAAAGGCGAGGTGCCGGCGGTTGCGGGTGCCACGCGACCAAGGCAGCACCTACGAAAAACATCGCCGCGCATGCCCCAAGCCGGGCTGCGGGACTTGCTGACTCAAATAGGGATGGGCGGGGTCTATCGGAAGGTCGGAGCCAGTGCGCGATCAGCGCAAGCCCGAACAAAGCCATGGAGGCCCGGATTGTTTCCGGGAGAGGGACAGGAACCACGGAAGCGGCTACAATGCCGGTCGCCAACGCGGCGAAAGGGACGAGAAGGGGCTCCCGTATTCCCGTGCAGTTTGAGTCCACATAGACTCAAGTGCGCGGGGTGCTACTTTTTTCTCAAAAAATCTGCTGGCCGATAGCGCGGGCATGGGAAAGTACCCCCGCACACTCCAGCCATTTCAGGACAACGCACGTCTTGTGCGCATTGTCCTCCTCGTTGCATCTCCGGCTGGATTCAGCTACGCCGAAGAAGTGCATAAGTATCTCATAAGGATTTATCGAGGGGGCGAATTCAGCCTCGATCGCGCAGGCTCCTTCGAACTCGGCGAGACATTCCAGCTCATCGCGGGAAAGACCTCTCAGGAAGTTCAGGACCGCGTGCCGACGTTGCGGCAGGGCAGTCCGGAGCAGTGCGCCGGCAAGGGAAGAGCGGGAGGCGACGACGGCCAAGGTTAGCTCCAAGTTACAGGCATTGACAGCTAATTTCAGTATCCCGAAGCTGCGCCAGGAAAGCAATACCGCAACTCGATTTTCCTAGATCCGCCTATTGAATTGCGATCGTAGTACTACCCTGTACAGTACTATTGGGGTCTATATTGGACACACTGTTCAGAAACAGCTTGATCGGAACCGAAGGACCTGTCTGGGCCGTCTGCGGAATCAGAATGTTTACCTGCCATACTCCGACTAACCCGGGTGCTAGACCCGAATACTGGACATTTGTGTCGGGTAAGAATGTCGTCGCAGAACCAATAACCACTTGGGGTTGGCTGAGAGTTACTGCAAGACCTGTCGCCGCTTGCCCATCCGCCGGTGCACCGCTCACCGGGCCGGTCCCCGTGCCCAGCAGTGAGATCACCTGCCCGCGCAGAATCGGGTTGCTCGAGGAGTTCAGTCCTTTGTAGCTGCCGTCGGAGGCGTAGTTCAACGCGATCACCTGCCCGGAGCCGGACCCGTTCAAGGTAAACAAGGCCGGGGAGGCGGAAGCGAGGGATGCCTCGGCACCCGAAACAATCTGCCCGGTCGATACTTGGACCACCTGTATGTCCGCGGTCGCACCCGTCAGCCCGGACGGCAACTGCATGTTGACCTGTCCGGGCGAAACGTAGAACAGCGGTGCGGGCGTGCCGTTCACCAGCACCTGGCTATCGCCCAAGGTGGTGGGAAGCGGCAAAGCTGTCGCCGCACCGGTTCCAACGGCTATCGACGAGGTGGAGGTCGACGGTGTGAACAGGGAGATGATGCTGCCCGGAGCCTGGGGCCGGGTCGAGTAGCTGGCCGCACTGTTGACGGTTGCCTGCGGGGCAAAATACACAATCCGGTTCACGCTGTCTGCCGCCAGAAGGTTGCCCGCCGGGTCCACGTACGCGGAGAGGATTCCGTAGACCGGAACGCTGCCGTCGGCGGCGTTGTTCTTGAGCGGCAGAAGATCAACACTCGGAAAGTGGATCGCCGCGCTCACAGCCAGATCGGCCACCCAGAATCCGCTGGGAGCGTTCGACGTCGCGCCTGCGACCGGAGCCGGAGTGTACGGCGCACCGGTGGAGATGGCGACCGGCTGGTTCAATCCCGTGTTGATGCTGATCGTCGGGATGTCGAAGTTGTTGATTTGCTGGGCCTTGTTGAAGATTTGGACACGCTTGTTGCCCGTATCGGCAACCAACACGCGGTCCTGCGAGTCAACCGCGACGCCCCTGGGGGAACTGAACTTGGTAGCATCCGAGCTTCCTGGAGGAGTTGTGGTGAAATCCGGGGCACCCAGCACCTTGGTTGCGGCCATGCCATTTACAAACGGCTTGGCGAAGAACAGAACACGGTTGCTGGCACCGTCCGCCACAATCAACCAGCCTTTGGCCGACTGCGTGGCGTCGAAGGCGTCCGAGGTCAGCGCGATCGACACCGGCGTCTTCATGTTGCGTTCGGAGGCGTCAGTCACCACGGAGGTGAAACTGGCTTGGCCGATCACCAGATCGGCAGGCTGGCCATTGGTGTAATTGGACGAAAAAGGTTTCGTGAATCGCACGACGCGACCGTTGCCCGAATCGGCGACGAACAAGTTGCCGGCCGAATCGACCAAGAGGCTCGTCGGGGCCTGCAGCCCAACCGCCGAGGGCTTGGCCGGGTCGCCGGAGGGAAAATTGACCACCGACCGGAACTGGTCCGGTTGGCCCAGCACGATGTCCGGGGCCTGTCCGCCCTTCACCGCAGCAAAATTCTTGTACCCGAGCACCCTGTTGTTCTGGGTGTCGGCCACGTACATCCGCGCGGGCGTGACGGAAGTGTCGAGAATGGCGGAGCCCCAAACAGTGCCCGTGAGATTAAATCCCTTGCCGTCCACCAAGTTGACGCCCGTGTAGGGGAAATCAAGTTGACCGAGGACGCGCGTCGCCGTCGTGGTCAAGCCCTGGGCGCTGGACGGGAAGACGAGGACCCTGTTGTTCTGGCCGTCGGCAACAAAGAGTTCCGAACCGGAAACGGCAACGTCCGAAGGGAAGTTGAACGAGGCCGAAGAGGCGTCGGCATTCCCTTGGTTGGCCTTGAAGGAGAAGAAATCCTGCTGGCCGACCACCGTGGTCGCCGAGGGCGAAAACTGTGTGGCTTCGGGGGCCCAGGAGTCGAACGGCGGAAACAGCAGCACGCGGTTGCTCTGCGAGTCCGCGACAATGATCCCCGCAGCGCTGGACGCAACTCCGTAGCAAACGTTCAACTGGGTCTGCGTCACCGGCACTGACCCGGCCACAAGCTTGGTGTCAAGCCCCATCAGCCGGACTGCCGGCGCGTTGGTCTGGGGTGAGGCGGGAAAGACCAGGATGCGGCCTTCGGAGTCGGAGACGAATAGTCGACCGCCGGAATCGAAAGCCAACGCCTGCGGCCCACGCATGGAGGTCTTGGAAATGACCGAGGCACCTGCCACGCGCGACACGAAATCCGCTTGGCCAAGCACCAGATCGGCCGCCGGGCCGTTCGAAGGCTGCCCACGCAAGGAACCGGCGGGGTAGCGCAGGACGCGGTGGTTGTTGGTGTCGGCAACCCAGAGGCTGCCCTGCGAGTCGATGGCAAGCCCGTTCTTGACGATGGACCCGGTGCCGAGCGCCAAGGATGTCGCGCTGACGCCCCCCGCGTTGGCCGTCTTGCTCGAGAAGGACGTTTGCCCGATGACAAGGTCCGGCAGAATCTGGCCGTTCTGCTGGAAGGGCTTCGGAAACCGGAGCACACGGTTGTTGCTCGCGTCCGCCACATACAGGTTGCCCGACGAGTCCACCACCAAGCCCGAAGGCAGGTTCAAGGAGGTCGAACGCCCGTTCTGCGCCGAAGTCAGGTTCGCGATCTTGTCCACCTGGCCGATGATGATGTCTGCAATGGCGCCGGACTTCGTTTGGGAACCGTACTGGAAACCGAGGATGCGGTTGTTGCCCGCATCGGCTATATAGATGTTGGGCGGCGACACCGACGTGTCCACGGCGACGGCGGACGGAAAGCTCAATTCCCGGCCCTCGGTCCAGTTGGGGCCGTTGTTCGTGAACTGGACAGGGTTGCTGGAGGTGCCGACGTACTGCGGGTCTCCGAGAACCTTTACCGGTTTGCGGAACAGGCTCTGGGCCTGAAGATCTCCCGCCAGCGACGTGGCAAGAAGGAGGAAGAGCGGTGCAACAGCGGGTAAGCGTTTGGTTGGCAAGCCAATTTTAAGATAGCACGGCGGGCGATCAAGCTGGGCCGACTGATTGGATTCAACAGCTTGCATCGGCCCCACTACCGCCGAATCCCCCCCAACCACCCTCCCCGCACCAAGCCAAACCAGGTCGCCAACACCGCAGCTACCAGAGCCTGGGCCATCCGGCTCCAGAACTCCGCCGACGTCTTCTCCAGCGGAGCATATGTATAGGTTGCCGCGTAGCTCTGGGGCGGCGAGAAAAACTCAATGTAGTGCGACCCAAAGAACGCATTCCGCGCTCCCGGCGACTGCAGGAAATCGGCGAACGGCCACTCCACCCCCAAGTAGACCGCAAAGAAAATCGTCCCCAGCACCAGCGCCTTGCGGAACGGGGTCCATCCGGCCAACCGGGGCCGCACCAAGTCCATCGCAAACGCCGGAACAATCAGCAGCAACGGAAAACCGTTCGGGATGAAGTGCGTAACCTCGCGCAACACGGGCCCGAGCTTCGGCTGCGCGGGAAACAACGGCAGAATCCACAGCAGTCCCAGCAGGATCACCGAATACACTCCTGCCACCTTCGAAGACGCCCACCGGTCCCCCGTCGCACCCGCCGCCATGCTCAACGTGATCGGCGCAACCATGCAGATCGTCCGGTACGACGACGCGGAGTGGAGCACCACCCGGCCCGAAAACTCCAGCACCAAAGACATGCCCGCCAGCAGCATCATCCCGGCGAGGTACAGGAAGAGCGCCCGGTGCCGATCACGGTCGCGACCCTCCGACGCGTTCATCAGCGGTGCCAGCAACACCAGCGCCCCCAACGCCACGCCGAAAAGTCCCATCGCCAAGACCACGTGCGGCGGACTGAGGATCTTCACGTCCAACCCGTAGGCGTTGTGCCACCAGTCGTCGAACGGGGCCGACGTGATCATGGTGAACCCGCCCCATGCCGTCACAAACGCACCCAGCGGCCCCCGGAAACCCAGCACCCCCACCGAACTCTCGCGCAGCGCCGACTTCGCGAACGTCGTCCAAAGGATCAGATACCCGCACGTGATCCCCGCAATAACCCCGCAAAGCTGGATCGCCAGGTGCGCCGGGGTCCAAAACGTATCGCGACCGATCGACCGGTGCCATGAGATGTCCCACTGCACGCCGACCATCGCCGAAGTCACCCCCAGTGCCGTCAGCCAGATGTACCAAGGGATGCTACCAGTGGAAGCACTCGGGTTTGCAACAGCAGCAGCCATCCCTCCATCCTAAATCAACCGCCCCTCAAACCCCCACAAACCGGGCATTCTCCCGATCCTTCCGCACCCGCTCCACATCAAAAATCTGGTTATGCACCACAATCCACACTCCGGTGGGCAAGATCCGGGCCGCCAGCAGACTCTCCGTCAAATTCTGCAGTCCGTCTGACCTCTCAAACCCCAGCGGCGTCATCGCCCCTGTCAGCACCACCGCGTGCGCCGGATTCTCAATCCGCGCCTTGATCAGCCGTCCCGTCTCCACCATCGTGTCGGTGCCGTGCGTGATCACCACCGGCGCTTCGGCCACCTTGATCCGAACCGCGGCCAGGATCAATTCCCGGTCCGCGTCATTCATTTCCAAGCTGTCCTTGTTCATCAGGGACGCCACCTCGATCCGCGTGTCCGGCAGCCGCAGCTGCTGCAAATACCGGTCGATCTTCGACGCGACGTTCTCCACCCGGCCCGACGACTCCGAGTAGACCTTCTCGATGGTTCCGCCAGTGGTGACGATGTGGATTTTCATGGCTCGGTGTTTTTGGAGCGGGGCACCCAAACCATTATCCTGGAAACGGCAGGCCGAGCCGCGACCGCAAGGGAGTGTTTGTTCGATCCATGCGAATCTGTTCACCCGAAGGGAACCACCGCCGCCGCCGCTCCGTACTCATTGCCATGCGCTCTTGCCTCGCGTTTGTCGTCCTATCCACGGCCTGGGGCCAAACCCCCGCGCCGCTGGACGCCAAGGCAATCGACGCCAAGGCAATCGTGGCCAAGTCGCTAGCCGTCGACAACCGCAACGAGGAGGTGCTGGGCAAATACACCTACAAGATGCTGCACGTGGACCGGGATTCTCCCGACAAGGCCAAAACCAGCCTCTTCGAAGTTATCTACGTCGCGGGCGAGCGCTTCCAGCTCCAAACCGAACGCGACGGCAAACCCCTCCCCGAAGCCGAAGCCGCCAAGGCGCGCGCGCACTTCGACAAGGCCGTCGCGGCGGCGGAAAAACTGTCGCCCGAAGAGCGCCGCAAACGCGAGGCAGAACAAGCCAAGCGCCGAGCCCGCAACCTCGACCAGCGGCAATACATCCCCGAGGCTTTCACCTTCCAACTGGAGGGTGAGGAAGACGTCAACGGCCGCAAGTCATGGCGAATCCGCGCCGAGCCGACCGGCACCTACAAGGGCCCCCACGCCGAACTCCTCCGCAACATGCGCGGGACGCTATGGATCGACCAGCAGGACTACGAATGGACCAAGGTCGAGGCGGAGTCGCTGGGCACCATCTCCTTCGGCTGGTTCCTCGCCCGCCTCGGCAAGGGAGCGGCGATCTCCTTCGAGAACCAGCGCATCAACGGCGAACTCTGGGCCCCGAAACGAGTGGCCGTCCGGGCCTCGGTGCGCCTCGCGCTGCTCGCCAAGGCCAAGGCCGACACCGAGATCACCTTCACTGACTACAAGAAGTTCCAAACCGACTCCCGCCTAGTCTCAACCGAAGCCATCCCCGACCACCCCTAACCCCGTCCGTGTGGGGCGGCCACGCAACTTCTTCGGAGCTGCATCAGACTGCCCTTGTGGGGCAGCCATTCTTGGCTGCAGCCGCCTTTCCAGGCGGCCGTAACCGAGCTGTTCGGAGCGCCAGCCCGTGCTTGCCTCCCGCGCTCCCCCCCCTACTCCCCAAACCACAACCCCGCCACCCCCTCCACCATCCTCACCACCCCATTCTCATCCGGCAAAGGCCCAAACGTCTCCGCCGGCAGCCACTCCCGACGCCCCGTCTCCGCATCCACCGCAATCCACCCCAAATACCGCCAAGCCTCCGGCCCCCCGCAAACCACACGGTTCTCCCGCTGGTCAATCACGATCCCGCTGGCATGGTACAGCACCCGCCCAGTCGCTTCGCCTGTCTCCGCGTCCCAAAACTTGATCTCCCCGACCACCCCGCACGACACGATTCCTGCGTCCGCCCGCCCCCAGTCGCACCCCCACACCGGTGTGCCATGGAGCATGGTACGCAAGCACTCCCCCGTTTCCGCATCCCACACCCGCACCGTACTGTCGGCCGCCCCGGACACCACCCGCCTCCCGTCCGGCGACCACGCGCACGACCAGACACTACCCTCGTGGCCTTCCATCCGCACCAGCACCCGGCCCGTTTCCGCATCCGACACCCGCACCGTCCTGTCGTCCGCCCCGGACACCACCCGCCTCCCGTCCGCCGACCACGCGCACGACCAGACACTACCCTCGTGGCCTTCCATCCGCACCAGCACCCGGCCCGTTTCCGCATCCCACACCCGCACCGTACTGTCGTACGCCCCGGACACCACCCGCCTCCCGTCCGGCGACCACGCGCA
>CAIVPR010000172.1 GCA_903907865.1 uncultured Acidobacteriia bacterium
GCGACAACTATTTCTCCCGACCGACGACAACTACACTCTTTACGAATCGGCCCAACCGGGCTACACTCGGGATGGCCGGAGCAGAGGATAGGGCTCTGCAGGGATGCAACCTGAGCGCTGGCTCCGGGGCCAGACCAGGGCGGGGCGGCGGAATCGTTCGCCCTCCCTCAGGTTCCGTCGGGGTGTTGAACCCCTGGGATGGCACGGATGCGGTAAATCCCGGAGGTCTGGAGGCGGAGCTTCCAGTTCAACGATGCCACCTTCCTTGATTGATTTGTCGGTCATTCGATCAATCCTCTTCCGCCTTTTTCTTCTTTGCCTGTTCCATACGGTAGCTTGGAACGTTGAGTTCCAGGATCACGCTGTGGTGGACCAGCCGGTCGATCGCCGCCGCCGTGGTCATCGGGTCCTTGAAGATCGCCTCCCATTTCGAGAACGGGAGATTCGACGAGATCAGCACGCTGCCCCGCTCGTACCTTTCCGCCAGCAGTGTGAACAGGACTTCCATTTCGTCCCGGCTTTGCTGCACGTAGCCCAGGTCGTCGATCACCAGCGCGTCGAAGTACGCCAACTTTCGGATCGCGCGCGGCAGCCTCAGTTCCTTCTTCGCCAGCAGCAGATCCTGCACCAGCCGGGTGCATGTTGTGAAGGCCACCTTCCGTCCGGCCCGGACCAGTTCCTGACCGAGCGCGGAAAGCAGATGGGTCTTGCCGCTGCCGGGGTTTCCGAACGCCAGCACGTTTTCCCGCCGGTTGAGGAAGCTGCCGTCGCGCAGCGTCGCCACTTGGCGGGCAGCCTTCTGCGGGATGCGTTTCAGGTCGAAATTCCCGAAAGTCTTCTCCAGGGGCAATTTCGATTCCTGCAACAGCCTGTCCACACGGTGTCCGCGCCGTTCCTGGCATTCCAGTTCGACAAGTTCCAGCAGATACCGCTCGTAGCCGTGCGCTTCCCGCTCGGCGAGCCTGGCTTTTTCCCCGAAGCAGCGCCGCACTGCTGGAAGGTGCAGTTCGCGCAGTTGTTCGGTCAACCGGGATTGCAAGTCCGGAACGCTCATTGCCCGGCCTCCCGGCTGCCTTCGCCCGCGGACAGCAGTTCGTCGAAAGCCGGCAGTGAAACTTCGGCGACTTGAACGAGGGTTGGGGGCGGCATCGCGGCACCCTCCTTGAGGATGGCCAGGACCGCTTCCATGTCCACCTTCACCGCATCCGGTTGTTCCCGCTCCATCAGATGCCGCAGCGCGTCGTCAACCCGCGCCTCCCCTTCCCTGGCCGCCAGTTCCAGAATCTCCAGATACCGTTTGTTGGCCCGCGCCGGTGCCGACTCGCGCAGCATGTCCCAAGCCATTCTGAACCGGCTCGTGGGGAACAGGTCCTCGCGGTAGCGGTAGTTTTCAAATGCCCCCGGTTTCCTCACCAGCCAGTCGATGATGTGCCGGTAGTCCACCCGGTGCTTGCCCCGCCCGCGCAGACGCGGCAACTCCTCCACTTTCCGGCCCGCGTGCCAGACCTCGACCGTTTCCGTGCCCAGCCGCGCTTCCACCGTCTCCCCGATCAGGCGGCTGTCCACCGAATACGTGTTCCTGTCGGCGTGGATCAGGCTTCCCGAGTCCACTTTCACCCGCTCCCTCTTGACGCTCTCCATCCGCGACTCCGGCAACGGCCGCAGGTACTGCGTCTCGATCCGCAGCCGGTCCCTCCGCCCGGAGTTCAGTTGCGCCACCAGGCGGGCCAGGAACTCCTTGTATTCGCCGGTCGAACTGAAGTCGCGGCTGTTCCGGAGCATCAATGCCTGGTCAAGCGCCCGCTTCAGGCGGTGGTGCCCCTGTTCCACGTCCCCGTTCTCGTTCGGCCTCCCGGTCTGGATCTTCAGCCCCGTCATCTTGTAGTGCCGCATCAGCGCCTCGTAGCGGGCGGTGAACTCCCCCTCCTCCGTCGCGTTGTTCACGGCCAGCGTCATCCGGTCCGTCCGGTGCTCCAGCGGCACGCCCCCCAGTTCCCAAAGCGCGCCCTGCAGTCCGTCGCTCAGGCTTTCGAAGCTTTCCGAGTAGCACAGCGAAACCGCCTCCCAGTTCGAGTACGCAAGCACGAAGTGGTACAGCATGTGGGGGAAGCTTTGGCCGCCCACCGTCACGCCGAGCTTGCCCATGCGCGTGAAGTCCGACCCGCCCAGTCTTCCCGCCACGTGCTGCTGGGCGAAGAAAACCTCCCGTGGGCGGCCCTCAGTCGCGCGCCACCCTTTCAGCCGCCTTTGCAGCGTCCGGACCTGGCCGTCCGTGAACCTGCCCGGATACTTCCGCTGCAGCGCCTCGAACATCGTCTTTGCCTCCAATCCGGGATTGGTGCCGACCTGCTCCAACACCTCGTCCCATACCTCCGTGAACGGATCCGGTCTTGTCCGCCACGTCCGGTCGGTCCGCCGCTCGCTCGGCAACCGCGGGTCGCGCAGGTAACCCCGCGCCGTCTTCGGGTCCATCCCCGCCTTCGCGGCCGCCACTTCCTGGTTCTGCTCTGTCTTCGACAACTTCCTCAACCTCCTGACTTGTGCGTCGGTGACCATCGCAAGCGCGCTCCAACGCGCTTCGCCGATGGTCCTGGTTGTTGTCGTCGTCCGGGAATTCTAATTGTCGCTGGCCGGTAGTTCTAATTGTCGCCAATCAA
>CAIVPR010000173.1 GCA_903907865.1 uncultured Acidobacteriia bacterium
GACCTGGATTCCGCCGTGGGCGGCCATCAGGGTCGTTTGCGAACCAACATAGCCGTTCTCCCCCCACAGCATTTCATTGCAGCTGTTGGCGCAATACGAGCCGTTGAGGGTGACCCACGGATCCTCCGGATTGCCCGCCCCGCGATAGAGGACGTTGCCGGTGATGGTGGTACCCAGGTCGGTGCCGTTTTCGCCTGCCGAGACCCAGGCCAGATTGGGAGTCGTGTCGTTACCCGCCGCGGCCACAATAGTGGAGACATCGGAGAATTTCGCCATGCCCCAATACAAGCCGTCCCCGGTGGTGAACAGAATTCTGTCCGGGGCGGTGAACGACTTCCAGGAATCGATCCCGTTGTTGAAACTGCAGGTCGCGGCCAGGTTGCAGTCGCCGGCGAACATGGCATTGGTGACGTACGACATGTTCCCGACCTGGGTCCACGTTCCATCCAGCGGGTTGGCCGCCGGGATGGCGCTGTTGTACTTGAGGACGCGGTTGTTATTGGAGTCGGCTACGTAGAGGTTTCCGCGCGTGTCCACCGTGATACCGAACGGGGTGGATAAGCTGTTGGCGCTGGTCCCGCCGAGGTTCGCGGTATTCGAGGTGAAGCTGCCGCCCTGCCCGTAGACCGCCGTGGCGGTGGTGCTGCCCGCAGGGTAGTACAACATCCGATTGTTACTGAGCTCGGCCACATAGAGGTTGCCCGCTTTGTCCAGCGCGACCGAGACCGGATTGTAGAGACTGTTGGCGCTGGTCCCGCCCAGGTTCGCGGTATTCGAGGTAAAGCTGCCGCCCTGCCCGTAGACCCGAGTGGCGGTAGTGCTGCCAGCGGGGTAGTACAAGACGCGGTTGTTAGTGTAATCGGTTACGTAGAGGTTGCCGCCGCCATCCAACGCGATGGTGGTCGGATTGGAGAGACTGTTGGCGCTGATCCCGCCCAGGTTTGCGGTATTCGAGGTGAAGCTGCCGCCCTGCCCGTAGACCCGCGTGGCTGTGGTGCTGCCGGCGGGGTAGTACAACACCCGGTTGTTGAAGTACTCGGCTACATAGAGGTTGCCACCGCTGTCCAACGCGATCCCTTGCGGAAAGTAGAGACTGTTGGCGCTGGTCCCGCCTTGGTTCGCGCTTCCCGAGGTGAAGCTGCCTCCCTGCCCGTAAACCCGCGTGGCGGTGGTGCTGCCGGCGGGGTAGTACAAGACCCGATGGTTGCCGGTCTCGGATATGTAGAGGTTGCCGCCGCTGTCTACCACGACCTGACGAGGATCGGAGAGACTGTTGGCGCTGATCCCGCCCAAGTTCGCGGTTCCCGAGGTGAAGCTGCCGCCCTGGCCGTAGACCCGCGTGGCGGTGGTGCTGCCGGCGGGATAGTACAACACCCGGTTATTGGCGTTATCGACCGCGTACAGGTTGCCGCCGCTGTCCAGCGCCATTCCCAATGGATTACGGAGACTGCTTGCGCTGATTCCGCCGAGGTTCGCGGCACCCGAGGTGAAGCTGCCGCCCTGTCCGTAAACCACGTCGGCGGTCCTATCCACCCCCGTTGACGCCGTGACTTGCAAGTTCTGCGTTACGGGGGTCGTGACCGCGGCATAGTTGCCTGTCGCGGCCGCCGTCACCGACAGCGCGCAGGTTCCCGATCCAACCAGCGTTACCGTTGTACCCGACACGGTGCAGATGCTCGCCGCCGAGGTCGTGCTGAAGGTATATACCGGGCTGGAGGCGTTCGACGTCGCGCCCAGCGTGATGTTGCCCGAACCGAGAACCGCAACCGGAGGCACGGTGCCCGCAAACTGGATGACCTGCGTCTGGGTCACCGCGAAGCTCTGCTGGACCTGCGTTGCCGCCGCGTAGTTTGTGCTGGCCGCCTGGTTGGCGTTGATGGTGCAAGTGCCCAATGCAACCAGCGTCACAGTGGTGCCATTGGTACCGGAAGCGGTGCAGACCCCCGTTGTGGCGGACGTGAAGGTGACCGGGTTGCCGGAACCGCCGCCCGTCGCGCTGACGGTGAACGCGGAACTCCCAAGCAACCGACCGGACAGCGCCCCGAACGTAATCGTCTGCGCCGCCTTCGTCACCGTGAAGCTCTGCTGGACCTGGGTTGCCGCCGAGGAGTTCGTGCTGCCCGCCTGGTTGGCGTTGATGGTGCACGTGCCTGCCGCGATCAGAGCCACCGTCGCGCCGTTGGTGCCCGATACGGTGCAGACGCCGGTGGTGGCCGAGGTGAACGTCACCGGGTTGCCCGAGGCTCCGCCCGTCGCGCTCACCGTCACATTCGTCCCGTAGACGGCAGGCGAAGGCGCAGCCCCGAAGGTGATCGTCTGGGTGGCCTGGGTCACCGTGAAGCTCTGGTTGACCGCCGTCGCCGCCGCATAGGTAATTGAGCCCGCCTGGTTGGCGGTGATGGTGCAGGTGCCAGCCGCGATCAGCGCCACCGTCGCGCCGTTCGTGCCCGAAACCGTGCAGACGCCGGTTGTGGCCGAAGTGAAGGTAACCGGGCTGCCCGAGGCTCCGCCCGTGGCGCTGACCGTGACGTTCGTCCCGTACACGGCCGGCGAGGGAGCGGCTCCGAAAGTGATCGACTGCGCCGTGAGGTTGCGCACGTAGACCTGGATTCCGCCGTGGGCGGCCATCAGGGTCGTTTGCGAACCAACATAGCCGTTCTCGCCCCACAGGACTTCATTGCAGCTGTTGGAGCAATACGAGCCGTTGAGGGTGACCCACGGATCCTCCGGATTGCCCGCCCCGCGGTAAAGGATGTTGCCGGTGATGGTGGAGCCCCGGTCGGTACCGTTTTCGCCAGCTGAGACCCAGGCGATATTGGGAGTCGTGACCCCGCCCGCCGCCGCCACAAGGGTCGCAACATCGGAGTAGTTCGCCACGCCCCAGTACAAGCCGTCCCCGGTGGTGA
>CAIVPR010000174.1 GCA_903907865.1 uncultured Acidobacteriia bacterium
CTGCGACGGGCGAACCACTGGATCGTGCGAATTTCGCTGCGCGAACCGAAACTGTGGGCGCACTGGCAGATGGGAGAAAGGCGCGGTTCCATGGCGGGAGCCGTATGAGCGGAGACGTTCACGTACGGTTCTGAGAGGGGCTCGGGGTGAGATTCCCCGGGCCTACTCACCTCCTACTTTTTGCAAACTCCCTTCAGGAGTTGGAGGAAATGCTCCGCCGCATCTTCGGCCGCCTCGAAGTGGACCGTCTCCGCCTCCACGACCGCAAGTCCCGCGTCTATCGTTGTGCCGACGGCGTTACCTTCCTTGGCTGGCGTCTGTTCCCCCACAAAACCCGCCTGGTGCGCGGGAACATTGTCCGCTTCTCGCGTAAGATGCGCCGTTTGCAACGCGACTTCCATGCTGGTACCGCAACATGGTATTCTGTCCGGCAGAGCGTGCAGGCTTGGATTGGCCACGCGGCCTTTGGCGACACTACCGTGCTCCGCCAGCGGCTTCTGGACCGGTTCCCGTTTCTGCCCCGCTTGGGTGCGCCGTCGGCACGTCCGGGGGGGCTCGTTCAACAACAATGCGAGGAATCTCCGGGCGGCCTTTCGCAACAACAATGAACCGGATGAACGGAACAACAACCTCGGGTTTCGTTGTCTCCGGGACGTGGGAAATAGCTCCATCGCCAGAACCGGTGCCGGTCCCGTGCCGCGCCGGGCGTGCACTTCCACTTCCTGACGGCGCCCCCGACGCTCCTCAACCCGGCGTCGAACAAGCAGTACCCTCGGCCCGCCGCCGTGGTAGCTCCCCAACGGAGCGAAGCGTTCGGCGGGCCGTACAAATTGTAGTCCCCCTATCCATCCACCCCCATACGATTTAATAGTCTCAATGGCCGACCCCGACTTCCTCTTCCGCATCCACGCCGCAGACGACACCTACCTCGGCACCGGAGTCCTGGTCTCCCCCTCCCACATCCTCACCTGCGAACACGTGATCCGCCAGCAGCGGGATCTCACCGTCCGCTGCGGCTCCTCCGAAAAACTCAACGTCTCCGAAATCCACCCCTCCCCCGACCAAGACCTCGCCATCCTCTCGATCCCCCCCGTCCCCCGCACCCCCAGGGACTGGCAACAGAGGATCGGCCCGAACACGACGGTTCATCTCCACGGCTTTCCATCCATAAAAAAAGGCGGCGGTACCCTTCCCGGTCCCTACACCCACATCCCCGACACCGCCCATCCCCAGCAGACCGGTGCTTGGACCGACACCCTCCACGTCAACTCCGGCGCCCGCGACGGCATGAGCGGCGGTGTCGCCACCGAAACCGTGGGCGTCGAGGTCTGCTGCGTCGGCCTCATCCGCCTCGGCGGCGAAACCGCGCACCGCACCATCCTCATCGGCCCCGCCCCCATCGCGGCCTTCCTCGCCGGTCATGGCCTGCTCCTCCCCGGCTGCCCCGAATTCGTCCCGCTCACCCAGACCGACCACGACGCCCAATTCCGCGAGGAATACCGCCGCCGCACCCGCGCCGAAAACTCCCAGATCGAAATCCAGGCCTTCCAGCGTACCGACGCGAAGGCCTCCGCGTTCGCCATCAGTGACATCTACATCCCACTCCGCGACCGGAACGACGAGGATTTGGATGAAGTCCTGCGGAAGGGCAATGCACTGGTGGTGGAAGGCGTCGCCGGTTCCGGAAAGTCCACCTTCCTGCGCCATACGGCGTGGAAGTGGGCGGGTGAGGACGGGCGTTTTCCCGTCTTGATCAAGGTCGTGGAACTCGACCGCACCATCGGCAAGCTCCTCAATCAGCCCGGAACCCCGTCCAGCCCAAAAGATCATCGTTGGCTCGCCATCCACGCCGCCGGGGACCGCTGGCTCCAGGACGAGGCTTTCTTCGACCGCCAATTCCGGCGGCAGGGTTCCGCGGTCCTGCTCGACGGTTTCGACGAACTGCCGGACGACGAGAACCGCCGCCGCCTTGCCGGGGTCGTCGCCAGCGCCCGCAAGCAGTACCCGGACTGCCATTTCGTCCTCACATCCCGGCCCGGCGTGTACGAAGGGGACCGCCGCGTGAAGGGCTTTGAGCCGAAATCCCTCGCGCCCCTCACCCCCGAACTCCGTGGGGCCTTCTTCGGCAAGTGGAGCCAGTGCGCCTACCCTGAAAGCCCCGACAAGGCCGAAAAGCTGCGCGCGTCCTTGGAGAGCCAGGTCGAGGGCAACCCCAATGTCCAGGAACTGGCCGACAGCCCCATGATGTTGACCGCTCTGGCGGGAATCCATTGGAACGGTAAAACCCTGCCCGAGGATCGCGGCCAACTCTACGATTCGATCATCGGTTGGATGGTAGCATCCCGGCCCCGCGACGGGCGGGTCGGGGAGCAGGTGTTCCGAGAGTGGCTGCAGGCGTTGGCGTTTGGCATGCAGACCCGCATCGGCGGACGCCTCAAGCAGGCCGACCGCGACCAAGCCAAGGAGATCCTTTGCGCCTTGGCTGGATTGGGCCCCAGGGCGGCCAACGACTTTCTAAAGAGGGAGAAACTGGATTCGGGCATCATCGTCGGCAAGGGCAATGATCTGATCGAGTTCCGGCATCTGACCTTTCAGGAGTACCTCGCCGGAGTCGAACTCTTGGAAAACCGCTTGGAGAAGGACCAGCTCGTCTTGCTGTCCGATCCACGCCACTATGCCGAGGAATGGCGCGAGTTCCTCAGCCTCTTCGGCATCCAAGCGGGGAAGAGGAAGGCCCAATGGATCTACCAGACCCTTTTGGAAGCCGCCCACCACGAATCCCTCGCCAACCGCGCCCGCACCATTTCCCTGATCCGGGGCATGGTCCGCCACCGACGCGAGGACGAGCGCAACATCACCAGTCCCCTCTACCTGGAGTTCGTCCGCTCCATGTCCGGCCTCTTCGAGGGGCTCGCCGACGGCGACAACCTCGACCTGTTCGCCCGCGCCGACGCCGCCGAGGCTTGGGAGCTTCTGGTGGGCGACACCAGCCGCCTCCTGCTGCCCTCGGACCACGATTATTGGGAAGCCATCGCCGACGGGCAGGGAATCGGACGCCGCGGAACATGTCAAGCACTTTGAGACACCCCGAAGCCGAATTTACTGAGTATTGTTGTCCGGGGTCTTTGGTCTATTGATCCAGGCCTCCCTGGGAACGGGTGGTGGTTGGGGCGGACGGCGGACGAAGCGTTCGGGA
>CAIVPR010000175.1 GCA_903907865.1 uncultured Acidobacteriia bacterium
CTGATGCGCGAGGCCCTCCGCATCGACCGCGCCAGCTTCGGCCCCGACCACCCCAAGGTCGCCATCCGCCTCAACAACCTGGCGGCGTTGCTCCAGGCCACCAACCGCATGGCGGAAGCCGAGCCTCTGATGCGCGAGGCCCTCCGCATCGACCGCGCCAGCTTCGGCCCCGACCACCCCAACGTCGCCGCCCAACTCAACAACCTGGCGCAGTTGCTCAAGGCAACCAACCGCATCGCGGAAGCCGAGCCGCTGATGCGCGAGGCCCTCCGCATCGACCGCGCCGGCTTCGGCCCCGACCACCCCAATGTCGCCACCGATCTCAACAACCTGGCGGCGTTGCTCCAGGCCACCAACCGCATGGCGGAAGCCGAGCCGCTGATGCGGGAACACTTGGAGATTTTCCTCAAGTTCACGCGGGCGACCGGGCATGAGCATCCCCATTTGCGGGCCGCTGTCGGGAACTATTTTGGGTTGCTGGCGGAGATGGGTTTGCCGCAGCAGGATCTGGTCGGCAAGCTGGTGTCCCTGGGGCCCGAGGTCCTGCCAATCCTCAGGGAACTGATGCGTCCCGCATGACCCTCGGCTGCGGGGGCATCCATGCGGACACATAACTAAGGCCCTATGGCCAAACCACAATCCTGCCCGGAACGGGCCGGATGTGCGCAATCATCCAAGCGGCGCGGAACGACTCCAGATAACGGTCCGACTTCGCCTGTGGCAATGTAACCAAGACGACAGCAAGATCCGGCCAAGTCCGCCAAGCGCGCGCTGCCGACTCCGCAAACAACCTGTCCCGCGTAACCAAGGTCGTGAACCCCGCGTTTGCAGCGGCGGCGACCAGTTCGCCGTTCTTCAGCGCTTTCCATCCACGGTCCTGGGCAGACTCGCACTCTACGCCGAGGTCCCGCAGCAACTCTACCAAGTGGATGTCCAAATTGGCGTCAAGCAGCCACACGGAACGCCCCTGCAAACTCGGAAGCGACCTTCAGTACCTCGGGAAAAGCCGCGTGCGGGACCCCGGGGAAGGCATCGTCAATGTCCGACGTGGACATCCCGTTGGCGAGGCACTCCAAGATTAACTCCACGGACAGGCGCGTACCCCGAATCGCCAGTTTGCCTCCCAGCAGTTCGGGGTCCGCGACGATCCACTCGTAATCCTGATAGCGCCTCGGTTGCCAATCGGATGTCATCTACACCCATCTTAGTCCTATAGCACGGGCGCCCCTACAGCACCGGCGACACAACCAACGGCACCGACGCGTCGATCTTCCCGACCACCAGCACGACCCGGTCCCGATCCACAACCCTGAACGTCGCCGCGATGTCATGCCGCTTGCCGTTCACCGTCTGGAACACCTGCGGGCGGTAGTGCCACAGGTTGCCATCCTTGGAAACCACGTCCAAGCCGCCGCCGAACGCAGTCGAGACCCGCTGGGCGTCGGCAAAGTGGATCTGGACCGTCGACGGGTCGGTCCCCGCCTCGATGACGGCCAGTTTGGCATTCCCGTTGACATCGACCAACGACACATGTGGAGCGACCACCGTGGTGGTGTGCGGCGTGTACGCTGAGTTGTCGGCGGCCAGGGCGGCTGCCGTGAAGGCAAGCGCGAAAAGCACGGATGCGAAGACTGGTTTCGTGTTCATGGTGTTTGTTTTCCTTTCGAGAGGCGCTCACTGTCGTCTTCTCTGCATCCACACGCGCAGGGCCAAGGAAAACGGGATCAAAAAAGTTTTTCGTGCGTTCAACATTCTTGATGCCCTCAACAAATGAAATCCAGGACGTAACCGCGCTCCTGGCCGACTGGAGCCATGGCGACCGCCACGCCCTCGAAGAACTGATGCCCATGGTCTACGGCGAACTGCGCAAGCTGGCCGGGTCGCACCTGCGCCGCGAACGGGGCGAACACACGCTGCAGGGGACGGCAGTCGTTCACGAGGCCTTCCTCCGCCTCGTCAACCAGCGCGACGTCCAGTGGCGCAACCGCGCCCACTTCTACGGGATCGCTGCGCAGATGATCCGCCGCATCCTGGTGGACCACGCGCGGCAGCAGCGGGCCGAAAAGCGCGGGTCGGGCGGGATCAAGGTGGAGTTGAAGGAGGCCATGGCTGTCGGAATGCCAGTCGGCGTGGACGTGGTCGGCCTCGACGACGCCCTCGGGCGCCTCGCGGCCATGGACCCGAGGCAGTCGCGCATCGTGGAGCTGCGCTTCTTCGCCGGGCTGTCGGTGGAAGAGACGGCGGAGGTGATGTCCATTTCCACGGCCACGGTGAAGCGCGAATGGAGCTTCGCCAAGGCGTGGCTGTACCGCGAATTGGCAACGGCGGCATGACGCCCGAGTTTTGGCAACGGATCCGGGACGTATTCGACGCGGCGGTGGAACTGCAGCCGGACGCGCGCCCGGCCTACCTCGAATCGGCCTGCGCGGGGGACGCGGTGCTGCTGGCCGAAGTACGGTCGCTGCTGGCCTCGCTGGACGACGCCGGATCCTTTATAGAGAAGCCGGCGCCGCCCCCAACACCCGCCGCCCCCGCGTTCCCGACCGGCATGGACATCGGCCCCTACCGGATCGTGCAGTCGATAGGCGAGGGCGGCATGGGCACTGTCTACCAGGCGGTGCGGGTGGACGACCTGTACCGGAAGCTGGTGGCGCTCAAGGTGATCCGCCGGGGCATGGTCAGCGCCGCCGTGATGCACAAGTTCGAGACCGAGCGGCACATCCTGGCGCACCTCGACCATCCGAATATCTCCAAGCTGCTGGACGGAGGTACCACCGAAGACGGCCAGCCCTACTTCGTGATGGATTTCATCGCGGGCACGCCCATCGACCAGTACTGCGACGAAAACCGGCTGCCCATCCGGGAGCGGCTGAAGCTCTTCCTGACCGTTTGTTCGGCGGTCGAATACTCGCACCGAAACTTCATCGTGCACCGCGACATCAAGCCAGGCAACATCCTGGTGACGCCGGAGGGGTCGGTGCGGCTGCTGGATTTCGGCATCGCCAAGCTGCTGGACCCGGACAAGGAGCGCGGCGGCGACACGGTGAGCGTGGTGCAAATGATGACGCCGGAGTATGCGAGCCCGGAGCAACTGCTGAACGAGCCGGTGACGGCGGCGAGCGACACGTGGTCGCTGGGGGTGCTGCTGTATGTGCTGCTGACGGGGCACAAGCCGTTTGTTTTTGCGTCGCGGATGCCGCAGGAGGTGCTGCGGGTAATGGGGGAATCGGAGGCGCGGCTGCCGAGCGCGGTCGCGGGGGTTGCGGAAACGACTCCCGGCGGGCGCGCAATAGTTCCGGCGGAGGTGGCGGCGGCCCGGGGGCTGAGGAAGGACCGGCTGGCGCGGGAGTTGCGCGGCGACCTCGACAACATCCTGCTCATGGCGCTGCGGCGCGAGTCGGGGAGGCGGTACACGTCGGTGGAGCGGTTCGCGGCAGACATCGAGCGCTACCTCGAAGGCAGACCGGTGGCGGCGCGACGCGACACTTGGTCATACCGGGCGGGCAAATTCCTAAGGCGGAACCGGGCTGCGACCGCGGCGGGAGCCTTCGCGGTGGTGGCCCTGCTGGCGGGGACGGCGGCGACCGCGTGGGAGGCGCGGGTCGCGATGCGGGAGCGGGAACGGGCCGAGCGGCGCTTCCACGACGTCCGGCGGATGGCGAATTCGCTGCTGTTCGACGTGCATGATTCGATCCTGTCACTGGACGGATCGGCCCCGGCGCGTCGGCTGATCGTGACGCGGGGGCTGGAATTTCTGGACAACCTGGCGCGGGACGCTTCCGACGACCACGTGCTGCGGCGCGAGTTGGCGGCGGTGTACGAGCGGGTGGGAGATGTCCAAGCGCAGGCGTCCGACCCGGCAGGCGCAAGGGCGAGCTACCGCAAAGCGTTGGTAATCCGCGAGCAGTTGCCGGTGGACATCGACCTGCGACGCGAACTTGTGGCGAACCTCTCGAAACTGAGTGATCTGAGTTGGCAGGCGGGCGAGGCCGGTCCTGCGACGGAGTACGCGCGGCGGTTGCTGGTGGCGGGCGAGGCGTTGGTACAGGAGCCCGGTGCGACCAAGCCGGACCGGGTCCGCCTCGCCACGGCGTACCTGGATTTTGGCTACAAGCTGGCGACGCTCGCCGGAGATCGGCTACGGGGCGGCGACTACTGCCGGAAAGCGCTGGAGATGTTCACCTCGTTTGCATCAAAGGCCCCTGGGGACACGCGGCTGGAGCGCTTGCGGATGATCGCGGCGGAACGGACAAGGGAAGTGGAAAGAGGGCAATGATCCTGGTGCGCCAATCGGGAACGCGCCAACTGCCGCGCCAGTAATGATAGTCTGGCTCATATGAAATTTGTCGCCTTGTTCGCGCTGTTTGCCGCCACCGCCTGCGCCGCCGTTTCCGTGAAAAAGTCCGATTACGGCAAGATGCCGGACGGCCAAGCCGTCACCCTGTTCACCGTCACCAACGCCACGGGGACGGAAGCCCGGATCATCACCTACGGGGGCGTTCTCGTCTCGTTGAAGACGCCGGACCGCAAGGGTGCGCTGGGAGACGTCGTGCTGGGCCACGACAGTCTCGCGGACTACATGGCCGACGGCGGCACCTACTTCGGCGCGCTGATCGGACGCTACGCCAACCGCATCGGCAAGGCGCAGTTCGTGCTGGACGGCAAGACCTACAAGCTGCCGGTCAACAACGGGCCCAATTCGCTCCACGGCGGCAACAAGGGCTTCGACAAGCGCAACTGGTCGGGCAAGGAAGTGCCCGGCGGTGTGGAACTGTCGCTGCTGAGCAAGGACGGCGACGAGGGTTATCCGGGGAACCTGAAGGTGGTGGTGACCTACACCTTGACCGAGGACAACCGGCTGCGCGTCCACTACACTGCCACCACGGACAAGCCGACGGTAGTGAACATGTCGAACCACTCCTACTGGAACCTCAAGGGCGACGGCGACGGCACTTCCAATATTCTCGGCCAGCTGCTGACGATCAACGCCGACAAGTACTCGCCGGTTGACGCCGGCCTGATCCCGCTGGGCGAGCCGCAGCCGGTCGCCGGAACCCCGTTCGACTTCCGCAAGGCCACCACGCCGGGCGCGCGCATCAACCAAGCCAATGAGCAGTTGAAGCTGGGCAAGGGCTACGACCACAACTGGGTCCTGAACCGCACCGGCACCGGACTGGAATTGGCCGCGAAGGTGGAAGAGACGACGTCGGGCCGCATCCTGGAGGTCTACACCGACCAACCGGCGGTACAGTTCTACACCGGCAACTTCCTCGACGGCAGCGTGAAGGGCAAGGGCGGTAAACCAGCGCTACAGCGGAGCGCCCTATGCCTTGAGACCCAGCACTCGCCGGATTCCCCGAACAAGCCCACGTACCCCTCGACAGTGCTGCGTCCAGGCTCGACCTACGACACGACCACCGAGTTCCGCTTCAGCGCGAAGTGACGGAGGCTTCTGTGATGGCGGTGTGATCCACTGGAGGATTGGGCATCAACCTCCGAGTCTTAGTCTTGGTGCTTCTCGGCGCGCTGCCAGGCCGGTCGCAGCAGTACGTGATTTCAACGCTGCTCGGGGGAAAGACGATTTCGACTCCGGCTGTCGCGACATCCAGTTGGATCGGCAATCCCGACAGCCTCCGGGTTGGCCCGGCGGGAGAGGTCTATTTCACCAGCCTGCACAGCGTATTCAAAGTGACGGAGACCGGGCAGGTGGTCCGGGTCGCGGGCACGATGCGCCAAGGATACTTCGGCGACGGGGGCCTGGCCCTCAACGCCCAGCTGTTGGAACCACAGGGACTGGCCTTTGACGCGGCGGGAAACCTCTACATCGCCGACAGCGGCAACCACCGGATTCGTCGTGTCGCCGCCGACGGCGTCATCACCACGGTCGCGGGCAACGGTGTTGCCGGATCCACGGGCGACGGTGGCCCGGCGGTTTCGGCATCCCTCACCACTCCCTCCGCCGTCTTGATCGATCCGTCGGGCAACTTGGTCATCGCGGACGCCGGGGACAACCGCGTCCGCCGCGTAACTCCGGCGGGAATCATTTCGACCTTCGTGTCGCCGGGGCTGTTGAAAGACCCGACCGCTTTGGCAATGGACGGATCCGGCAACCTCTTCATTGCGGATGCCGGGAACAACGTCGTACGGGAGATTTCGCCCCTTGGGGTACTTTCGGGCATCATCGGGCTGGGACTGGGTCTGAATTTTCCTGACGGTGTGGCGGTCGACGTCAGCGGCAGCCTGTTCATTTCCGACAGCGGGAACCACCGGATCGTCCGCTTGACCTCCTTCTTCATCGGCACGTTCGCGGGCAACGGCATCGGGGGCTTCTCGGGGGATGGCAGCCAAGCGGCTTTCGCCTCTTTCTACTACCCCAACGATGTCGCGGTCGACTCCTCCGGCAATATCTACGTCGCCGATTCCGCCAACGGCCGCATCCGGCGCATCGGCTCCAATGGTGTCATCTCGACCTTTGCGGGGAACGGCCCCACGCCGACCATCGACTTCCCCGCCCCCACGGGTATCGCGGCCAGTTCTTCGGGCGACATCTACTTTACGGATTTGGCGCGCCACAGTGTCCGCCGGTTGTCAGTCGCCGGCCTCGTGACGACAGTCGCGGGGACCGGTTTTGCCGGTTTTTCGGGCGATGGAGGCCCGGCCGTGAGCGCCGAGTTGGATATGCCCATTGGGATCGCAGCAGACTCGCAGGGCAACCTCTATATAGCGGATGCCGGAAACAACCGGATCAGAAAGATCGCAGCCAACGGCGCGATTTCGACAATTGCCGGTGACGGCAGCGTTGCCTCGCTCTGGTATCCGCAGGGCGTGGCAGTGGATTCCGGCGGCAGCGTCTATATTGCGGACACGAATAACAACCGCATCCGCCGGGTGGCGCCAAACGGCACCCTGACTACGATTGCGACTGGGGTGAAGACGCCGACGGTGTTGGCCGTGGGTGCCGACGGCACCATTTACATCGCGGAAACTGGCAACAACCAGGTCCGGATAATATCCGGGACAACGCTTTCCACCATTGGAGCGGCGACCGTGCCAAACGGGATTGCGGTGGACCCGGCTGGCAACGTCTGGTATTCCGACACGGGCGGCAATACGGTGCGGCAGTTGAAAGGGCCGAGCTCGGTCGTGGTGGCCGGCGCGGGCGTCGCGGGCTATTCCGGCGACGGCGGGCCGGCATCCATCGCGCTCCTTTCGAGCCCTGGACCTCTGGCAGTCGATGGAGCGGGCAACATCTTGGTGGTGGATACGGGGAACGGGGCAATCCGGGTGCTCAAGCCAAATCCCCACAATACGATCATTTCCGCCGTCTACGACGCCGCGGCGGAAGCGGCGCTGCCGGTTTCGCCCGGCAAGATTGTGGTCATCTACGGTACCGGGTTGGGTCCCTCGACCTTGGCACAATTTTCAGCTCAGGACGGGCTCATTGGGCCGGACTTGGGCGGCACCAAGGTCACCTTTAATGGCATCGTCGCTCCGGTGATCTACACCTCGGCCGCGCAGGTCGCGGCGATTGTTCCGTATGGGGTGGCGGGTACAACCGCCCAAGTCACCGTCGCCTACGGTGGCGAGGTTTCAGCGGCCTTTGCGGTTCCGACTGCGCCGTCGTCGCCCGCCATTTTCACAAGCAACTCGACCGGTGCCGGGCAGGCCGCAGCCATCAACGTCTCCACCGGCAGCCTCAATACCGCGCTTTCGCCCGCCCACGCCGGCGAGTATGTTTCGCTCTATCTGACCGGCGAGGGATTGACAACGCCAGATGGCAGTGACGGCAAACTGGCGGCCCTCCCGCTTCCGGCCCCGAAACTTCCGGTTTCGGCATTTGTCGGAGGACTGCCCGCGCCGATCCAATATGCCGGGGCGGTACCCGGCATCGTCGCCGGACTCATGCAGGTGAACGTGCTGGTCCCCCAAGGAGTCCAACCGGGCGGTTACGTGCCTGTCGCGGTGACCGTCGGGACCGCCTCCACATCGACGGGCACCTGGATCTCGGTGGCCGCAAAATGAAGAAGTGGCGAGCACTGAACTGGCCGGCAAGCGCGGCGGCCCTTTTCCTGTTTGCGCTCAACGCGTACATCTGCCGGGAACTCTTCACGGCGTCGTTCATCAACAACCTGTCTTCCAACGAGGGGGCGTTCGTCGCCTTCAGCCGCTTCTACCTGGAGCACGTGCGCGACCTGAATTGGTTCCCGTGGTTCAACGGCGGCATCCCGATTGAAAACGCCTACCAGCCGTTGCTGCCGGCGCTCGGGGCACTCGCTGCGTTCGTCTCCGGCTGGCATATTGAGCGGTCGTTCCATTTCCTGTTGGCAATGGTCTACTGCCTGGGCCCCGTAACGCTCTTCCTGTTCGCGTGGGACTGGTCGAAGTCCGTCCGCACGGGCCTCTTCGCCGGACTCGCCTACTCCCTGCTTTCCCCCGGCGAGTGGGCGATCCCGATTCTGCGTGTTCTTGACAACGGCCATTGGGTGCCTCTGCGGTTCTACAACCTGGTGCATTACGCGGAGGATCCCCACAACCTCGCCCTGACCCTGCTGCCACTGGCTTTGTTCTTTCTGCGGCGCGGAGCTTGGGCCCCGGCGGTGGTTTCGTGCGCGGCCGTCCTGCTTTCGAACGCCTTCGGCGCGGTTGATCTGGCGATCGGCGGGCTCTGCATCGTGCTGGCGACCGGACGCGGCTTCCAACGCCTCGCGGGAGTCGGTCTGCTGGCCTACGCTTGGGCGATGCCGTGGTTGCCGCCCACGTTGATCCAACTGATCGGCAAGGACCAGTTTGGCGGACGCGGCCTATTCCAAGCCGGCCCCAAGGCGTGGCTGGGAATGGCCGCCACAATCGGCACCTTCGCCCTGATTTGGTGGCTGACGAGGCGGCTGGGACCATCGCTCGACCGCTTCGCGCTCCTGTTCGTCTTCCCGATGATCCTGATCCCGGTCGGATTCTTCCAAGGCGGGCTGACGTTGGTCCCGCAGTCCAACCGCTACCAGTTGGAGCTGGAGATGGCCGTTTGCCTGGTGCTCGGTTGCATTGCGGCGCGCATTCCTTGGAGGGTCGTGCTCGTTGTGGTGCTGCTGGGTGGCGCTTGGCAGGCGAAAGTCTTCCGGCACGCGGCGCGGGGGATGTTGCAGCCGGTCGAGATCACCCAGTCCATCCAGTACAAGACGTGTGCCGCCGTTCAGAAGCTGCTGCCGGGCGGTCGGGTCATGGTCTCCGGCGACACCGAATTCATCTGCAACATCTTCTGGGATACCCCGCAGCTCAGTTCCGGCCACCAGCCGTCGGCACCGAACTTCATCCAGCAGGTAGCGGTGTATCAGACGTACGTCGGCGGCGAGTCGGCAAAACACGCGGCCGACGTTTCGCTGCTCTGGCTCAAGGCCTTCGGGACCCAGGCGATCACTGTACCCGGCGAGAAGAGCCGCGAGTTCTACCACCCGTTGGTATTCCCGCACCGTTACGACGGGGTATTGCCCGTCCTCTGGCACGACGAGGACGATTCTATTTTCGCCATTCCCCAGCCTTCACGGTCTCTTGCGCGCGTCGTTCCGGCCAATGTGCTGGTGGCACGGACGCCGATCCACGGGCTCGACGTGGAACCGCTGCGCCCGTTCGTTGCCGCCTTGGACGACTCCTCGATGCCACTGGCCGAGCTCGTTTGGAATTCCACCACGCAAGCCCGAATCCGCACCACAGGCGCCCCCGGACAGGCGGTTTCCGTGGCCATCAACTGGGCCCCCGGCTGGAGGTCCGACGTCGCGGGCCGACCGGTCGAAGTGCGCAAGGACGGCATCGGCCTGA
This sequence comes from uncultured Acidobacteriia bacterium, assembly GCA_903907865.1. GTDB lineage: Bacteria > Acidobacteriota > Terriglobia > Bryobacterales > Bryobacteraceae > BOG-234. The sequence goes on from CAIVPR010000175.1 coordinate 9,811, forward strand.
TCGCTTTGGAGCCAGCGTGCAACGGTCCTTGCGAGATCCACCTTGAATACGGGCCGTCGCCGGAAGCGTGGGTCTGCCGGATCTTCAGCGCCCTGGTAACGCTGCTTCTCGCAGCATCCGGTATTTCCGCAGCAGTTCGTAAAGGATTACCCCGCCCGCCGTCGCGACGTTGAGCGAGTGCTTCTGGCCCAGCATGGGGATGCGCACGTGGGTGTCGGCAAGCGCGGCGACCTCCGGCGTCAGTCCGTCCGTCTCGTGTCCGAATACTACGCAAACGGGAAACCGGGGCCGCCAGTCGAAGAGGTCGACGGCATGGACGCTGGTTTCGACCGCCGCGATCTCATGGCCCGAGTCGCGCAGGTTGCGGAGAATCTCCACAGGTTGGCGCGTGTGGACCCAGGGCAGGGTCTCCTCGGCACCCAGCGCGGTCTTGGATATCATGTTCTGCGGCGGGTAGCCGGTGATGCCCGCGAGGATCAGTTTTTCAATTCCCGCCGCGTCGCCGGTGCGGAAGAATGCGCCCACGTTGTAGAGGCTCCGCACGTTCTCCAGCAACACCGAGACCGGCATGTGAATCCCTTCGTAGGCTGCGCCCGCGTTCGTGACCCGGAAGGGTGTTCGGCTGTCCATTAGTATTTCAGGATAGCGACAAGTTCGTGAAGGCTGGAATCCGGCCCATAAGATTATCCGATTGGGCGTTACGGCATTTTAGCCATATACTTGAATCATAGGAAGCGAACAACGCGTCCTTAGTAGTACACGAGCCGCGATGATCGCGACCCGCAAGGACCGGAGACAGCCCATGACGCGGCTAGACGCGTGCTGTTTCTGAAATGCCCGGCTGCCCCACTACATGAGCTAGCGGCGGCGGCCACGTCCACAAACGTCCCGCACCCCAATGGTGCTGGGAATCCCCTGTCGGATACAAGCGCTGGGATCTCCTCCCTTTTCCGCGACTAGCGTACACACGGGCCCGTGTGTCGAACGCCAGCCAGGAACGGGCGGCCCCCACACATCTCCACAAGGAACGAAAGGAAAGCAATACCATGAAAAACACACTCCGCACGCTTCTGGCGTGCTCCACCATCGCCTTCGGGCTGGCAACCGCCGCCTCCGCAGCCGATGTCGACGCCGTCCGCATCAACGTTCCTTTTGCCTTCAAGGCCGGGAAAACAACCCTGCCCGCTGGTGACTACATGGTCTCCGAGCAGGGCTCGAACGTCGTGACTCTGAAGGGCAGCCACGGCAGCGCCATCCTGCTGGGAGTGCCGTCCGACGAGGCAGATCCGACCAAGACCAGCCTCACCTTCGACCACACCGACGGGGGCTACGTCCTCAAGTGCGTCCATGGTTGGGGGAAATCGGTCTCGAGCGCGGTTCTGACGCCCAGCCAGACCGAGAAGTAGGCACAAGGGCCCGGAATCCGTCGCGGACGCGCGGCGGATTCCGGGCTATTGCTATTTTGCTGGCATGAACGCGGCCAGCCACGAGAAGTCGAGCGGAATCCAAGTCGTCCCTGGAGTCGGTACCGCCGGATTCTGCGAGCTCGCCTGTTGCTGGTTGGTCTGCGCCGGCGTCTGGAATGGAGGCGGGGTCGGATTGCCCGTGTTCGGGGAGGCCGGGCCCTTCGGGGCAACCGCGTTGCCTGCAAACGCGGGGAACGGCGCACCGGGCGGCGTTACCGGTGTAGCTCCGTTGCTGACCATGGCAAAGTCATGGCAAGTAATGCATGATGCCTGCTGGGGCAGCACGCCCGCATTGAATTCAGTGAACGAACTGCCCAGCGGAATCGCGAGGTTATTCGAGTCCACATAGTTCGTTTGGGTCCCCACAAGCACATAGCTCGCCAATGGCGAATTCGCAAGGCCGGCTGCAGTGATCAGCGCGGTGAGCTGCGCGGTCGGGACAACCGGCGGCGTAGTGCCATGCGGGCTCTTGACCATAGTCGTCGGGTTGTTTTGGGAACCCCAGGTGTCATTGCAGGCGGAGTACAGAGTCGGGTCACAAAGGTTGGGGTTGGTGATGGTGGATTGTGGTTCGAAGGTCGCCCACAACCACTTTGGACTCAATTTGGAAGATAGGTGAAAACCAGCGAGGGCATAACACTTGCCTTGGATGACTTCGGTATACAGACCCTTCGGCGGATTCGTGCAGTTAAACGTTGGCTTCTTCGGGTCCAAACTGTCCACAGGAACCCAATCCACCTTGACTTCGATCGCAGAAGTGGGAAAGTTGACGGTTCCCGCACCCGGCGCGGTGGACGCCGCAAAGGCCTGCTGACCCGCGCTTGTCTTCAGGGTGAGAGGCTGTCCGGCGACGGGTGTCGTAAGATACGCCGCTTCCGCCTGGTTGAAATAGACTTCTTCGCAGAAGAAAGGTGTTGCCGAGAGATTTGTTGGTGCCCATTTCGCGAGAGACTTGTCAGTCTTCGTGGTCATAGGTCCGCAGGGAGTCCCTTCGATGCTGGGGGTCTGTGTCCTCTTCTTGGCGGCAAGTGCGCTTCCGTGGAGCGTGTGGCTGGATGTTTTGGACTGGCATGCGGCTGCCGTGGGGTTCAGCCAGCACAGTTGCTCGGTCCAGGTTTCCCAAACCAAGGGGGTATTGGGAAGGGAGCTGGCGCAATTGATGGCTACGAAGATCTTCCACGCGGTTTCGGCGTCACTGCCAGCCATGGTGGTGGGCAGAGTACATGCCGAATTCGCCGGAGCGGCGGCCGTAGCCTCGGTCTTCGGTGCTTCTGTCGTCTTGGAGTTGCACGCGAGCTGCAGGAATAGCACTGCGAGCGTGATTAGCAACACGGGAATCGCTTGCTTGACTTTTCTGTCCATGGTTCGGGTCGTCCTTTCGATTCGCCCGGCACGGTCCGAAAAACGTGGGCCCGCTCAAACAGCGGGGCCGCACCAAGCTCAGGGAAGTCTATCACAAATTCAAGCCAAGAAAAGAGCTGCAAATAAAAACTCCGGGATGCGGCCAAGGGCGCGCAATCCCGGAGCAATTACTACAAATGTCGATGTCGACTGAAGCTTACTTTCCGCTGGCTTTGTATCCCTGCCAGACGTATTCGAGCGCTTCCGGCAGGGACTGCACCTTCACTGCGCGGTCCGTGTGGCCGCAATTCTTGGAAAACACGAACTGGTAGTGGTAGCCCTTGGCTGCCAGCACCCGAGCCATGTTTTCGTTGGCCAGGACCCAATCGTGATAGCCGTCGCGACCGTTGAAATTGTCGCGGTCGCCCACCTGCATCCACAGGCGGATCGGCTTGACGGGGCTAGCCGGGATCACGTTTTCGTGGAATTCCCATGCGCCGTGCGGCAACGCCGGGTCGGTCGGCCACTGCTGGTTGACGTACGTGCCGGAGTAGGTGAGGACGCGGTGGTACAGCTCTGGGTGGTACCAGGCCATGATCAGTGCCGCCGACCCGCCGGAGCTTCCGCCCATGGTGGCACGAGCGTCGGGATCCTTGGTCAGCCTTACCTTGGCCTCTTTTTCGACGCGCGGGAGAACTTCGGCTTCCACGAACTCGGCGTACTTGCCCGACATCGTGTCGTATTCAAGGCCGCGTTCGCTGCCCTGACCGTCGCCGCTGCCGTTGCCGATGGAAATCCCGATCATCACAGGCAGGCGCTTCTGGCCGATCATGTTGTCAAGGGCGGTGAAGAGCATCTGGTCGGGGCCGTCCGCTCCGACGATGAACGGGGCGATGGTTCCGGCGACGTACTGCTTCGGGACAAAGACCGCCACCTTGCGGGTGTAGGGCGCAGGATGGCTGTTGATCAGCATCCGGGTCGGGTCCTTCGGGTCGGGCGTGCCGAAACCGCCAGGATCGCGGGCGATGCCGGGGTAGAACTTGCTGTCGGTCGACTCCATGACGAAGTTGTAGACCGTTCCCTCCAGGCCGCCTTCGCGGGCTGCCATTTCAGGTGCCGGGCTGTGGGTCGGGCCCATGATGAAATTGCCGTCGTCCTTGGGGGACGGGTTGGTGCCGTCGGGCAATTCCTTGGCGTCGACGTAGCCGGCCGTGTGGGGATCGCGGGTTGGGGCCGGGGTTCTGGGGCCCCGTCCACCGGGAGGCGGCGTTGCCTGTGCCGGCGGCGCTGGGGGAGCCTGTGGCGGAGCGGGGGGCGTCTGGGCAAACGCCGACAGGGCGATTGCGATGGCGACTGTGGGAAGACGGAACATGGGGCGGTACTCCTAATGGGATCGGAAATCTCCAACAATCTTATCCCAAGAGGGGCCGCCCGTGGGACGGGAAAGTCGGAATCGTGGTAAGTTGGGCAAAGCTATGCAATTTCTGAAGTCCGGCCTGCTCGCCGGAACCCTATTGGCAACGGCGCTTTGTCTATCGGCGCAGGAGCCCCGAGTCGTCCAGGGGATCCCCCCCCGAGTTGCGCCCACCGAGTACCAAGCCCAGGGCCGGGCCGGACAAGTCAGCTTTGGCGCCGAGTTCGAGGGCCACGGCGTGCAGACGACTGCCGATTCCACGTTCAACAGCGAGGAGTATGTGGTCGTGGAGGTCGGGATCTTTGGTGCGGCCGGCTCCAAGATCGCCCTGTCGCCCGACGATTTTTCGCTCCGCGTCAACGGCAAGAAAGCCGCCCTTCCCAGCCAGCCGTACGGACTGGTGGTGAAGAGCCTCAAGAACCCCGAATGGGAAGCGTCGGTTGCAGTTGAGAAGCTCCAGAAATCCAAGACCAGTATTGGCGGCGACGGCGGTGGCGGGGGCGGCGGTGGGGGCGGTCAGGACAATACGCCGCCTCCGGCTCCGAAGATGCCGATTGAGGTTCGACGGGCAATGGAGTTGAAGGTGCAGAAGGCGTCGTTGCCAGAGGGGGAGCGCGCGTTGCCGCTGGCCGGACTGTTGTACTTCCAGTATTCGGGCAAGGTGAAGGGTATGAAGTCCGTGGAACTGGTTTACAAGGGCCCGGCGGGTACGGCTACTATTCCGCTGCAGCCTTAGCGCCGCAATCCCTGGGCCGTTACTCGACCTCGCTTGGCGCGTCCACGACTCCGCCGGGGACTATTTGTTCGAGCCATGCGGAGCGGCTCACCCAACGGGTGCACGAGCGGTCACCCCGGCCCCCAGTGAGCCCGCCGCGCCCTGCAACCGGAGTTGCCCGACATCCTCGGGCCGAAGGTTCCCGGCCTCTACATCGAGATGGACGGCACCCAGGGCCGATGGTCGGCCGGGAACTTGGAGGGGCGCGACGGAACTCCACCACCCACACCGCTGCCATCGACAGCGCGGAGTAGTTCGGACAGCGCATTTACACCTAGGCGTGGGAACGCGACTGGAGCCGGGCGGGAAAAAAAAGTCGTCCTCGGGGACGATTGACCAAGGACGAAGCTGCATAGGTTTACTTGTCAGGGGATAAGTCGGGGCGTAATCGGTGCCCCTTGCCAATGGATCCCGAACATCGCCGACCAGCACTTCCCCTGTGCCGTCCAGATCGTGGACATCTTCCACGCCCGCCAGCATCTCCGGGAACTGACCGGTTCCACCCCAACGACGACGCGGCCCGGAAGCGCTAGGCGATGCGGCATCAGGCACAGCTGGACAACCGGGAGATCGAAAAAAGATGGTCGCGTCGCTCCGCCGCCAGCCCGCCCAGGCACCCGAACTGTCGGAAAAGATCCGCGTCGAATCCGCCCACTTCGAGCGCAACGCCGAACGCATGCGCTACCCGGAATTCCGGCGGCAAGACCTCGTCCGCGGTGCCAACGCCATCGCCGGTTCCGCTGCCACCTACTCAGCGGAAAGTTCGAAGACTACTGGGTTCCAGATCTCGCGCCGCCTGAGCCGGAAACAGATTTGTCGCACACCCGTTTACAGGAATTCCGGGGACGATTCAGATCTTACTCTTGGTAGAACGACACGTCAAGCCCCAATGGGCAGGCGTTCGCGCAATCTCCGCAAACCTCGAAGCACGTCGTCCCGGTTCTTCGCGGACTATATCCACTTCGGCAAACGACTTGCAACCGTCTGTCGTTGCGCACGAACGATTAAACGTCAAAGATCCAAACTCGCAGCGGTGCCCACAATAGCTGCAGGTGGCCTGCCGACGCTCGGGATGGACAAGCGAAGATGGTGCCGGTAGACAGCCATCGGGGGGACGCCTTGGTAAAGTGAGCGCAGCGGTTGCATTGGGGGCCACTGAGAAGGACATCAGCATTGAAGTTTTCGAGACAGGTGAGGTGAGTAGGCCCGGGGAATCTCACCCCGGGCCCCTCTCAGAACCGTACGTGAACGTCTCCGCTCATACGGCTCCCGCCATGGAACCGCGCCTTTCTCCCATCTGCCAGTGCGCCCACAGTTTCGGTTCGCGCAGCGAAATTCGCACGATCCAGTGGTTCGCCCGTCGCAG
>CAIVPR010000176.1 GCA_903907865.1 uncultured Acidobacteriia bacterium
GGGCTCGGACTGCTTTCCCCGTCCGTCGTCCATCATGGCCTTGCGGAGGAAACCGTCGAAAAGCGCGCCGACGTGCTGGCTGCCGCTTACCTCGCCCATCCCGAACGCTTCGTCCGCCCTCCGCCCCAACCCCCCCCCCTTCCCCGGGGGGCCTGGATCAATAGACCAAAGACCCCGGACAACAATACTCAGTAAATTCGGCTTCGGGGTGTCTCAAAGTGCTTGACATGTTCCGCAGCGCGCGGACTATGGTGCTGAGATTGTCGCGACAGTGTCACGACAATTGACACTGAGCCACTTTATCGCGTTGATTCCATTGGACAAACCGTTCCAGCGCGAGTTCTATTCCGAGATGTGCCGCATCGAAGGCTGGTTACATCCCGGACTTCCTCGGGCTCCAGGACACCTAGTCGAGGCCCGCCAGCAGCGGATGCAGATTGATGACCGCGACTACTATCTCGACCTCCTCTTCTACCACCGAAAGCTCCACCCCTTGGTCGCCATAGACCTAAAGCTCGGATAGTTCGACGCCGCCGACAAGGGCCAAATGGAACTCTACCTCGGCTGGCTCAAAAAGTATCGCAAGGAACCCGACGAGGCCGACCCGCTCGGCATGATCTTGTGCGCCGGTAAGAGTGAGGAACATATCGCCTTGCTGGAACTGGAGAAAAGCGGCATCCACGTCGCCAGCTACTGGACAGACCTGCCGCCGAAGGAGCAACTGGAACGGAAACTCCACGATGCTGTCCGCTTGGCGCGAGCCCGCCTCGACGCCGACGCCGCGCGCTCCCGATCATCCTCACCTTCATCGTAATGGGTAGCATCGCCAACCCTCCAACTCGGGGCCGCTAGCGCTCCAGCGCGAAGGCTACATAGGCACCGTTGATCGGACCGGAAGCCGCAGGATGTACCGGTGTCGACTGGGTGTGGGTAGTCGGCTGGGCGGCCGCGCAGAACACTACGAACTCGCGCCCGCCCACTTCGTAGACAGCCGGAATCCCTTCCAGCGCTGTCTGCACGACCGCTTCCCAGACGACCTTGCCGGTATCCACGTCCAACGCCCGCACCTTGCGGTCGCGCGTACCGGTGAATATCAGCCCGCCTGCCGTCACCACCGGCCCGACCTTCGGGAAATGCGCCCCCCGTGTCCGGGAAGCCCTTGGCGGCCAGTTCCGGGACTTCGCCCAGAGGAATCTTCCACTTCACCGTGCCCGTATTCAGGTCGTAGGCTGTCATGGTGGTCCATGGCGGCGCGATGGCCGACAGGCCGCTGCTGGTGATCATGAACCCGAAGGCGCTTTTGTAGCGGGTCTCGGTGGTTGGGGCCGGTGCCCGAAGTGGGTTGAAAAGGTAGGAGACCAGCGGACGTAGGTCGGCGTCGGGAACCCCCGCAACCGGTGGCATGTTCCCCCGTCCATCCTTCACGACTGCCTCGATCTGGGTGCGGGTGAGGCGCTTGTCGACGTCCTTCAGGCTCGGTCCGGGGCCCGAATCGTGGCACTTCGCGCAGTTCTGCTTGTAGATGTACTGGCCGAGTTCCTCGGGAGGTCCGGCCGACGCAGCTTCGCGCGTGCCGTCCGGCTCCAGTTTGAGCAACGCCGGGAAATCTTTGGCGACCACGTACAGCGCTCCAGTTTCGGGATTCGCCGCCGCGCTGCCCCAGTTCGACCCGCCGTTGTTGCCCGGCATCTGGATGGTTGGGCGCAGACCGGGCGGCGTGAACAGCCCCTCGTTGCGGGCACTCTGGATGGTGTCGCGCCACCGCGCGCGCTCGGCGGGGTCGTCTATGAACGGATTCAGGTCGTTCTCGTCGAACTTCTGGCGGGCGAAAGGCGGCGGCATGGTCGGGAACGGCTGCGTCGGCGAGACATGCTCGCCCGGCATGTCGGATTTCGGTACGGCACGTTCCTCAATGGGCCACAGAGGCTCCCCGGTCACGCGGTTGAAAACCCAGACGAAACCCTGCTTTCCCGCTTGGGCCACCACATCGACCATCTTGCCGTTGTGCCGGACCGTCAGGAGCTTCGGAGCCGTCGTGTTGTCATAATCCCAGATATCGTGGTGGACCATCTGGAAGTGCCAGATGCGCTTGCCGGTGCGGGCGTCGAGGGCGAGCAGGCAGTCGCCGAACAGGTTCGCGCCGGTACGGTTGGCCCCGTAGAAATTGTACTTGGGACTGCCGGTGGGCACGTAGACGATGCCGCGCGGCACGTCGACCGATAGTTCCCCCCAGGCGTTCGCCCCGCCGACGGTCTTCCATGCGTCCTTCGGCCAAGTATCGTACCCATATTCACCCGGTCGTGGAACGGTGTGGAAGGTCCAGGCCAACTTTCCGGTGCGGACCTTGTAGGCGCGGATGTCGCCGGGGGCGGAGTCGTATTCCTGGTTGGTGGCCGAGCCGAGGATGATCAGGTCCTCGAAAACCTTGCCAGGCGTGGTGGGCTGGACCAGCGACAGCGCCGCGGGATTGCGGTCGAGACCCTCCCTCAGGTCGGTCTTGCCGTTGGTGCCGAATGAGGAAATCGTATTGCCGGTCGCGGCGTCGAGCGCGGTCAGGAAATTGTTGAAGCAATAGAGGAGGCGGCGGTCCTTGCCGTCCTTCGATTTCCAGTAGTTGATGCCCCGGAAGGTGATCACCGAGGTGCCGGGTTCCGCCGGATGGGACCACACCTGTTTCCCGGTGGCGGGGTCTAGGGCGACGATGGAACTACCCTTGGCCATCACGTACATGAGGCCGTCGGCGATGAGAGGGTTGAAGGAGTATTTCGCGCCGTCGCCGGTGGGGAAGGTCCACGCGACCTTCAATTTCCCCACGTTGGAGCGGTTTATCTGGGTGAGCGACGAGAATTGGGCCGAATCGGGCGCACCGCCGTAGTCGGACCATTTTGAGTGGTCCACCTGCGCCGACAGGGATAGCCCGGCGACGAAACAAAGCCATATCGGCACGGAACGCATTTGGTACCGTTATACCGCACCGGAGGCTAGAGGCTCTCAGTCCGCGCTGACTTGTTGTGGGCTTCTTTCGCCAGTCGGTAGGCGTGGTCTGAGAGTTCCATCGCGCGGTCCGCATGATAGCCCGCGTCGGTGAGATCGCCTTTTTCGTTGTGCTCCGCCGCAGTGCGATGGGCATGTGCCGCGAGTCCGTGCTGTTCCGCCGCTTCCCTGTGTTCCTGATGCATAGTTGGTATCCCGCTGCTTGGCGGTGCACGAAGGGGACCAAGGCACTGCAGCCCGAAGGCACAACGCTTGCAGTCATGATTGCGGGAGGCTGCCCGACGGCAGACGGTCAACCGACCATCGACCGCCAGGCGGTGTCTGCCTGTGCCTTTCGACACGCCGGCTAGCGTTTCAGGGCGAGGGTGATGCCGTCGGAGAAGGGCAGAAGCAACTGGTCCACGCGTTCGTCCTGGTGGATGAAACGGTTCATGGCGTGGATGGCGACCACGCCCTCATCCGTCGCGCCGGAGTCCATCACGTTGCCCTTCATGAACATGTTGTCGAGCAGGATCAGGCCACCTTTGCGGACCAGGCGCAGGCACTGCTCGTAGTAGCCCGCGTAGGCGGGCTTGTCGGCGTCGACGAAGGCGAAGTCGAAGGTGCCCTCGGCCCCTTCGGCGATCAGCCGGTCGAGGGACTCGGACGCGGGCGCGATACGCAGGTCGATCCGGTGCGAGACACCCGCTTCGGCCCAGTAGCGGCGCGCGACTTGGGTGTACTCGTCGCTGATGTCGCAGGCCACGATGGTGCCGTCCGCGGGCATCGCCAAGGCGACCGCCAACGAGCTGTAGCCGGTAAAGACACCGACTTCGAGCGCCCGGCGCGTGCCCGTCATGCGGACTAGAAGCTGCATCAACTGGCCTTCCTCCTCGGGAATCTGCATGTTGCCATTGGGGAGCTTGGCGGTTTCGGCGCGGAGCCGGGTCAGGATTTCGGGTTCGCGGAGGCTGTTGTCGAGGACGTAGTCGATGACGCCGGGGGTGAAAAGGTCGTTGAATCGCGACATGGCTCTTCCATCATGGCATTTCCACGTGCTACTATTTCGTTAGTAGACGAGCCCATGCCATCCACATTCCCCCGTCGGCTACTTGCGACGGCTCTCATCGCGGCCTTGCCCTTCGTGGTTGCCGCCCAGACAATGCAGTTCGACGCGGCCGCGATCCACCCGTCGAAACCGGCCCAGATGAACTCCTCCATCCGCCCGAGCCCGACCGGCGGCCTGCTTGCGGAAAACGCTACGGTCGAGAGGTTGATTCTCTATGCCCACGGCGTGCGCGACTACCAGTTGACCGGCTTGCCGGGCTGGGCCAAGACCGAAGGGTTCGACATCACGGCCAGCTTGGATACGCCGGAGCAGCCACCCTCCAAGGGAATGACCCGGGCCGATTTGGAATTGATGTTTGCGAACCACCAGAAGCGTGTCGCAAGTCTGCTCAAGGACCGGTTCGGCCTCGTTGTGCGGGAAGAATCCAAGGACTTGCCCGTGTACCTGCTCAAGGTGTCGCCGAAGGGTATCAAGATGAAGGATGCATCGGGGACGCCGAAATCGCCGATGATGCGTGGTCCGCGTCCAAGGGAATTGCACGCCACATCGTTTCCGATGGACATGTTTGCTCAATCACTCCCCCGCTATGTCGACAGGCCCGTCCTGAATGAGACAGGTCTAACAGGAAGCTACGATTTCGACCTTACTTGGACGCCGGACCGGGGTCCGGGCCAGGCTGAACCGGCCCCCGATACGGTCTCGGCTGCCGGTTCCATCTTCACCGCGATTCAGGAACAACTGGGCCTGAAGCTGGAAGCGAAGAAGGCTCCAGTCAAGATGCTGGTAGTGGAGAAGGTGGAACGACCGTCGGAGAACTAGGGGGCGACAGACGAAATCCGAAAGACGTTGCCTTCGGGATCCATGAAGTCGCATTCGGTTGCTGGGCCCTGCCACGGTCGCTGGATCAGCGTGCCCCCCAAAGCCTCCAAACGACTCTTTTCCCCTTGGAGATTGTCGACCGCGAAGATCAGTTTCACCGGGTCGTTTTCGCGAGCCTTGGGCGGGGAGGAGATTTCGATTTGGGCTGCATATTCCTCCGGTATGGCGTGGAGGGCGAACCGCACGCCACCCAAGTCAAATAGGGCCCACGTGTCAGTCCATTCCGTGTTGACTGGGGGCGTGCGCAACATTTTCTGGTAGAACTTCCTCATTGCGGGAAAGTCCTTCACGTAGAGCATGACGCTGTCAAGCCGCATGGTTTCAGGATACAGCCGGTCTTTTGGGCATGGTCAGCGTCTTCCACTCCGCACCCTTGTGGTGTTTGGCCATCCACACAATTTGACCCACGTGATACGCGCAGTGGGCGACGCTGCGTCCGATCGCCTGCAGAACCGTGTGGTCTTCGCGCCTGATGGTGACAATGCGACCGAGGTCGGCGTCAGTCAAAGTGGCCATGGTGTCAAAGGTTGCCTGCCAACCCGACTCCCACAGCACCAGCAAGTCCGCGCGCGAGTTGAAACTTGGCTCGAACTCCGCGTCGCGGTTGCGCCAAGGCTTTTCGCCGTCGCTGGTCAGGAAATCAGTCCAGCGCGACTTCAAGTTGCCACCAATGTGGGCAATCACGACAGCAATGGAGTTCGATTCGTCGTCGGCCTTGGCGAAGAGGGCCACGTCGTCGATCTGGGCAATCGCGGCTTCAGCCATCTTCTTGTATTTGTGGAACTGGAGCGTCGCGTCGACGACGGGGGATGCGGTGAGTTCGAGGGCCATTTTCAGTTCGTGATGTCCTGCGTGTGGCTTTCCTCGCGGATCGGCAGGTAGACCTTTTCCCATGCCTTGTGGGCATCGCTGGTGGTGTAGGCGTCGAAGGCGGCCTTGCTTTCGAACTCCATGGCGAAGGTAAGGTCGTAGTCGGCTGGCTGCACCTTGACCTTCTTAATCCAGATGTTGCGGATGCCCTTGATCTCGGTCGACATCTTGCGCACTCCATCGATGGCGGCTTGTTGTTGCTGGGCGGTTGAATCGGCGCGCCACTTGACAGTCACCACATGGAGGAACGTCGCAGGTTCGGCGGCGGGCAAAGTTGTGGCGAGGCAGAACGCCAAGGCCAAGATGAGTCGGAGTGTCTTCACGACACCCATTCTAGCCCGGTGGCTGATGCGACCTGAAAGGTCTCATTAGCCAAGAATGGACGTCCTACCACGGAGCTACGGAATGAGTGCCTCAACTGCGACCGACTTGGCGCTTTCGTTGCCGGCGGTATCCAGAGCGCTGACCCGGTAGGAGTATTTCCGACCGTTCACCACAGCCGCATCGCTGTACGACGGTGCCGCGATGCCCTCGGCAATCATCTTGCCGTCCCGGTACACCCGGTAGGATGCGAAATCGCGTTCGCCGTTGCGGTCCCAGACCAGCTCGACCGATTTGGTGCCTATGATCACCGACAAACCCGACGGCGCCACCGGCGGAAAGCGGTCAGTCGGCTTGAATTTGAGGAACTCCGAAACTTCGCTCTCCGCGTAGCGCTCCCCGGCCTTTTCGACCGATTGTACAAAGTACTCGTATTCCTTGCCGTAGACGACGTCGGGATCCGCGTAGGAGGCTCTAGGGCTGGAACCGGCGAACGTCCAATCCACCACCCCGACCTCGCGCCGGAAGACGCGGAACTCGGGTGCGGTCGCGTGCCAGTCCAGCAGCACCGAGTCCGGCCCGTCCTTGGCTGTGAGGCCAAGAGGCGTCGGCAGGGGTTGGACGATGGCGAGGGATTCCAAATTCGACCAGCCGAGGCTTACACCCTTGGGACCGAGGACGCGGACACCCACTATCACCGATTTTCCGATGATTGGCTCGACAGGAAACTCGACGCTGGCCACGTTCTTGGCGACTTTGATTGAATCCGCGGGAACCCGGATGGCGCTACCAGCCCAAACATCCTGGTTCCACCCACCCTGTGGCGGCGGGCCGACGCGGATATCCAACTCCGGCGCCTCCTTCAACACAATTCCCTCGGTGGTCGTCGAGGGCACCGTGAACCGCATATAGAGTTTCGTGCCCCGCTGGATCACTGCCAGATCGCTCACCGGCACAGGCCGACGCAGGGCTGGCGGATACGGCTCGCCGGGGTAGCCGCAGCCTCCCAGAACCATGGCGACGAGGGGCAGGAGCAACCGGATGCGCATTTAGAGGATGTAGCGGCTCAGGTCCTGGTCTTTCACGATGTCGGCCAACTGCTTGCGCACGTAGGCCGCGTCCACCTTGACGGTCTTCTTGACCATGTCGGGCCCCTCGAACGAGATTTCCTCGAGCAGCTTTTCCATGATCGTGTGCAGGCGACGGGCCCCGATATTTTCGGCCGATTCGTTCACTTGCGCGGCGAAGCGGGCCACTTCGCGCAGGGCGTCGGGAGTCAGGGTCAGCTTCAGACCCTCGGTTTCCATGAGCGCGATGTATTGCTTGGCCAGCGCGTTCTTCGGCTCTTGGAGGATGCGGACGAAATCGTCCTCGGTGAGCGATTTCAGTTCCACGCGGATGGGGAAGCGCCCCTGCAGTTCTGGAATCAGGTCGCTGGGCTTGGAAACGTGGAAGGCCCCGGCGGCGATGAACAGAATGTGGTCGGTTTTGACGAAGCCGTAGCGGGTGTTGACAGTGGTGCCCTCGACGATGGGGAGGATGTCGCGCTGCACACCCTCGCGGCTAACGTCGGGCCCGTGGCCACCCTCGCGGCCGGCAATCTTGTCGATCTCGTCGAGGAAGATGATGCCGCCGGTTTCCACTCGGTCGAGCGCGATACGCGTTACCTGGTCCATGTCGACCAGCCGTTGCTCTTCTTCCGACACGAGGTAGTCCAGCGCGTCGGCCACCCGCATGCTGCGCTTCTTGGAACGCTGGCCGAACAGGGTGGGCAGCATTTCCTTGAAGTTGTTGCCCAGTTCCTCGATGTTGCCACCGGCGGCAAACTCGATCATGGGACCGCGATCCTTGACCTCGAGTTCCACCATGCGCTCGTCGAGCTTGCCAGCTTTCAGGCGCTCGCGCAGTTTCTCGCGGGACTTGGCGTTCTCTTCGGCGTTCTCGGGGGCGGGGGGGAGCAGCAGATCGAGGAGGCGTTCCTCGGCGGCGGCTTCGGCACGGTCGCCGACCTCGTCCAGCTTCTCTTCGCGCACCATGTCGATGGCGATGTCGACCAGATCCCGGATCATGGATTCGACGTCCCGGCCCACATAGCCCACTTCAGTGAACTTGCTGGCTTCCACCTTCATGAACGGGGAATTTGCGAGTTTTGCCAAACGCCGCGCCAACTCCGTCTTGCCGACACCCGTGGGGCCGATCATGAGGATGTTTTTCGGCATCACGTCGTCCGCCATCTCGGGCGGCAACTTCTGGCGCCGGAGGCGGTTGCGCAGGGCGATGGCCACGGCGCGCTTGGCATCGGGCTGGCCGATCACGTACTTGTCGAGTTCGCGGACGATCTCGCGGGGGGTAAGTTCGTCGAGTACCGGGCGTTCGTCGAGCGATTGGGCGGGGAGGTAGATCACCATGTCAGGCCAACTCCTCGAACGTCACGTTTTCGTTGGTGTAGATGCAAGTCTTGCCCGCGATCCGCATGGCCTCCTCGGCGATCTGCCGGGCGGAAAGCTTGGTGTGGTGCATGAGGGCGGTGCCGGCGGCGATGGCGTAGGATGCGCCGGAGCCGATGGCGGCAATGTTCTCGTCGGGCTCGATCACGTCTCCGTTGCCGCTGACGATGTAGGTGTTCTTGTTGTCGGCCACCAGCAGAAGGGCTTCGAGGTGCCGCAGGATCTTGTCGGTGCGCCACTCCTTGGCCAATTCGACCACGGCGCGGGGCAGGTTGCCGTTGAACTGCTCCAGCTTGGCCTCGAAACGCAGGGTCAGGGACAGGGCGTCCGCGGTGGAACCGGCAAATCCGGCCAGGATCTTGTCGTTGTACAAGCGCCGCAGCTTCCTCGCCGTCGATTTCAGGACTTCGGATCCAAGCGTAACCTGGCCGTCCCCGGCCATCACCACCTTTCCATCCCGGCGTACGCAGAACACCGTGGTGGAACGAATTCGCTGCTTCATCTTGTCTAATTTCCAGTGTATCGCAAGCTGCGGACAAGCCCTCCGACAACGCAACGCCACGGACCGTGTACACTGCAATCGAAGGAACCAAAAACACCGAAAACCCGCTTTCAGAGGCTAGAGGAATATGGCATACCTGAAGAATTTCGATGAGGCTTGGGAGCTGAGCCCGCCAAAGAAGAACCCCGACGACATTGGATTCGACGAGTTGGAAGACGACGTCTACGAAGACGACGATGACGACGACGAGGATGATGACGACCTCGAAGACGACGACGAATTCGAAGACGACGACGATCTCGACGAAGAAGACGAAGACGAGGACGACGACGAGGAGTAGCCGGGCCGCCGCGCACGGCTATTCCCCGATCGAAGGCCGGGCCGTACTATTGCGGGAGGGCGAAGGCGACCAACTTGTCGCCCGCCGGAGATCCCCAGTACGGCCCGCCTCCACCCATAATCACGACGTACTGGCGACCGTCCTTGCCGAGGTACGTAATCGGTGTGGCCTGTCCGACCGCATCCAGCGGCGCGGACCACAACTCCTTGCCGGTTCTTGAGTCGAAGGCCCGGACCTTGGCGTCATTTGCGGCACCGATGAACACGAGGCCTGAGGCCGTCGTGATGCTTCCCCCCAAATTCAGGGCTCCCGTATTGTGAACGCCTCTGGCCTCCAGCTCGGGGACCGTGCCGAGCGGGGAGCGCCATGCGATGTCGCCTGTCGCCATGTTCACGGCGACCAGTTCCCCAAAGGGCGGATCCTGGCATGGGATGTGGTTCGACGGATCCCAGAATCGGGCATAGGGGCCTCCGAAGGCTGCCGCCCGGACATACGTGGCCTCGCCGGTCTGGGTATCCACCTTCTTTTCCATGTGGCCCCACTGCGCCAGGTTGTTGATGTTGGTGAAGGCGTAGCCGAGCTTGGGGTCGTAGGAGATGCCGCTCCAGTTCCCGCCGCCCAAAGTGCTCGGGTAGACGAGGATGTTCGGCTCGTCGGCACCGCCCACCGTATAGGGAGCGAACGGGCCCTTGGTGAACAGCTTCTGGTCTTCCCAGAGTGCTTGGCAGAACTTGGCATGTTCCGGGGTGGCCTTGTAGAGCTGGTCCTTGGTGATTTCCATCCGCGACAGGGGCGCGGGCTTGACGGGGAAGGGCTGGGTCGGCGAAGTCTGCTCGCCGGGTACGGTGCTTTGGGGCACGGGGCGCTCTTCGATCCCCCAGATCGGCTCGCCGGTCTTCCGGTCAAAGACGAACAGCATGCCCATCTTGGTGATTTGGGCGACGGCGGGAACCTTGCGCCCGTTTTTCGTGGCCTCGAGGAGGGCGGGCGGGGCGGCGAGGTCGTAATCCCACAGGTCGTGGTGGACTAGCTGGCGGAACCACCTCACCTTGCCTGTGGCGGCATCGAGCGCGACCAGCGAATTGCCGTAGAGGCCGTTGCCGTGGCGGTCGGCACCGTAGAAGTCGGAAGTGGGGCAGCCGAGCGGCACGTAGACCATGCCGAGTTCGGCGTCGATGGTCATGAAGCCCCAGTTGTTGACGCCGGAGCGGTTCTTCCAGCCGTCCTTGGGCCAGGTTTCGTTGCCGGGCTCGCCGGGACGCGGGACGGTGTGGAAGGTCCAGACGAGCTTGCCTGTACGCGCGTCCCAGCCGCGGATGTCGCCGTAGGCCCCGGTGCTGGGCGAGCCCTCCTGGTTGTTGGCCCCGGTGATGATGATGTCGTGGAAGACGGCGGGTGGCGACATCATGGTGAAGCGCGAACTGGCCAGCTGCGAGACGGGGAGTCCTTCGACGACGCCCTTTTTCATGTCAACGCGGCCCTCGTTGCCGAAGCCGGGTGCGGGCTTGCCGGTGGTGGCGTCGAGCGCGAGGAGGTCGCTGCCGGAGCCGACGAAGATGCGCGGGTGCATGTCGGTGGTGCCGGGCCAGTAGGCGACGCCGCGGCGGGTGACGGTGGGGGTGTCGAAGCGCCAAAGCAGCTTGCCGGATTCGGGCTCGAGGGCGGCCACGGATTCGGGCGTGGTGACGTACATGACGCCGCCGACGACAACGGGGGTGACTTGGGAGCCGGTCTTGCCACCGGCGAAGGTCCAGACGCGCTGGAGCTTGGCGACATTGGCGGGGGTGAGTTGGGTGAGCGGGGAGTGGCGCTGGCCGCCGGGATCGTGGCCGTAGACGGGCCAGTCGGTTTGGGCGGGGAGGGTGGCGGCGAAGAGGAGGACGAGGGCGGGGATTCGGCTGGCGCGAGGCATCACGCCCATTGAATCATGCAGCTTGGCGGCGTGCGTCAGCGAGAGGCACACCTTGAGATCTTCGTCAAACGCTACCCGACGCTTTACCACGTGAGCCACGCAGAGAACGCGGCGGGTATCCGGCGTCACGGGCTGCTGAGCACGGCGGCACTGTTGGAAATGTTCGAGATTCAGGGCGAGCGGCGGGAGTCGCTGCTTGGACGACGCAGGAGTCAGGCCGCGGAGTTGTTTCATGACCGGCATGGCCGCGCCATCCTGAGGGATCAGGGTCCGTTAAACGACGAAAGACTTGCCGGGGTACTCATCGGTGGATGGATTCCGAGCGATTGGTACCGTCTACTGCAGACCGTGTGGGAGATTGACACGGCGAGGCTCTTGGCCCGTTACGAATCGAAAGCTTTATCTTAGCCAAATCAATAGCGGGGCAGTGCTCTTCGACCCACCAAAGCGGGGCCCGCAAACGTTCCAGCCGTTTGCAGAGTATCCGATTGGAGCCCGACGCGGAGTAAAGGAATTGGCAATACCCTACGCCGTCCCAGATATCCTCGAGCTGCTCAGTCCCCAACCGGCCAGCGCTGGGCTCCGTGGATGACATTGGCGATTTCAACCGCCTCCCGACGTACGACGCGATAGACCAAGATAAAAGGCAAAGGAGTCAGAGGTAGTTCCCTCGTTCCGTTCACCCGCCCAACCCTTCCACGATTTGGCGATGATGTCAGGGCCTCCGCGCGTTCGTAGATAGTTCGAACAACTCTCCGGGCTGCCTCGACACTGTCCAAGGCGATAAACGAGTAGATGCGGTCCAAGTCGTCGGCAGCTTCGAGGGACCAGCGGACGAGCATCTATCGCCCTGATTGAAAGAGCCGTTCGAGGCGCTCGCCCATCTCGGCATGCGTGATCGACTCACCACGGTCGAGTTGGTCGATCCCGCAGCGCACCCGCCGACGGAACCACTCGTCGTGGTCCAAATAGCTTTCGACAAGTTGCCTCACATAGTCCTCTTTGCGACCGTGATTCTCACTCGCCGCACGGCCCAGCCTAGCCTCGACATCTTGTCCGAACTGAACTTCCATCCGATGCCTCCACGTCCAGAGTACCGCACCCTACCCCTCCAGCATGGCCACAAACTGCTCCCGCAGCGACTCCGCCGTAGCCGTATCCGGGCAAATCACCAGGATCGTATCGTCCCCGGCAATCGTACCCACGACCTCCGGCCGGTCCTCCCCGTCCAGCGCGACCGCCACCGAACTGGCATGCCCCGGAGCCGTCTTCAGCACCAACTGGTTCTGCGCCTGCCGCACATCCCGAAGGAATTCCGACGCCAACGACGCGAATTGCCCGTTGTATGGCTCCCGTGTCAACTCCCGGTAGCCGTCGGTCGTCTTGACCAGCCCAAGCTCCCGTATGTCGCGCGAGAGTGTCACCTGGGTCGCCTCGACGCCGTTGTCCCGCAGCGCGCGGGCCAGTTCATCCTGCGTGGCAATGACGCGGCTACGGATCACCTTAAGGATCTGGCCGTGCCGAAAGCTCTTCATGTAAGCCTCAAGCCGTCATCGCGGCCAAACGTTCGCGCGCCGTCCGCAGAGCCGCAGCCACCGTGGCCGGACCGGTGCCGCCCTTGATCTCGCGCGTCTTCATGCCCTCACGCGGATCCAGCAACCGGGCAATATCCGCGGTAAACTCCGGCGCGAACGCCGCCAGCGACTCCGCGTTCCAATCCGCTGGCTTCTTCCCGTTGCGCACGCTCTCCAGCACCAATCGCCCCACAATCTGGTGCGCCGAATGGAAGGGTGTGCCGTTGCGCGCCAGCGCCTCCGCCAGGTCCGTCGCCACTACCCAGCTGGCTTCCGCCGCGTCGAACGGCACCTTCTCGCGCAGCACCACCGACTCCGCCACCGCCGCCGCCATCTCCAAACAGCCGTTGACCTGGTCCGCCGCGTCGAACAGCGGCCCCTTGTCCTCCTGCATGTCCCGGTTGTACGTCATCGGGAGGCCCTTCATCGTCACCAGCAGCGAGTTCAACGACCCCACCACGCGCCCCGACTTCCCCCGGATCAACTCCAGCGAATCCGGATTCTTCTTCTGCGGCATCAGGCTCGACCCGCTCGTAACCCCGTCGCCCAGCTCGATCCAGCCGAATTCCTCCGACGAGTACAGGATCCAGTCCTCGGACAGTCGGCTCAGGTGGATCATGGCGACCGAGGCCGCGTAGACATAGTCGAGCGCGAAATCGCGGTCGGCCGAGACGTCCATGCTGTTCAGCGTGATCGAGTCGAAGCCGAGGTCGCGGGCGATCGCCTCGCGGTCGTGCGGGAAACCGCTGCCTGCAAGCGCGCCGGAACCCAGCGGCATCACGTTCGTACGCCGACGGGCCTCGCCAAAACGCTCGTAGTCACGGGCGAACATCTCGAACAGCGCCAGAATGTAGTGGGGCCAGAGCACCGGCTGCGCGCGGCGGAGGTGGGTGTAGCCCGGAATGACCGCGTTCGGGTACTTGTCGGCCAAGTCCAGCAGCGCCGACATCAAGCCAGCCAGCAACGCGCGCGATTTGTCGCACTCCCCGCGCAGCCACAACCGGGTATCCAGCGAAACCTGCTCGTTGCGGCTGCGACCCGTGTGGATCTTGCCGGCCAGCGCGCCGACCCGGCTGCCGAGCTTGCCGATCACGAAGCTGTGGACGTCTTCGTCCGTAGCCCCGTCGAAGAACAGCGGGTCGATTTCCGCATCGCGCAGGATCGAGTCGAAGGCCGCGACAATCTCGGCGCACTCTTCCGTCGTCAAAACCCCGGCGCGCGCCAACGACCGCGCAAACGCCTGCGACCCCTGCACATCCGCCCCGATCAGCCGCTTGTCAAACGCGAGCGAATTCGAGAAGCGCTCGAAGATTTCCGAAGGTCCGGTCTCGAACCTGCCACCCCAAAGTTTCATATTTTTCCTTAGCGGCCCAACAGCATCATCAGGAGCGCCTTTTGCGCGTGCAAGCGGTTCTCCGCTTGGTCGAAGACGACCGAGCGCGCGGATTCCACCACGCTGTCGGTCACTTCCTCGCCGCGTTTGGCGGGCAGGCAGTGCATGAAGATGGCCTCGGGGCCGGCGTGCGACATTAAATCGTCGTCGACCTGGTAGTCGGCGAAGGCCTCGCGGCGTTCGGCGGCCTCGGCCTCCTCGCCCATGCTGGCCCAGACGTCCGTATACACGGCGTGGGCCCCGGCGACCGCGGCTTCCGGGCTGTTGGTCAAAGTGATGCGCGAATCATTCCGAGCCGCGATTTCGCGGGCTTCGGCGATCACGCTAGCCGCCGCGTCGTATTTCGGCGGATTGGCCAATGCAAAGTCCATGCCGAGCCGCGCCGCAGTCAGCATCAGCGAATGTGCCACATTGTTGCCGTCGCCCACGAACGCCAACTTCAACCCGCGCACCGACCCGAAGTGCTCGCGCAGCGTCTGCATGTCGGCCAGAATCTGGCACGGATGCCACATGTCGCTGAGCGCGTTGATGACCGGCACGCTCGACCAGCGCGCCAAGTCGTCCACCGTCTTCTGCGCGAAGGTGCGGACCACGATGCCGTCCACCCACCGCGCCACGTTGCGCGCCACGTCCTTCAACGGTTCACGTTGGCCGATGGGACCGTCGTTGAGGATCGCGTGGCCGCCCAACTGCTGGATCGCCAGCTCGAACGTCATGCGCGTACGCAGCGAGGGCTTTTCAAACAATAGGACCGTGGACCGGCCCGCCAGGGCATTCCGGTAAGGTTCGGGGGAGCGTTTGACATCGGACGCGAGGTCGAGCAGCGCGAGCAATTCGTCCTGGGTGATGTCGAGATCCTTGGTGAAGTCGGGGCTGGCGATCTTCGTGATGGACGGCTGGGTTGACGGGGTCATGAATTTTTATTCAGTCCAATGAATATTTAACCATCCGGATGGGCTGAGCGTCAAGGTCGCGGCCACTGCTCCAACATGTAATACTGGAGCCTCATGACGCGGGCATCCTACAAAGGCCGGTACGGCGTTGCCGGGTTGCTCGTCGTCCTCTTCGTCCTCACCTACCTCGACCGCGTCTGCATTTCGGTCGCCGGCCCCCTGATGCAGCGCGACCTCCGCATCGACCCCGTCGGCTGGGGCTGGGTCACAGGAATCTTCACCGCCGCATATGGAATCTTCGAGATTCCCAGCGGCATCCTCGGTGACAAGCTGGGGCCGAGGCGCGTCCTAACCCGCATCGTCCTGTGGTGGTCGGCCTTCACCGCGCTAACCGGTGCCGCGACCGGCTACGTGCCCTTGATGGTCACGCGCTTCCTCTTCGGAGCCGGGGAAGCGGGGGCCTTCCCCAACGCGTCCATCGCGGTGTCGCGATGGTTCCGGCCTTCGCAACGGGCGACCATGAGCGGCGTGACCCTGATGGCGGGCCAATTGGGAGGCGCACTCGCGCCGTTGCTGGTGATGCCCATCCAAAGCCGCTACGGCTGGCGCGCGTCGTTCTTCGTCTTCGGCGCGATGGGTGTGGTTTGGGCGGCAGTCTGGTATGCGTGGTTCCGCGACTGGCCCGCCGACAAGCCGGCTCACGACCCGCACTCCGACCACCGAAACTTCCCGTGGGCCGCAGCGTTCCGTTCGCGGACTGTCCTTGCAGTCCTCGGAACCGCGTTTTGCTACGTGTACGTGTACAACTTCTTCCAGACTTGGTTCCATACCTTCCTCGTGAAAGGTCGTGACTTCCATGCCGACGGCCTGTTGCTGTCGGCCCTGCCCTATCTGGTGGCCGCCACCGCAAACGTGGGCGGCGGACTGGCCAGCGACGCCTTGGTCCGCAGGCTGGGATTGCGCAGGGGACGCGGGGCGCTTGGAGCAGCAGCCTTGACGTTCGCCGGAATCATGTCGATTGCGGCCATGCTGACGCAAGGGCAGGTGCTGACTGTTGTGCTCCTGTCCTTGGTGTACGGTGCGATCACCTTCCAGCAGTCGGCCGTCTTCGGAGTGTGCCTCGACATCGGCAAACAGTACGCGGGCTCCATGGTGGGATTGATGAATACCGCGGCCCAAGTGGGCGGGCTGGTGGGAGCCGTCGCGTATGGCTACATCGTCGAGCGGTTCCACAGCTACGACGCGCCGTTCATCCCCATGGCCGCGTTGCTGTTCTTGGGGGCGCTACTATGGCTGAGAATCGACGCTTCCGAGGAGCTGGGGCGTTCCGGCGTGGGCTAGGTCTGCGATCAACCCGAACCACGGCCTCCCTGCCGTTCCTTGTCGCAGGAATCGCAATGGTTTCAGAACCTCGGCCATGCGGCCTTCGCCGTGTTGGCTAGACTGGGATGAGTCAGCATGAACCAACTCATCGACGGCTACCACCGTTTCCGGTCCAACAGTTGGCCTGCTCAACGAAAGGCGTTCGAGGAATTGGCCAAGCGCGGCCAGTCTCCGAACCACATGGTCCTCGCGTGCATCGACAGCCGCGTCGATCCCGCCATGATTTTCGATACGGGGCCGGGTGAACTGCTGACCGTGCGCAACGTTGCGAATTTGGTCCCGCCCTATGAACCGGACGCTGCTTACCACGGCACCAGTTCAGCGGTAGAGTTCGGCGTCCAAGTCCTTCAGGTGCGGCATCTGATCGTGTTGGGCCACGGACTGTGCGGCGGCATCAAGGCCCTGCTCGACGGCACGACCGGAGCCCCCCTTGAGTTCACCGAACGGTGGATGTCGATAGCCGAGCCGGCCCGAAAGCGGGCCCTGGAGCAGCCGGATCCCGAAAAGCGCGAGCGCTGCTGCGAACACGATGTCGTCAAGGTCTCGCTCG
The DNA here is from genome assembly GCA_903907865.1 of uncultured Acidobacteriia bacterium. Lineage (GTDB taxonomy): Bacteria > Acidobacteriota > Terriglobia > Bryobacterales > Bryobacteraceae > BOG-234. The sequence goes on from CAIVPR010000176.1 coordinate 17,107, forward strand.
CGAACCTCCGGACGTTCCCATGGGTGGCGGAGCGCGTCGCCGTCGGCACGCTGGAACTCCACGGCGCATGGTTCGACGTCCGCACCGGCCTTCTGATGATGCTCGACCCCGACGGCACGTTCGTCCCGGTCATCCAGCCTTTCTAGGGCTAGGTCGACACCTCGCCCCAAGCCCTATCCGCGGGCAGGCTCCTTGACACTGGCCTGGCTGCATGATAGATCTAATGGGCAACCCGTAAGGGAAATTGCCCGTCAGGGGACACGTCCATGAAGACCATCACACGTTTTGCCGCCGTAGCCCTCGCAGTGGCCGCGAGCCTTTTCGCCCAGGATCTCCGCACCGCCACGCTGCTCGGCACGGTTACCGACGCCAGCGGTGCCACCGTCGCCGACGCCTCGGTGACAGTCACAAACATTGACACCAACACGGTGTCGAAGAGCAAGACGAATACCGACGGCGCGTACTACGTGCCATTTCTGATCGCGGGCCGGTACAAGGTCGACGTGGAAGTGCCGGGTTTCAAGAAGTTCGAGCGCGGAGGCCTTGTGCTCAACGCCGGCGAAACGCCGCGCATTGATGTCCAACTCGTGATCGGTGCCGTCACCGAGGAGATCAAAGTGATGGCCGAGGCGTCGCTTCTTGCCACGGACAACGCCGTGATTGGCGGCATCACCAACGCCAAGGACATCCACGACACCCCCATCCCGCAGTCCAAGCCGCAGCACTTCATGTACTACCAGATGGGCGCGCAGGCCAACAACGACGGCACGTACCACGTTCTCGGCCAACCCGAACAGCAGCTTTCCTACTCCATCGACGGTGTCACTGCCAAGCAAGCCTTCGGCAAGGCGCTGGGCGACACCAACACACTGGTCACGCCTCCCGTGGACTCCCTGCAGGAGGCGCAGGTCTTCACCACCGGCATCCCGGCCGAAATCGGACACGCGGCCGGCGGCGCATACAACCTGACCACCAAGAGCGGCACCAACGAACTGCATTTCTCCGCCGAAGAGCGCTACATCAACAAGGCTTGGCTGCACCGCCAGGTGTTCAACCAGTTCTCCACCACCACGCCGTTCGAATACCACAACTTCAACTCCACCCTAAGCGGCCCCATCGTCCTGCCCAAGGTCTACAACGGCAAGAACAAGACCTTCTTTTTCCTCGGCTACCGGCTCGACTACGACCACGAGACCAACTACGCCACTGTCTCCGTGCCCACCCAGGACGAGCTCAACGGCGACTTCAGCTTTGGCGGCGTCGGACTCGGCATCTATGACCCCAAGTCGATCACCACCTGCGCGGCCGGCACCGCCAACTGCAACAGCGGCTACACGGCGACCAAGTTCACGGGCAACATCATCCCCGCCAGCCGCATCGACCCGGTGACCAAGAAGTTCTTCTCGCTCAACCCCTACAACCTGCCGAACCTGCCCAGCACCTTCACCACCACGGGCCCGGTGAACAACTTCTATTCCGGCAACCACTACATTTCAGACCGCCAGGCGTACCTCAGCAAAATCGACCAGCAGCTTGGTGACACGCAGAAGGTCTTCGTCCGCTACATCTGGAACAAGTACCGCGTCATCGGCAGCCGCAACAACGTGCTGTTCAACTGGAGCGCCATCGACAATACCTCGTTGGGCTTCGGCCTTCCGGAACCGATCGACGAGCGCAACATCGCCCTCAGCCACATCTACACCATCAGCCCCACGCTGATCAACGAGGTGCGCCTCGGGTACCAGCGGCGCAACGACATCATCACCCCGGTGACCTTGGGACAGGGTTGGGCGGCGACGCTCGGCATCCCCGGTGTCGGTCCGCAAACCTTCCCGGGCCTCGTCAGCGGCGGCGGCAGCAGCTTCACGTGGACGGCGAATCCAGGCGGGGCGTCGCGGACCCTCAACGAGGGCATCACCATGGCCGACAACATGACCAAGGTCTGGGGCCTCCACACCCTCAAATGGGGTTACCAGGGAATCCTGCAGCGCGAAAACGACATCGCGGCCTCGCAGCCGTCCGGCGTGTTCAATTTCTCCCAAGGCAACAGCGGCCTGCCGTTCGGCCCCAACACGGGCAACTCGTTCGCGTCGCTCGAACTGGGCGCGGTCTCTTCAGCGAGCTTCACCACGCTGTTGCAGAACTACCTGCCGCGCTGGTGGATGCACCAGTTCTACGTCCAGGACGACTGGCGCATCCGCCGCGACCTCACGATTTCAATCGGCGTCCGGTTCAGCCACGAGGCGCCTGCCAGCACCCAGTATGGAAACAAATCGCAGTTCAGCCCCACCACGACCGACCCGCTCACCGGCCTGATGGGTGCCATCGTCCACCCCAAGGGCGCGCTCTACGGTGCCGGAAACCACTTCACGCCGCGGCTTGGATTCGCATGGAACTTCCGGCCCAAGTTTGTGGCCCGCGGATCGTTCGGCATGTTCACGCAGGACATCGTGCAGCAGGTGGGGCAAGACGAATACACGGCGCAGTCGGTGGTGCAGCAGGTGTCCGGCAATCCAAATCCCGCGTTCTATCTATCGCAGGGTCCGGGGGCATTCGCGTACAACATCAACTCCTCCGCGGGAACCGCGCAGTTCGTCGGTAGCAACTACAGCTCGCGAAATATCACCTTCATCGACCCGGCGTTGCGGAATCCCTACTCGCTGACGTGGTCCGGCAGCCTGCAGTACGAATTCAAGCCCAACTATCTGGCGGAAGTGGTGTACCAGGGTGCGGCCGGGGTCGGACTGATCAACACGGGCGGAATTAACATCAACGTGCTCCCCGCGTCTATCTACAATTCGACCGACAGCACGGTTCTGAATAATGCCTTCTCGAACACGCAGTCGTTCGTGAAGTACCCGCAATTCGGTGCCATCAACGAGTTCAGCAACTTCGGCCACAGCACGTTCAACTCGATGATTGCGCGGATTCAGCACCGCTTCAGCGACGGCTTCTCGGCGAACTCGATGTTCACCTATAGCAAGGCGATTGCGGGCGGCGCGGCGTCGGGCTGGGAATACTATGGCTGGCGGCAGACCAAGGCCGTCGCCGGATTCGACCAGAAGTTCCAGTTCGTGAACCAATACAACTACGACCTGCCGTTCGGCAAGGGCCGCCGCTTTTTGGACAAGGGCGGTATTGTGGACCAGGTTTTCGGCGGCTGGACAGTCCTGACGATCCAGAGCGTTCGGAGCGGCCTGCCGGTAACCTTCGGCTTCTCGGGCAGCTCGAACAAATACCTGCCGGGACAAGGCAGCGCGCCGAGCATCAATCCAGGCGTGGCGATCAACGTCCCGAATTATGCCATCGGCCCGAATATGTGGCCGCAGCAATCCCAGAATCCGTTCTATAACATCAACGCCTTCTACGCCCCGGCCTCGTTCACGCAGGGCAACGCCGGCGCGGGAATCGCAAGGACGGGCTGGCTGTGGTGGCCGCAGTACTCCATCACCAAGACTTGGAGCTACAAGGAGAAGTACAAGTTGACCGCCCGGATGGACGCCAACAACCTCTTCCCGGAGACCCGTTGGCTGAACACGGCGAACAACACCGTGAATTTCTCCAGCCCCACGCTCTTCGGCAAGTTCCCGGCGACGACAGGGTATTCGTTCAGCAACTTCTACGGACAAAACGGGACTTTCCAGGGGTCGCTGCGGATCTCGTTCTAAGCGGCTAGACTGCAGGGCTAGACTGCAGGGCTATTCTGATAGGATATGACCCGTATCCTCCAACAACTCGGCCTGTCCATCGTCATGGCGGCCACGCTCCTGGCCCACGGGGGCGGAGAACATCTGACAGGAACCGTGAAATCGATCGCGGCGGACAAGCTCGTCTTGGAGACGACGAAGCGCGAAACGCTGACGATCGTCCTGACCGCCAAGACCCAGGTCGTCAAGAGCAAGGCCAAGGGCGACCTGAAGGATCTGAAGGCCGGTGACCGCGCGGTGGTCCACGCCGCCAAGAACAAGGCTGGCCAGTGGGAAGCCGAGGAAGTCGATTTCGGACCCGCTCCGGCGGCCAAATAAAGTATTGTGGGGCGGCACCCCGGTGGGAGAGAATGGCACTGTGGGCCAACCGTACTCCCTGCAGGAACTCGCGCTGAAGAACTTCCGGTGCTTTCCGGAGCTGCGTGTTCAATTTCATGAGCGGTTGACGGTGTTGGTGGCCAGAAATGGTGGCGGCAAGACTGCGCTGCTTGACGGGATCGCGGTGGGACTCCGGCCGTTCGTGGACAAGCTGGGGGGACGCAGCATGTCCGCCGGATTCACCATTCGCGACACGCGGAGGCGTCAGACCCGCGACGGCCGGATGGAAATGGTGCAGCCCGTTCGGCTCGAACTTCGGGGGACGTTCGGCGGAGTGGATCTGCATTGGGCGCGGCAGGGCAGTGGTCGAACCACCATGGCTGAGGCAAAGCCGCTTCAGAACTGTGCGGCGCAATTGTTGGGCCAAATCCGTGACTGGGATGAATTAAGGAGTCCGGTAGATCCGGTCCAGCCTCTTATCTGCTATTACGGCACGGGTCGGCTATGGGATAGCAACAATCGACTCAGTGCCAAGCTGAAGGTGCGCGGCCCCGCGCCGAACGGGCGGAGTACAGGCTATGTGGACTGCCTGTCCTCCTCCTCCCACTACAAGTTCTTCCTGAATTGGTTCCGCAGGTTTTCCTATGCGTCCAAACAGTTCCGGGACGATACCGGGAGTCTACCCCCCAACTCGGCGCTTCAAGCAATTGGAAAGGCAGTCGACATAGCTCTGCGGTCGAGCGGCTGGCACTCGCTTGAGTGGGATTTCGCGGAGGATGAGGCGCGCGTGAGCCATCCGGCTCATGGACGTTTGCCGGTCGATATGCTGAGCGACGGGGTGCGGAGCATGATTGGGCTGGTTGCGGACCTTGCCCACAGGGCCGTTCGGCTCAATCCCCAATATACATTCCTGGCCGCCATGGAGACACCCGGGATCGTCCTCATTGACGAGGTGGACCTGCACCTGCACCCGGAATGGCAGCAGAGAATACTCTCGTCGTTGCTCGATGCTTTCCCGAAAGTCCAATTCATTGTCACAACCCACAGCCCGCAAGTCCTGACAACCACCCGGAAGGAAAACATTCGGGTGCTGGCTGCGGACGCAAACGGGGAGTGGTCGGCTCGCCAGCCCGAGAACAGCCCGCTGGCGCATGATTCCAGCGACGCTCTCGCCTTGGTCATGGATGTTGCGCCCCGCCCCGAGTTGGGGGTAACAAAGGACATCCACGCATACGAATTGATGGCCCGCGAAGGTGGGATGGATTCGGAAGCAGCCCTCAAGATCCGGGGACGACTGGACGCGGAAGGCTTCGAGTTCGGCGGAGCGGATCAGGCTCTCTTCGAGTTCTTGGCCCGAAAGGCGCACGTCAAACGAGCGGAGTTGGTGTGATTGAACTGGACCACGCGCTGAGTGAACCTCCCGAGCTTGCACGTTTCCGGCGACGGTATCCAGATGCGTCGTGGGGCGAGCCAGAATTCGGGGCAATTAAGCCAGTAGTGCAACGGCAACTGCATTTCGAACAAGCTGGCTTGTGCGTGTATTGCGAAGGTTCGCTCGCGGTCGACGAGGGGCACCTGGAGCACATCCAGCCCCGATCGGCGGTCCCGGATCGGACATTCGAGTACACCAACTTGGCGCATAGCTGCAATGGCTCGACCCCTCCGCAGCATTGTGGTCATTGGAAGGCGGACCGACCGCTGCCGGTGGAGCCCCGCATTGAATGCAACCAGTTCTTTTCGTTCATTGGCAGCGACGGGAATGTCGTACCCGCGATGGGTCTGTCTCCCGAAGACCGGGAGCGGGCGCGAGGGACAATCGACGTTCTCGGCCTGAATGTCCCTCGACTGGCGCACGCGCGGAGGCGGTACTACGAAGCCGCGCGGTACTTGGCCGATTCGGATCGGGACGACTTTCTCCAATCCCAGCCTTTCCGCTGGACTCTGCGTCGCGCATTCCCCAAGTCGTCATAGACTGGGAGATTGAGAAGGTAGTCCAATGAAGAAGAACTGGCTGATTCCCGTCGCCATCGCCGCCGCCTACGCCATCGGTCGAGCCCAAGGTCCGGCAGGCGTGGCACCCTCCGTAGCCCCGGATGTGAAGCTCGAAAACAACCGCGTCCGGGTTACGGAACTCGACTATCATCCCGCCGTGCCTCGCGAGAAGTCCATCCGCAAGGCCGACCAGGTCATCGTCTTCCTCGACGACTCCCGGTACGAACGCATCGACCCCGACACGGGCGCCAAGGAGATCCGCACACGCAAATCCGGCGACGTGATTTGGCATTTCAAGGGCGAAGTGGCACCGGTCCTCACCAATCAGGATAAGAAAACCTACCGCACGCTGGTCATCGAACTCAAATGAAGCGGCTCCTGCTACTTGCGGCGCTGGTGGCCCCGGCCTCCGCCCAAACCTTCTACAGTGTCCCCGGCCCGGACGCGCCGGAACTGGCCCGGCGCGGTTCCTTCGGGGTCGGCGTGCGCACGATGGACCTAGTCCACAAGGGGCAGGTCGACATCCTGAAGTTCGACAAGGACACAGGCAAGGCCCCGCTCTACGACCGTCCGCTCAAGGTGGAACTCTGGTACCCGGCCCTTATCCCGGCGGGCGTCGAGGAGAAGACCACTTACACCAGCCGCAATCCCGGCAACACCAACCCGCCGGGCAGCTTTGAAACGATCGGGAAGGCGCTCCGCGACGCCGTCCCGCTGCCCGACCGCAAGTTCCCGTTGGTCGTCGTCTCGCACGGCTATCCCGGCACGCGCACATTTTTGACGTACCTCACCGAAAACCTGGCGTCGAAGGGGTATGTGGTGGCGGCCATCGACCATACCGATTCCGTCCTCGGCGAGATCCGCCCGTTCCAGAGCACGTTGCTGAACCGCTCGGCCGACCAACTATTCGTGGTCGAATCGCTTTCCACCCTGCCCGACGTCGATGCCTCCAACACGGCCATCGTCGGCTATTCGATGGGCGGCTACGGGGCGCTCACCAGCGCCGGTGCCGGAATCAGTTCCAAAAGCGCACTAGCGACGTTCGTCCCCGGCGGTTATCTCGCCGACTGGTTCGCCGACAGCCCCAAGTTCCAGGGTCTGAACCGGTCGACGATCAAGGGCATCGTCGCCATCGCGCCGTGGGGCGAGCAGCCGCCGAACAACGCCTGGGACGCGGCAGGCTTGGCGGGAATCCGCATCCCCTCGCTCTTCATCGCAGGCGACCAGGACGACGTTGCCGACTACGCCAACGGCAATCGGCCCGCCTTCGAAAAGGCCATAAACTCCGACCGCTGCATGCTGGTTTACGAGAACGCCAGCCACAACACCGGCGGCAATCCACTTCCGATGCCGACCACCGATCCGCGCTTCCTCTCCTTCTTCCAAGAATCGGTATGGCGCAAGGACCGGATCAACGCCATCAACCAGCACTTCATCACCGCCTTCCTCGACTGGACGCTCAAGGGCGAGACTGCGAAGCGGGAATACCTGCACTTGGCCATCCCCCGATCCAGCGACGGCAAGTGGGTCATGTCGCCGGGCTCGCAAGATGCCGGACAGTTCAGCACCGGCAAAGACGCGCAGGGGAATCTGTTTTGGAAAGGGTTCCAGCGGCGGTCCGCGTTGGGGCTGGAGATGCGCTGCTTGGAGAAATGATGTAGAGCCTGTCGTGACTTGAGCCGGCGCGCGTTCGGATTTCGGCCATAACTACTGTGATATTCTCCTCTCTATGATGCAAACTGCCAGTCCGCAAAGGTTGCCGATCATTCACGGCCCTACTAGGGTCGTAGTGCAGCCCGTCAGGCTGCACCGCGAAGACTATGCACACGTCATCGATATCTTCGCTCACAGTAGGTGCACTCACTTGAGAATTGAGGCCATCGATGATCCGGCGGCACCAGCGAAGCTGGTGACGCCCCCGGAGGGAATCAGTCAGTTGGCGGAGGTTATTCAATCGCTACGAGTGATGGCTGACGGTCCAACGGTCTCGATTCAGTTGAGCGATAAGAGCGCCATGATTGAGGTTAACCATGATGATGGCTCGGATGGATTCTACGAGATTGGGCTTGCAACGAGCTTGGCCAAGATTCTCGACCGGCATCCTGCCCACCGAATCGCGCGCGCGTGGTTCGGTACGAGCACCGCGGCCGCCTTTGTAGGTGCAATAGCGTGCTGGGAAATCAGAGAACATGGCATTATTGACGGTGATAATTATCAGTTTTTTCGGATTATCGCAATGTGTTCAGCACTTTTTTATTTGTGCTATTTTACATTCGTCCAATGGTATTGGCGGCCGTTCAAGATGTACAATAGGTCTCGAGATGCGTCTCGGCCATCTCGAAGCGACTGGGTGAAGATCATTGTTGGAGCAATCGCGGCGGGCATCTGCAAGGTTCTCTTCGACGCCCTCACAAGACACGCCACCGGCAGGTGACGACAGGGTCTGCGGCGGTCCGCGTTGGGGCTGGAGATGCGCTGCTTGGAGAAATAGGATGTGCCGTATGGGTCGCGCACTCTTAGTCCTGTTCTGCACGTCGGTCGTTTGCCCGGCCCTCACACCGGACCAGTGGCGTCAGGATCTGCAGGCGCTGGCAACCCGTTTACCCGCGTTGGATCAATATTTTTTCGTCCATGCTTCCCGTTCCGACTTCGATGCGGCCGTGGCGGTCTTGGACGCGGACCTTTCCAATCTTTCCGACGGACAGATTGTCAGCCGCATGGCCCAACTGGTGGCGATGGGCGGGGATGGCCATACAAACCTGTCGCTCCTGCAGTCGGCAGCGAAATTCCATGTTTTCCCTTTGGCGCTCTCGTGGTTCCAAGAGGGCATCTACGTCACCGGAGCCGCGTCGTCACCGGCAGCCTTGCCCGCTCTGGGGAAGCGTTTGATTCGCATCAACGACACGGCTGTCGATGACGCAGTGGCGCTGGTGTCGACCGCGATCTCGCATGACACCGACCAGTGGGTCAAATTCCAAGCCCCCGCCTACTTGGCCATTCCCGAGCTTCTGGCAACAGTCGGCATCATCCCTGACCCTTCCCAAGCCCGATACACTTTCGACAACGGGGATGGCACCGAGCTCCCGGTCGACTTGGCGGCCTTTCCGACGGGTAGTTCGGTGGCATACAAGGCCCCGCGCTCAGCGTTCCCCAACCAACCGCTCTACCAGCGAAACTCCCTGTTCTACTACTGGGCCCGGTATTTGGACGACTCCTCCACACTCTACATCAAATACAACAGCTGCGCGCAGGACCCGTCGTTCCCGTTCGCCGTCTTCGTCGCGCAGGTACTGGCCGTGGTCGATAACAAGCCGGTCTCACGGATCATTTATGACTTACGGAACAACGAGGGCGGCGACACGTCCGTCATCCAGCCGCTGCTGGCCGGACTCCAGGATCGGCAACGGCGCGGTATCCTCCCTGCCGGGCTTTCGACGGTGACGATCATTGGACGGGAGACATTTTCGTCCGGTGTCCTCAACGCCTATGACATGTGGGTCAAGGGGGCCACGCTGGTGGGGGAGGCTGCGGGCTGGAATCCCAATGGTTTCGGACAGGTGGGGTCGTTGTATCTGCCCAACTCCGGCTTGAGGGTCTCGTATTCCACGAGGAAATTCACGCTGGGTGGAGTAGGCTCGCTCTTGGTGCCCGATGTGGCAGTTGACTGGAGGTGGGCCGACTACGTGCAGGAAGGCGACGCATTCCTGGCTGCGGCGCTGACAGTGCAGCCGCGATAGAATCCGGTCATGAACAGAGTAATCCATTTTGAAATTCCGGCGAACGATCCAGAGGCTCTGGCCTCGTTCTACAACAAAGTTTTCGGCTGGCAGACGGAGAAGGCCCCCGGTCCGATGGAGTATTGGCTGATGAAGACCGGGGAAGGCGAGCCCGGAATTGACGGCGGGTTCCTCCGGCGGCACCATCCGAGTCAGCCAGCCTGCAATACGATCTCGGTGGCATCGGTGGACGCGGCGTTGGAGGCCGTATTGGCGAACGGCGGCAAGATCGCTTTACCGAGGATGGCGGTTCCGGGATATGGCTGGCTCGCCTACTTCATGGATCCCGAGGGCACGGTGACAGGCGTTCTGGAGGCGGACCCGGCGGCGGCCTGAAGCGAGGTCGAGGTCGGCTCGGCGGGGTTCCACTTGTCTTTTTGTAAGTTTTCAGCGGCTCCTTAGGCCGGAACTGTTACACTTCTCCAATACTGACTCTCGCTAACCTCATGCGCCGACTCCTTACCACCACTGTTGCAGCCGGTCTTGCGCTGTGCACGGGCGTTCTTGTTACCAACGCCGCCCCGCAGTCCAAGTCCAAGGCCGCCAAGGCGAAACCCGCCACGCCAGCAACTCCTTCCTTCGGCAATTCCGACGCCATCACCGAGAAGGAACTCCAAGTCTACGACTACTTTCTGGCCTCGGACCAGCTCGAAGGCCGCAACCTGCCGTCGCGCGGTTTTGACACGGCGGCACTGTATGTCGCCAGTCATCTGGCGGAGTGGGGGATCAAGCCCGGCGGCAGCACTTCGGGCACAAATGGCCCGCTGCAACCATATTTCCAACCATTCGAGTTGGTAACGAAGGCTGTCGTTCCGGCAGATTCCAAGGCGTCGGTCACGGGTCCGGCACCGGCTGGCGGACGCGGTGGACGCGGCGGGGGAGGAGCCCCGCCTGAAGCGGCACCGGCTCCGGCTCCAGCTGCTGCGGATGCTGGCGGTCAAGGTCGCGGTGGACGCGGCGGTCGCGGTGGTGGTGCCGGCGGTGTTCGCACCACGGAATTCGAATACGGCAAGGATTGGTCGGTGGTCGCGGGCGGCAGGGGTGGCCCGCCGCTCGAAGCGTTCGAGCTTTCGGGAAACCTAGTCTTCGTCGGCAACGGCTATGTGGTTAACAAGACCAAGACGGACCCGTTTGCGGGTCTCGATGTGAAGGGGAAGATCGTCGTGGTTGCCGGGCTGCCGGCCGAGATAGCGGCGCAGCAGGAGCAGTTGGCGGCTGGTCGGGGCGGTAGGGGTGGCGGAGCGCCAACCGACGCGCCCGCCGCAGGAGACAATCCCGCCGCGGCCGCCGGTGCTGGTGGCGGTGGTGGCGGACAAGCACCGCCCAATCCCCTGGGCGAAACCTGTGTCGACTTCCTCACGCCGGAAGCGGCTGCAGCCAAGAACGGCGCGGTCGCGGTGGTCACCATTGCCAGCTTCCAGCAGTTGACCGCCATGGCCAATCCCAACGCGGCGGGCGGCTTCGGCGGCTTTGGGGGAGGCGGTGGTGGCGGTGGCGGACGCGGTGGGGCGAATGGACCGACCTATACCGCGCCAAAACTGCAGGTCAAGCCTGCGTGCCCGGTGGTTCCGTCGGTTACCGCCGGACTGGGCTTGGCCACGGCCATCTTCGCCGGAGAGAAGAAAACTGCCGCGCAGATCTTCTACGCCGCGGGCAGCGGGGCTAAGCAGGATTCCTTCGCCCTCGGCGCAAACACCAAGATCAGCCTGAAGGTGTCCGTTAAGAGCGAGGCCGGGCATGCCGAGAACGTGGTGGGCATCATTGAAGGCTCGGATCCGGTCAAGAAGGACGAATTCGTCGTCATGAGTGCCCACTTGGACCACATCGGTCTGGCTGCCGCCGCCCCCGGCGCGCACAACGTGAACAACGGTGCCGACGACGATGGTTCCGGCTCCACGGCGCTCCTTGGCATCGCGCGCGCCTACGCCGAAGGTGCCGCCAAGGGCATCCGTCCGGCGCGCAGCATCATCTTCTTGTGGAACGCGGGCGAGGAGAAGGGTCTCTGGGGTTCGCAGTACTTCAACGAGTACCCCTTCGTGGATATCACCAAGGTTGTGGCGAATCTCAACATTGACATGATCGGTCGCACCAAGGGCCCCGGCTTTACCGACCCCGATCCCACGCACGTGCTCTGCGAGCCCGGTGAAGTGATGCTGGTGGGTCCGCAGATCAGCAGCGACGACATGGAGAAGACCATCGAAACGGTCAACGACAACTACCAGAAGCTGAAGCTGAACCATTTCTACGACGCCGTCGCGCCGGACAAGACGCACGACAACCTGGGCCCGCAACCGCGCGGCCAGCGGATCTTCTACCGCAGCGACCACTACAACTTCGCCAAAATGGGGATCCCGATCGTCTTCGTGACCACCGGCCTACATCCCGACTACCACCGTGCCACCGACACGCCCGACAAGATCGACTACCACGAGATCCTAGTGGTGTCGAAGACCGTCGCCGCCGTGGGCTGGGTGCTGGCAAACCAGGCGGAACGGCCGCGGATCAACGAAAAGCTGCCCGAGCAGTTGCAGAAGGACATGAAGACGGCCAAGGAGCAGGGCTGGGGTAAATTGACTCCGGTGATGGCTCCGGTGCCGGGGGAACCGTTCTAGGCAGGGAGACGGGCTCAAATAAACACTCCCTTGCGGTCGTGGCTCGGTACCGCAAGGGAGCGTTTTTCCCACCCAAACCGAAAACTACGGCTTGTATGTGGCCGACTGGATGTCGGTCTCCCAAACCTTGACCTCGGCCACCTCGACCCGGTCCACCAGGGTGAGCGCCTGCGCCAGTTCGCCGTAGAAGTACCACGCCATGTTCTCGGCTGTGGGATTCAATTCCGTGAACGGCTCCACGTCGTTGATGAACACGTGGTCCAGCTTGTCGGAGATGGCGCGGAGGATGCGCTTCAACTCCGTGAAATCCACCAACATGCCCACGGGATCGAGCTTCTCGCCCCGCAGCGTGACCTGGACTCGGTAATTGTGGCCGTGCACGTTCTCGCACTTGCCACGGTAATTGCGGAGCGCGTGCCCCGCCGCGAACGTGTGTTCCACTGAAACTTCAAACATCTATTTCCAAACCTCTGCTACCAACCTTCAGGATAACGGATGCCAACGCGGGGACGCCGATGCGGTTCCCAAAAGAAAAAGGCCGGACCCGGTAGGGTCCGGCCATATCAGCCCAAGCTGCCGTCTTTGCTAACCCAGGAAGCCCAACGTCTGGCCGCCGAAGTTCGCGGTCAAATTCGGGAACAGGGTCCCCAACTGTGCGCTCGGCACGCCGAACCACTTGGCCAAAGTCGCCGCATACTGGTCCACCGACGTCGTCGGGATCAGCGTGCCGCGCTGGTTGGCGTCCACCAGGCTGCCCAACTGGAGGGTCGGGAATTGCCCGTAGAACTTGCCGCCCTGCACCGCGCCGCCCACGATGAAGTGGTGGCTGCCCCACGCGTGGTCGGTGCCGGTGTTGCCGTTCGGGTTTAAGGTGCGCCCGAATTCGGAAGCCGTGAACAGCGTCACCTGCTGGCCCACGCCGAGTTCACTCTGCATGCACTGCTGGAACGCCCCGACCGCCTGGCTGAGCTGGAGCAGGAGTGCGTCCTGCGTGGCCAACTGCACGCCGTGGGTGTCGAAGCCGCCGAGTTGGCAGAAGAAGATCTGCCGCGTCAGACCCAGTGTGGGCTGCGCCTTGATCATCTTGGCCACCGTCGCCAGCTGCGGTGACAGCTGGTTGGGGGCATCGGGCGTGCCTGAAGGGAATACAGTCGACAGGGAGATGCTCGACAGCGCGTTGGAGAGCAGGTTGGCGTAGTTCACGCCGCGCTGCATGTTGCCGTTGGCTGCCTGGACCATCTGCATGCCGTTGTTGAACGTCAGCACCTGCTGCAGTCCGTTGCCCGCGCTCTGCGAAACACCGAGGATCGGCGTGCCGCCAGGGGGCACCGAGGCCGGGAACGTCGACTGTCCGGTGCAGAACAAGCTGGCACCGCTGGTCGACGTGGCGGCCGGGAACGCCGCGCCGGTGTTCAGGGACGTCATGAAGTCCGCCAACCCGCCGCCCCAGCCGAAGCTGCCGAGGCCGGTCGGATTCGACGTCTGCCACTGCCCCTGTTGGTCCGAGTGCGAGAACAGGGCGCTGGGCAGCGCGGCGCTGTTGCCCGGCGAGTTGTAGCTGTTGCGGTCGGTCGGCTTGACCAACATGCCCACGTTGGCGAGCACTGCGGCGCTGCCAGAGTTGTAGAGGGCCTGGATTTCCGGCATCTGGGTGTGCAACCCATAGACGTCGGAACCGTTGTTGATGGTTTTCAAGCCCGCCGACGGCAGGGCAAGGAAGCTGCGCCCTTTCGCGTAGGTGGCGTAGTCGGCCCCTTGAATTCCGGTATGGATCGGAATGACGGTGTTGTGCCCGTCATTGCCACCGGCCATGAACACGCAAACCAACGCCTTGTAGTTGCCGTTCGCGGCGAGGGCATTCATTTCGCCGAACTTCCCGAGCGCCCCGAGGGCGCCTGCTGCGGACACGGACCGGACCACGTCGCGCATGAAACCACGTCTGGATCGAATCAACATTGTCTTGTCTCTTTCTCTGTGTTCTTGGGTTCTTTGTTGCGGGTTCGATTAGTGCCACACGCTGTAGTAGCCGGAGCTGATGATCGTATAGATCGCCGTCTGCACCCGGGAGTAGTTGCCGTTGGTGTCCGCCGTCGCGGCCGCCACCACCAGAGACTTCAGGGCCGGCGGCATCGTGCCGTGGGTGAAGGTCAGGTCGAGGGCGTCCACCAGGGTCGCCGGGGTCTGGGCCAAGGCGAGGAACGGGGTCTCATCCAAGTAGGTCGCATCGGTCGAAGGTCCGTAGTAGATTACCGAGCTTTGGTACCCGGCAATCATGTTCCATAGCATGTTCGCCCGGTAAACCGCGTTGTTCGGGGTGTCGATCTGGAATTCCGGTCCGTAGAGCGGTGTTCCAGGCGCATGGAAGAACGGCGAGAAGTAGTTGAACACGCTGGGCGAGTTGTACAGATCCTCATTCAGGTTGTAGAGGTCGAACCCGAAGTAGTTGGTATCCGCCATGCTGCCACCCATCGCCCGGTAGATGGCCGGAATCAGGAGCAGAGGCTCGGTCAGGTGTCCATCGGCAACTTGGTCGTTGCCGCCGTTGTCGTTGGCGCGGGCCTCGGGATCAAGCAGGATCGCGGTGATCACCGCCTGCATGTCGCCGCGGACGCCCTGGCCATTGTTGGCGAACACCGCAGCGACGCGCTGGATGTAAGCGGGGCTCGGGTTGCTCTTCACCAAGTGCTGGATCAGATTGCGTCCAACGAACGGTCCCACGTTCGGGTGGTTGAAGATGTTGTCGAGGGCGGCGTCCACGTCGGCCTGCGGGGAGAGGCCGGCTTGGATCTGGACACCGTTCAGCAGCGTCTTGCCACCGGCATCGTGCATCGGGGCCCACGGTTGCATTGGCGCTGTGGCGTTGTAGAACTGACCCCAGTACTGCGCTGGAGCGAAGGTCCAACCCGTGAACACGCGGGCAAACTCTGTAACCGTGAACTGCGAGTACGTCGGAATCGGGTTCCCGATGGCGTCCGTAATCACGGTGCCGTCCTGGTTCAACGCCTTGGTGCCGATGCTGAAGAGCTGCAGGATTTCGCGGGCGTAGTTCTCATTGGCCACGCTGCCACTGTTCGGGTTGGCCTTGGCGTTGTTGCCCATGTCGAGGTAGTAACCCATGGCACCGCTCAAGGTCACATCCGACAGGATCTGGCGGTAGTTCTTGAACGCGTCGTTCAGCAACATCGTCTGGTAGGGAATCACGTTGCCGTTAAAGATCAACTTGCTGATCGAGGTTACGAACAGCTGGCTGTAGGCGAAGCCAACGCGCTGGCGGAGTTGGTCGGCGTTCATCGTCGCATTGGTGAGGAACGCGGTCAGGATTCCACCTTGGCTCGAACCCGCCAAGCGGCTGTAATCGGAAACCTGCGGCATGGTGAACTGTTCGTTCAGCCAGCCTTGGAAGCCGACCTGCTGGACGTGCGCCGCATCCTTGGGAGACGGTCCGAAGGCCCCCTGCTCGAGGAACCGGCGGGCTGCCGCCGCGGAAACCTGCGCGTTGGATACGCCGACCGTGATCGGATACGGGGCCGACGACACGGCACCGTTGCTCACAACCAAGTTCACGTTGCCGGACACGCTGGCGAAACCGGAAACGTTGATACCGTTCGCCGACGAGCCCGTGAGGTTGGCGGTGGCGTTGCCCAGCAGGATCGTCGACTTGCCGGTGAACCCGGTGCCGCTGATCGTCATGGTGAAGGCGCCGAGCGGGATGGAGTTGGTGGGCGTGCCGTTGACCGTGATACCCGTGATCACCGGTGTCGGGAGGATCAGGGTGACGCTGGCGGCTGCGGTGCCGTTCGGACCAATGGCCTTCACGGTATCGACCAACGTTGCCGGCGTGTTCACGGGAGCGGTGTAGAGTCCGTTTGCGGTCACGCTGCCGTACGTTGCGCTCCACATGGTGGCACCGGCGGAGGTGAACTGCTGTGTCGCACCTAGATTCAGGGAGACGGCGGTCGGCGCGATGGTCTGCGGGGTTGTGCTGACGAGGCTGATGCTCGCCGTGGCGGTGCCGCCGGGACCGGTCGCGGTCACGGTTGCTATGCCGGATGCCGGCATGGTCGCCGGGGCCGTATAGAGGCCGGCCGGGGTGACGGTGCCGACGCTGGCGGTAAAGCCGGTCGCATTGGCCGAGGTGAACTGTTGGGTGGTGCCGAGCGTGACGCTAACGGAAGCAGGAGCTATGGTCTGCGGCGGCGGCGGACCTGCCGCGACGAACGGAATGCTCACGATCGGCCCCCAAAGGCTGCCGGCATTCATCGCCATGAACGGCACCTTCGTGGCAGTCCCCTGCCATCCGGAGACTTTCAGGGTCGTGCTGTTCACGAAGGTGGTGGGTAGATTGGCACCGCCCGCTTGGACGGTTGCCCCGCTCTTGAAGCCCACTCCCGTGACGATGACGTTATAGCTGCCCGTGGGCACAGGCATCGGGCTGACGGACGTGATGGTCGGCCCTGCGGGCGCGACGTTTACGTACGTGACGGCCATCGTCTTCTTGTCGTTGGCGAGCGCGATCACCGTAATCCCGTTCGCGGGGATCGTGGCCGGGGCCGTGTAGAGGCCGGTTTGTGTGATGGTGCCGTAGGTCGAGTTGCCGCCGGTGATTCCGACAACCTGCCATGTGACCGTGGTGTTGGCGAGGCCGGTCACGGTGGCTGTATATTGGAGCTGCTGGTTTACACCGATGGTGGTGTACCCCGGGCTTAAGGAGATGGACTGCGCCATCGCCGATTGGACGAACATCGCCGGGACGCACAACGCGGCGCACAACAGCGCTGCTTGTTTGATACTGGACTGCTGGGTTCTCATTTGGATATTGGCCTCCGACTGCCTTTGTTCCTTGCGTTTGTACTACCGTGTTTGATCCGATGGCTTCCGTTGCATGCCCGAACTTGAGTCCAGGCAGGAAGTCACGTTAACCAGAGAACGAAAACCTCCGCGCGAATCGCTCACAAAAAACGCACGCAAGTAAAAGAATACATTGCTTGAAGCGTGTCATCGGGGTGTAACGAAGTGCTCCCGCGCGGCACTATATAAGCCACGGCATACACTGGTGCAGTGACCCGACGCCAGTTTCTAGCCACTGCCTCCGCCACCGCCGCGGCGTCCGGCTCCCTTGCCACAGCCGCCCCGAAGGCCCCGAACATCGTCATCATCCTCGCCGACGACATGGGCTTTTCCGATGCCCGCTGCTACGGCGGCGACGTCGATACGCCCAACCTGGACCGCCTCGCAGCCAACGGCCTCCGCTTCACCCAGGCCTACTCCACCGCCCGTTGCGGCCCCTCGCGCAACTGCCTGCTCACCGGCCAATACGCCCAGCAGAACGCCGCCGACATCATGACGCCGGGGAACATTCCGGCCTTCACCCGTTTCCTGCCGGAATACTTAAAGCCTCAGGGCTACCGCACCTACCACTCGGGCAAGTGGCACATGCGCTTCCAGCCGCTCGCCGGGATCGGCTTCGACCGTTCGTACACGATGCTCGACGAGGACCGCTACTTCACCCAGAAGCGGCACCAGCTCGACGGCATCGAACTGCCCCCGCCGCCTCCGAACTACTACTCGACTACCGCCATCGCCGACTATTCCGTCCAATTCCTCAAGGACCACCAACGCGAGCATGCGGGTAAGCCGTTCCTGCTCTACATGACCCCGCACGCCCCGCACTTCCCGCTTCAGGCGAAGGCCGAGGACATCGCCCTATACAAGGACCGCTTCTCCGAGGGCTGGGACGTGGCGCGGGACAAGAAATGGCAGCGGATGACCAAGATGGGCCTGATCAACTGCCCGCTTGCCCCGCTGGAGCCCAACATGTGGACCAAGTGGAACACGCCGGATGCCGAATTGACCGCCAAGATCGGTCCCGGCGAGGTCATGCGGGCCGTGCCGTGGTCGAGCCTGACGCCGGAACAAAAGGACTTCCAGCGCACCAAGATGGCGATCCACGCCGCCATGGTCACGCGCTTCGACATGGAAATCGGCAAGCTGCTGAAGCAAATCGACGACATGGGCGCCACCCGCGACACCTGCGTGATCTTCCTTTCCGACAACGGTGCGTCGTCCGAGCAGCTGATCCGCGGCGACGGCCACGACAAGACGGCACCTTCGGGTTCGGCGCAGAGTTTCCTCGGCTTGGGTCCAGGTTGGGCGAGCAACTCCAATGCCCCGTTCCGCCTGCACAAATCGTGGGTGAACGAGGGCGGCGTGGCGTCGCCGATGATCGTGCACTGGCCCGCCGGAATCGCCAAGAAGAACGAGCTGCGGCACGATCCCTGCCACTTTATCGACATCCTGCCTACGGTGGTTGATCTGGCTGGCGGCAGTCTGGAGCAGGCGAAGGAGGCCCCGCCGTTGCCCGGCCGCTCGATGCGTCCCGCGTTCGGCAAGGACGGCGCGGCACCCAAGCCCTACATCTACTTCAACCACAACGACAACCACGCCTTGCGGGTCGGAGATTGGAAGCTGATCTCGACCGGAGTCGGCGGACCTTGGGAGTTGTACAACCTGAAGACCGACCGCGCGGAGCAGAAGGATTTGGCGTCGGCCCAGCCGGACCGTGTCAAGGCGATGGCCGCGCAGTGGAAGGCGCTTGACGACGATTTCGTGCAGAAGCGCGAGGCGGCGGCTCCGAGCAAGCGCCCCCGGCTGGCTGCGGCACCGCGCGCGTAGTTGTTCGGACTCAAGTGTAGGCAGCAGACGTCCGACGTGGAGGGCGAGGTCAACGGCCTGATGACTGCGACCGCAAGTTCATCAAGGCGCGGTCACAAGTTTTTTCACGCCTTTTTCTGCCTGTTTTCAACCACTTGCAAAACCGGTGGTTCGGAATCGCCCTTCCGTTTACTAGGATCGTTGCCGTGAGCGCCGACGCGCTCGCGAATCGCAGGAGCAACGAATGACAACCACGATCCAACTCGAAGCCCTCTTCGTCCGCGAAATCGACCGCTGCTACGGTCGGATTCAGGAGTGTGGAGCCCGCGAGGCCGCGCTCGGCCCCGACTACGACCCCAAGGTCCGCGCTGCCATCGACCGGGACCGCGACCGCGCCTTCATCGGCCTCCGCCGCGCCATGAAGGCCCTGAAGGAACTGCGGTCCGACATGCAGCGCGAGCCCGAGGTCGAGACTCCGGTGCAATCCGACTCGGACCATCCGGCGAAGCCCGCGGAAGTGATCGAAATGCCCCGATCCCAAGTCGCCCGCAATGCGCTCTGCCCCTGCAATTCCGGCGACAAGTACAAGCGCTGCTGCGGTCGACAGGCACCGCCGATGACGGGGGATTTCCGCAGGATGTCGCAACCGCGCGCGGCGTGACCTTCGCATCGACCCGAGATTGCACGGGCATTCAATGAATGGTAGGTTGACCTACCTGCACTTGGTTTATCATGGGGGTACCGGCATTTCGTTGCGGGCCCCAGAGGCACTCCATGACCAACCAGCAGCTCTACCTGATCATCGGCGCACCCATGCTCTTCAACGCCGTCCTCATCGGCCTACTGGTCGGCTACATCAACGCCAAATTCGACGGCGTCACGCAGCGCTTCAACGCAATCGACCAGCGTTTCAACGACATGCGCGACCTCTGGCGTGCCGAACTCCGCCGCGTCGAGGAAGTCCTCGACGCCCGTCTCAAACATCTCGAAGAGTACGCCAAGCACTGACGGCTGCTTGGTCCCGCCGCAATCCGGTTACACCTTGTCCTCGGTTCTCCCGCAAGTGCCCAGGGCATCTAAAAAGAAGCCATTCACCCTTGACCTGTGAGGTAAAATGAGGCCATGTCAAGATTTACGTCGCTGATTGTTTGCGCACTCTCAGGACTTTACGTCTTGTGCACTTCGGAGCGTGCATTCGGACAGGCAGCGCGATCTGTCGCGGGTCCTGAAGCGCAGGCGGCGGCAACGCGCCTTTGGAACAGCCTTCTTACGAGGTGCGAAGGCCCCACCTACCAAAACTCCTATTTTTACGACGGACGTAACGATCAAAGCGAGATTTGGGGCGACCTGGCTGAATTCCGGGATGTGCATTTCTATGTATTTCCCATTGAGGTTTCACATGCAGACCAGCTCAACGGGATCCAATGGCACGCTGCGGCCGTTATGATTGCAGACGTATATCGAAGTGCAGCGCGGGCCAACGGACTGTGGAAGCCCTTCAAGAGTGGAGAGCCTCTGGGCGATGTCAAATTTGATCGCAAGTACCTGTCGAACGGCGAGCCGCTGATCACGAGCAAGGCTGGGACCATCGCGTTCATCGGGTCTCCCGACGCGCTTCATCCACAACCGAAGGGGTGGCTCGTCGTGGGCATGCAGCAACGTAGCGGGGAGCTTTTCTATAAATGGGCGTGGTCAGAAGAGAGGTCTTCTGAGGAGACTACCCGTCTGAAACCGTCGTGCGCGCTCTTTCCGGGAACGCGAGAATTCGATGCGGCTCAGTTGCAGAAGCGGCAGGTAGCTCCGCCGTTCCCTTCTCGCCCTTCGCCCACGCCCTCTGCGGCTCCACGCTCCTCAGAATTGCAAACCGTCCGCGTCGAAGCTGCCATTCAAGCCACAATGCTGACCAAGAAAACTGCCCCCGTTTATCCCAATTTGGCGGCGGCCGCTCGCGTGCAGGGAGTTGTGAGGTTCGAGGCGACGATCAATACTGAAGGCAAGGTTCAGAATGTCCATTTGATCGCTGGCCCCCCACTATTGGTTCAGGCTGCGGCGGAAGCCGTTCGCCAATGGGAATACAGGCCCACCATTCTCAATGGAATCCCTGTGAGTGTCAGTACCACGATTGATGTTGAATTCACGTTGCAACGTTGAATCTGGACTCACGCACCCGGTCTGGTGTCACTCCCCATGCTCAAGGAAGGCGGCGACAGATTGCGGAGCCCCGCCCTGGTTGATCCATCTGCCGTGCGCTCTGGACAAAGCTCGCCCCGGCGCACACCCACCTTGGTTGGAGCCGATCACAACCAGCCACTCTCCTCACAACCAAAACGCCCGAACCGCCAACCACCCCGCCCCCGCAACCCACCCAATCAACGCCTGATACTCCCGGTTCTTCACATACAGCCCGAACGAGAATTCATCCGGCCCCAACCCGGACTTCGGCCATCCCGGCACCAGCAACGGCACCCGTGCCGCGAAATCCGCATAGCCCGGCAAGATCTTCGTCAGGTGCTGTTCCTCCAACTCGATCGCGGGCAGGTACACCAGCGCGAACAGGCTACCGAACAGCACGGCGAGGCCGATCGACCGTCCCGCCGCCGCGAACCCCAGCGCCGCCAGCAGCGTCCCCAGATACAGCGGATTGCGCGTAAACGCGTACGGCCCGGAGACCGCTAGGCGCTGGTTCTTGGCCAAATGTCCGGCCGCCCACGCCCTGAGCGCCAAGCCCAGCAGGGAAATGGCCAATCCGACCACCAGTGACTCCGGCGTCGGATGCGAAAACACGGCGAAAGCCGCCAACATGACGAATCCGGCGGGCACGCGCAGGCGCGCGACACGGTCGGCATAGGCTTTCGGAAAACGGTGGCGTCTCATTATTTAGCAGGTGTGGAACCGATAGAAGGTGTAGAACGACTACGCGGGGCAGGGGACTCGCGTTTCCAGCGCCGCCAGGACCTGCTCGGGACTGATGGCGCGCATCGACGGGTCGATGGTGGTGCCGCGCCGGTGCGTCGTGGGGGCTCCCGGTGTGCGGAAGATCTGGAAATCGCCGCCATAGGGACCGTTGCGCACGGGATCTGTGGGACCGAAGATGCCGACGCCCGCCTTGTTCAGGGCCGCGGCGAGGTGCAACGGACCGCTATCGACCCCCACGACCAACGTTGCGCGCCGCGTGGCGTCAATCAGGCCCGCGATGCCGCTTTCATGCATCCAAGTCCCCGGAACAACCGGCACGGTCCCCGGCGCGCCGTTCAAGACCAGAGGCATGCCGAACCGGTCCATCACCATGCGGGCCAGCGCGGCATAATTCTCGATGGGCCACTGTTTCGAAGTCCACCCTGCCAACGGGCTGGCCAACACGAACGGCACGTCGGGAAGCCGACCTTCGGGCTTGCCCTGCGGGATCGGGAATGCGCGCACCAAATTCGATGCCCCGGCACCGGCTGCAAGGTCCAGCGCCTGGTCTACGACGTGGATGGCGGAACTGGGGACTCGGGTCGAATAGAAGAAGCCCGCGGCACGCTCCCGAACCACGCCCGAGGCGAAGCCCGCGATGCGCTCCGGGCGCGCCAGCGATGCGACAACGGCCGATTTGACGAGACCCTGGAAGTCCACCGCGAGGTCGTATTTCTGGGTCAACAGTTCTCCGCGCGTGCGGGACCAGGTGCCGGGCTCCTTGCGACGGAAGAAAACCAACTCGTCGACGAAAGGGTTGCCGCGCAGCAGGGGCTCCCACTGCGGTTCCACCACCCACGTGATTTTCGCGCCGGGGAAACTATGCTTGAGCGACGTGGCTCCAGGCAGGCAATGGATGATGTCGCCCATCGCGCCGAGCCGCACGATCAGAATGCTTTTCAACCCCGTAGTCTACCACCGGGAGCATGAATGCGGCCTAGCGCTCGATTGTGAAGAGTCTTTGGTCGTAAGGGTGTCGCTCGGACTTGATAACGGCGATGGTATGCCAATCGGGGTGTTTGGGGTTCAAGAGGTAGTTCCACGATTCAGGGGCAACGGCGGAAGGAACGCCCAGCAATGCTGCCGCGTTGGAGCCGAGCCAAGGATCTCCGATCGCGCGAGTGACGTCGAGTCGGCTCTTCCAGTCGGTCGGCAACGTGGACGGATCCAAGTGATAAATGTTGAGAGTATCGGGAACTCTCACCGTCAGAAGCTGGTACGTCGCGGGGACAAAGGGCCGTTTCAGGTGGATGAAGCTCTCGAGCAAAGCGACAGCGGGGTGCTCGGCCAAGTAGACAACCCTCTTGCCCGGCTCGCCTGTATGCCAGCGGGCGGTGTGTTCTCCCCCCAAACCCACGAGGTCATCATGGTTGCTGATGCGCCAGAGGGTGGGCATGAACTATTCGGGCATGCCTTCGTCGATCCGCCAGAGCAGGTCTTCCACCAGCGTGGCTCCATCTTTGAGAAGCAACGTCTCCAATGGAGTGCGGTTGTCGAACAGATCCGACGGCGTGCGCAGCCACAGGGCCGCCTTGGCCTCATCCGCAAAGACTCGGTTGGCCAGTTCGGTGATCGCATCCCGCTCAGCGCCGGAGACCCGCGCCCTACTCAGCCAATCGACAAACCCGCTCCGTAGTAGCGGCGAAGAGGCATCCAAGACAAACTCAAAGCGCTCCGCAGCCTTTCCCGAGTGCCGAATCGAGACTTGGACGGCAACGTCGTCCGCATCCGGCAAAAGGGTGGGATAGGCAGCGGGGATGTCTGGAGTCTCGACCATGCGCTAGTCCAATAATGCCACAATTCAGGCCGCACGCAACTGGCCAGGTTCCCGACAGAAGAGCCTACAACGCCGAAGGCACCGGCATCGCATGCCGCGACCTACCCGCCGAAATCTCCCCGAACACCCCCAGCAACTCCGCATGCACCAGCCCGTTGTCCGCCAGCAAATGCGGCGACTTCAGGAAATGCTTCCGTCCCGCCATGTCCGAGCAAACGCCGCCCGCTTCCTCAATCAGCACAATCCCCGCCGCCATGTCCCAAGGACTCAGCCCAAACTCCCAGAACCCGTCCAGCCGACCCGCCGCCACGTACGCCAGATCGATCCCCGCCGACCCGCCGCGCCGCACGCCATGCGCCGACATCGCCAGATCATGGAAATAATGGATATTCGGATTCGTCTTCCGGTTGTGGTTGGGGAAGCCGGTGCAGAGCAGACTGTCGGCAATCCGGCTCGCCGCCGAGACCTTTAGCCTGTGCCCGTTGAGGAACGCCCCGGACCCCTTCTCCGCCGCGAACAACTCGCCGCGGAACGGGTCGAAGACCACGCCCGCGATCAGCTCGCCGGACTTCTCCAGCGCCATCGTCACGTTCCATGCCGGATAGCCGTGCGCGAAGTTCGTCGTGCCGTCCAGCGGGTCCACATACCAGCGGTACTCGGTGCCCGTCTCCTGGCCGCCGCCCTCTTCCGCCACGATGGAATGGGTTGGAAAATGTTCGCGCAGCCGCTCGACCACCAACTTTTCCGACGCCCGGTCGGCCTCGGTGACCAAATCGTAGTCGCCCTTCATCTCGAAGCGCACACGCCGCTCGAAGAAATACCGCAGCAGCGACCCCGCCGCGAGGGCGATCTCCGTCGCCGTCTCGACAAATGCCGCCATCCTACGCGACCTCGTACAAGTACTTGATGTCGTGCTTGAAAATGAACAGGTTGGGCTCCGAGTCGCGGGTGACGCGGATGAAGCGCTGGTCGTAGTACTCGATGATGCCCTGGACCAGCTGGTTGTCGCTCAGCTTCACGCACACGCGGATCTTCCGCTCAATCAGATGCTTGAGGTATTTGATCTCCTCCAGCGTCTGCTCCGGCGGCCGGGCGGCCTTCTTCGCGACTGGCTTTCTTTTTTCGTCCTGCAACATGCACCCTCGTTACGGCTTTTGTTTCGTGGTCTTGGGCGGCACAGGCTTGCGCGGCCGGAGTGTCTCGTCCCCGCCAATGCTCGGCCCGGTTCCACCGACTCCCGACGCCGTGGAAGTCTCGGGAATCGCCTCTCCATAGTATCCATCGCGCGCCACCACGCGCAGCGACGGGTCGTTCAGGGTGATCTTCAAGGCATGGTAGCGGTTCTTCGTCAGCGGTACATCCTTCGGGTAAAACCCGAGGTAGTACTGCGTCCGCAGGTCCCGCAGGATCTGGTCGAAGGCCGCATCCAACTGCGCCCCCAAGCTGGGTTGGAAGACCCGGCCGCCGGTTCTCAGGGACATCGTCGTGAGCGCGTTCTCCCCGCCGGTGTTGCGCCCCGCGTCCGCCTCGATCGGCACCACCAGAATGGGATAGATGACGGCGTCGGCCAGTTGGGCGGCCTCGACGGCGCGCTGGAAGTCGGAGCGGCTGGTCGTGTCGCCGCCGTCGGTCACCACCACGAGGACCTTCCTGCCACGTCGGTCCTCGATATCGCGCGCGGCGAGCAGTATGGCGTCGTAGAGCGCCGTGCCCGCGTCGCCGCGGAGGGCGCGCAGGTTGCGCTCCACGTTCACCACATTGCGGGTGAAGTTGTTCTGGCGCACCACCTGCCAGTTGAAGCTGTAGAGCGCCGCCGCGTCCTCTGGATTGCCCTCGCGGAAGAGTGCCTTCAGGAACTTGGTGACCGAATCGGTCTCGTACTTCAGGTCCTTGGCCGTGGAGCCGCTGTTGTCGATCAGGACCGCCACCGACAAGGGCTGCTCGGTCTGGCGCTCGAAGACTGCGACCTGCTGAACCGCGCCGTTGTCCCGAACCTCGAAATCACCCCGCTCCAGCGACCCGACCAGCGCCCCCTTGGGATCCTTGACGGTCGCCAAAATCCGCACCAGCTTCACGTCGACCTTGATCGTGGTGACCGTGTCCTGCCCGAAGGCAAGAGCGGCGCTAACTAGGAGAGACCCTAGGTGCCGCATCGTCCCATTCGCCGTCCACCCAAACCTCACCATCCTCGAAGAACTCCTTCTTCCAGACGGGCACCAGGCGCTTCAATTGGTTGATGCCTTCCAGCGCCGCATCGAACGCCGCGCGCCTGTGCGGACTCGCCACGATCACCACCACGCTGGCCTCGCCGATTTCCAGCGTACCCAGCCTGTGGATCATCGCGACGCGCCCCACTTGGAACCGTCCGGCGATCTCGCGTCCAATCTCCGCCATTTTGCGGATGGCCATCGCTTCGTAGCATTCGTATTCGAGCCTGAGAGTTGCCCGCCCCCGCGTATTGTTACGGACCACGCCGTGGAAGGTTACAATTGCGCCGTCGGAACCTGTCAGAACACGGTTTTCCGCCGCCCGGACGTCGATCACGTCGCGCGTGAGCTCGAAAAAATGCCCCTCGGGGTCCACGATCTGGCTGGTCGGAGCGCCGCCGCTCACGGGCGGCAGCAGTGCCACCTCGTCGCCGTCGGCGAGCGCCGTTTCGGGGGCCACAAACTCATGATTGCGGGCCAGCACGACGCTCTTGGCCATGCCTGCCAGTCGTGGGAACGCCGTGGCATAGTGGTTGAAGACGTCGCGGGCCACCGCGCCGTCGCCGAGCTCCAGTTTGTCGTCGGTCCGGCCGCAGACATCCTTGAGCAGCCCGAAGAAGAGTACCTTGATTTGCATCGGTGCGGCCTACTCGAATTGAATTTGCGCGATGATCAGCGTCGGCATCGCCTGGTTCCACTCTTCCGGAATGGTGTCGAACGGCAATCGGAAGGACATGGTGGTGTGGGGCTTGAGCGACCCGCCCGGAGCCGTTCCCCCCACCACGAACGACCGTTCTCGCGCCACCAGCTGCCCGGAATAGTCGGTGAAGACGCAGGTCACCTCGGCGACCTTGACCGTACGGTCGCCGTTGTTGGTGATCTCGCCCAGGATTTCCACCACGCGCGCGTTCACGTAGCTCTCGGCGGCCTGCATGTGCACGTTGGAAAGCGCCAGGCTGCCCAGATATTGGCGACCCTCGGCGGAAAGCTGGGGCGGCGGGGGTGGAGCGGGCTTGGGCCCGAAAGTCAGCCAGCCGAACAATCCGAAAATGAGGACTGCGGCCAAGCCCATCACGATGGTGGCCGGAGAGATCTTCACGTCTTTCATCTAAAGCCCCGAAACTGTCATTTGCCCGACACGGTCATTTCTGGAACAAGGATGGTCGGCGACCACATGGATCCCCGGATTTCCGGGTCGTTGCCGATCTCCGCACCTGCCAGTATCTCCTGGAGCGTCCCGGCGATGGTGACTTCGGACACCGCGAACGCCAACTCGCCGTCGCGGATCCAAATCCCGACCGCCCCGCGGGAATAATCCCCCGTTACAGTGTTGACACCGTTGCCGATCAGTTCGGTCACAAAAAATCCATTGCGGATGCCGCTGATCATTTCCGCGCCGGAACGGGCTCCCGGCTCGATGAAGAAATTGCCGATGCCGACGCCGGCATTCCCGGTCAGTCCGCGCGACGCGTTGCCGGTGGTGCGCATTCCCAGCTTGCGGGCGGCGTAACTGTTCAGCAGGTAGTTCTTCAGGATGCCGCGCTCGATCACCACTGTGCGGCGGGTGCGCACACCTTCGTCGTCGAACGGCTGCGAGCCGAACATTCCAGGTATCGTCGCGTCGTCGATGATGGTGATGCCCTCGGAAGCGACCTTCTCGCCGAGCTTTCCTGCAAGGAACGACGATTCCCGGTAGATGGACCTGCCGTCGACCGCCTCGAAGACGTGCCCGAGCAGCGTCCGGGCCGCCCGCTGTTCGAACACCACGGGGACCTTCTGGGTCTCCACCTTGACCGCGCCGAGCCGCCGCAGCGTGCGCTCCGCCGCGCGCTGTCCCACGTATTCGGGCGAATCCAGTCCGGCGTAGTCGCGGGAGAGCGTGTACCAGTAGTCGCGCTCCATGCCGCCGTCCCACTTGGCCACCGGGACTACCGAGATCGAGCAGGAGCTAGCTCGCCAGCCGCCGCAGAAGCCATGCGAGTTGGCAAACGCGCGTAAGCCCAGATTCGACTCGAAGGAGCCGCCTTCGGAGTTCGAGATCCTTGGGTCGACGGCTAGAGCTGCCGCCTCCGCGCGCCGTGCCGAATCGATCTTTACTTCCGAATCCAGTTGCGCCACGCCGTCGGAATACAGGCCGAGGTCGGCGGTGGAGGTCGCCATCTCCCCTTCGTCCGGCATACCGGCGTGCGGGTCCTCGGTGGTGAACGACGCCAGATCCACAGCCGACCGTACCATCCGGTCGATTCCGTCGCGCGTCAGGTCTGAAGTGTAGGACGCGCCCATCTTCCGACCGGTGATCACGCGCAGCCCGACCCCGGTGCTTCCAGCCTGCTGGAGCTTCTCCAGTTCGCCCATTCGCACCTTGGCGGAAAAGTCGGTGCTATCCGAAACGGTGCACTCCGCGCCTTCCGCCCCTGCCTCAGTGGCGCGACGGACGACGGTTTGGGCCAACTCCTTCAAATCGTCGAGCGTCAAGCGGTGCCTCCGACGGTCATGCCGTCGATCCGCACCGTCGGCATGCCCACGCCCACCGGCACGCTCTGGCCTTCCTTGCCGCAGACGCCGATGCCTTCGTCCAGCTCCAAGTCGCACCCGACCATCGAGATGCGTCCCAACGATTCCGGGCCGTTGCCGATCAGAGTCGCGTTCTTCACCGGGCGCGTCAGTTTGCCGTCCTCGATCAGGTAGCTCTCCGACGCCGAGAAGACGAAGTTGCCGCTGGTGATGTCCACCTGCCCGCCCGCGAAATTGGCGCAGTAGAGGCCGCGTTTGACGGAGCGGATGACGTCCTGCGGATCACTCTCCCCGGCGAGCATGAAAGTGTTCGTCATGCGGGGCATGGGGACGCATTCGTAGCTCTCGCGACGCCCGCTGCCGGTGGGCGCGACGCCCAGGATGCGGCTGGAAAGCCGGTCCTGTAGATAGCCCCTCAGGATGCCCTTTTCGATCAGCACGTTGCGCTGGGTCGGATTGCCCTCGTCGTCCACGTTGAGCGAGCCGCGACGTCCCCCGATGGTTCCGTCGTCGATAACGGTACACAGCTCGCTGGCGACCTTCTGCCCGATCCTGCCGCTGAACGCGGAAACGCCTTTGCGGTTGAAATCCGCCTCGAGGCCATGGCCGACCGCTTCATGCAGCAGCACTCCGGGCCATCCGGGCCCGAGCACGACCGTTTGTTCGCCCGCAGGGGCCTCCACGGCGGTCAATTGCGCGACCGCTTGCCGGGCGGCATCCTCGGCGAAGAATTCGGGGGTGCGTTCGTCGTGGAACCAGGAGATCTCACGGCGTCCGCCGCCGCCCGCATGTCCCTGCTGCGGCGAGCCGGCGGCATCCCGTGCCAGCGCGTAGACACTGAGCCGAGCCAGCGGCTGGCGGTCGAAGGAGAGTACGCCGTCGCTGGTGGCGACCAATACTTCCCGGATGTTGTCGGCCCAGGTCACCTGGACCTGGAAGATTTTGGAGTCGTAGGCACGGGCTGCCCGGTCGGCGCGCCAAGCCAGTTCCACGCGCTCATGGAAGGCGGTTTCGGCGGGCGCGGTGACTATCGGGTACAGGTTGCGTTTGGGCCCGTCTTCCAAGGTTGCCGACTCTACTTTGGAAGGTCCCGACGCGATCATTGCCGCGACGCGGGCGGCGGCGCGGATCTTTTCGGGGCTCAGGTCGCCCGAGTGCGCGTAGCCAGTGCGCTCGCCGGCGATCACGCGGATTCCGACGCCGAGCGATACCCCTTGCGTGGCGCTCTTGATGATGGATTCGTCGATGCTGATTGACGTCGAAGCGACGTACTCAAAGTAGAGGTCGGCGTAGTCGCCGCCCCTTGAAAGGGCTTCGGAGAGGTAGTTTTCCAGTTCCCGCTTGCCGATGCCGAACTTGGATGCGAAAAAGGAAGTGGCCCAAGCCGCGGTGGAACCGCCAGAAGCTGCGGAGCTGGCGGTCGCAGCGCCGGAATCGGAAAAACTCGTCACTGCCTTCCACTGTAACAGTGCGACAATGTCGGTTTGACACCCTTCTCACTCAACGGAAAGACGGCGCTGGTCTCGGGCGCCAGTCGTGGAATTGGCCTGGCGATCGCGCGGGCGATGCGGGATGCCGGCGCGGAAGTGATCCTCGCCGCGCGGTCCAAGGACAAGCTCGAAGCTCTGGCCGCCGAGATCGGCGCGAGGGCGCTGGAACTCGACGTGGAAAGCTCCGAGTCCATCCAGCGCGCGGCCGCCGAGGCGGGCGAAGTGGACATCCTCGTCAACGTCGCGGGTACCAACATCCGCAAGAAGTTCGAGGACTACACCCGGGAGCAGTACGACAAGATCCTGCAAACGAATGTCCATGGCTTGGTCGAACTGACGCAGGCCGTCGGCAAGGGCATGATCGCGCGCGGCCGCGGCGGCAAGATCATCAATATCGGCAGCCTGACCACGCTGCACGGCTTGCCGTGGGTTTCGGTCTACGCCTTGAGCAAGGGCGCGGTCGGCAACTCACCAAGGCGCTGGCTGCCGAATGGGCGCGACACAACATCCAAGTGAACTGCATTGCCCCCGGCTTCATCTTGACCGATCTCAATCGCGCCATGTGGCAGGCCGAGAACATGGCGGAATGGCGCAAAGCGATCCAAGCGAACGACCGCATGGGCACCCCCGAGGACATTGCTCCCTTGGCGGTATTTCTCGCCGCACCCGGCTCCGACTACGTCACCGGGCAGGTGATTTCGGTGGACGGCGGTGCCTCCACGACGATGAAGTGGCCGTTTGCGCCACCCGAATAGGCTAGTTGCCGACTTGGAAGGCGGTAGTTGCGGTGACACTCTTGTCGCCGATTCCGTCCCTCGCCGTAATCGAAACGTGGTATTCCCCTGGCCGGGTGTTCCCTTGCAGCGTCAGGCTGAACACCCCCGGCACCCACGGCTGGGCATAATATGCCTGGCTCTTCTCGGATGCCGCGTCGGGCTGCGAAAACACCTGCTTGCCTTGTGAATCCGTTACCGCCACGTCATAGGTGACGTCGATCGAGTTCTGCTCGCCGCGCTTGTAGCCGGTGACGTCGAACTTGACCCAGACGGCATCCCCAGGCCGGTAGGCGGCGACCCGCAAGGGTATTTCCTCGTCCGGATTGCGGTAGAAGTTCAGGTTCCGCACCACGATGGAATCCGAGGGTGGCACGTTGCGGCCTTCCACTTGGAATGTTGCCTCGGACGTCCCCTTCTGTTTGGTCTGGTCGTCCGTCGCTTCGAAGTGGATCCGGTAGGTTCCCGGCGGGGCGATCGGCGGTATCTGGAATTGGAAATGCAGCTTCGGCTTCCAGTTCTTGTCCTCGTCCCGCAGCGTGGTGGCGACGGCCACCTCGTCCACGGACATGATCGCGACGTTCCTCGAATCGAAAACCTGGAGGTGCCCGGTCAATTGGACCCGGCCCGAATCGGACGTCTTGTAGCCGGCCGCACCGAATCGGAAGAAGACCGACTCCCCCGGAACCACACGTTGGTTGCCTACGGGCGGGCCATCCTCGAACTGTGAGATGACGGGATCGATCAGGTTGAGTTGGCCTGCGGTCGCAGCACCGCCCTTCGGCGTCTGTCCATGGCAGAGCACGGGTAGCAGGCCGACCAGCGCCATTGCTGCGGCCGAGACGGCTCTAGGGCTTGCTTGTGTCATCGGGTGATGCCACAGGCGCATTCATCATCTGCTCGTGCATGAAGTTGAGCGGGAGATCGACAAAAACATCGTCCTTGTCCGTGTCGTCTGTCAACCGCAGCTTGTAGTGGACGGCTGGCGCATCGAAGAGCACCGCGCCCTGCTCGGTCTGCGCCGGGTCCACGCTCCGCGAGATCCCCAACCAGCGCGGGACGCCGGTGCCGTCCGCCAATTCGTTGTAGACCTTGCCGGAGTCATCTATCAAGGTCATCGAGCCGATGGGTAGGGGACGGTTGGCGGAGTTGGAAACCGAGATCTGCACGATGAAGAAGCGATTTTGGGGCAACCGCGGATTCGGCTCCTCGCCCAGACGCGGCGCGATTTGCGTGTCCACAATACTGTAAGTCAGTTTGTCTACAATTGCCTTTTCGCCCGGCTGGTAGGTGCGTGACTGGTGCGACGGGGTGTTGGAACAGCCTGCTAGCAGCAACAGGGAGGCGATGGCAAGAAGCGGATAGCGCATAGGTGACGTCCGTATTTTCTCACAGCCGCAACAGTGCCGGAACTATTTGAGCCGTATCGCTTGGGTGAGCTTGAATTCGATGCGGGACTGCCGGGTGAAGTGCACGGACTTGACGTGGGCATCCTTGGAGGCGTCCTCTTGAAAGTCCGCATGCCCCAGCTCAAAAGTGCCTGGCAGGGGGACAATCGACTTGCCCGCGATGGTCACTTGGTAGAGCGATAGCGCCAACACCGAGACTTGTCCCTCGCGTCCCGATGTGCGGACGAGTATGATGGCAGGGCTGCCCCGCGGGATCGCGATTTTTCCGTCGGTACCCTTGACGTCATCGTCGACGACCGAATACCCGAACGTTCCCGGCGGAGTTGTGTCGGAATCCAAGACCTCGTAGACTGACACCGGCACTATCGTTCCGATGGGGAGGCCTGAAGCCTCGACCGGCTTTACCTCGATTGGGTCGCGTGCTGAGTCGGAAAGCTTGGCAACCGCCCGAACTCCCGCTTCCGCGCCCGCCGGGGCTGAATTGCCCTTGGAGCCACGCCCGCAGGCAAACAGCGAGAGGCAAATAACCGCCAGTATGAGTCTTGAGCGCAACACACCTAGTTTAACCCACATGCTTGAGCTCTGCCACAAAACGAGTACTACTCCCCCGCCGCCGGCCGAAGTTTGCGATGTTCCTTGAGAAGCGCCTCAAACTTGCGGCGTTGGTCCGGGTTGAGGATCTGAAGGATGCGGGTGTTCCCGTCGGACAACAAGTTTTCGTAGTACCTGCCGAAGTCGTCCAGGATCGATCCCAACTGCCTACTTTGTTCCGGTGAGAGGCCGAGCTCCTCGTCCCACTCGCGGACCGACAAGTTGAGCGTTGTGGCGGCGCGGGTATGGAGCATGGTCGGATGGTGCCAGTAGGTCATGACCGAGGCACCAAGGGCGCACCCGCATAGGAACACCAGTGCCAAGGACAAAACCGCTCTTGTCTCGGAGGGCCGGAGCATCATTTCAATTCCAACCGCTACTCCCCGTAGCTGACGAGCGTCGACAGGAGCCGGTCGCGGCTGGAGGCGTTGTCGACGGGTGCGGGACTCGCCGGCAAAGGCTCTTGCACGCTGGTATTCGCGCTCGGCGGCGCATTGAACTCGGCCATGAGTGCAACCGCGTCGGTATGGTCCGCAGACGCCTCGCGGGTGACCATGAAGGCGCCAAGGCCAGCCAGCAGAAGCACGGACGCCATCGCCACGCGATGGAAGAATGCCGGGGATGGCGAAAACAGATTCCAGAATCGGACCCGGCGGCTTTCGGCGATTTCCGATGCGACCCGAAGGTAGAAGCCGGGTGGCGGCTCCGGGGCCAAATCGGGGACGGCTGCCAAGTCTCCGAGCAGCACGGAAACCTGCTGGAAGGCGTCCACCTCATTCCGGCAATCCTGGCAGACTGCGAGGTGTTCTTGGAAGCCGGCGGGCGGGTTGCCCTCCAAGAATTGCTCCAAGCCCTCCGCGACGATGTTGTGTACGTTACTCATGAGTGCACCCTCTGTGGGCAACCTGGCCGCTCAGGCGCTAGCCTTTGCATCGATCGTGGGAAAGCGGTCCAGCCGTTGGGACGCGCGAACCAGTTTCTGGCGTGCACGGAAGAGCTTCACCTTGATCGTATTCTCGTTCATGTGCAGCATGGAGGCTAGTTCTTCCACCGAGTAGCCCTCCACTTCCTTGAGCATCAGCAATTGCTTCTCCTCGTCGGAAACCTTGTCCATCAACTTGACGATGTAGTCCCGCCGGGCGAGCGTCGTGTCGGTGCGCGTGGAGCGCTCCGACATTGGTTCGATGTTCTCGACACGGCGCGATTCGTCCTCGCTCATGTCGCTCTCGTAGACCAGCTTGCGGACCTTTTTCCTCCGCAGGTAGTCGAAGCACTCGTTCACTGTGATCTTGTAGATCCAGGTGATAAGGGAACTGCGGAAGTCGAAGCTGCGGAGCGAGAAGAAAACCTTCGCGAAGACCTGCTGCGCGATGTCCTCGACGTCGTTGCGGTGGCGCACGATGCCATGGATGATGGAGAACACCTTGCTCTGGTGCCGTTCGACAATTTCCTGGAAAGCGGTTTGGTCGCCGTCCTGCGCCCGCCGGACCAGTGCGCCCTCGGGTGTACCCTCGTATTCCACCTTGCTTTTCAGTATCGACTTCCCGCCGAAGAACGGCAACGAGAGGGTGCTTGTCAATTCCATACTGCTATCGACTACGCTGGGCACGGCCCTCCCGTTTCAAGATTTGCGCAGCGTTACGTCGAGCCACCATGCACCTGGGGGGCCAAAGCCGCCGACCGCCGCATGTTGCCGGATCCACAAGGGTCTGGAATCCCGCAACCGGGTTCCGGCATCCCTTATACTGATACAGAAGTGTCACAGAGGAGGACGAAATTCACATGGTGAACTTGACTGAAACAGCGGTATCGAAAGTGAAGGAGATTTTGGATTCCCAAGAGCCCAAGCCCGGCGGCCTGAGAATCTCGGTTGTTGGCGGCGGATGTTCGGGGTTCAGCTACTCCATGGCCTTTGAGAACGCGCCCAACATGCTGGACAAGACGTTTAGCTACCAGGGGCTCAAGGTGTTTGTCGACCAAGCCAGCCTGCTGTATTTGGACGGTGCCGAGGTCGACTACGTGGAGTCCCTCGAAGGGTCGGGGTTCAAGTTCAACAATCCGCAAGTGAAGTCCACCTGCGGCTGTGGCAGTTCCTTCAGCGCGTAACGCGCGCAGAGGCCTTGGCAAGAAAACAAACCGGGTGCAGCCCTTTGTGGGGCTGCACCCGGTTTTCGTTTTGGGCAGAAACTGCGTATGGCCGAAAAGAACGCTCCCTCGCGGTCGCGGCTCGGTTACCGGCTGATTCCGCCGAGCCGCGAC
>CAIVPR010000177.1 GCA_903907865.1 uncultured Acidobacteriia bacterium
GGGAGCTTTTTGGCGATGACCAGTTGCTCGCGTTCGAGCATGATGGCGAGTCCGGCCCAGAGGTCGACCTTGGGGCCGTTGTAGACGGTGCCGACGAGGGAGGCCTTGTCGCCGCCGGTGATGGATACGGGGGTGATGTGGCAGCCGAGGTTGGCCTGGCGGAGGAGGTCGACGACGGGGGCTCCGACACCGGTGGCGTCGACGGTGATGTTGACGTTGTCGCGGAGTTCGGGGACGCTGACGATGGTGCGGATGCGCTCGACGATTGCGGGGTAGGAGGTGCCGAGGGGGACGCGCTCGGCGTGGCGCAGGTGGAGCGCGAGGAAGATGGACTCGCCCCAGGGGCGGCGGGATTCGATCTTTTCGATGATGGCTATTGCGGTGTGGTCACGGCGTTGGCCGAGGTCCAGGCCTAGGTAGAACATGGGAGTTAGTTTCCTTTCAGTGAATGAGGTTTGTGGTGCTTGCGCTCCGGGAAGTTCGGTTATGGCCGCCTAAAAGGCGGCTGCAGGCAAGAATGCCTGCCCCACACAGCAGCTAAGCTGCAAACAGATACGCGCGTTGAGGGCGCGTGGCGGTGTCGGCGACCCCGCCGCAGGTTGGCAACCTGCCCCACAATTAGGTTGGGATTTTTAGGATGTCCAGGGAGTCTTGCATGGCTTTTTCGATGATGATTTGGCTCAAGATGGCGTCTTCGGATTCGTTGAACTCGCATAGGTACTCTCGGGCGAACTGGGTGGGGCTCATGTTGTCGCGCTCGTCTTCTAGGAAGTCGGGGGCGATGCGGGGGCATTGGGTGGCCGGGGCGGTGAACTTGGTCCAGTTCTTGCCGCAGGTGCAAGCCTCGTAGAAGAAACCGCGCTTGCCGTTGGGCATCGAGAGGATCCAGAGGTCGCCCTTCGTCGCCGCGAGCATGGGACGGAGGACGTTGTAGGCGGAATCGTCGACGAAGGCGGCCTCGTCGATGAACATGAGGTCGACGGAGAAGCCGCGGATACGGCCCTCCTTGCCGGGAACGCCGACGATTCGGGAGCCGTTTTCAAAGGCGATGGAAATGGCGTTGCTGCCGTCACCTGAAGGCTCCAGGCCCATGTTGAAAAGCATTTTGCGGCAGCGGAGGACGAATTCGCCTGACTGGCGCTCGGAGGGGCTGGCGACGAGGATGGTGGAACCGGGGCGGGTCCACGCGCGGTGAATCGCGACAGCGGCCCCGACGGTGGATTTGCCCCACTGGCGGGAGCAGTTGAGGATGACGCGGTGGGGGTTGGCGCGGAGCATCTTCTCTTGTATGGGGTCGGGGTGGAAGCCCAGGCGGGTGCGGGCGAAGGTGACGGCGTCTTCGATTTCGGTTGCAGGGGGAAGCACCTCGGATAGGCCTGGATCGGGCGTGAGATGCTGGGATTCCGATTTTTGAACGTGCCAGTCCGTCACACCGCTACATTTACCAGACCGGGGAGGGCACACTACCCCTGTCCGAGAGGCAAGTGCTTGAAAACAGGGCGAATAAAAAAGTCGCCTAGCGGTGATGGCGGGGTCGGAGGATGGTGTCAGCTGCTATTTGCGCCTCCGGTTCTTCTTGAATTTGTTGCGGCCGGGGTGGTTGGAATGGGGTTTCGGGGTCACGGATGGGGTTGGCGTGGGGGTCGGGGTGGGTTCGTTTGGTTGGGAATTGGGAACGCTTGCTTGCGCGCGCGGCTCGGATGGCGTGGGGTCGGTGGCGGAGGTGGATTGGGCGGGGGAGTCGGGTTGGGTGGGGGCGACGGCCTGGTCGGCGGCGGATTGGTCGAAGGTGGGGATGGGTTGCTGGCCGCGGAGCTTGCGGTAGGCGAAGAGGTCCTTGACGGCGCGGCTGTAGGCGCGGGTGTGGTGGGCTTCGTAGCGGTGGAGGAGGTCGAGGGTGCGGGCGTCGGCGTCGGCACTCTTTGCAACGCTGGCGGCGGCGAGGCTGGCGGAGAGGCCGGTGAAGGCGAGGTGGTGCGAGTCGCGGGCGGGGGTGCCCGATTGGGCGGCGAGCTTGGCCTGCTTGCGGACGAGGATGGAGATACCGGACGTTTGCATGGAAAGGGCGCGGGTGCGGCGCCACATGGAGGTGAGCATGGTTTCGACAAGGTTGGCCTCGTGCTCGTCGGCGGGCTGGAAGAGCTCGATGAGGCTTTCGGAGAGCATCATGAAGGAGGTTTGCTCCTCGCCGTCGATCACGGTGGAGGCTGCAAGGAGGCCGTGACGGCGGGAGTTGAGCGCGGCGATGCGCTTGCCCTCCTCGGTCTTGGGGCCTTTGGATTTGGCTCCGTTGGCGCGGGAGGCGGCGATCTGGGCGGCGCTCCTTTGCGTCTCGGGACGGGGCTTGGGGGTGGCGGGGGGACCGGCCGAGGAGGTGGTCTCTGGGGTATGGGTCAAGTTTTCCATCGCGCGATGATCGTAGCGCGGCGGGGGGTGGAAAACGAACTATGGAGGACTGGAACTACGGTTGTAGAAGGGGCGGTTTGGGGTTTGGTTTGTTGGGGTTAGAGGGAAGCCGGATTTATTTTCGCGGGACGTGACAAGCATGGGGGACATCCGGGTTTCCCATCGCTAGTCGAGCAAGGCTTCGAACTGGTCGTTCGTTAGGTCTGCCTGACGGACAATACTCCGGACTATCGGTTTCGGGAGATCGAAGCCTTGGTGGTTCGGCACGGTAACCCGTCCGGCCTTCTTCGGATGTTTCAACTGGACGTGAGAACCGGTGGTTTCATGGACGTACCAGCCATCACGCGCTAGCGCACGCAGGACAACCCTGGGTTTCAGACTTCCGAAGCGAGACATGGGCGGTCAGACGGCTATCAGCATTTCTTCTTGAAGCGGAGGGGCAGGCAGGAACGGATCCTCCGGGATTTCCTCACCGTCTTTGATCAAGCCGAGAACGTGGCAAGTGATGGCATCGCGCGCCATTTCGCGGGCCTCGACCAAGGTACGACCGTAAGTGATGAGGCCGGGGAGAGCGGGAACCATGACTTGGTATCCGCCTTCGCCCAGTTCTTCAAATAGTACGTTGTAGCCGACGTTCGCCATGCATGGTCTCCTGCGTATCGCTGCCCCTACTATTTTCCACCATTCGGGTGCTCAGTGGCGGAAGCCGGTTCGATGGGCTGATGGCGGGTGGCACATGGTCGAGTCAGAGGAATTGTCACGTTGGACTTGGACGTTTGCGGCAAGACCTGGCAACCTGGATGTTTGGGACACGCCAACTATGCCGGAGATCCTGGGCTGGCGGAATGCGCTTTTCGGCGGTGATGTGCCTGAAGGCGTCGCGGCTGTTCGGGAGCACGCCGGAGTTCTGGATGCGGGTGCAGGCGGACTACGACTTGAAGGTGGCGGCGCGAAACCGGGAGGTGATGGAGCTGGTGGAGCGGATTGTCCCGATGCGCGTTTGCAGGAAGTGGGTGTTTAGGGGGACGGCACACGAACCAGTTCCCAGCTAAGCAGTCTTGTCGAAATTCGCGATCCGCTCGCGAATCAGTTCCAAGGCCTGCCAATAGAGACCGCGTCTTCGCAAGAACGCGGGGCAATCTGTGGCAGCCTCGTCGAAAGAGGTATTCAGGATGTGGTAGGCGCAGGTAAGGTCCACCTTCGAAGGTTCCGATCCCATCAGCCTTGGCCAGATTCGCTCCAGCAATTCGTTCCACAGGCCGAGGGAGGCCAGCAGATCCTCCGCCTCCGGGGAGGACTCCAACGCTGCCATCTCGTGTGGTTCCAATCGTGAGAGGCGGACTGTGAAGACTGGCAGGTATTCCCCGATCTCATCGCATTCCAAGACGCACTCGACCCATTCGCCATCGGGGGGCAAGTAGGATATGGTTCCCTGCAAGCCAGCCTCCGCCACGACGACGCCGCTGACAAGTAGGCGGGGCCAGCCATCGAGTCCGGAATGAAACTGGACCGGCCCGCTTGCTCTTGATCGGGGTAGAGGGAGTAACTGCTCGACTGCGGGCAATTCGTTGGTTCCAAAGTGCGGGCGAGCTTGCAAGGACCGCGCAGACGATTTGCTCCGTTTCCGGATCATGGCCAAAACCGTTTTCGGAACCCACGCCAAGCGGCAGTCGAGTGCGACCACGGGCTGAGTAACCGTGAATTTCATCAGTTGCCCTGTGAGGACAGACCGATGTTCTTGCCATAGCACCTCGGTTTCCAACGCGACCGCTTCGGCGAGTGGCCCGCTCCAATCCCAAGCGGGGACCGATAGGTGGTGCCTAACTATGCCATGTTCGCATTCGATCTTCTCGGTACAAAGAGCAATCCAATCGTCGACCGAGGTGATGTGAGCGGGTGTGCCGAGGGCGAGGTGATTTCTTGTTCGGGCCAAGCTTGTTCCTACTGAGGCCAGACTAGCGATAAGGTCTGGCCGCGTCGGACCCAAGGGAGGCACAAGTACAGGAGGGTCGGCAAAACGGGCAAGTGTCTGGAGCAAGACTGGACCACAAGCCGATTCTTCGCAAGCGATGCGGGTGAAGGTGTCCCAATCAGCCCGCTCCAACCCTAGCGCCAGGAGCGTCGCCGCAAGGCACTGACGCTCCTGAAGCGTTAGCTGCGCCTGTCTTCCAAAGAGAGAATGGAGCTGGCGCAGAATCTCGGGGACTCGTTTCGAGGATGTGTCCGAAACGGCGGGACTGTAGCTCGCCCGGATCCGTTCGTGCTCGGCAGCGACCTTGCTCCACCACGGGGACAGAACGACATCGGGCACGAAAGGGCCAACCGGGTCAAGCAACTCCAATAGTACGGCCAACAGGTGCGCCCGGAACCTTGCTACCAGGTCGCGTTCGTCCGAACAGGATGTGTATAGACCGGGATACTTCTCCTTGAACTCCAGAACCCCTTTCATTTGGGGATCCGGGTCTCCGGTGAACGTTGACTGGTTCAGGAAATAGAAAAGAATCCGAGGTCTGCCGGTGGCTTCGAAGGAGGCCAACGCCTCTCGGAATTCATGGACTGTGCCGGAAGGGGCGTCCGGCAGGGGAGTTCCGATACGACGGGACATTATTCCGACGTATAGATCGTAGTCAAGACTCCCGTCCGCCTTGCGAGGCATCTCCCGGTCGATTACGATCTGAACAGTTTCGCTTGGATGCGGGACCGATGGGGTCACATGGAAGTCAAAGGCCCATGCCGTCAAGGAGATCCCATGCCTTTCAAAGCTGGGCCGTACTTCGTTTACGACTCCAATCAGCGCACTCCGGGCGATTGTGACATCGCCCGGAGATGAGAACAGTACGTTGACGTCTTTGGACATTTTCGTTGGCCAAGTCGCTTAGTCGCCAAGAACCCGTTGAATGCCGACAGCGTCGAGCTTGGCCCGGCTGACGGAATCGAGGAGAAGCTTCAGGTCTGCGTCGTCAGCCTCCGTTTGATGCCAAAGCTCCAGCGTGCGGTTGATGTAGTTGTCGAGGCCTCGGACCGGATTCTGCTGGGTGTCCACTTTCTGCATGTAGTTCGCCAGCTTTTCGGCGGAACCGGGAGTGATGGTCTGGCTCGGGGACCACACCATCAGCGCTCCCGCATCGAGCAGCATGTCGGAAATGGCTTGGGACTCGATTGGGTCGAAGCATGTGGCCAAGGCGACTTGCTTGTTCTTGAATTTCTGTTCCGACGCGGCGACTTTCAAGGCGGCACGGAACTCAGGTGAGTTGTGGCCGACCACAAGCAGAACGCGGGCGTGGTCCCCCGGTTCGGGCGTGAACCACATGTGGTCAAACGAATCGTTCCCGCCACCGCCGCTACCATCGCCGGGGAATCGGAAAGTTGCGACATTGCCGATCTTCAAGGGGTCCTGTTTTTCGATCGCCTCAATGTGACGGGCGGCCACGGTCATGTTCTTCGTGAAGAGCCAACTGGGTTTGGCACCCTCAGACTTCGAAAGGCGGGAGGTCCATGGCGTCCGGCTTTGCGAATCGGCCAGCCAGAGCTTCAGGAAGGCGTCTTCCTTTCCTTCCACGGCAACGACCACACGGTTGGGGGTTACTTGGTTCCCAGTCGGCACAGAGTTCCTAGCGGTTGCCACATCGACGGTTCCCGTTGGCAGGTCCATTTTCACAGTTGTCCTACCCTGACTATCTTTGGAAAAATACGCGCTGCCATACGTCGTCGCATTGGTGCTCAGCGCCTTCGCCGCAGTCTGGGCGAGATCACGGTCAACGAGTTGGTAGGTTTTGCCGGACGCATCGGGCATCTTGCCGGCGTTGACAACCTGCGAGCCCCAGTTCGCCTTCTGTTCTTCGGGGCTAACCAGCACGAGGGCTTTTCGTCCACCGGTTCCACCAAGTTCGCCCGGAAGGCCCTTGCTGGCGAGCAGGCTTCCGACCAGTTTCGGAAGCTGCACTTGGTAGGTCTGATCCTGCAGCCGGGTCACTTCCTTGTTTGTCCTGAAGATCTCAGGGAAGGGGTTTCGGCGGCGTGCCCAGGCGCGGTTCTCCCAAGGCTCCGTGGGTTCCTCGCTCGACGCGATTTTCCCGGCGACGACCGGCACCTTCTCTTGGGCAAGCCGCTTGGTCATGCCCTCCAAATGGGCGTACCCGATGATCAGCACCACATTCTTGACTGTGGGGTTGGCCTTGAGGTAGGCCATGGTGTTCGCCACCATGAATTTGTCGCGCTCGGTCAGGTAGGGCTTTTCGGGATCGTTGGCACTCGCGGCAGCCTTTTCCCGCTCCACGCGAAGGAAGCTCTGCAACTCGGGAACGGGATGCCCGACGGTGTTCCTGGCGGCGTTGGCGGCGAGGAAGAAGTGGTTTTCGAGGTTGCTTTCAAGTTTGCCCAGGGTGTTGCTCAGCTTGGTGAGGCGATCCTCGCTGGACTGGATGCTCTTTTGGAGTTCGCCCAATTGCTTGGTGTCGGCCAACAAGGCCTCAACGTCCTTGTAGCCAACCTTCTTGGCCGCCGCATCCAAAGCTTCGGTGGCCTTCTCCACTTTGGCCTTCGCGGCGGTAAATTCAGCGACAACGGCTGCGCTCGGCGTCCCGGCAGCCTTGACCTTGTCCGCTGCGGCCCTATAGGGCACCATTTCACGGAAGACCGCATTGTAGGCCGGAAGAACTGGCTCCAGCTTGGCGAAGACGCGGGTGTACTTGTCCAAGATCCCGGCGTAGTCCGCTTCAGCGTCTGCCAGGTTCTTGCCTTCGGTTCGGGCGAATTCATTCAGGCCCGAGATGGCGGCCTGATAGCGGCTCAACACCCCATCTACGTCGGCGGTCCGCGCGGCAGTCGGAGACGCACCGGCGATGGCGGCCTTGGCGATGCCGACAGCCCTCGTGTGGAGCGCGGCTTGGTCATCCAAGGACGCTTTGGCGGAGCGCCGGGCGGCATCGACCACGTAACGTCCTCGGGCTTCCAAATCCTCCACACCCCAAACCCGCACGCCTGGACGGGTAAGGGAAACATACTCGTAGCCAGCGAGTTGGCCCAGCTCCAGTTGCCCGCGGAGGAAATTGCGAATGCCTTGCGCGTCGTACTTGGCCAGCGAGTTGCGGAGCGTGGACGGGTCAACCAACCCGTTGGAGCCTTCCACGAGGATGGCGTCCACCGAGTGGCTGGCATAGAGACCGTCGAGAAGGTCGGCGAGCTGTGTCTGCGTTTTCACACTCGCATGGTTTTCTCCGATGAGGAGGATGGAGGGTTGACCGGGCACCCCTGCGTCGGCCCCGGCGACGGTGAAAAGGTCAGGCCGACCTTTGGCGAGTTTCCAGAGGTCCTGGGAGGTTTGGGCGGTTGCAGTTGCCGCGAACAGCACTGCTGCGAGTGCGATTCGAAGGCTTGGGAAATGGCTCTCGATTTTCATGAGGTGTGCTCCCTTGTGTGGGCGGCGACGAGGCGATGTCGGTCCACCCGTGATCGGACAAAGATCCTTCTATATGTATAGGCGATAGCAAGAAGAAAAAGGGGACAAAAATCTTGGAGGTTTCTCTACGGGGGTTGGCAATCGCGATTGGGGAGCGGGGGCGAGCAGCCGAGTCGTTTGGTGCCGGGATCGGGGGGATGGCGGCCCATAGTCGCGAGGAGGATTTCGGCGGCTACGACGAAGAGGATTTCGGGTTCGTCTACGAGCGCGCGGGCGGCGGCGGGGTCCTAGTGGACGAGCGCGATGATTTGGGTTGGATCGATTTCGGGGGCACCTCCGGCGTGGCGGTAGCCGAGGTAGGCTTCCATCGCTCGGGTTCGGGCTTCGAGGGCGGCGGGTTGGTTGCCGACGGCGCGTTCGAGGTTGGAGAGGATGGCGAGGGTGTTCCAAGGTGCGGCGACGTGGCCGAAGGGTTTGTCGCATTCGATGGCGCGGTCAATTTCGCGGCGGGCTTCGTCGAAACGACCGAGCTTGACGAACTTGTCGGCGATGTTGCTGCGAAGGAGCCCCTCGTTGCGTAGATCTCCGAGTTGGAAGGTGATTTCAGCACCTTGAAGGTAGAGGCGAACCTCTTCC
Organism: uncultured Acidobacteriia bacterium; assembly: GCA_903907865.1. GTDB lineage: Bacteria > Acidobacteriota > Terriglobia > Bryobacterales > Bryobacteraceae > BOG-234. The sequence goes on from CAIVPR010000177.1 coordinate 8,441, forward strand.
TCGGTGCGACCGATGCGGGAGTACAGGTTTCCGAGTTCGTTTAACGTCGATGCCTGACCGGCGCTGTCATTGATCTGAACCGTAATGGCCAAAGATCGCTGATAGGCGCTCTCTGCAGAGTCTGGCCGACGGGGACGGGGACGCAGGATTGCAACGTTCCATGACGGGTGTGGATGCCGGGCAGGTGGCGACATCCGTGACTTCTCATCGCGCGGCGGATTACCGTGCAGCGCAGTCCGTTAGAGCGGTGCGGCCCGTTCTACGCTGCCTTCTTGGGGCGTACGTCGCGGTCGATAGCCAGCCGGTCGATGGAGTCCCTGTCGTACCGGTTCTGCATGTTCAGCCAATACTGTTCCGAAGTGCCAAAGTAGCGCGCCAAGCGTGCCGCAATGTCCGCGTTGATGGGGGCGACGCCGCTGATGATCGCCGAAACTTGGGCCTCGGACACATGGATTGCCTCCGCGAGATCCGCGACGGCAATGTTCTCGTCGCGCAAGTCCTCGACTAGAACTTTGCCTGGGTGAACCGGGGCGAGCGCATTGTCTGTGTCCGTGTTGGCACCATCAATGGTAGTCGGTGATTTCGACATCTTTCGGTCCTTTCGCGTCCCACCTGAAACAAATCCGGTACTGGTCATTGATCCGGATGCTAAATTCACCCTTGCGAGTCCCCGAAAGGGCTTCGAGCCGATTGCCCCGGAAGGCACGCAAATCATCAAGAGACTCCGCCGAGTCCAGTCGGATCAAGCGCGTGCGGGCTTGGTCTTCGATGTTCACCAGATCGACAACGCGCTGGAGCATCATCAGCCTTCGGGCGCGATCGTCCCGGAATGACTGGATCATACTGGCCTGATGTTAACAACCGTCCCTGCTTGATGTCAACTTGAACGGAGCAGATGAACCGCGTCAAGAGCCCTCTGGATCCTCGCCGCCGTCGCATGGGGTAAAGGGCATCGCGGGTTCGTGCGTTCGATGGACGTCCGGGCGAGCTCGGGGTTATCATGATTAAACCGTGCGGGATTGGAACTGTCCCGGTGGGCGGAGTATTTCATGACGATTGCATCCAAACTCGGATGGAAGCAGGCGGCGGCCACGGCTGGCTATGCGGCTGCCGTGGGTGCGGTGGCGGCGGCTGTTGGGCCGGGGGTTGTGGCTTTCGCGGGCGGGGTCGGCCAGAGCCTCGCGGCCACGGGCCTCCACTGGTTGTGCCAGAAGAGCAACTTCGGCGAGGATCAGGAACAGACCGACGGGCTGCTCAACCACGACATCGCCCGGATGGTGAAAACCGCCGTCTCGGAGGCGGCGCGGGATACGGTCCATGGGTGGGCTGAACAGAATCCAGGCGCGCAGCCGGATCTGGTGCGCGGCCTTCGGGGCCTTTCCGAGCGGGACTTCGACATCGACGCCATCCCCGTGCGCCAGGTCGGCAAGTGGGTGGCGGATGCGCAGCGCGGCCTCATGCCACGGGTGGACGGTGCCATGTATGCCAATGATCGGAGCGGGGAGATGCTGGAGGCTCTCGCTGCGGGGGCCGAGGACAGGGTGGTGGAACGACTCCGGCTGGCAAGTGCGGACCAGCTTCCCGATTCCCTGCGCCGCCGATTTCGTGAAGTGCTCCCCCAACATGTGGAAGCCTACATCGCACTGTACCTGAAGACGAATGCCCGCGCGCAGACGGCGGTGCAGCATGCAACCCTGCGGAGGATCGCCGACCGGACCGAGGACATCGCGCACGGATTGGACCTCCTATCCGACGGCCTGTGCTCAAAGTTGGACACCGGATTCCTGACGCTGGCGCGGAAGTTTGAGGCCAGCGCTGAGGTCACGGCGCGGGCGGTGGAGGATGCCGTCGGGCGGGCCTTCCGGAAACAGGACCGGCCGCCGCTTTTCCCTCCCTTTCACTCGTTCGAAGCGAAGACCGATTTGGACCGGTTGGTGTTCGGCTTCCGGTCGTCGCCGCTCCTGGGTCGCGAAGAGGCGATGGGCGACCTGATCGATTTCGTGAGTGAATACCCTGAGGCTGCGAAGAAGGGGCTGAAGGACGTCCGGTGGACGACGATCACGGGTGACGCCGGGTGCGGAAAAACGCGGCTCGGCGCGGAGCTGGCGCGGCGGCTGGAAGGTTGGGCAGCGGAGGCGGGGACGGGCGGGGAGCCAGCACTGTGGCGTACGGGGTTCCTCGGAGACCCCGGGCCTTGGTTGCGCGGAGCCGGTCGGCGCTGGGTCCCGGACACGGACACGCTGATCGTGATCGACTACGCGGGGCGGATTGCCGATGGCGGGGAAGAGGGAATCGGAGCGATCCGAGACTTTTTACACGATCTGGCGAAACGGTCTTCGGAAGAGAAATGGCATTGCCGCGCCCGGATTGTCCTGATTGACCGCTTCCACCCGGATACACAACAACAGGGATTGGCCACCCGCTTGGAAGTTGGCGACAAGGGGTCGGTGGTGAAGGAGTTGCGCTGGAAATCGGAGCGGTTGCATCTGGGGGTGTTGGGAGCGGGCGATTCGCTGGCGGTGGCGCGGGCGTACGGGCGAGGCAGGTGGTCGGCGCAGGTGGAGAAGGCGGTACGGGAGGCGATGCTGGCGGACCCGGAGCTGGCCCGCCCGTTGTTCGCGGCGATGCTGGGTCAGGAGGCGGGATCCGGGGTGGAGCATGCGGGAACGCTGAATGCGGTCACCGTGGCTCGGAAGGTGCTGGCGCGGTTCTTTTCCCATCTGCCCGAAGGCGTGGAGTTTGAGTCGGCCAAGGACGTGCTGGCGGTGGCGACGGCGGGACAAGGGATGGAACTGACGGCGGTTCTGGAGCGGCTGGAGTTCGGACCTCCGGTGCGGCGGGCGCTGGGCAGGATGGCGCGGATCGAATCGGACGACCGGTTGCCCGCGCTGCAGCCGGATTTCCTCGGGGAGCTGTTGGTGTTGGATCGGATGGCGTTGCAGCCGAAGCGCGTGTCGGAATGGATGGAGCTGGCTTGGGAACTGGGCGGGAAGACGGGGCAGTTTGTGGTGCACCTGGCTGAGGATTTCGCGGGCCGGGCGGAATAGTTGTCGGTGGTGGTGAGCGACAGAGACAAGTATTTGGGGAAGGGCCGGGCCGGGGATTTACTGTTCGGGGTGCTGGAAAGCTGTTTGTCGGGACCGGGGCGCTGGGAGTATCTTCACTGGGTGGTTCACGGGTGCATGCGGAAGGGCGGTCCCAACCTAGGACGCCGGCTGGTGGAATCGGCCGAGGAGAAGGGTGGGACGGGCTCCCCGCTCCCGGCCCCAGTAATGGCGGTCGCTTGGTTCGGGTATGGGTTGAGTGGAGACTTGGATGTAAGCGCGGAGTGGGGTTCCGCAGCGCTCGACGAACTCCGCCTCCTCCATCGCGACCACCCCGAGCCCACCATCCGCGAATGGCTGGCGAGCGGCCTTGTCAACCGCGCCAACCATCTGGCGGTGGCGGGCGATTGGGCGGCGGCCGGGGACCTGCTCGCCGAACTGCGCCTCCTCCACGGGGTCCATCCCGAGCCCGCCGTCCGCGAACAGCTGGCCATCGGCCTTTTCAACCGCGCCATCGATCTGGCGGGGGCGGGCGATTTGGCGGGGGCCGGGGACCTGCTCGCCGAACTGCGCCTCCTCCACGGGGTCCATCCCGAGCCCGCCGTCCGCGAACGGCTGGCCAGCGGCCTTTTCAACCGCGCCAACGATCTGGCGGGGGCGGGCGATTTGGCCGGGGCCGGGGACCTGCTCGCCGAACTGCGCCTCCTCCACGGGGACCATCCCGAGCCCGCCGTCCGCGAACGGCTGGCCATGGGCCTTGTCAACCGCGCCAACGATCTGGCGGGGGCGGGCGATTTGGCGGGGGCCTGGGACCTGCTCGGCGAACTGCGCCTCCTCCACGGGGTCCATCCCGAGCCCGTCGTCCGCGAATGGCTGGCCAAGGGCCTTGTCAACCGCGCCGTCGATCTGGCGGGGGCGGGCGATTGGGCGGGGGCCGGGGACCTGCTCGGCGAACTGCGCCTCCTCCACTGGGTCCATCCCGAACCCGCCGTGCGCGAACAGCTGGCCCGGGGTCTTTTCAACCGCGCCATCGATCTGGCGCGGGCGGGCGATTTGGCGGGGGCCGGGGACCTGCTCGCCGAACTGCGCCTCCTCCACGGGGTCCATCCCGAGCCCGCCGTGCGCGAACAGCTGGCCAAGGGCCTTTTCAACCGCGCCAACGATCTGGCGGGGGCGGGCGATTTGGCGGGGGCCGGGGACCTGCTCGCCGAACTGCGCCTCCTCCACGGGGTCCATCCCGAGGCCGCCGTCCGCGAACAACTGGCCAAGGGCCTTTTCAACCGCGCCATCCATCTGGCGGGGGCGGGCGATTTGGCGGGGGCCGGGGACCTGCTCGCCGAACTGCGCCTCCTCCACGGGGTCCATCCCGAGCCAGCCGTCAGCGAATGGCTGGCCAGGGGGGTTGCTGAATCGGACGATACAACTCTTGGTGGCGGATCGAGCTGGCGAGGCGGAAGCGGTGTTCGCTGAACTGCGGGAAATCCGTCGGGTGCATGGCGTTTCGGATGAGGTTGATTCGTGGGCACGTAAGGTGGCGGAGGCGGTTGGATTCGAGTGGTAGGGGGGAAGGGGCGGGGCGAGGGGGTCCCCGATGAGGGGAGATTGGTACGCAGGGTAGAGGTCGCTCTGTGGAAAGTCATGGGTCCAGTGGATGGGGCGGCGGTTGTGGATGACGCGCGTTGTTCCGACGCGTGCGCCGTCTCGGCGATCTGGCGGCAGGCTGCCAGCCCAATGCCGTTTACTTTTCCGGTCGGTGCCGGTTGCATCCAACGGGGAGATGCGGGCAATCTGCGCCCTGCGGCGCATGAGGCGGCTGGAAGCCATGACCAGTGGCGAAGCGGCAAGGCGGGACTTATCCTGGCTAAGTCGGGGCACCGCTCGGCGCACGTGGTCAAGGCGGGATTGGTTGCGCCACAGAGCAGCGGAGCCGCAACCAAAAACCGGCGCCCTGACGCTGCGAGCTTTCCGGTTACGGCTGGCTGAAAGCCCGCCGCGGGCAATATAGCCCGCCCCACGGTCGGAATCGTTGCAGGGTGCAAAGAAGTTGGGGGCAGGTAAAAGGGAGCAGCGGAGCGGCAAGGGAAGCCGCGCCTTGGAGGGCGCGTGCGGAGGTTGCCAACCTGCCCCACAACGGACAAAGGAACCTCATGGGCTGGCAGCCTGGCCGCAGAGCAGCGGAGCCGTAGCCAAACGAAGAACAGGCGTCGACAGGATTGTCGAGCGTCGCAGGCTGCAAAGAAGTTGCGGGCAGGCCAGACAACGGGATAGGCCGTGACCGGCCCGCCTCCCGTGATAAAGTGGGGGTTCCGGGTCCGAAAGGCCTCCGGGACAATTCAGCAAAGCCGTTCGCAACTCCCACCATGAAAATTCACGAATATCAGGCCAAGGAAATCCTTGCCCGATACAACGTCCCGGTGCCTCGCGGGAAGGTGGCGTTTACCGCCGCCGAAGCAGAGGCGGTTGCATTGGAACTCGGCGGCAGCGTCGTCGTGAAAGCGCAGATCCACGCTGGAGGCCGCGGCAAGGGCGGCGGCGTGAAGGTCGCCAAGGACGCGGCGGACGCCCGTTCCTGGGCCGAGAAGATCCTCGGCATGACCCTGATTACCCACCAGACAGGCCCCGAGGGCCGCTTGGTGCAGCGCCTGCTGATCGAGGAGACGCTCCCGATCGACAAGGAACTCTACCTCGGCATCGTGCTCGACCGCGGCACCGGCAAGATCATCTTTATGGCGTCGGCCGCCGGCGGCATGGAAATCGAGGAGGTCGCGCATGAAAACCCCGACGCGATCCTCAAGGAAGTGATCGACCCCGGCATCGGGCTGCAACCCTACCAGGCACGTAAACTGGCGTTCGGCATCGGCATCCCCGCCCCGGCCATCAACGGAGCGGTCCAGGCGATGATCGCGCTGGCCAAGGCCTGCATCGACACCGACGCGTCGCTGGCGGAAATCAATCCGTTCATGCTGACGAAGGACAACCGGGTCTTCGCGCTCGACGCCAAGATCAACTTCGACGACAACGCGCTGTTCCGCCACAAGGACATCGCGGCGCTGCGCGACATCAACGAAGAGGATCCCCTCGAAGTGGAAGCCTCCAAGTTCGGCCTGAACTACATCAAGCTCGACGGCAACATCGCCTGCATGGTGAACGGTGCGGGTCTGGCGATGGGCACGATGGACATTATCAAGTACGCGGGCGGTTCCCCGGCGAACTTCCTCGACGTGGGCGGCGGTGCCAGCGCGGAGCAGGTCAAGAACGCTTTCCGCATCCTGCTGGGCGACCCCGCGGTCAAGGCCGTCCTGATCAACGTTTTCGGCGGCATCCTGCGGTGCGACACGTTGGCAAACGGCGTGGTTGCGGCGGCGCGGGACTTGGGCATCACGATTCCGATCGTGGTCCGTATGGAAGGCACCAATGTGGAGCTGGGGCGCGAGGTTCTCCAAACCTCCGGCTTCAACTTCATCGTTGCGGACGGCATGAAGGACGCGGCGGAGAAGGCAGTCGCCGCGGCAGGGGGTGTGAACTAATGAGCGTACTTGTCGACAAGAACACGCGCCTGATCGTCCAAGGCTTCACGGGCAAGGAAGGCACGTTCCACGCCTCGACCGCAATCGCCTACGGCACCAACGTGGTGGGCGGCGTTACGCCCGGCAAGGGCGGGAACACCCACCTCGACCGTCCCGTTTTCAACACCGTCTCGCAGGCTGTGAAGGAAACCGGGGCCAACGCGACCGTGATCTTCGTTCCGCCGCCTTATGCGGCCGACTCGATCATGGAAGCGGCGGATGCGGGCATCGAACTGATCGTCTGCATCACCGAGGGGATTCCGGTGATCGATATGGTGAAGGCGTGGTCGTTCCTAAAGACCAAGACTTCGCGGTTGATCGGACCCAACTGTCCCGGGGTGATCTCGCCGGGCAAGTGCAAGATCGGCATCATGCCCGGCCACATCCATTTGGAAGGCAGCGTCGGCGTGGTTTCCCGCTCCGGCACCCTGACCTACGAGGCTGTGGGCCAGTTGACGAAGCTCGGCATCGGGCAGTCGACCTGCATCGGGATTGGCGGCGATCCGATTATCGGGACCACCCACACGGACGCGGTCCGCCTGCTCAACGAGGATCCGGACACGGAAGCCATCGTGATGATCGGCGAAATCGGTGGCGACGCCGAGGAAAAGGCTGCGGCCTACATCAAGGAATACGTGAAGAAGCCGGTGGTCGGCTTCATTGCGGGCCAGACGGCGCCTCCGGGACGCCGTATGGGCCACGCCGGTGCCATCATCTCGGGCGGCTCGGGCGCGGCTTCGGACAAAATCAAGGCCATGCGGGACGCGGGCATCACGGTCTGCGAATCCCCGGCACAAATCGGCGAGAACATTGCCCGGCTTATCGGGCGCTAACGCCAAGGACTTTCAAAAACTATGCAAAAGACATTTTCGATCATCAAGCCGGACGCCGTAGCCTCGGGCAAGGCGGGGAACATCCTCGCGCACCTCGAAACAGAGGGTTTCCGGATCGTGGCTTTGCGCATGACGCGCCTGAGCCTGTCGGTGGCGGGCGGATTCTACGCCGTCCACAAGGAACGCCCCTTCTACAACTCGCTCGTCAACTTCATGACTGAAGGACCTGTGGTCCTGATGGCGTTGGAGCGCGAAGACGCGGTGAAGAAGCTGCGCGAAGTCATGGGCGCAACCAACCCGGCGAACGCGGCCGACGGCACCATCCGCAAGCTGTACGCGGAGAGCATCGAGCGCAACGCGATCCACGGCTCCGACGCGCCGGAAACCGCCGCGCAGGAACTGGCGTACTTCTTCACGAGCGTCGAACTCAACCAGTTGTAGCAACATCGTTCCCCCTGCGGGAACGAATTTTGTTTGAGAAAAAACCGGGCCCGCGCCACTATCTCCTTGTGAGGTACTTGAGCGCGGGCTTTCTCTTTGTTGCATGGGCGAACGTTGCATTGGCGAACGGGGCGCTGCCGGGCAGGACGGTTGCGTGGTTTTTCCAGCCGCCCGGTCCAAATCTGGTGCTTCCGCAAGGTCGTGCTCAACGCTTGGCGGACGAAGTTCGCCCGCCTGCCCCCCCGAGTCCGTCGGCACTGGCACCGTGGAACGGCCTTGGCTTCTTTTCCCTCCCGAAGTTTGCAGTCCCGCTGCCGCGCCCGGAGACTCCGGTCATTCGTGTGGCGAAACTCCAATCCCCCTTGGTACTGCGATCGGAACCAAATCCTGGGGGCGGAACACTCTCCCTCGCACGCGAATTGGGCGTGTCCGTGCGGCGAATCGTGATCGACGCCGGGCACGGGGGCCACGACGAAGGTGCCGTCGGCCGCACTGGGTTGGCTGAAAAGGATGTGGTCTTGGATGTCTCCCTCCGTTTGGGCGTCCTGGCCCGCCAACGCATGGGGTTGGACGTCGTGTTGACGCGGTCCGACGATACCTTCGTGGCGCTTCGCCGACGCACCGCGATAGCCAACGAACAGGAGGCGGACCTTTTCGTCTCCGTCCATGCCAATTCGTCGCGGACACAGACGGCACAGGGCGTGGAGACCTACTTCCTCAACTTCTCGGGCAACGTCGGGGCTGTGGACGTGGCTGCGAGGGAAAACGCGGGGAGCAGGCTCTCGATGGGGCAGTTGCGGGGAGTCGTGCAAGCCATCGCGATGAATGACAAGGCCGCCGAATCGAAGCTTCTGGCCCGGCAAATTCAGGAGTCCGTGACCGGGATACGCCGGATGGCGGACCGCGGCGTGAAACAGGCTCCGTTTGTGGTGCTGACGGGTGCCGAAATGCCCTCCGTGCTGGTGGAGATCGGATTCCTCAGCAACCCTTCCGACGAGGCCCGGCTGGCGACTCCGGCAGGCCGGCAACGCATCGCCGAATCGATCTGTGCCGGCCTTGAGGCGTACCTCGGGACGTTCGGGGCCGCCGACTAAGCCCACTATTTCGCCATCTTGTTGAAAACCTCGACTCCGACCGCCGCGACCTGACCGTCCTGCGCCGAGGTGCCGCCGCTGACGCCAATCGCTCCGATCACCTTGCCGTCGATCATCAGGGGGATGCCGCCTTCCACAGGCAACGCGCCCGGCAGCTTCAGGATCGCGGTGCGCCCTCCGGCCAATTGGTCTTCAAAGGCCTTGGTGGGCCGCTTGAAGTTGACGGCACTGCGGGCCTTGTCAATTGCGACACTGACACTGCCGATCTGGGTGTCGTCCATCCTTTCCAAGTACACGATGTTGCCGCCGTCGTCGAGCACGGTGATGACCATCGTCCATTTGTTCTTCGCGGCTTCTGCTTCCGCAGCCGCTGCAATTTTTTTGGCACCTTCCAAGCTCAGCGAGCGCTTTTGTGACAGTTGAGCCTGTCCCGCCACAGTCCCAAAGAGCAGGGCGAACAGCGGGGCAACAAGGAGTGCGGATCGTTTCGTGGATGTCATGGAAAAACTTTATCACGGCAGGGCTAAAGTTTTTGCCGGGAAATGCCGTTCTATAGGGTGGAGGCGAATACTGAACCACCCAGACGAATCAGTACGCATAGTACTATCGTTATTGCGGTGACGAGATCCGAATGTCTATGCCGAGAACAATGCACGAACGCACTGCGCTGATGGCGATGATCCTGACCTTGGCGACCGGCATTCCCGCGTCTGCGACCTCGGTAGTGGTTCTGCGTTCGGCCGACGTCTTGGTGGCAGCCGTAGACAGCAAGGAGACCTACGAGCGCTACGGGGAAGAGGGGATGACGAGGGAAGGCCGCATGTGCAAGGTCGCGCGTTCCGGCCCTTACTATGTCTTGGTTTCAGGCCTTACGCGCGGATGGCTGGACAGCGACTCGGGGCCGTTGGACATCATCCGGGAGATTGAGGAAAGCTACGCGCCGCACGGCGACACTCCGGACGCATCCATGGAGGCGCTGGCCTCCCGGCTGTGGAACGGGATTTCGCCAAAGCTGGAGATCATGTTGGAGGCCATCCGGAGAAAGGATGAGTCCGCATTTGCATCCCGCTACCTGGGCGCGGCAGCACTCCAATTGATGGTGGTGGGAGTCGAAGGGCGGCGGCCTGCTGCCAAAGTGTTGGAGTTCCAGGTTGCGACCGATCCAGGCGGGCGGGTCAGGATCGTGCGGCATGTCATGGGTTGCCCGGGCGACTGCGCCAATCCAAATTCAGCCTACTTCCTGGGCGTCCACGGGGAGATTGACGCGTTCCTCGCGGGCAATCGGAACTTCATCGCCAAACCGGACGAGCGCAAGGCGGAGACCTTAATCCGTCTTTCCTATCGGGAACGTCCGGACTTGGTCGGTGGGCCCGTGTCGCTCCTACGCGCCGACCGCGCCGGCGTCGAAGTAGTTGATGGCGGTGTCTGTGGCTTTGCGCGCTCGACAAACCTCCGAACAAGGAGTCCAAGATGACACTTCGTGATGCGCTGATGGTTGCTTGGCTGGGTTCGTGCTTGAGCGGTGTCTCATCGGCGGAGATGACACTAAACACGCCGCAAAAGGCTGCACCGAACTCCCTTGCGGGCCGGAACCTTGCCGCCGACCTCGACCGCAAGATCGATGACCTCTCGAACGTGGTGGCGGAGGAGTCCATTGCGCGCTTCGTCGGGCGCGGCAAGCAGGCACGGAAGTTGGACCAGTTCCAGGCTGTCGTCGAGATCGCCGACGGCGTGGAGCGGTATGCCGAGCTGCGACGCGGGTCCGAAAGGTTCTCGAACGCGACCGCAGTGGATGGACTTTGGTCGCACGGCGAACTCGCCACTGTGCTGCGCGTTGTGCGCGACGGCCTCCCGCAAGTCGAAACGGAATTCGAGGACGGCGAGGAGTTCCTCTCGGTTCACATTGCTGCCGGAAGCCGACGTTGGTTCCTGAAGGTCGACAATGAAATCCACTGGCTCGACTTCGACTGTCGAATCTTTGCCGAGCCCGCAACTGGCGGGATCAGCAGAATCCAGTGGGTTTCGGAACCGCTCGCCGGAAGGACGGGAATCGGGACGGTGACCTGGGACATCCGCTTTTCCCCCCGCGATATCGGCGGCAAAATCTACAACGTGCCGGAATCCGCCCTGTACCGCATCACCCGTAACGGCCGTGGAGACCGTGCCGAGTGGAATGTTACGACCTTCTCTGGATACGCGCGTTACGGGTCGGAGGTCACAGTACAGTTTGCGCTGGAATAACCGGTACGGACCGGGATGTCAACTCCGCCCGGGTATGCAACGCGCAACCCAGCCCGGCAACCCAAGCTAGCACCATCGCGTTGGCCGGAATGTAGAGGTTGAAGTCCGCCAGGGAGTGCACGGCAATCGCAACCATCGAAGCCGCACAGGCCGCCGCCATTTCCCGGTTCGGAGAGTCCAAGGCGGATACTGCGGCGCGGATGGCACAACGGACGGAGTAGCCCGCGCACAAGAACAGGGGCGCGGCGCCAAGAAGTCCAAGTTCGGCCAGGATCTGCAGGTAGTCGTTGTGGGCGAAGTCGAGCAGCAAGAGTGGTGCGGTCGAGCGGTAACGTTGTATTGCCGAAGCGTAGGTACCCAGTCCAGAGCCGAAAATGGGGTAGTCCCGGATCAGGAAGAGAGTCTCCTTCCAAAAGTCGACCCGGGATGCCGCAGCGCCATCCCGCGCTCCGTCTGCCAGACGGTCGAAGAGGACATCCGGACCGAAATAGACAAGAGCCAACAGCAGGGTAATCGAAAAGGCAACCAGTGCCGCGGCACGCAGGGGCATTCGCCGCTGTTCCGGTGTCCGAAATAGGCCTATGGCAGCTAGGCATGCCATGCCCGCAACGGTCGAAACGAGTCCGGCGCGGGAACCCGACCGCAACTGCATCCCAAGCACAAGGCAGGAAAGCAATGCCGATGCCAGAAGCACCATGGCGCGACCGAACGACTCCGCGCCGGAATACACCGGTTTGGACCGGGTCGCGCGACCAGGCTTGGAATCACGCATGACCCGCGACGCTGCCGCAACCGTCGCCATCACAACAAAGGGCAGAATCATCTCCAACAAGCCGGAGAAATGATTCGGATTCATGTAGTTGCCATGGGCGGCAGCGCTCTCCACGCCGGAACCGTCCCCCAAGCGCACAAGTCCCACCAACGATTCCATCGCCCCGACCGCAACCAGAGGCACCGCTAGCCGCCAGACCCTCCGACCGAGTCGCCAGCCCGACTCCCTCGCCAAAAGGAATACCAGCGTGTAGGCCAAGAAGCGGGAAAGATGGCGCAAAGTGAGGGCGGGAGAGACGCTGAGCGGAGCGAAACTGCTCCAAATCCCGATCCCTTGCAAACTGGCCGCAAGCTCGGCCCTCCGGGCTGAGAGAACGCGCAACACCCCGGGTGGAACGGGTATCAGTTGCAAGACGACAACTACGACAACCAGCAGCCAACACCACAAAAACCAGCGGGCAGGGGGTGGCGCAAAGCCGCCCGCAGGACGAAATATCCAGACCGGCAATGCGATGATCCCGAGAGCGAGGATCGCATTCGACCATCCTGGTTCCCGGACTCCCCCCCAGTCCCAGATGACGAAACAAAGTACCACCCCGAGGGCAACAGCAATCCAGTCCCCCATGCCGGAGGATCGCAAACGGACTCTGTCAGGCGGAAATCTGCTCGGCACGAGGGGTCTTCTGATAGTAGGAATTCCCATAGTACTCGTAGCCGTAATATCCGACAGACTTGGGGTCCCAATCGTTCAACACCATGCCGATGACGGGGATGCCGTCCTCACCGAGTTGTTGCCGGGCCGCAACGGCTGAATCACGCATTGTTTGGCCCGCCCGCACTACCAGCACCACCCCGTCGGCGTGCGAGCCGACGATGCGGGCGTCCGCCAACTGGAGCATCGGGGGCGTGTCGAGCAACACAATGTCGAAATGCCGCCGTGCAAACGCAACCAGTTCTTCGAACCGCCGCGAGTGGAGCAGGTTGGCGGCCCCGGCGTCCAATTGCCCGCTCGGCAACACCGTCACCCCCGAGTTGTCGGTGCCGTGCAAATGCACAAACATGGCGCGGGCGTCGATCGGATCCTTGCCAGCCAGCAAACCCGCAAGTGCGAAGTCGTTCGAAACGTTGAAAACATCGTGGAGCCTTGGCCGGCGAAGGTCGCAGTCGATCAGAAGTACGCTTCTTCCCGCCTCCGCAAATGCCAGTGCCAAGTTGCAGCTCACGGTGGTCTTTCCTTCCGATGCTCCCGGGCTCCCCACCACCACGACTTGGGCCGGTTGGCGACGTCCGGCAAACAGCATGGAGGTCAGGATGGCCCGGAACGCCTCGGCCATAGCGGACCTTTGGCCGCCAAATTCGGTCAGCACGCCCTGACTGGACCGCTGCCCCGACAACTGCCACCGGGAACCCCGGGACTCGTCGATCGATCTGGCCGGTACCGCGCCCAGAAGCGGTACATTCAAGTAGAACAACGCGTCGGCCGGGACCTCGATGCTGCGACTCACCTTCTCCTGAACCACGGCCACGGCCACACCAGACATCAGTCCCAGTAACAGGCCGACAATCGATGCCAGCCGGTAGTCCGGTGAAAATGGCGTTTTCGGAACCTGCGCCGGATCCACAACCCGGACGTTCGAAGCCCGCAACGCGGCACCGATCGCAGCCTCCTTCACCTTCTGCAGCAACGACTCGTACAGTTGCCGATTCGTTTCCACCTCGCGTTCCAGCAAATTGTAGTGGATCAGCTTTCCCGCCTCGTTGGAGACGAGGGCCGCCTGGGTTCCGAACTGAGCGGAGAGCAACTTCTCGCGACGTTCTGCCTCGCGGTAGTCATTGTAGATCCGCTCCACGACCCTGTCGCGGGCGGATTTTTCCGACGCCTCCAGTTCGGCGATCTGCGCTTGGACCTTCTTGACCTTGTAGTGCGCTGGAGTAAGGGTGGTGGCAAGATCGGCCAACTCCTTGCGCAGGTCCGACAGCTTCGAGTCGTAAGTTCGGAGGCTCTGGTCGTCCAGCACCTGCCCCAACGACTCCTTCCGCGACGAGGTTGCCATCTCGTACCGCGCCTGTTTTGCCACCCGGTCCGCCTCGGCTGCCGAGAGTTCGGATTGGACTTGGCGGAGCTTCTCGTCCGAGACGTTGTTCCTGTTCTCCTTCGAACCGGTTACGATCAAACTCATCGCCGCCGCATAGCCCTGAAGCTGCTCTTCGGATTTCTCCAGCTTGAGCTTCATGTCCTGCATCTGTCGGCCCAGCCACTCGCCCGTGTGCTTGGCGGACTGCCATCGGGACTCGAGGGATTGGTCGATATATTCGGTCGCGATCGTATCGCAGACCGTCGCCGCCAGAACTGGATCAGTGGACTGGCAGGTGATTTCGATGATACGGCTCTTTCTCGCGGCCGCCACGTTCATCGATTGCACGGCATCCGTGATCATCTCCAACCGCACCGCGTCGTTCGCCGGCTGCCCTGCCGACTGGTTCGCCGAAGGCTTGAGCGCAGGCTTGGACGACAGGTGGATCGCCTCCAACATGGACTCGACCCGGTCGCGGGGAATCCGCACGGTGAGTTGCCGGTCAGAGACAAGCTTGGCGATCACGCGGTCCTGGAGGATCTTGGACTTCATAACTTGGGCTTGCGTGGCCAAGTCCATGTCCGGATACATGTTGGCAAAACTGGCCCCAGGATTGGCGTCACGCGAGAATCCGATTTCCTCGCCCGACGACTGCACTTCCACGGCGGTCACGGTGCGGTACTCGGGGGCATGGGGAAACCGGGCAGCCAAACCCATCGCCAGTCCCACCAAGCCTACGGAGACAACGGTGCCTTTGCGCCGTCTTAGAAGCCGAAGCACATTCCAGAAGCCGACATGGAACGAATCAGCGTCACCATCGGAACTCTCCCCACGGGGGGCGACGTCCCATTCCGTGTTGCGGTCCATTCCGTGGTTCCTGCCGGAACCGGGCTGCAATGGAGGATTCATCACGGGCGGTATACCGCCAATCCTGTTCCGATGCCAACCATGGCATCGATCGAGCGCGCGCCCAGCCGTTTCATCGTGCTGGTCGGTACGAAGAGTATGTCGTTCTGTTGCAGCAAAACATCCTCGGACTTGCCTGTCATGATCTTCTTCAAGTCAATGGGGATTTCAACCCGGCTGGACGCCCCCGGCACCAGTCGCATGATACGGGCGTCAGCAGGCTTGGCCACCGGGCCCAGCCCTTCAGCCATCGCCAGCGCCTGAATCACGGAGATCGAAGGGCGCTGCCCCAGGACGAACCCGCCGGACTTCTTCACGTCGCCGATGACATACACGACCTCTGCGGACGGCACCGTAATCACGTCATTCGGCTTGATTTCGATATTGTCCGACGGCGAGACGGCCTCGAGCAGCCCCTTGACCGCCACTTCGGCCACGCTCGACCCGGTCGCCGCGTCCACAATGGAACCGGGCAGCGGAATCGCGCCCCACTCCGAGCGCCTCGTCACCTTGATCCGGTAGCCGCAATCGATACGAAGTCCTCCGGCGTCCGACAACACTTCAACCAAGGTCTTACGTCCCTGCAGTTGATGCACCCCCGGACTGTTCACGGACCCCAGCACCGACACCGGCTGGCTTCTTGTCTCGGCCACCGCAACCACAACCTGGGGTTCCCGTATGTAGACGGCGTACGCTTTCGTCAAGGCCGACTGCAACTGGCTCACGGTCATACCCGCCGCGTGAATTCGACCGACCATTGGAAGGCTGAAATCGCCGTTCTCGTCGATTCGAAAGGGTTTGTCCGGAACCTCGTCGGCGTCCGCCACCTTGACAGTCAACTGGTCGCCGGTCCCGAGCAGGTACGAAGACTTCGGCGTGGCCGTGAGCGGCTCCGGAAGCGGCTGGGCCACGACCATTGCAACGATACACAAGCCGAGTATTAGAATTTGGATACGTGCGGGCATGGTCGCTTCGGCGATAGTAAATACCACATTACAGCAAGTGCGACATGTATGGCAGGCTTCGGCTCGTGCTTTGGTACTAGACCTAACAAGGACCCAGTGCAACTGAAATTCGACAGGCTCCCGATTGCGCTTGCCTTGGTTCTGGCCCTCACCACGCTTGCTTCGCAGCGTGGCGCGGAACCGCAAAAACTCGCCAACCAGGCGTATATTCGGCTCTTTGAGGGCGCTATCGCAGGCACCGGCGGCGCGATTGACTTGTTCCGCCAAGCACTGGTCTCCGATCCGGCATTTCCCTATCGATGGTCGGATCTTGGCGAGGCATTCTCGGAAAACGGACAGGTCCAGGCCGCCGCCTATTGTTTCCAGCGCGCCGTCGTTCTCGCTCCGGAATCCCCCCAAATCGCCGTCCGAGCCGCCAACTTCCACTTCCTCCGCGGCGACACCGCTTCGGCGCTCGCGCTATACGGCAAGGCGCTCGCCACCACGGGAGAGTTCGACGAAACCATCTTCATCAACATCTGGAGGCTGGGCTGGCCAGCCAGCCAAACTTTGGACGCAGCTATTGGCTCCAACCGAAGGGCTGCCGGGGCTTATTTCGGCTTCCTCCTCGGACACGGAACCCCGCAGGACCTCGCAGCAACATGGAACTGGCTCGAACAACACGGCCATGCCGGAACGCCCCAAGCCCGGCTGTGGGTACCCTGGCTCCTGCAACACGGGCAGCCAGCGCTCGCGTGGTCCGTCCAGGGCAAATACTTGGCGGCCGCGGCGCCTGCCGACCTCGACAATCGCGTCGAAAACCCCGGTTTCGAGACCGATTGGAAAGGCGACGGCTTTGAATGGCGCGCGGAGCCCTTCCCCGGAATCGCCGCCGCGACCGACACCGCCGTCCACCACTCCGGTGCACGCTCACTCCGCCTCGACTTCAGCGCACCCGATTTCGACAATGCCGCCAATCCCGATTTCCACCACGTCTGGAAGCCTCTGGTACTGGAACCAGGCCCCAACGTCCTCGAAGCCTGGGTGCGGACAAGCGACCTGACGACCGACGAAGGTGTCCGCCTGCGCATCACCGCCTTCGACGGATTGGGGATCCTCGCCAGCACCTACGCCCTGGCCGGAACCCACGACTGGACGCGCCTCGCGATCCCGTTCACGGTCCCTGGTGGCGCTCCCCGCGCCCCCGAAAAGGCCCGGCTTTTCCGCCTGGAAGTGGCCCGCCTGCATAGTTGGAGCTTCGTAAACCGTCCCAATGGGCAGGCATGGATTGACGATATCCGCATCTCCCGCGTCCGCCCGTAGTCGCATTCAAGTGCCGCCGGAACTGCTAAAGTGGAAGATAAGGTTACATGTCCATCCAGCCATACAAGCCGCGCACGAATGCACTCGCGGGATTGCTCCTAGTCGGCGCGGCCTTTGGACCACTGCCAACCGGCGCGCAACAACGCCCGTCACCCCTCGGCACAATCAAGAGCGTTGCGCCACTGATGATCGACGGAGCGCTCGTTTCACCCGCTGCAGCCCCGGTTTGGCCTCTTGCCGAAGGGGA
Organism: uncultured Acidobacteriia bacterium; assembly: GCA_903907865.1. Taxonomy (GTDB): domain Bacteria; phylum Acidobacteriota; class Terriglobia; order Bryobacterales; family Bryobacteraceae; genus BOG-234. The sequence goes on from CAIVPR010000177.1 coordinate 25,926, forward strand.
CGAGGTTGCCGTAACATCCGCCCCGGCCGTCTTCGTCGCCTCCGACGGCAACCGGCTGACCTTTGACAAGGCCACGAAAGCGCGCGTCAAGACCATCGCCGACGGCAAGACCTACGTTTTCCTCCGCAGCGGGACGGTCGCATTCAAAACCACCGCCGCACAGCTCTTCGTTTGCGCCGGTGGCAAGTTGTACGCTCCCCCAACGAACACAACTGGAACAATCCGCCTCGGCAACTTGAAGAATGTGAACCGCAAGGCCGACTCCGGCAAGTTTTCTGAAGACGGCCTCAAGACCTGCGATGAAAAGGGGCCGTTGCAATCGCTGGCGAAGGCGGCCCCCGCAGCCGGAACCGCGACCGGTGGCGCGGCGGCAGGTACCGCGTCAGCCGCAGGAACTGCCGCAACCGGAGGCGCGGTCGCAGCAGGTGGAGCGGCAGCCGGTACGACAGCGGGGACTGCCGCCGGAACCGCAATTGGAATCGGGACAGCGGCGACAACGGCTGTAGTAACCGGAGGCGTCGTCGCCGCCGCCAGCGCGGCAGCGGTCGGCTTGGCATCCAGCGCGTCGGCCTCAAGCACATCCTCGGGAGCATCCGCAACCGGCGTCGCAGTCCCCTGCGCCGCCGGCGGCGACGGCTGCAACTTCAACCCCCCGGCCGTCAGTTCCAGCCAACCTTAGCGCTGCTGTGTCTTGTTCCAAGCCGCGGCGATCAACGGGGTACCCCCGGTTGCGGGCCTACCCCTGCGCGGCAGCTACAGAAGCCTCAGCGTGATCGCGCAGACGCCTTAGGTATCTCTGCCAGCTAAGCGTCACCTGCGCGGGTTCCTCAAAAGACGGCCTCCAGACGTACGTTATCTTAAAGGATGGACTGAGCAACGAAAGGGTCGCCACTCGGCAGTTCGCGAAGGCTGTGGTGGTGCGATTCCGTCGGAAGCCGGAACAGTTGACTGTGATCAGCTACGCCTGCGCGCAGACCCAGCGCAAGGGATGGGAGCAAAAGTTTCGATGGCAAAGCTGAATACACGTTCGCGCAAGGCCAGTAGTCCCGCCGTTGCGGATGGATTGGTCAACGACCCGCCTATGGTGGTGCCGTCCCCGTTGGTCGCTGTCATCATGGGCAGCAAGTCCGACTGGGAGACGATGCGGGCGGCGGACGAGATCCTGACCGAGTTTGATGTTCCACACGAGTGCCGGATCGTCTCGGCGCACCGCACTCCGGACCTGATGGCGGAATTCGCAAGAGGTGCCGAAGAGCGCGGGATTGAAGTGATCATCGCCGGAGCGGGCGGGGCGGCCCACCTGCCAGGCATGACGGCGGCCTTCACCACTCTGCCCGTTTTGGGCGTCCCGGTGGAAAGCAAGGCGCTGAAGGGGATGGATTCCCTGCTGTCCATCGTCCAGATGCCGGGCGGCATTCCAGTGGCAACGCTGGCGATCGGGGTTCCCGGTGCCAAAAACGCCGGCCTGCTGGCGGTTTCCATCCTTGCCAACAAGCGCCCCGAGTTGCGGGCCAAATTGAAAGCCTTCCGCGAGCGGCAGACCCGGAAGGTCCTCGAAGACACACTCCCTTGAAAACCATACTCCCCGGATCGACCATTGGCGTTTTAGGCAGCGGCCAGTTGGGCCGGATGTTCGCTTTGTCGGCGCGCCGGATGGGCTACCGGGTCCATACTTATTCGCCGGACCGCGACTCCCCAACAGGGCAGATCGCCGATCTGGAGATCGACGCTCCGTACGAGGACTTGGACCGTGTGCGCGAGTTCGCGCAGGGAGTCGACGTGGTGACGTTCGAGTTCGAGAACGTTCCGGCGGCGACGGCGGAGACGGCGGCACGGCATGCGATTGTGCGTCCGGCGGGCGACGTCCTGCACACGACGCAGCACCGGTTGCGGGAGAAGACCTTTCTGGCACGCCATGGGTTTCCGGTGACGCGGTTCGAAGCTGTGCGGTCCTTGGAGGACATCGAGCGCGTTGCGCCCGGTTTCGGGCCGGGGATTCTGAAGACCGCCGGATTCGGCTACGACGGCAAAGGCCAGTACCGGGTTGGGTCGGTGGGGGACGTGAAGTCGGCTTGGGAGAAGATGGGGCGGCAGGAGGCGGTCCTGGAGGCGCTGGTCGATTTCGAGTCGGAGCTTTCAGTGGTGGGCGTGCGGAGTGTGCAGGGCGATTGCACGTTCTATGCACCGAGCGCCAATTCGCATGTGAACGGGGTGCTGGACATTTCGAGCGCGCCGGTGGCGTTTCCTCCGCATGTGGCCGAGGAGGCTGTGGCGATTACGCGCGGAATTCTGGAACAGTTCCAGGTTACGGGCGTGTTGTGCGTGGAGTTTTTCCTCACCCGCGACCACCGTTTGGTGATCAACGAACTCGCGCCTCGTCCGCACAATTCGGGGCATTTGACCATCGACGCCTGCGTCACCAGCCAGTTCGAGCAGCAACTGCGGGCGGTTTGCGGGCTGCCGTTGGGGAGTACGGAGATGTTGCGGCCTGCGGCGATGGCGAACTTACTGGGGGATGTCTGGTTTCCGAACGAGCCGAAATGGGCGCAGGCTCTGGCGATCCCGGATGTGAAGCTGCATTTGTACGGGAAAATTGAGCCGAGGCGGGGTCGGAAGATGGGGCATTTGACGGCTACGGCGGAGTCGTCGGAGTTAGCGGAGGCGGTGGTGCGACGGGCTCGGGGGATGCTGGGGGCGTAAGGTGTGTCGGGGCTGGAGGCTGGATGGGGACCACTCCGAGTTAAAGTGGGAGATCGAGCAACTGCTTCCCGGGCCACCCGAACCGATGGTATCGTGAAAGGGCTGGCGCTGGAAGAATTGCTGCAAGGTGTACTGAGTCAATACATTCCGGTCAAATCCGGAGCAGCATTGGTTGGCGCAATGCAGGCAGCTCCTTTCAAAGAAATGAATCTGCAAGCTGAAGGTTTCTTGTCACCTGTAAGCCCTGCCGAGTTTTGATGGCTTGGCTCTTAGATACACCCGTTTTCTCCGAAACTTCGACAATTAGGGCAGCCCGCAAGCCGCGCTTGAGCTGACGGCCACCGCATGCCCAGCCAACGCCGTCCTCTGAGATGTTGGGGGACCTCTTGCCGGCGCGCGGCTCGGATCGGCATGTAAGTTGACTACGGTTATTTTCGGAACTGCGCGACAAAAAAAGGAGGCACGGTGCAGGATCCCCTGATCCTGATACCGTGCCTCGAATGTCTTGCGACTAACGAAGTTTTGTACTACGAGCGGTTCTTCATGCGGCGGGCAAAGCCCAATGCGCCGAGGAGTCCGCTAATGGCCAAGCCCATGGAACCCGGCTCGGGCGTGTCGGAAGGGTTCGTCGGGGGAGGTGTGGTGGTGTCGGTCAAGCTGACGCCGTCCAGCAGGGCGAACGGGGGCAGGCCGGAAGGACCGCCGGTGGCCAGGAAGGTCAGGGCCTGGGAGCCGCTGCTGGCAGTAAAGGTGGTGCTGAAGCTCTGCCACCCGGTGAAACCCTCCGAAGCGTTGTTCAGCGTCGAAGTGTCAACGCTGTCGCCTCCGAACGTCACGTGCCAACCCTCGCTGTTGGGACCAAGCGCGTCGGTGAACTGGGCACCGGCATACGAGAAGCTGAGGGTGTAGGTGTCGCCAATGTTCAGGCCGTTGATCGTCTGCGAAATCGAAGCGTTTGCGTAGGCCGCGTCGGCACCGAAGAAGTAGCCGCCGTCCGGGCTGGTGGTGAAACCGTTGGCGACCGGACCGACGGAGTGCGGGTCGGGGTTGCTGCCGGGTCCCGAGGAGATACCGGTCGGCGTGTTGGGGCCCCAGATGCGGATGGTGCCGAAGGGCGAATTGAAGCCAGTGGAATCGGCGCTGCCGTCCAGGACAAACGTAAAGGGGTACGGGGCACTGTCGGTCGTTGATCCCACGGTCCAGTTGCTTAGAGTCGAGACAGCGCTGGATCCGCCGACTTGGCCGACGCCGCCGTTGGATTCAAAACTGCCGTTTTGTACAAGGTTGGCCGCTTGGGCGGGCACGACGAGGGCTGCGATTAGTCCCGCCGTTGCCGCTATGGGCAGAAGTACGTTTTTCATCAATTTGAAATTCTCCTTAAGGCAGACTCCGGGCGGCACCGGGAATGCAGGCCCTGTGCCTATCCGCCTCAGGGTAGTATATCAAAGGAGCGCTACAGAAATCTACGGATAAAATGTGGCTCAAACAAGAGTGGAAAGTCCTGGAATCATGGGCATGATTGGATGACAAAGAGAGTTCACAGTCGAGGTGCCAAGGCCTTGCAGGAGGCGTCGCGGCGCTGGTTGTGAGTGAACCGCTTAAGGCCCTGTTACGACACCACCGTTCACCAATTCGTCGTAATTCCGACCTAACGCAGCCGCGCGCTGACATCCGCACCCAGCAAGCCTGCCTTCCGCAGCCGCGACCAATACCACCAATCCCGCTGCTCCGGCGGCAACTCGGAATTGCGGGCTTGTTCGATGGCGCACCGGTACGTGTCGAGGACGCACGGGTCCTGGCGGGTGCCGGTGAGGTCGCACATCCGCAGGTACAGTTCGTCCGCGTTTGCCGCCTCCAACTGCCGGACCGAAGTGATTCCCAACAGGCTGAAATCCTCGAGCATTTTCGTGCCAATGCCGCGCAGGTTGCCAAGTTGCCGCTCCATAGGCATATTCTAATACCGGGCGTCTTGGCTGCCGCTGCCAAGAGAGCGGCCACGGCGGCCTAAGACATTTTCGCCACGCATCCCTATTAGCTGACGCGGTGCAACTTCATCAGGTTGGTGGACCCCGCGCGTCCCACAGGCTGGCCCGCCACGAACACAACCTTGTCCCCGTGCTTCAACAGGCCCTGCTCCACAAGCAGGGTGTCCATCTGTCCCAGCATTTCGTCGGTAGTGAGCGCGCTGGGAGCAAGCACCGGAACCACCCCATAATTCACCAGCAGTCGCCGCACCGTGTCGATCTTGGCCGTCATTGCCAGGATCCGGACCGGCGGACGATAGCGCGAAATCAGCCGCGCGCTGTACCCGCCGTCGGTGAACACCACAATCGCTTCCACGCCCGCGGCGCGCGCCGCGTTGAAGGCCGCGTCCGCCAAAATGTCGGAGTCCGACGACCCGGCAATGTGCGGCATTTCCACGAACCCGCGCTTGCCGATCGCCCTCTCCGCCTCGTGGGCGATCCGCGCCATGTACTCCACCGCGTTCACCGGGAACTTGCCCACGGAGGTCTCGGCCGACAACATCACCGCGTCCGTGCCGTCATAGATCGCGTTGGCAACGTCGCTCACTTCCGCCCGCGTCGGATTGGCGTTCTCGATCATCGATTCCAGCATCTGGGTAGCCGTGATCACAAAGCGGTTCTTGCGGCGCGCCCGGCGGATCAGCTTCTTCTGGATCGGCGGCACCATTTCAAGCGACATCTCGACGCCCAGATCCCCGCGCGCCACCATGATGCCGTGGGCCACTTCGAGAATCGCGTCGATGTCCTGCACCGCCTCAGGCTTTTCGATCTTGGCGATGATCGGAATCTTGGCCGACCCGATGTGCTGGCGCAACACGTGCACGTCGAGCGCCGACCGGACAAACGACATCGCCACGAAGTCCACGCCGCACGCCAAGCCCGACTTCAGGTCCGCCAGATCCTTTTGAGTAATTGCCGGGGCGCTGACCCGGACTCCCGGGAGGTTGATGCCCTTCTGGTTGCCAATCACGCCGCCGGAAACCACGTCGAACTCGACCTCGACGCTGTTGCCGCCCGTGGCCCGCAAGGTCACGGCGCCGTCATTGAGGAGGACACGGTCCCCCACGCGCACATCCTGAGCGAAATCGGCGTAGGTGGTCGAGGCGTGCGACTCGTCACCGATGCATTCCTCGGTGGTGATGGTGAAGCGGTCGCCGGTCGCGAGCGTGCACTTGCCGACGGCGAATTTTCCGAGGCGGATTTTCGGTCCTTGCAGGTCCAAGAGCAGCGCGACAGGCTTGCCCGTGGCCTTTTCCGCTGCCCGCACCGTCTCAATCCGTTGCTGGTGCTGCTCCCACGGTCCGTGCGAGGCGTTCAGACGGAAAATCTGGGCTCCGGCGTGGATCAGGGAAACTACGGTCTCGGGCGACTCGCTGGCGGGGCCCAGGGTGACGACAATTTTCGCGTTTGCCATGACTTAGGATACAGGACGGTCCGCTTCGGACTGGACCGTTTCGGGCTAGTTACAGTGTTCAGTTTGCGGTAGCGGTGACGCGCCCCGCGTTTGCCACGTCAGGCCAGTGAAGGGCCTGACGCGCCGAAGGCCGTTGGGATCTCCATCCACTGCGGTTCTTTGAGCGCCGTGGCCGCTACAATGGGGTGTGAAGGTTCGGGACCTTGTCAAGCTTGTGGAGGCAGACGGGTGGAGGCATGTTCGCACCACGGGAAGCCACCGCCACTTCAAGCATCCGTCCAAGCCGAACGTGGTCACGATCCCCGGTCACCCCGGCGATGACGTTCCGAATGGAACGCTTCAGTCCATCCAGAGGGCTGCGGGGTTGGAGAAAACTCAATGAGTGTCCGATACGCTGTTGTGTTTGAAAAGGCCGCCAGCAATTGGGCGGCGTATGTGCCTGATCTGCCGGGCTGTATGTCCACAGGTGCCAGTCTTCAGGAGACGGAGCGGAACATCCGCGAGGCGATCGAAGGGCACTTGGAAACAATGCGCGAATTCGGCGAGGTTATTCCGCCGCCGACTACGGTTGCGCGGGATGTCGAAATCCGGGCGGCTGCCTGAAGAAGAGATTCTTGGATGCCTCAGACAGCAAACGCCACGCCGTACCGCGATAGCTTGCTGAAGGCGCTCGCCGATCCGGTGGCTGCCGTGCTCTATTTGAATGCCTGCGTTGAGGACCAGGACCCTCGCGTCTCGTTGATCGCGCTCCGCGATGTGGCAGATGCCCAGTCAGCACGACTACCCTGATGGAATCAAATGACGTTACAGCGATGGGGGTGGATTGCAGCGCCGTTGCCTTGACGGTCATCCTCGGCGATGGACGGCGGGTCACCGCTCCGCTAGCGTGGTTTCCGAAGCTGGCTCGTGCCACTCCGAAACAGTGGTCATCGTGGGAACTGATGGGCGGCGGCTTGGCGATTCATTGGGAGGAGATCGACGAGGATATCTTGGTCGCGAGCCTGGTTAATCCCGAAAACTACATGCGGCTGCCGAGTTGGGCGTGATCCTTTGGCGACCAATCGGCATCCCTGCCCCGGCCTTGTGAGTGAACGTTTCGAGCGTACGCGAGAACGTCGGTCACGTCTCCAACGCGCAGTTCGAAGAACTCCGCGATGTCGGGCGCGTCGATCCCGGCTTCCCAGTTGTTGACAATGTCCTGGACCGGCATGCGCGTCCCCTTCAGGACCGGGCGACCACGCTGTATGTCCAACTTCGTTTCCACAATCGGGCAGTCTGACCAGTCCATGGTGGGATGCACCTACTCCTTCAATATATGCGGCGGCCGGTTGCCGCCATATTGCTCCCGCCGGGCTCCTCCTGTAGAATCGGATTAGGAGGACCGATGAACAACGAATACGTGGAGAGCCGCGGACGATACTACTACGTCGCCGGAACGCGCGTTTCCCTCGCATCCGTCGTGTACGCCTTCAACCGGGGCGAGGCGCCCGAGACGATTCTCGCAAACTACCCGGACTTGGATCAGTTGGCGCGGGTCTACGGTGCGGTCGCGTATTACCTCGACCACAAGCTGGAGATCGACAGTCACTTGTTGGCTTGCAAGCAATCCTTCGAGGCCTCCGCGTTGCCAGCGTCGACTGGTGGCTCCGCATTGTTGGCCAAGCTCGATCTTATACGAACGGAACTGGCTGCAAGGGTTTGAGTATCCGGTTTCAGGCGGACGCCGATGTCAACTTCGTCATCGTTCAAGCCGTACGGCGGCTCGAACCGGCGATTTCCTTCATGACGTCCGACGATGCTGGGTTTCGAGGGCTTGTGGATCCAGACATCTTGGAACGAACGAACGCCGCTGGGCGCGTTCTGGTCTCACACGACTACGGAACGATGATCGAATTTTCGCGAGCGGCTGGAGGCCGGGAAGATCGGTCCGGGACTGCTAATGGTTTCGCAGGATGCCCCGATCCGTCCCGTGGCGGAGTCGATTGTGCTGATTTGGGCCGCGTTGGAATTGGAGGATTTGCGTCACGGGGCCTTTCATCTGCCGTCGTTGACGCCGCCTGTGTTTCGGTGGTGAGGCCAGCACATCGAGGATAGTCTTCGTCGATGCCGGATGCGGCCGCATTCATGAGTGCATCCGCATCCGCATCCACCGTCGTCGTGGGCACCTATGTTTGCCAAGTGTGCCAATGAGAGTTGTCGTCAAACCGGACTTGCACGATGTTCCCTACACAGCGGAAGAAGACCTGTTCGAAGGCCTGCTTAGCGGGGCCGATTGCCGCGAGACCGGCCCCCATAAAAGCGGATCCAACGAGCACCAAGGCAGCAGCAATTGTGGCTTCAGCAATGCAGCGCTCAACGGCTGCCGCCAAGTTGTCCGGTCCTTCGACCGTGATCTTCAACTGATGTCGAAGGGCCTTCATTGTCGCTTTCAGTCCAAATCCAACCCGATCGACGTGATCAATCAGAATACTGTCATCATAGACAGCAATTTCGTCCTTCTGGTACAAAACGGCCATAGCGGTTCTCTCCTTTTCCTCTGCGTCCGGGTATAGTTCCAAGACTAATGGCATGATACGTGCTTGGGGGGGGGATGTCAAGGGGTTCTTCAAGATTTTTCCTGCTGCGTCGCACCACTACTGGCCCGACGCCGCCCATCCATTAGCTCCGCTAATGCCATCCGCCAACAAAATAAATTTGCCTAATCCATACCGCCCCCGCCATAATGGTTCTGGAGTACCTTCCAACCATGAACAACCGCGTATGGATCTTCGATACCACTCTCCGGGATGGCGAACAGTCCCCCGGATGCAGCATGAACGTCCCTGAAAAGCTCCGGATGGCCGCCAAGCTCGTCGAACTTGGCGTCGACATCCTCGAAGCCGGCTTCCCCATCGCCTCCGACGGCGATTTCGAGGCCGTTGACGCGGTCAGCCGCCAGTTCCCCTGGGTCCAGGTCGCCGCCCTTGCCCGCTGCACCCGCGGCGACGTCGAGCGCGCCGCCGCATCCCTGAAACACGCGAAACGGCCCCGCATCCACACCTTCCTCGCCACCAGCGACATCCACCTCAAGTACAAGCTCAAGAAGTCGCGCCAGCAGGTGCTCGACGATGCGTGCGCCGCCGTCGAACTGGCCCGCACCTTCGTCGACGATGTCGAATTCTCGGCCGAGGACGGCGCACGCACCGACCTCGACTACCTCGAACAGGTCTCCAAAGCCGTCGTCGCCGCAGGTGCCCGCACCGTCAACATCCCCGACACGGTCGGCTACTCGACCCCCGAGGAGTACGGGGCCAAGATCGGCCACATCGTGAAGGTGCTCGGCGACACCGCCATTGTCAGCGTGCACTGCCATGACGACCTCGGCCTCGCCGTCGCCAACTCGCTCGCGGCCATTCAGGCCGGTGCCCGGCAAGTCGAGTGCACCATCAACGGCATCGGCGAACGCGCCGGCAACTGCTCGCTCGAGGAAATCGTGATGGTCCTCAAGACCCGCCACGACCGCTATCCTTATACAACCGGCATCCACCCCGAGCACCTCTACGGTGCCAGCCAGTTGCTCAGCTCGATCATCAGCTTCGGGCCGCAGCCGAACAAGGCCATCGTGGGCCGCAACGCCTTCGCGCACGAGGCCGGCATCCACCAGGACGGCTACCTCAAGGAGCGGACGACGTATGAGATCATCGATCCGAAGTCGGTCGGCGTTCCCGAAGGCAAGCTGGTGCTGGGCAAGCATAGCGGTCGGCACGCGCTGAAGAAGCGCCTCGAAGACCTCGGCTTCGACCTGTCCAAGGAAGAACTGGACGTGGTCTACGGACAAATCACCGCCCTGGCGGACAATAAGAAAGGCCTGATGGACGAGGAAATCGCCGATCTTGCGCGGCAGTCCCAACTCGTCGCGGCCTAAGGAATCAACGGACGAAGTCGCTCCCTTGCGGTCGCGGCTCGGTAACGCCATCGTGTTGCCGAGCCGCGCGCGCCAGCAAGCGGTTTCTACCCAATAGAGGAATATGAATCTCAACATACTGGTCCTGCCGGGCGACGGCATCGGAACCGAAGTCACGGCTGAAGCCGTCCGCGTCCTCCAAGTGGTTTGCCAGAAGTGGGGCCACACCCTCAACATCAAAGAGGCGCTCCTCGGCGGCATCGCCATCCACAAGACCGGGACCCCGTTCCCGGCCGACACCGAAAAGCTCGCGCTGGAAGCCGACGCCGTCCTGATGGGCGCGGTCGGCCTCCCCGAGTTCGACGAATGGCCGCCGGAAAAGCGTCCCGAACGCGGCCTGCTCGGCATCCGCAAGGCGATGGGCGTGTTCGCCAACCTCCGCCCGGTGCGCAGCTACAAGGCGTTGCTCGATTCCTCCCCGCTCAAGAACCACTTGGTGGACGGCGTGGACATGATCATCGTCCGCGAACTCAACGGCGGCATCTACTACGGCACCCCGCGCGGCATCTATACCGACGGTCCCGAGCCCCGCGCTGTCAACACCATGTCCTACACGCAGTCGGAAATCGACCGCGTCACCCGGATGGGCTTCGAACTGGCCCGCAAGCGCCGCAAGAAGCTGACCTCCGTGGACAAGTCGAACGTGCTTGAAACCTCGCAGCTCTGGCGCCGCGTGGTCGTTGAAGTCGCCAAGGACTACCCCGACGTCGAACTCGACCACCTGCTGGTCGACAACTGCGCCATGCAACTCGTCCTCAACCCGAAGCGCTTCGACGTCCTGGTCACCGAAAACATGTTCGGCGACATTCTCAGCGACGAGGGCGCGATCCTCGCCGGCTCCATCGGCATGCTGCCTTCCGCCTCCATCGGCGCGAAGAAGGCCAACGGCGCATGGACCGGCCTCTATGAACCCGTGCACGGTTCCGCCCCCGACATCGCCGGCCAGAACAAGGCCAACCCCTTCGGTGCCATCGGCAGCGTCGCGGCCCTGCTCGAATACAGCTTCGGCCTCGTCGAGGAAGCCGCCGCCGTCAACCGCGCCACGGAAGCAGTCCTAACCAGCGGCCGCGTCACAGCCGATTTGAAACCCGCCGGAACCCCGGCCACGACTCAACAAGTGGGAGAAGCAGTTTGCCAAGCCCTTTAAGAACCCTCAGCCAGAAAGTCTGGGACGCGCACCTCGTACGTGAAGAGGCCGGCGCTCCTTCTTTGATCTACATCGACCTGCACCTGGTGCATGAAGTCACCTCGCCCCAGGCCTTTTCCGGCCTCCGCGCGCGTGGCTTGAAAGTCCGCCGTCCCGACCTCACCATCGCGACCACGGACCACAGCATCCCGACCTCGGACCGCTCGCTGCCGATCCTCGATCCCATCGCGGCCAACCAGGTCGCGCAGCTCGACAAGAACTGCAAGGAGTTCGGCGTGCCCCACTACGGCGTGCATTCCGAGCACCAGGGCATCGTCCACGTCATGGGACCGGAGCTTGGTTTCACGCAGCCCGGCATGACCGTGGTCTGCGGCGACAGCCACACGGCCACCCACGGCGCTTTCGGCGCACTGGCGTTCGGCATCGGAACCTCCGAAGTCGAGAACGTGCTGGCGACCCAGTGCCTGCTGCAGCGCCCGTCCAAGACCTTCAAGGTCCAGGTCGACGGCACGCTGAAGCCGGGCGTCACGGCCAAGGACATCATCCTCGCGTTCTGCGCGAGGGTGGGCGTGGGCGGCGCGACGGGCTGCGTGCTCGAATACGCCGGTTCCGCCATCCGCTCACTCTCGATGGAAGGCCGCATGACGGTCTGCAACATGTCGATCGAGGCTGGTGCGCGCGCCGGTCTGATCGCGCCGGACGAAACCACGTTCGAATACCTCAAGGGCCGCCCGTTCGCCCCGAAGGGTGAGGAGTGGGACAAGGCAGTCGCCTACTGGAAGACGCTGCCGACCGACGAGGGCGCGGTGTTCGACCGCACGGTGACCATCGACGCCGACACGCTGGAGCCAATGATCACGTGGGGCACGAATCCGGGCATGGGCGTGTCGATCACGGGCGCGGTGCCCGATCCTTCCGGGATCGCGGACGCGCTGGATCGCGACAACGTCGAAAAGGCACTGGCGTACATGGGCCTCGAAGCCGGCAAACCGGTGCTGGGGCGTCCCGTGGACGTGGTCTTCATCGGCAGCTGTACGAACTCGCGGATTTCGGATCTGCGCGCGGCGGCCGCTGTGCTGAAGGGCCGCAAGGTGGACCCGAAGGTGCGGGTGATGGTGGTACCGGGCTCGATGGACGTCAAGCGCCAGGCGATTGCCGAGGGACTGCCGGAGATTTTCCGCGAAGCCGGTTGCGATTACCGGGAACCGGGCTGCTCAATGTGCATCGCCATGAACGGCGACCAACTGCAGCCGGGCCAGTACAGCGTTTCGACCTCGAACCGCAATTTCGAAGGGCGCCAGGGCAAGGGGGGACGCACGTTCCTCGCATCGCCGCTGACCGCCGCGGCCACCGCCCTTGCGGGCGTAGTAGCCGACGTTAGGAGCATTCTGTGATTCCGTTTACGACGTTTCAATCCCGTATGGTACCGATGCCTCTGAACAACATCGATACCGACCAGATCATCCCGGCGCGTTTTCTGAAAACGACGTCGAAGGAGGGTCTGGACAAGAACCTGTTCTGCGACTGGCGGTATGAAACCGACGGGACGCCGAAGCCGGACTTCATCCTGAACACCCCGCGCGGGCAGGGCGCGCAGATTCTGCTGGCCGGCGACAACTTCGGCTGCGGCAGTTCGCGCGAGCACGCCCCGTGGGCGCTGACCCAGTTCGGCTTCCGGGCCGTGGTGAGCACCTCGTTTGCGGATATCTTCAAGGGGAATGCCTTGAAGAATTCGCTGATTCCGGTGGTGGTTTCGCCGGACGTGCATTCGAAGATGTTGGGGCTGCCGGAAGATGCGCTGGTGACCTTGGATCTGGCTGCGCAGACTTTGGCGTTGCCGGACGGGACGGCGGTGGAGTTCGCGGTGGATTCGTTCTCGAAGACGTGTTTGCTGGAAGGGATCGATGAGTTGGGGTGGATTTTGAAGCAGACCCCGGCCATTGAGGCTTTCGAGGCTAGGCGGGTGCTTAGTGTGAATACGCTAGGGTAGGGATTGGATTTGGAAAGCGGGAGGACAGCATGGCCAGCGTTTTTATATCACACTCATCAAGGGATAAGGCCTTCGCCCAAGAGCTTGTCGAAGCTCTCAAGGCGCTCAAGCATGAGCCTTGGATTGATGCGCGAAACATCAACGCTGGTGAAAGCTTGCCCACTGCGGTCTGCGAAGGCGTTCGTAGCTGCCAGTTCCTAGTCGCTTTGTTGACTCCGGATTCGATAGCATCCGAGTGGGTCAAGAAGGAGTGGGAGTTGAAGGTGTTCGACGACATTCAGGCGAAGACCTCATCTGTTATTCCAGTCCTGCTGAAGAAATGCGAGGTTCCTGCGATACTAGCAACGAACCGCTACATTGATTGGGACGTCTCACCCTTGGCCGGGTTCGTCGACGTAGCAAAGCGCCTAGATGGTCATGGCAATCTATCCAACTCCGGAGGTGCTCGGGAGGTATTGCCAACCATCAGGTCGACTGATGGAATGAAAATGGCCCCCGATCAGTCCTCGAACAGAGACGTATCCACTGTGATCTCGAATGTGATCTCGAAAAACCTACTCGAAGGGTCTGTACTCTCATGTTGCAGCCAGTGTCATTTCGAGACTCGTCATCGAGTACTGGGTCATCACCAAGAGGAGGAACTCATTGATGAAGAGACGTACGAACACCACACGAACTGGTGGATCTTAAAATGTCTTGGCTGCAGCTCCAAATCCTTCCGCCGGGAGCACAGGTGCTGGAATCGCTTCGAATGTGATCCCGAGACGGATGAACCAACGGACGCCAGTATCGAAGTTGAGATCTTTCCCAAGCCGTTGCAAAAGGACGGCCCTGATTGGTTTGGGGAGTTGGAGCCGTTGTTCCAGCGTGTGTTCAAAGAGATCTATTCCAATCTGAATGCCAGCAATCGAATGTCAGCGGCAATGGGACTTAGACTGCTGGTTGACCTCTTGATCCAGAAAACAGTCGGCCCCCAGAGCGATTTCACTCAGGGACTGGAGGAACTCCGAAAAAGACAGTTTTTGTATCAACCTGAACATGATCGTCTGCAAACCGTGGTCAAGGTTGGGAGCGCCGCTGCCCATCGAGCGTGGGTGCCGACAGAGACGCAGCTCAACCAAGTGCTGGATTGCGTCGAAACTGCTGTCTATCGCCTCATTATTCTGCCAGCAAGAGCGAGGGAATGGAGTGCTACGGTGCCAGATAGGCCGCATCTGAAGAAGGTCCAGCCATAAACTTAGAACTGAGCCATTCTCTCCGGGCACGTACCCTCCTGACCCGCGGAGGTCGTATGGTGGGCGACTTAGAGACGGAAGAGAACCCGGCCACGCCGCATATCTTTTGGCGAGAGTCTGGTAGCTGTCTCAAATTGCTGCCGGTACTTCTCCACTTCCCATTCCCAAGCCTCTTGGACGACATAGTACTTGTCGTAGAGGATCCAGATCAGCCTGTCCCACTCGTAGTTATTCGCATTGCCCACCAGGGTAACCGGCGACCCGGGGCGTCCGCTGGGACGATTGGCCTTTACTTGGTATCGGAATCCTTGGTGTAAGAAGTCGTATCCGCGAGTGACAGCGGTGCGGTTTGCGCAATTGGCCCGGTATTCAGCGTCGGACATCCCGACAATCGCTGCCGCGTCCACCTCGGATAGGGCGCTCGTAATAAAAGGTGCGACTCCATAGAATTCCTGCCATTGAAGTGCGACTGTTACGAGTTGCCTGCGAATCGCTTGGAAGGACCCGCCGCCAACATGTCCGTCGATTAGAGCGATCTCCATGACCGAGGGTACCATTGGGAAACGGAGAGCGCGCGTGTGGCATGACTCTGACACACTGCGATTTCCGCTGTACAATCGTAGCAGGAGCTGCGATGCCAATTCAACTACCATCCGACTTGGAATCAATCATCCACCAGCGCTCTCCACCGGTGCCTACGTCAACGCCGAAGACGTCCTCCGCCGAGCCCTAGAAGCCCAAGGCGCAGAAGACGACTGTACCGCCGAGGAGCGCCAAGCCCTCGACCTCAAACTGAAACGTTCCCTCCAGCAGGTCGCCGCCGGAAATACCTACGGCCCCGCCGCGTCCCGCCGTATGCTCGCGGACATGAGGGACGCACACCTCGCCAATCTCGGACGGTAGCCCGTTGGACACCTTCGAACTCAGCCTCGAAGCAATCCACGATATCGACGCCATCTGTCTCTACCTGATGGAACGCGAAGGGTTACGCCTGGCCGACCATGTCGTTACCGAACGCTTCAAGGTGTTCGCCGGGATGGCAGACCTGCCGAATATCAGGTATCGCCGTTGCGATTTGACATCCGAGGACGTTCTCTTCCGCCGGATCTTCTCCTACCTCGTAATCTACCAGCGCGGCGGCGACCCAATCCAGATCGTCGCGGTCCTCCACGCCAAGCGTGATGTCGGCCGCCTTCTCGCCCAGCGATTTGACCGCTGATCACGCGGCCTTGTTAGGCTCCTCCAGCCACGCATCAAGCCGATCCAAGAACTCCGACTGGTGTCCCGTCGCCTTGGCCCTGTCTCGAATCGTCGCCCACAAAGCCCGGTTTTCCGGTCGATTGGCCGCTTCGTCGAACAACCGCTGCTGCTCAGCCAAATACTCCTCGACCATCTCTTGGTTGTCGAGGTAGAACGCGATGGCCCCGTACACCCGCGAGAGCTTGTCCAACGGAGGGAAGTCCTCCAAGATCTGCTGCGGCGTCTCGCCCCGCTTGTACGCGTAGACAATCGAGTCAAGGGAGATCCGCACGCCGGCGACGTAGTAGCCCCCATTGCGCTGCTCCACGTATTGGCTGCCGATAAGCTCCATTTTCCGATTGTACGAAATAACGCGGCTGCGGAGCCAACAGTTCACCGCACAAACGCATGGTAGACCAGCGAAGGCACATGCATTGCCCGATCAGCCAGGTCGGTGGGATCGCAGACGGCCCACAAGAAGACAACCCGCTCCGCTACCAACCGTATCGGCGCCCCTTGGGAAACCAACAACAATCCCGGGCTGTGCTTCCCCGCGATCAAACGGTTTCGGAAGTGATCGATCATGGTTCGACGGTCGTGCGAGATGAGAATCCGGCCATTGGCCGCAGCCCACTCCAATACCTCGGGATCGCTAGCACCCGCAATGTGGGATTCGCGTGCCGTCTGGATGCTAATAGTCGGCTCGTTCCGTCGGATCGCCTGCACGAGGGGGAACTTCAGGCGTGGTCGGCCTGGAAGCGCAGGCTCAAGCCGGAACTGCCTTTCCAGCCGCCTCGTGGGCGAGGAACTTAGCCCAGAGGACGGGATTGGCTTCCGCAAGCGGAACACCGCACGATTCGAATTCCCGCTCCGTCTCCACAAGATACCGGTCGATCTCCGCCTGGTTGTCCAAGTAGAAGGCGATTGCACCGTAGATCTGTGACAACTTCAGCACCGGGAAGCTAGCCTGAATGGTCTCGGGGGACTCGCCGTCGTTAAACCCATACACGATAGAGTCTAGCGACACACGAATCGGACCAGCCACGTAGTACCCGCCGTCCCGCTGAACAACGTAATCAGTGTTTGCCACGTTCATCCCTCTTGAGTTCAGTATACGAAAAACGATCCGCCATAGCAGCCACTGACAATGGGACTTACGGTCGTGGTCCTGATTCAAGCATTACCCCAACCGCTCCGACGCCGCCTCCTCCACCACAATCCGCAACTCCATTCGCATTCCCAACGCCCGGGCCGCCCGCGTCACAGTCTCCAGCGAAACCGCGACATTCGACGGATCCAACAACCGGTCCAACTGCGACCGGCTGGTCTTCATCGTCCTCGCCAGTGCCGTCTTGCTTGTACCTTGCTCGCGAATGGCTTCCGCAAACTGCCATGCAAGGACCCGTTTCACCGCGACGGCCTCCACCTCCTCCAGCAGCCCCTGCTCTGCGAGGAAGCTGTCGAAGGTCGATCCTGCGTGTATCGAATCTGTCACAATAGACTCCTTTCGTGCTTGCGCTTGTTTTGTCGTGCCAGTTCCAAGTCCTCGGGCGGCGTCCGCTGGGTCTTCTTGACGAACGCGTGGAGCAAGACCATTCGGTGCAGTCGATCTATCGAGAACAGCACCCGCGCGATGCGCCCCTGCACCAAGGAACTCCGAACCTCGAAGACGCCGTCACCCAGCGGACGGCAGACGGGCATTCCAATCGGCCAACCGTACTCCACAGTGTTGATGTCTTCGCCGATCATTTTTCGGTCGTCGGCAAAGGGAAGAGCCAAGATCCAATCGCGCACAGGCTCGTTCCCGGCTTCAGTCCTGTAGAAAATCGCCGGAATCCGTTTGGGAACCACCACCGACATGATTGTACCGTATAAGGGGCATGTCAGTGCTCAGCCGAGCGCTCACGCAGCCATATTGGACTCTTCCAGCCTTCTACAACTCAGACGCCTACCCTATTCCGCCGCCCGCTTCTCCACCGCATACCCCTTGTCCACCCAATCCACCTTCATATTCTCCGGCACAACCATCACCTTCACATTCGCGTACCCCATCGCATGCAGCGCCGCGAACGCGGGCCGAATATTCGGGCATTTCTCCCAAGGGCAGCACCCGCAGTACAGGAGGATCTCGCGGTCTTTCGCCACGCCCGCAACCGCCTTCTTCAGTTCCGCGATCCCCTCCTCCTTCGACCCCGGCCCGGCATAGACCGACCCCGGAATGTGCGTCGCCCTGTACAGCACCGGAAAGCCCACGTGCAACAGCAGCGGCTTGCCCGAAAGCCTCGCATTGACGTCGGCGGGTTTCAACAGGTCCCTGTCGGTCCAAGGGTCCCCGGCCAGCAGCAGCGAGGAGAGCAAAAGTACGAATGCGGAAATGCGCTTCATACCAGCAGTGTACGCCATAATCGGAAGATGAACGTCCGACCCGGCACAGACCAATACCAGGGCCATTTCGGCAACTACATCAAACTTGTTCCCGAGGGCAATCTCATCGACATTCTGGAGGCTGCAGGCCAGCAGCTCGTCGCGCTCGCAAGCACCGTTTCCGAGGAGGATTCGCTGCGCGCCTACGCTCCCGGCAAGTGGTCCATCCGCCAAACGCTGAACCACATCAACGACACCGAGCGGGTCATGGCCTTCCGCGCCTACTGGTTCGCGCGCAACCTCGGACCCGAACTGCCCGGCATGGACCAGAACGTCGCCGCCGCACATTCCGGTGCCGACGCGGTCTCCATGGCCGACCATATCCGCGAATTCCAAGCTATTCGCGCGGCGTCCATCGCCCTCTTCCGCAGCCTTCCCGCCGAGGCGTGGGACCGGCGCGGTGTCGCCAGCGGCAACAATGTCACGGTCCGGGCGATGGCCAACGTCGTTGCCGGACACGAAATGCACCACCGGGCGATTCTGGAAACCGCATACGGTCTGGGCAAGAAATAGCCCAACGCCCAAGCGCCGCGTGCGTCATACTTCCCATGAAGGTCCCCCTCCTCCTAGTCGCCGCGATCGCGAGCGCCAAGCTCTTCGCCCAGAAGCCGGAGTTCGACGTGGCCTCGATCCATCCCAGCGCGCCCGTCGGGATGAGCTACAGCACGCACATCAACACCAGCGAAGGGACGCTGCGGACCCAGAACACCACGCTGTTCGACCTCATCGTCTTCGCCACGAAGGGGCAGCCGTACCAAGTCAGCGGCGGACCCGCTTGGGTCAAGGATGCCCGTTTCGACGTCTCGGCGAAAAGCTTGGAGGAGGCCAAGCGACCCAAGGCCGTGACGAAGGCGGAAAAGGAGGCCGAGGACCTGAGGATGCGGGCCATGGTCCGGAACCTGCTGGCGGACCGGTTCCAGTTGAAGCTGTCCGAGCAGCAGAAAGAACTACCGGTCTATGCCCTCACAGTGGACAAGGGCGGACACAAATTGAAGCCTTCGAAATCCGAAGGCGGAAACATGAACGGCAACCGGAGCGGCGACAAAGGCTCACTCCTGGGCACCGGGGTTGAGGCGGAGTCCATCGCCCAGGCGTTGGGCGGTATCGTGGACAAGCCGGTGATCGACGAAACCGGCCTCGAAGGCGTCTTCGACTTTGAACTGAATTACACCCTCGACACCAGCGCCAATGCGGGCGACTCGGTGGCGGAAAACGCGGCAGCATCCGTCTTCACGGCCGTCCGGGAGCAACTGGGACTTCGCCTTGTCTCCAAGAAGGGGCCCGTTCCAACCTGGACGGTCGTCAGCGCCGAAAAGCCAGGCGAAAACTGAAAGGAGTGTCCATGCAGAGAGAAGACCAGTTCATCCCCGAGTTGATTGTGCGCAACGGCGTTGCCGCCCTCCACTTCTACAAGGCCGTCTTCGGAGCCGAGGAAGTAGATCGAATGACGCAAACTGCAACCGGGAAACTGATACACGGCGAATTGTCCTTGGACGGGCACAAATTCTTCGTGTGCGACGAGTTTCCGGCGAGTGAAGGTGGAACTTGCAAGTCGCCCGAAACGCTCGGCGGCACCGGAGTGCGCATCACGCTTCAGGTGGACGATGCCGACGCTATTGTCAACCGCGCCGTTGCGCATGGTGCCCGAGTGACGATGCCCGTCCAAGACATGTTCTGGGGCGCGCGCTACGGCAAGATCGTGGATCCTTTCGGCCACGAATGGGGCGTGAACCAACAGTTAAAGGAGCAGAGTCACGAGACGACTCAAGTCGCCGCGGCTGAATTCTTCGCAAACCGCAAGTGATCCTAGGGTTGCTGACCGCCGGTCAGTGCCCGTACAAACCGATCAAAGAAATCCACGGCTTCGTAGAACGACGCCACCTTGACCCGCTCGTCCTTGCCGTGCGACCGTTCGTCCCCGCGCTCGATGGCGATTTCCCCCACGCCGAAGCTCGGAATACCCGCCGCCACAGTGTATTTGCCGTCCGAGGCCCCCGTCGACATGTTCAAAGTCACACCTGCACCGGGCCACAGGGAATCCGAGACCGTTTTCAATGCCTTCAAGACCGCAGGAGTCGGTGCCGAAGGCGGCAGACCGGCCTGGCCCGGGGCCAAGTCAGACACCTTGCCCGTAGCTCCGTTGATGTAGCGGACGGCCACCTTCGGGTCGGCCACCTTGCCCACCAGCACCTTGCGAATCTCCTCCGGCGAATGCCCCGGCAGAATCCGGCAATTGACAATCGCTAGCGCCGTCTGCGGCAGCGCGTTGTTGGCGTGACCGGCGTTCAAGCGGGTCGCCACACAAGTGGTTCGGAGCAGCGCATTGTAGCGCACGTCTTCCGAAAGCCTTGCGATCGCCTTGGAATCCGGCGGATCACGCAGAATCGCCTTCAGGTCGGCAGCACCCGGCGTGCCCGGATTCGCAGCCAAGGCCCCGAAGAACGACCGCGTCACCGGATTCAACTCCACCGGGAACGGCGATGCCGACAGCCGCCCCAACGCCGCAGCCAGCCGATAGATCGCATTTTCGGCGGGCGGCCGCGAACTGTGCCCGCCTGGATTCGTCACCATGAACTCGAAATCGGCATAGAGCTTTTCCGCCGCACCGACCCCGATCTCGACCGCCTTCCCGTCTACCGTGGTTACCCCGCCCGCGTCGCCGTTAAGCACAAACTCGGCATCCACCAACGCCCGATGGTTCTTCAGCAGCCACTCCGCCCCGTTCGCCGGCCCGCTTTCCTCGTCCGACGTCAGTGCGAGGATCAGATCGCGCGACGGTACGAAACCGGTCTGCTTGAAACGCAGCAGCGTTGCCACCATCACGGCGTCGTAGTCCTTCATGTCGACCGTGCCCCGGCCGTAGAAGTACCCATCCTTCTCGACCAGCTCGAACGGGTTTGTGGTCCAGTCTTCCCGTTTCGCTTCAACAACATCCAAGTGGCCCAGGAGCAAAACGGGTTTGTTTTTTCCCGACCCGTGCAGCCGCACGACGAGGTTCCCCTTCGTGGGGTGCCCTTCAGGAACCAGCACCTGCACATCCTGCCGCGCGAAACCTGCCGCGAGGAACCTCTTCTCCATGGCGCGGGCCGCCACGGTGTTATCGCCGACCGAATCGACCGTGTTGATCTCGATCAGTTCCTTGAAAATGTCGCGCGCCAACTTCCGGGTCGCGTCATCTACCGCGGCATTCGCAGTTCCACACGTGGAAATCAGCAGGGCGGCGATCAGGCAGTTGTTGCGCATGGGAATCCTTATTTTCCTGGGAGGCCGATCTTGGCCGGGTACGCGTGCATCAATACAGAGTACAGAAAGTCTGTCGCAAGCCGCGCCCGATTGTGGCAGTTCATACACCCCTGCGCGGCGCGCGCCTGCTGGAACGTCTCAATGGCGAGATTGGAGAAGGCCGAAGTGGCCCCGTCGCCCGGAAACGTCTGGAAAACGCTACCGGCCTGGCTCGGATCGACCGGAATCGACTGGTCGCCCGGGGCCAGCGGCCACTGCGTGAGCGCCAGCCGGTAGTACTTCCAAATCGTGCCGTCCAGCATCTTCTGGTAGGTGGCGTTGGTTGCAACAGTCTGGGGATGGATCGGCGTCTTGGGCGACCGCACCACATTGAACGGTTTCATCGGCTGCGGTGCGGGCGGAATCAGCGGCAGCGGGTTGTTGGCAGGCATCGGAGCGTTGGATCCGTCGTGCAGCAGATAGCCAAGGGAGTCCGGCGTCCCCGGCACCAAATCCACCTGTTCGAACGACGACCAAATCCACTGCGGACGGCTCGCAGTCTTGCGAATGATATGGATGCCCAACAATCCGACTGTCGTCGACTGGCATTTCCCCGATGCGGGATCGCGCACGATGGCGGTACGAGTGTAGACACGCTTCCGTTGCGCCTCAGTGAAGCCGGTCATCTCGACCCACGCCGACTTCACCACCTCCGAGCCCAGCGGAAACTGCGACATCGGCAGCGGCGGCCGTGGCACAGGCACCACCGGCAGGTTCTCGCGCAGGTACCACTTGTTCTTGACGATGTACTGGTAGGCGGCCTCGTTGTACGACGTCAAGTAGTGCACATAACGCCCGTTCTGGGCCACGATTGGCGACGAAAGCGAGCCGTCGAAGGTCTGGCCAATATCGTGGTAGCCGGAAAACGACGCCAGTACCATGTCGTCGGCACCGACCTTAACAGAGCAGGCGTTGTACTTCGCGTCGTTGCCCGGCGCGCTGCCGTCTTCGTGGAACACTTCCCACAAGGGGTGGAAGCGCTCGAATTCCTTGGCAGCCACTACGAACGACTTCCAGGAGAAATCATCGAAGAAGTCAATGGTGAGGTCGGTGAAGCCCGCCGGGATGCAGACATCGTCAGGCCGGGTAGCCCCTCCAAGGCCCGGAACCGGCGGGTTCGGGCATCCGGCAGCCCACGCTGACGCGGCGGCGAACAAGAAAATGGGGAAGAGTCGGCGCAAAGTTGGACACTCCCAGCATAAGACAACCGCAACTGAGATAGACTGTCGAAGGGAGCGGTCCATGATTACACGAAGAGACTTCGGCAAGTTTGCAACGGCGACGGCGGCAGCAGCGGCGACGGGTATGGCCCCCGCATTCGGTGCCCGCATCAATTCCGTCGTGAACGGGGTCCACCTGGGCACTATCACCTACAGCTTCCGCGATCTTCCCCGCGTGCCCGGCCAGAACAACATCGACGGCATTATCGAGGCCGTGACAGCCTGCGGAATCGGCGAAATCGAGCTCTACTCCCCGAACTTGGAACTCGCCCCGGCGAGTGCCGCCAAGCCCGCCGCATCCGGCCCGGCGTACGGCGTAGCCCGCACCGCGCCCCGCGCCCCCGCCACGCCCGAGCAGATCGCGGCCCGCAAGCAGGAGCGCGAAAACCTCCGCACATGGCGCATCGAGACCCCGGCGTCCTACTACGCCGACATCCGCAAGAAGTTCGACAACGCCGGCATTTCGCTCTTCGCCTACACGCTCGGCTTCAACAACGACTTCACGGACGACGAAATCGATGCCGGTTTCCGCCAGGCCAAGGCCTTGGGCGTCGATCTGATCGCATCCTCCACCAATCTCGCGATGGCCCAGCGCGTCGCCCCGTTTGCCGACAAGCACAAGGTCCGGGTGGCCGTCCACGGTTACGCGAACGTCCTCGACCCCAACCAGTTCGGCTCTCCCGAAAGTTTCGCCAAGGCGCTCGCAATGTCGCCGTACATGCGCGTCAACCTCGACATCGGCCACTTCACCGCCGCCAACTACAACGCGGTTGAGTACATCAAGGCTCACGGTGCCATGATCACGCACCTCCACGTGAAAGACCGCAGAAACAAGGACGGCGTGAACGAGCCCTTCGGCGACGGCGACACTCCCATCCGCGAAGTCGTGCGGCACCTGCGCGACACCAAATCGCCAATCCGCGCCTTCATCGAATACGAGTACCCAGGCATGGGAACGTCGGTCGAGGAATTGAAGAAGTGCCTGTCCTACGTGAAGGACGCGCTCGCCTAGACTTTCTTAAGCGGATTGAAACCCCTGCTGCGCTGGAAGTGATAAAATCGAGCGGATGCGGTTTCTTGCGGTACTTCTAGCCTGCTTCGTCGCCGGGCAACAAATTCAGGCCCAACAGGCCTTCGTGGACCGCTACTGCGTGGGTTGCCACAACACGCAGTCGAAGTCCGGAGGACTGGTTCTGAGCGGAATTCCCGCTGGGAATCCGGCTGTACATTCCGGCGAATGGGAGAAGGTGGTCCGTCGGCTGCAGACGCGGTCGATGCCCCCAATCGGACTTCCCCGCCCCGCCGAATCCGAGTACGCTGCCGCTTTGGCCTACTTCGAGACCGCTTTGGACAAGGCTGCGGCAGCCAAGCCGAATCCAGGGCGAACCGAGACGTTCCGCAGACTCAACCGCACCGAATACCACAACGCGATCCGTGACCTGCTGGCCTTGGACATCGACGCCGGCTCCTTGTTGCCTGCCGATGACGCCAGCCACGGCTTCGACAACGTCACGGTCGGCGAGCTCTCGCCGATGCTGCTCGAACGGTACCTGAACGCCGCGCGCAAGATTAGCCGTTTGGCGGTAGGTGGCGCGGTGAAGGCACCCGTCGGCGAGACCATTATGCTGCCCCCGGATTTGACCCAGGAGGAACACTTCGAGGGGCTGCCCGTCGGCACCCGCGGCGGAGCGCTGGTCACGCACGTCTTTCCCTTGGATGGCGAGTACGAGTTCCAATTGCGCCTCGCACGCGACCGGAATGAGAAGGTGGAGGGCCTGAGTGGCGTCCACCAAGTGGAACTGCTGATCGATGGCGAGCCTGTCAGGCAATTTACGGTCAAGCCGCCCCCGCCGGGTCAGGACCATTCGAAGGTTGACGCCGAGATGGTGGTGCGGATTCCTGTGAAGGCGGGCAGCCATGACATCGCAGCGACCTTCGTCAAGAAGCCAACGGCGCTATTGGAAACCGAGCGCCAACCCTATATCGCGCACTTCAACATGGACCGCCACCCGCGCATCCAGCCCGCGCTGTACTCGGTGGCGATTGTGGGACCATTCCACCCGACAGGGCCCGGCGATACCGAGCCGCGGAAACGGGTTTTCACCTGCCACTCGGGCGACGCCTGTGCCGAAAAGATCGTGCTGGGACTTGCCCGGCGGGCGTGGCGCGGACCGGTTTCCGTCGCGGACATCCAAGTTCCGATGCGCTTCTACAAGGACGGAGCTACGGAAAGCTTCGAGAACGGCATCGAATTGGCCTTGCGGGCGGTGCTGGTCAGCCCCAGGTTCCTGTTCCGCATGGAGCGGGATCCGGCGGGGAGCGCCAGCGGGTCGGTGTATAAGGTCTCGGATCTGGATCTGGCGTCGCGCATTTCGTTTTTCCTGTGGAGCAGTATCCCGGACGCGGAACTACTGGATTTGGCGACAACGGGCAAGCTCCGGCATCCCGGCGTTCTAGAGCATCAGGTCAGACGAATGCTGGCGGATCCGAGGTCCGAATCCCTCGTAACGAACTTCGCCGAACAGTGGCTGTACCTGCGGAATCTGGCCTCAGCAAATCCCGACGCGCGCATGTTCCCCGACTTCGACGACAACCTGCGCCAAGCGTTCCGCCGCGAGACCGAGATGTTTTTCGAAAGCGTCATGCGGGAGGACCGCAACGTGCTCGACCTCCTGCGGGCGAACTACACGTTCGTCAACGAACGCCTCGCCAAGCACTACGGAATCCCCAATGTCTACGGAAGCCGGTTCCGGCGCGTGACATTCGAGCCGGGTTCCGAGCGCGGCGGCCTCCTCGGCCAAGGCAGCATTCTCACCGTGACGTCGTACGCGACGCGCACCGCGCCCACCCTGCGCGGCAAATGGATTCTCACCAACATTCTGGGGACTCCCCCGCCCTCGCCGCCCCCGGGCGTTCCCCCGCTGAAGGACGCGGCCGCCAATGGAAAGGTCATGACCATGCGGGAGCGCATGGCCGAGCACCGGAAGAATCCAGCATGCTCAGGTTGCCACACTTTGATGGATCCGGCAGGTTTCGCGCTTGAGAATTTCGACGCCGTAGGCCGTTGGCGCACCGCCGACACGGGTACGCCGGTGGACGCGAGTGGCGGACTGCCCGACGGGTCGGCATTCTCGGGAATCGCTGGATTGCGGTCGGCCCTGCTGGCGCGTCCCCAAGTCTTCGCTGGCAACGTCACCGAAAAGCTGCTCACATTTGCACTGGGACGGGGCGTCGAGGATTTCGACGGCCCGGCAGTTCGTGGCATCGTACACGGTGCCGCCGTCCAGGATTACAAGTTTTCGTCGCTCGTGCTGGGCATCGTCAACAGCACTCCATTCCAAATGAGGAAGTCGCAATGATTCTGACACGGAAGGCACTCCCCCGCCGCACATTCCTGCGCGGAGTAGGCACAACGCTGGCGCTCCCGCTGCTGGACGCCATGGTTCCCGCCATGACCGCGCTGGCCGACACACCGGCAGCCCCGGTCCGCCGACTGGGTTTCGTGTACATTCCGATGGGTGCCATCCAGAAGGAGTGGTTCCCGGCCCAGGCAGGACAAGTCACGAAGCTCACGCCAATCCTGAGCCCGTTGACGCCGTTCTTGGACCGCGTCACCATCTTCGGAAACATGGAGAACAAGAACGCGTACTCGCCGGGCAACCATGCGACGGCGAATTCGGCGTATCTGAGCGCAGCCAAGGCGAAGTTGACCGAGGGGTCGGACTACGAGAACGGGACCACGGTGGACCAGATCGCGGCCCAGTCGATCGGCAAGGATACGCGGTTGCCGTCGCTGGAGCTAGCGATGGATTTGCTGACCACGGTCGGCAATTGCGACAATGGCTACGCCTGCGTTTATCAGAACAACTTGTCGTGGTCGTCGCCCACCACTCCGCTGCCTTCGGAAGCGCATCCCCGCGCGGTGTTTGAGCGGCTGTTCGGCGAGGGCGGCTCCGCTGCGGAACAGGCGCTCGAAATGCGGCGCAACGCCAGCCTGCTCGACTGGGTAACGGACGATATATCCAAGCTGCGCAAGGACTTGGGTCCCGCAGACCGTGCGCGTGTCAACAACTACTTGGACACCGTGCGCGAGGTGGAGCGCCGGATCCAGAAGGCCGAGAAGCAGACGGCGGGGGCGACCGCGATGCCCGACTTCGAGCGGCCTGTCGGCGTCCCTGCGGCGTATGGCGACCACGCCAAACTGATGTTTGATCTGCAAGTGCTGGCGCTGCAGGGGGATATCACCCGCGTCATCACATTCCAATTGGCGCGCGAGACCAGTACCCGGACATACCCCGAAATCGGCGTCCCCGATGCCCATCACCCGACCACGCACCACGCGAACAACCCGGAGAAGGTGGCCAAGGTCGCGATGATCAACCAGTACCACGTCTCGCTCTTCGCCTATTTCCTGGAGAAGCTCAAGGCGACGCAGGACGGCCAGGGATCGCTCTTGGACCACTCGCTGGTGCTATACGGAAGCGGCATGGGGAATCCCGACGTGCACGATCACATCGACTTGCCATTGGTGGTTGCCGGCGGAGCTGCGGGCCGCATGAAGGGCGCGCGCTATCTGCGGTACAAGGAGCCGGAGCCGTTGGCCAACCTGCATTTGACGTTATTGGACCGGGTCGGTGTGCGTGTCGACAAGTTCGCCGACAGCAACGGGAAGATCGCGGAGTTGGTGGGCGTATGAGGTATCTGGCGTCGTTGCTTTTGGTCGGACAGTTGGTGGCCGCAGGGCCGTCCGTGGACGGCGCGAATCCGCTCTTATCGGCGGTCTATCGCGATGACCTAACCGCGGTGGGCTCGTTGTTAAAGAACCACGCGGATGTGAATGCGGCCAACCGTTACGGGGTCACGCCCTTGTCGGCGGCCTGCCTGAACGGAGACGCCCAGATGGTGGACCTGCTCCTCAAAGCGGGTGCCGACTCCAAACTGCCGCTGCCGGGAGGCGAAACACCGCTCATGACGGCGGCTCGCACGGGCAAGCTCGCGGTCTTGAAGCTGCTGTTGGAGCATGGGGTGGATGTGAATGCGGCGGACGCCGATCACCAGCAGACCGCACTCATGTGGGCGGCTGCGGAAGGCAACGCGGAGGCGGTCACAGCCTTGATTGCCGCTGGTGCCAACGTGAAGGCAGTATCCAAGGGCGGGTTCACTGCGTATCTGTTTGCGGCTCGCGAGGGTAGGGTAGAGGCTGTTCGGGCATTTCTGAAAGCCGGAGTTCCCGTGGACGAGGCGCTCCAGTCACCACACCGCCAGGCGGGAGAAACCGCAATGGTGCTGGCAGCCTCGAATGCCCACTTCGACTTGGCTGCCACGTTGGTGCAGTCCGGTGCCAATCCCAACGCGGCCGGTCAGGGCTGGACCGCGCTCCATGCGTTGACAGCAATCCGGCAACCGGGATATGCCAGCAATGATCCGGCACCCGAGGGATCTGGCAAGATGGGGACGCTAGAGTTTGTCCGCTTCATGGCTGCGCACGGGGCCGCTCTGAATGCCCGAGTGACCAAGCGGTGGAATATTGGGCTTACGAGCTTGAATGTGATCGGAGCGACTCCGTTTCTGCTCGCAGCGCGGACTGGAGATGCGGAATTGATGCGGCTGTTGGCGAAGTTGGGTGCCGATCCGTTGATTCCGACTGCCGAGGGGACCACGCCGTTGTTAGTTGCCGCGGGGGTTGGAACACGTTCGCCCGGCGAAGATGCGGGTACCGAGGCCGAGGTCTTGGAGGCGGTGAAGGTCGCACTGGAGCTTGGCAACGACGTCAACGCGGTCGACAAGAATGGCGAGACGGCGTTGCACGGCGTGGCGCTGAAATGGGTCCCGTCGGCGGCACAATACCTTCTGGACCACGGCGCGAAAGTTTCCGTCTGGAACACCAAGGATTACAACGGCTGGACGCCACTGCGGATCGCCGACGGGGTGCACCGGGGGATGAATCTGCGGGCGTCGCCGGAGGTCGCGGCGATCTTGCGCAAGGCGTTGAAGGATGCGGGATTGTCGACCGAGGTGGAGCCCGAGGCCGTTATCAGCGGGGCGACGAAGTAGGCATGAAGTTGTCCGGCAGGCGAGCGCCACACTACGGAGAACTTCATCGGTCCGAGGTGCAAGACCGTCCACCACGCACTGCCATCAGGCTGGTCAATTCGACCTTGCCGCTGGAAAGCAACAGCATCGCATTTACTATGTGCCGAATGCTATGCAGTCGGCATTCAAGACCAACCCCTTACTGGACGCAATTGACAGCCATAGAATCTGAAGCCGTAAACTGGTGAGCTGGGCCTTCTGTTACGATCGCCTATGTCTCGCCGCAAAGAAAGCGAAGATCGCCGAACTAAGCAGTCCAAAGGTCGCAGGCTGCGGTGTCGCCGGATTAAGAAGGAAGGCCCGAGTTTCTCCATTGATTGTTCCGACTCCTGTAATCTGCCCCAAGTCATTGATCCCAAACGCATCCAACAGCGTCCAGCCTGAGGTTGGAATAATAGCAGAGTTCAAGTCTGTCATAACACCGTTGCTATATACAAAGGCGTGCTGAACCCCATTGCCGGCAGTAACGTAACCAGTGACAGAGCCAAAGGCGTTGATCCCGGTACCAATGCTGTTGGAATAGCCGCCTAATGCACCCAGATCGGTCATCACGCCACCGTTGTATAGAAATGCGTGGGCGACACCGTAAAACCCCGGAAAGCTATTGGAGAAGCCAGTCACTTGTCCGGAACCGTTGATCGCGAGGCCATGAGTCTCCATAGCACCGAGGTTCAAATCTGTCAGCACACCGCCGCTGACACTGTACAGAAATGCGTTCGACCAACTAAGCCCAGTAACGGTGGAAAACGTGATGTCTCCTGTTATCTCTCCCGAACTGTTGACCGCACGGCCATAGCTGTCGCCATCACCGGGTGCAGTCAAGTCGGTCATTATGCCGTTACTATACAGAAATGCATGTTGCACGCCACCAGTAGTCGAGGCCCCCCCTGTCACCTGTCCAGAGTTGTCGATACCATAGCCAACGCTCGTTGTACCGCCAAGGGTACCCAGATCAGTCATAACACCATTACTATAAAGAAACGCGTGCCCGCTCCCGTCGACATTCGCGGCGTAACCCGTGACATCTTCAAAATCATTGATACCATAGCCAACACTAACCGGACCGCCAAGAGTGCCCAGGTCGGTCATGACACCCTTGGAATACAGAAATGCGTGGGGAATCGAGGCCCCGTTGGTGGTTGTAAAACCGGTAACCGCCCCAAAGTTGTTGATCCCCAAGCCAACACTAGTATTACCGCCCAAGGTACCGAGATCCACGATATTGTAGGTGGCGCCTGCGTTAGCTGAGAAGGCGCCACAAAGCAAAGGCGCGTAACAGTTCAGCCCCGCGGATTGCCATGCGAAGGTGCCGGGCGAAAAAAGTCTGAAAAAACTTCGCTTCGGACCTGGACTTTTGGTGCGGAACCTGGCAACCTGGATGTTTGGGGTGCGCCAACTGCCAGCAAC
>CAIVPR010000178.1 GCA_903907865.1 uncultured Acidobacteriia bacterium
ACCACCCCCACCCACCCGCGCCAACCTCTCACACCTCCAACGCACGCCCTTGCGCGCCGCCGACGAACTCCGCGCCAATTCCGAACTCAAATCCTCCGAATACTCCGTCCCCGTCCTCGGCCTGATCTTCCTCCGCTACGCCGACTTCAAATTCTCTTGAGGCCCACGTCAAACTCGCCGCCCACTCCACGAGCCGCCGCACCGTCGGCAAGACCGACTACCAAGTCCAGGGTGTCCTCTTGCCTTGCAGCCCGAATACGGCCTGGAAGCAACCGCCTTAGGAGCGCAAGAGCCGCCGGGCGCGGCGCTTTACGTGATTACCTGCTAATTCAGCCGAGCCGCGACCGCGAGGGAGCGTTTGTTCATGGAACCGAAAATGCACCGTGGAACGGCCAACCGCTCGTTCTACCCTGATACAGTCTCAAATAGCACCCAAAAACCACCCCCCGCCCATGCCCGCCAACCTCTCAGACCTCGAACGCACGCTCTGGGGCGCCGCCGACGAACTCCGCGCCAACTCCGAACTCAAATCCTCCGAATACTCCGTCCCCGTCCTCGGCCTCATCTTCCTCCGCTACGCCGACTTCAAATTCGCCCAAGCCCACGCCAAACTCGCAGCCCACTCCACCAGCCGCCGTACCGTCGGCAAGACCGACTACCAGGCCCAGGGCGTCCTCTACCTCCCCGAATCCGCCCGCTTCTCCACCCTCCTCAACCTTCCCGAATCAGCAGACATCGGCAAGTCCATCAACGACGCCATGCGCGCCATCGAGCACGAGAACGAGGACCTCAAGGACGTCCTCCCCAAAACCTATACCCGTCTCGACAAGCCCATCCTCGTCACTCTGCTGAAGGCCTTCGCCACCGACGCTCTCAATGTCGAAGGCGACGCCTTCGGCCGCATCTACGAATACTTCCTCGGCAAGTTCGCCATGACCGAGGGCCAAAAGGGCGGCGAATTCTTCACCCCCACCAGCATCGTCAAGCTGATCGTCGAAATCATCGAGCCCTTCGACGGGCGCATCCTCGACCCCGCCTGCGGCTCCGGCGGCATGTTCGTCCAGTCCGCCGCCTTCGTCGCCAGCCATCGGAAAAACATCCGCCAGATCTCCATCTACGGCCAGGAGAAGGTCGCCGAGACCATCCGCCTCTGCAAGATGAACCTCGCCGTCCACGGCCTCGGCGGCGACATCAAGCAGGGCGTCACCTACTACGAAGACCTCCACAACAGCCCCGGCCGCTTCGACTTCGTCATGGCCAATCCGCCCTTCAACGTGGACAAGGTCGACAAGGAGCGCCTCAAGGACGACCCCCGCTTTCCCTTCGGCCTCCCCAAGGCCGACAACGCCAACTACCTCTGGATCGAGATCTTCTATTCCGCCCTCAACCCAACCGGTCGCGCCGGTTTCGTCATGGCGAACTCCGCCCGGACATTCCACAACTGGCAGACTCACCAATAAAAGTTATGAATCAAGTGACAAGAGAATTCAGCGGCGCCAAGACCGGCACATCGTTAGCCGCCAGATACTGGGCTGCCGCAACCTTCGATGATCGGGACGCAACGAACTCTTCTTGTATGATTGCTCGGGCCAGTCGCACCCGGTCGGGCCGGGCATCGTCTTTGTCATGGCCTAGATCAAACAGACGCGCTGAGATATCAGCCCCAGCGGCATCAAGCTGGACCATCCTTAGCAAAGTTTGCGTGTCAGCCAACGACCACAAACTGGACCCGAGAAGGGCAACCAGACCACCAGAAGCCACCATTTGGTCGTCACTCCTTCGGACAATGCCCAGCACTTTACTTATAAGGCT
Organism: uncultured Acidobacteriia bacterium; assembly: GCA_903907865.1. Classification (GTDB taxonomy): domain Bacteria; phylum Acidobacteriota; class Terriglobia; order Bryobacterales; family Bryobacteraceae; genus BOG-234. The sequence continues at coordinate 1,813 of CAIVPR010000178.1, forward strand.
GGCCTTTAGCCGCCTGAAGGGGCCATCGAGAGAGTGATACTTCGCAAGATGGGCCAACAGGACTGGCACCTTGGATTTTTCGTCAGACAACAGCGTTCCAAACCATGAGCGAGGCACTGGCATGTGAAACAGCCATTGGAGACTCTCAGGCACGTCGGTCTTGCAGCTTTTGAGCAATCTGGCAACTGACACTACCCTAGAGCCTACCCGAATACTGTCAGGGGGGGCCGATAGCCACCCTTCCGCCGCCAGTTTGGACGCGCTTGTGGGCCCGGCCTCACGGTACAACTCAGCCACCAACGAACACATGTGACGCCAACTGTCAAGGCGTTCCCGTGAGGACGAACCGCGTCCGGCTTGTTGCACCCATATTAGACGCCCTCCTGGCTCCATTTCTGCTTGTACCGGGCGTTTGTATAACTCACTCGCTTCTATAAGAGACACCGCACAGCGGCAAGCTATCCAGCCTACGAGGCCATCCTGCTCCAGCGCTCTTCCAATTGCGGCAAGAAACGGCTCCAGGTCGTTCCGCCCTTTCTTGCGCCCAGACCGGCTGCCGTACAGACTGGAAGATTCCAGCAAGTCCTGAATGTGACTACTCAGGTTTCCTGACAGACCTGAATAATCTACAGGTCGCCTGACCGGCACATCGGCCTCAGACTTGTCCTCCTTAGAGCCAAATGAGCTGCACCACTCCGCGAGATTCTGTCTCAGCCGCCAGACCGCCCACTGCGAAGGTGCGGCGACGCTCGTATCCCGTCGAATTGTGGCCCAGTCTACCCTAGTCCATGTGAAGCATTCGAAGAGAAATTCGTGGTACGCTGAATCCCCCGCGAGGCACGACTTCGATGGGTCCTCCAGGACCGATAAGTACCATGCTTCCGCCCAGGTTCGCGATACATTGGGCGGCCAAAACCCTTCAGTTCGAGAAATATCGGACAGCGACAGTCGGGTGTTGTCGGGCCATGTCACGTGTCGCATTGCTGACAGCCTTGTGTCTTGGGCGGCAAGCCCCCTAATGTGTTCTTCTAAGAGCGGGACAGGTAGCGTTCGACATGCTACCTTGTACAGTCTGCCGAGGGCGCCCGTGTCGTTTGTCGACAGGCCTATGTTAAGGAATCGCATGATTTCCTCGAACGGAGCGCTCGCAGTGCAAGCCCTGATGATTCCCGGCAGCGCAGCCAATAGCTCTCGAGATTCGTTGCGGGGCTTCCCGTTGAGTGGGTCAAGGGATTGAAGCAAAAGTAGTATTGCATCGCGTTGCACACCACCTGGGGTCGACAGAACTCCTTCTGAGAGTAGGTCCAGAACTATATTATGTCCGTCTTGGCGCCATCCTAGTTGAGGATCCTCGTCCAGTGTCCTCGCTCGCGAAAGAAGGTCAGCCTTCTCATTTGCGCGACGGAGACCAGCCAGGAGGAGTGCAACCTCCCTCCAGAAAGACCGGCGCGCCATTAGTTCGAATAATTCGTGGGCATCCCTGCTAATCGCTTCATTGATGTAGGCGGCCGCAAAATATTCGCGCACCGGCTGGATCTCAAAGCCGTATCGGGTCTCTCCGCCCTCACCCGCTAGGGCGACGATCAAGCCCAAGCGCTCCTCGCCTAAGCGGAAAAGGTCCTGGGCAGGTGCTGGATCGCGATGCTCTTTTATTAGCCAATCCTCGACTATATCAATTAGTCGGCGACGGCTTATACTTCCGCTTGAGCGTTCCGTCTCAGCCCAGCAGTGAAGGCGAAATGCGATTAGTTGATGAAGCGTCTCGATATCTCCGCGCAAACTTCTCAGCCGCGGCGTCTTTTCGACATCCCGATCAATGACGGTCTTGAAGTACTCACGGTACAGTTCAGCCCGTCTATCTGGAAACGCCTCTCCTTGGGACCGGATGAAGTGGAGCAACACCGATAGCTGCATAGGGTTCTTGGCTAGGGCGTTGACGTGAGGCTCTTGGCGGCGTCTGCCGAACGACCGGATTATACGTTGCCGCTCTTCGTCGTCGGCACAAGTCGCATTGGTCCACCTCTGAATATATTCATCCATCCTTGCATCATCAAGTGACGCAAGCTTCAAGCTGATGAACTCCGCGAGCTTGCTGCTACGTCCTGCGATGGCTGGAGGGCGAGTCGTTAGGATCGTCTTGACATCAGCCGTCATTCCGACCTCGAGTCGCTCGAGGCACTCCGAGATGTTTGTCAACACAGCATCCCGCGCCTCGTCGCTTCCGACTTCGTCCAGACCGTCGAAGATCAATAATAGGGGAGTGTTGATCGATATTTCATGGATGTTGTCGACCGTAATGGTTGAGCCGCCCGAGTCTTTGGAAAGCGTCCGCGCGATATAGGTTTCGATGGTTCCTTGGCTTTGTTCCATCCACTCGGAATAGAGACGGAGTTCAATCCTGATAGGAAGGCGAGCCTTGGACGGAAAGCCAAATCGCAAGTATTCCCGGGTATTGCCCAGTATCACGGCTCGATAGATCTGCGCTACCATCTGGGTCATTGTGGACTTGCCCTGTCCAGGCCCCCCTTCTAAGATGAGTCGCTGCGTGCCTTGCCGGACTGGCTCGTCATCAGTGATCAAGAGAGCGGTGCAGCTGGGAATCGGTATGTAGGGAAACGAGGCCCAGTACGGTGAGTATTCTTCGTCGAATGGAAAAGCCTGCAAAGCCGGGACCAGCGCCAGATCGGTCCTTGGACTCATAGTGTTGGACCGGCGAAGCAGTCTTGTTGTTTCCGCAGTTCGAACGAACGCGAGGTCGACGAAGAGGCTCGGCAATTTTTCTTCTAGCCTAAGCTGTTGAAAGCGAATCGTTCCTTCACGAGCAAATTGAATGGCTAGAGCAGCTCGGATTGCCCTAGGAAGGCCGCCTTCTGTGTTTCCCGCAACCAGGCCCAACTGGGGGACAAGTCTACCCGCAAACAGGTCGGGGAATGAATTCCAGACCTGCGGCAGTTGGTCCAGCCAAGCGGTGACATGTTCACCCCACAGCACATCAGCTTCCGGCCGCTGGCCACGTCCTAAGAGTTCGCGCCGCTTTTCGTCGATCTTAGTGACAACGTCCCCGCTTGAAGGAACATTTGTGACCAAGTAGAAGTAGTCGATTGAATCGTCGCCGGTCCTAGTGAGTACATTGTCGCGCAGTTCTCTGACAAAGTCAGAGACAACGGAAGCGCGTACGGCGCTAACCTGAGCGTCCTGGGTTCGATGGTGTTTTACTTGAAAGAGAACGCGTCCTCTGTGAGGTGCCGAATAGGAGTTCCTGCCTAGAGCGATTCCGTCAGTTGAAGGTGTAACGTCGAAGATGTAAGTTCCCGGCGGCGTCTCGGCGTCACGGCCACCGTCTTTTCCTCGCAGCGGTAGAAGGCGTATCGCCTCCCCGAATTTGGAAACAAGGATGGCATTGATCAGGCGCTGGAAGCTCGTTGGGTCCAGATTGTTGAAGTGATACTCGATAGCCATGGGAAGCAGCTCCTTACGGTAGGCGAACTGGCGCCAAAAAGGCGGCCGTTGTGTACCCCAGCCCAAAGGGGCGGCGATCTGCATCGATGCTAGGGTAGGATGTGTTTCTGTTTCTAGTGTGTCCCCACAGTAAAAACTTGGCAACTATAAGTGTCGGATGAGAAGGAATGTGTAAAGCGTGGGGCAGCTTGGACCGCGTCACCGTGCTGTCGTTGCCGATTGTCAGGGCCTTGTCGCTTGATGCGTCCGAGTCCCGGATGGTTGGAGTGTGTTGTTCTGGAGACGCGAGATGTTTGGTCGGCTTCACCATCACTCCTTAGAGGTCGCTGCAACAATGCGTGAGTGGGGGAAAAGACCATTTATTTCCCAGCAGTCGAATTGATAACCAAGGTTTCATGGCAAGGACCCGCATGCGTGCAAATCTATTGTGTCACGCCGCCCATAGGAGTGCAAGGTGTTCGATGGGCCGGCGTGGGGCCGGTTGATAGGCCGAATGGCGTTCGTCATCTCCATCCGCAAGGCCACTGCGGCCCGCAGCTACGGTGCCGTCCGCAAGCACTGGAATTGGGCTTTGCCCGGCTCCGCTCGGAGCGTCGCCTCCGTTTCTTCGAAGAAACCGACATGGCCGTCGTGGTCTCCCAGTCCCAAAACGAGATCAAGGAGTTCCAAGCGAAGGGGCTCGACATCGCCCTTCACCGCAAACGCATCTTGAAGGAGGACCTGGAAAAACAGTTCAATGAAGGACGACGAGGACCTCCGCATCGTCTTCGTCTGCGCCATGTGGATCACCGGCTTCGACGTCCCCTCCTGTTCCACCATCTACCTCGACAAGCCCACGCGGAACCACACGCTCATGCAGACCATCGCACGGGCGAACCGCGTCTGGCGGGACAAGCAGAACGGCCTGATCGTGGACTACGTAGGCGTCTTCCGCAACTTGCAAACGGCGCTCGCGATCTATGGAACCGCCCGCACCGGCCCCTCCGAACCGGGCACCTCGCCCATTCAGGACAAATCGGCGCTGGTCCGGCAGGTTCGGGACGCCATCGCAACCGCCACCGGCTTCAGCCAACAGCACGGCATCGACCCCGCCAAAATCCGCGACACGCGGGGCTTCGACCGGGAACGCCTGAAAGACGACGCCGTGGCTGCCTTCGTAGCGGACGACGGGACCCGTCGCCGCTTCCTAAACCTCGCCGGGACCGTGGACAAGATCTTCAAGTCGCTGCTGCCGGATGCAGCGGCCCAGGAGTTCGGGCCCATCTGCCGCGTATTCCACGTCGTTGTCGAAAAGATCCGCGCGGATCTCCCAACAGTGGACATCTCCGCCGTCATGGGCGACATCGAGTCCCTGCTCAACCGTTCCATCGCGGCGGAGGGCTACACAATGCCCGTCTCCGACCCCGCCCGCTACATCGACCTCAGCCAAGTCGACTTCGACAAGCTCAAGGAGCAATTCGAAGAGGGCCGGAAGACCATCGAGGCCCAGCGCCTCCGCGCCCGGGCCATGGTCCGCTTCGTCATCGAGACCGAACTCGACAAGCTCCCCCGCGCTTTCTCAAAGGACCTCTACGACCAGAAGTGCGACCGCGTCTACCAGCACTTCTTCGACGCCTATCCCGGCACCAGCAGTAACGTCCACTAGCCGAACTTACGTGCAACGAGCTCCGTTGTGGGGCAGGCTGGCAGCCTGCGCGGCGGTCGCCGACCGCCGCCGCGCCGTCAAGGCGCGAGGTTGCTCCGCGGCTCCCTTCTTGCTCCGTTCAAGTTGACATCAAGTGGCGGCGGTTGTTAACATCACGCCAGTATGATCCAGTCATTCAGGGACGACCGCGCCCGAAGGCTGATGATGCTCCAGCGCGTTGTCGATCTGGTGAACATCGAAGCGCAAGAGCCGCCGGACGCAGCGCCGGAGGCCAGAGGAACCGCCCGTTCCGCCGCTACCGGTGGCGTGACTTGCGCGAGTTCCTCAAGAGTGCGGCGAGTTCACCAATCGATTGAGCCGCGTCCAGCACCCGGAGCCGCCTTTCCGCTTGAGTCCGAAATCCCTGCCATTTGCGAACAGTGTCGCCTTCCGCCAGCGCCGCTGTATCCCGGTCCCGATAGCTCCTAATCATCACGATCCACTGTTATTCTAGACGGGCGACGTCATTCGTCCAGCACCGCCCGGTCGAACCCGTTTTTCCGGCACGGGCCATCCCCGAGCCTCGGCGTCCCGACCGGAAAACCCGGATGCGACCTTTGTCATTCACGTCCCAAGAAAATAAATCGGCTTCCCCCGCAACCCCAACAAACAAAACCCCAAACCGCCCCTCCTACAACCGTAGTTCCACCCCTCCATAGTTCGTTTTCCACCCCCTCGCACGCTACGATCAACGCGCGATGGAAAACTTGACCCATACCCCCGAAACCACCCCCGCGGCCGCTCCCCCGTCCACCTCCAAACCCAGATCCGAGGCCCAGATCGCCGCCTCCCGCGCCAACGGAGCCAAGTCCAAAGGCCCCAAAACCCCGGAAGGCATGCTCATCGCCTCCCTCAACGCCCAACGCCACGGACTCCTCTCCCGCGCCGTCGTCATGGAGGGCGAGAACCCCGACGCCTACCGCCAGCTCTCCACCAACCTCATCGAGCTCTTCCAGCCCGCCGACGAGCACGAGGCCAACCTCGTCGAGACCATGCTCATCTCCATGTGGCGCCGCCACCGCGCCCTCTCCATGGAAACCTGCGGCCTGTCCACCCTCGTCCGCAAGCAGCGCAAGCTCGCCGCACAGGCCCCCACCGCCTCCACAACCTGCACCACAACCCACGACCACGCCTTCAACGCCCTCTCCGCCAGTCTCGCCAACGCCAGCCTCGCAAAGAGTGCCGACGCCGACACCCGGACCCTCGACCTCCTCCACCGCTACGAGGCCCGCCACACCCGCTCCTACAACCGCGCCGTCAAGGACCTCTTCGCCTACCGCAAGCTCCGCGGCCTCCAACCCATCCCCACCTTCGACCAATCCGCCGCCGAACAGGACCTCGCCGACCAACTCGACGCCATTGCGGCCCAACCCGAATCCGCCCCCAACCCCACCGACTCAGCCCCCAAAACCCCCCAATCCGAGCCGCGCGCGCAAGCAAGCGGTCCCCAACTCTCAACCGACGCCGCCGCGTCGCAGCCACCCCAACATCATTCCCTACCAAACGAACCCGAGCTCCCCACACCCCCAACATCACAAAATCAACCAAACGGACCCAAGCCCCACGCCAACCACCCCGCCCGCAACAAATTCAAGAAGAACCGGAGGCGCAAATAGCCGTTTGACCCCTCCCCCCACCCGGCCATCACAGTCGGCGGAAATATTTATCCGCCCTGTTTGCAAGTACTTCACTCTCGGACAGGGGTCGTGTGCCTGCCTCTCCCGTGTTAAACCTATCGGCATGATTGGATGGCACGTCCCAGATTCGGAAAGGATCGTTCTCACACCCGATCCAGGTCCCGCCGCCCACATCCCCGACCCTCAGCCCTCCGAAATCGAAGACCCCGTCACCTTCGCCCGCACCCGTCTGGGCTTCCATCCCGACCCCATCCAGGAAAAGATGCTCCGCGCAAACCCACACCGCGTCATCCTCAACTGCTCCCGCCAGTGGGGGAAATCCACCGTCGGAGCAGCCGTCGCCATCCACCGCGCCTGGACCCGCCCCGGTTCCACCATCCTCGTCGCCAGCCCCTCCGAACGCCAGTCCGGCGAATTCGTCCTCCGCTGCCGCAAAATGCTCTTCCACATGGGCCTCGAGCCTTCAGGCGACGGCAGCAACGCCATCTCCATCGCCTTCGAAAACGGCTCCCGCATCGTCGGCGTTCCCGGCAAGGAGGGCCGTATCCGCGGCTTCTCCGTCGACCTCATGTTCATCGACGAGGCTGCCTTCGTCGACGACTCCGCCTACCATGTCCTCCGCCCCATGCTCGCGGCCACGAAGGGCGATCTCTGGATCCTCTCGATGCCCAACGGCAAGCGTGGCTTCTTCTACGAGGCTTGCACCTACGGCAAGAACTGGACCAAGTTCACGGCCCCCGCCACCCAATGCCCCCGCATCGCGCCCGACTTCCTCGAAGACGAGCGCGACAACATGAGCCCAACCCAGTTCGCCCGAGAGTACCTATGCGAGTTCAACGAATCCGAAGACGCCATCTTGAGCCAAATCATCATCGAAAAAGCCATGCAAGACTCCCTGGACATACTAAAAATCCCAACCTAATTGTGGGGCAGGTTGCCAACCTGCGGCGGGGTCGCAGCCCCGCTTCCGTTGTAGGGCAGGCATTCTTGCCTGCGCCGGGCTTTCAGCCCGGCATAACCGAACTGTTAGCAGCGTCAGCACAACATATCCAACTCATTCACTGAAAGGAAACTACCCCCCACATGTTCTACCTAGGCCTGGACCTCGGCCAACGCCGCGACCACACCGCAATAGCCATAATCGAAAAGATCGAATCCCGCCGCCCCTGGGGCGAGTCCATCTTCCTCGCGCTCCACCTGCGCCACGCCGAGCGCGTCCCCCTCGGCACTTCCTACCCCGCATCGTCGAGCGCATCCGCACCATCGTCAGCGTCCCCGAACTCCGCGACAACGTCAACATCACCGTCGACGCCACCGGTGTCGGAGCCCCCGTCGTTGACCTCCTCCGCCAAGCCAACCTCGGCTGCCACATCACCCCCGTATCCATCACCGGCGGCGACAAGGCCTCCCTCGTCGGCAACGTTTACAACGTCCCCAAGGTCGACCTCTGGGCCGGGCTCGCCATCATGCTCGAACGCGAGCAGCTCGTCATCGCCAAAAAACTCCCCTGTTCCGCCGCCATAGCCCGGGAACTCGGAGCCCTCAGCTCCCACACCCTCCGGGCCGCCCCCGGCGAAAAGGACGACCTCGCCATCGCCATCGCCCTCGCCGTCTGGAAAGCCCGTCGCAGCGGCTGCGGCACCACCACCAACGACCGTACCCAGGACTACGACGCCGTCCTCCGCTACCACTGCCGCCTATAACCCAGGCTCTTCACCCAACCGAAACTATCCCCGCAAACCAGCCACCGCAACCCAACTCAACCGATAATAAAACCTAGGAGCCAATCGTGTCCCCAACCAAAACCGCCGCTCTCGCCCTCATCAGCGTCGCCCTGACCTCCCTTGCCCTAACCGGTGCCGCGTTTGCCGCCGAACACACCGCCCCCGCGGGCCAGCGCTACGCAACCATCACCGCCCGCGGCACCATCCTCCCCGGCGGACGCGTCCTCCAGCCTCTCGGCACCCAACTCGAAACCGGCCCCGGCCCTTTCGGCCTTGCCATCGGTCCCAAAGGCCTCGTCGCCACAGCCAACATCGGCTTCGAGCGCCTCGGCGTCACCGTCATTACCCCCACTAAGGACCCGAAGGACCCGAAAGGCCCGTGGGATGTCCGCCAACTCTTCACCCGAACCCCCAACATGAAAACCCCCGAAGAGGCCGACCCCGAATGGAAGGGCGTCTTCTACGGCATCGCCTTCGACGGCGAAAAATCCGCCTGGGTCTCCGAAGGCGAAACCGGCCGCGTCCGCCTCTTCGACACCACCACCGGTGCCAAACGCAAAACCGTCGCCCTCGACGACGCCACCTGGCACCACAGCTTCTCCGCCGACCTCGCCTTCGACCCCGCCCGCCACCGCCTCTATGTCGTCGACCAGGCCAACTTCCGCGTTGCCGTCATTGACACCGCCAAGGGTACCGTCCTCGCGTCCGCCAAGGTCGGCCGCATGCCCTACGCCATCGCCCTTTCCCCCGACGGCACCACCGCCTACGTCACCAACGCCGGTATGTTTCAATACCAGGTCCTCCCCAACGCCGACCGCAAGGATTCCAAGCGCAGCGGCCTCCCGTTCCCCGCCTTCGGTTTCCCCTCCGCCGAAAGCCGCGACGGCGCGCGCCGCCAGACCGAAGCCGGTCCCGTCGATGTCCCCGGCCTCGGCGACCCCAACGTCAAGGAATCCAATTCCGTCTGCGTCATCGATCTCAAGGATCCCGAAAAGCCCGCCGTCCTCGACTGGGTCCGTACCGGCACCCCCTTCGACTCCAAGACCTTCGGCGGTTCCGCCCCCGCCGGAGTCCTCGCCGTCAACGGCCACGTCTACGTGTCCAACGCCCACGACGACACCATCAGCATCATCTCTGCCGCAACCCGCAAACTGACCGCTGAAATCCCCCTCCGCATCCCCGGCCTCGAATCCCTGCGCGGCGTCATGCCCGCCGGACTCGCCTACGATCCCCTAACCAAATGGCTCCTCGTCGCCGAAGCGGGCATTAACGCCGTCGGCGTCGTCGACACCGCCACCAACAAGCTCATCGGCCACCTCCCCGTGGGCTGGCTCCCGACCCGCGTCGCAATCGACGGCGACCGCGTCTTCGTCACCAACGCCCACGGTCGCGGTACCGGCCCCAACCTCCGCCGCCCCCTCATGGAAATGGGCGAGCACCCCACCCTCCACAAGGGCACCGTCTCCACCTTCATCCTGCCCGCCCCCGCCGACCTCCCGAAGCTTACCGCTACCGTCTTCGGCAACGCCGGCCTCGACATCCGCGCCGTCGCCACCCCGGCCCCGCCCGCCGCGATCAAACATGTCGTCTTCATCGTCAAGGAAAACCGCACGTTCGACGAAGTCTTTGGCGACATTACGCAAGCCGCCAACGGCAGCCTCGCAGCCCTCCCCACCATGGCCCGTTTCGGCATGAAGGGCTGGACCGAGGCAGTGAAAAACACCTTCGCCATCAAGGACGCCGCCATCACCCCGAACCACCACGGTATCGCCAAGCGCTGGGCCATGGGCGACAACTTCTACGCCGATTCCGACGTCAGTACCGACGGACACCACTGGCTCGTCGGAGCCTACCCCGACCCCCTCACCGAAAGCGGCCTCCTCGCCGCCTACGGGGGCCAGCGCAACTTCGTGCTCGACGGCAATTCCCCCGGCCGCCTCCTCTTCGCGGGCTCCGACTCCTCCGTCCACCCCGACGAGCAGCCCGAGGCCGGCACCCTCTGGTACCACCTCGAGCGCAACAAGGTCTCCTTCCGCAATTTCGGCGAAGGCTTCGAACTCGCTGGCATCGTCGAGGACAAGGACGAGGAACCCACCGGTGCACGCTTCCTCACCAACGTCCCCATGCCCGATCCGCTCTACCGCAACACCTCCCGCGACTACCCCGGCTTCAACATGAACATCCCGGATCAGTTCCGCGCCGACCACTTCATCGCCGAAATCGAGGCCAAGTACCGCAAGCCCGGCCAGCCGCTGCCCCAGTTCATCTTCATCCACCTGCCCAACGACCATATGACCGGCGAGCACCCCGCCGACGGCTATCCTTATAGGGCCTCATACGTGGAGGACAACGATCTGGCCCTCGGACGCATCATGGAATACCTCTCCCATAGCCCATGGTGGAAGGAAATGACGGTCTTCGTGACCGAGGACGACGCCCAGGGCGGGCAGGACCACATCGACGCCCACCGCACGGTCCTCATGGCCGCCGGTCCATACGTGAAGAAGAACTACGTTACCCACACCAACTCAAGCTTCCCCGGCCTCCTGAAGACAGTCTTCGAGATCCTCGGCATCCCCCCGCTGAACCTGATGGACGCCACCGCCTCCAGCCTTCGCGACGTCTTCACCGCAACCCCCGACTTCGCCCCTTGGACTGCCCTGACGCCCGACCAGCGCATCTTCGACGCCACCAAAGTAAAGACCGGAACCGCCCCCCCGGTCAAAATGGACCAGCCTGGCAATTGAATTGCAGAACCACAGTCTTGCCCTATCCCGACTTCCTCCTGACCGCGGCTTGCACATTTTGGCTGCGGTGCCGCCGCCTTGCGGGGCGGCCAATCTTTGCCGCCCCGGCCTTTCAGCCCGGCATAACCAGCGTTCCGCAACACCAGTACCATCAGTCCCATACTCAACGAACCTCACTGGATAGAATCTACGGACGGACAATGACGGAATCAAACGGAACCACAACGGCTTCGAACGCGGACGGGATGCCCCGTCGCAGCTTCCCGGTAGCCTTCATCTACATCCTGAACGCGATCATCGGGGCGGCGTTGGCCATCCCCACCCTGATCTACCTCTTGGTGCCACCCAAGGGGCGCAAGCAGTCTGCGCTAGTTGACGCAGGTGATGTGAGCCAATTGACGCCAGGCGTCCCGGTCGAAATGAGCTTCCAAGTCAGCCGCGTCGACGGCTGGAAGGCTCTTACGGAGAAAAGGACCGCCTGGGTGGTCAAGCACACGGACAACACGATTGTGGCTTACGGACCACAATGCACGCACCTCGGTTGCGCCTACCACTACGAGGAAGCCACCAAGAAGTTCATCTGCCCGTGCCACACCACGTACTTCTCGATTGCGGGAGAGGTCCTCTCCGGCCCTGCGCCGCGACCCTTGGACCGTTACATCACCAAGGTTGAGAACAACCGCCTCATGGTAGGCGCGCTCAAGCCCGTCGACGGGTCGAAGGCATAGGGAGATCCGCCAAAATGCAAAAGACGAAACTCCAAGAAATCATCGACGTCATCGACGACCGCACCGGAATTCCCAGCGGCATCAGCCACTTCATGGGCGAGGACATCCCCGCCTCCAGCGGCTGGCACCAGATCTTCGGCAGCGTGGCGATGTTCATGATCCTCGTCCAGTTCTTCACCGGCATCATGCTGGCCTTCAACTACGCCCCGACTCCCGGCCTAGCTTACGACAGCCTGCGCTACATCATGACCGAAGTGACCGGCGGACGCCTCATGCGCGGTTTGCACCACTGGGGTGCCAGCATGATCATCGTGATCGTCGTCCTCCACATGATCCAAGTCTTCATCTACGGCGCCTACAAGAAGCCGCGTGAAGCCACTTGGATGGTCGGCGTGATCCTTCTGCTCCTGACGCTGGCCTACGGGTTGAGCGGCTACTTGTTGGCATGGGACAACCGGGCCTATTGGGGTACCGTCGTCACCACCCAGATCGCGGCAACCATTCCCGGTCTCGGACCCTACGTCAGCCGGCTCCTCGCCTCCACCGGGGACATCGGTGTCGTCACATTTGCGCGGTTCTACGCCGCCCACGTCCTCCTCTTGCCCCCGATCACGATGATGCTTATCATGCTGCACGTGATTCTCGTCCGCCGCCACGGCGTCGCCCCCCAAGTCGGCGACGAATTGCTGCCGAAGAAGAAGTTCTTCCCCGAGCAGGTTTTCAAGGACACTGTCGCTATCTTCATTGCGTTTGCCATTCTGTTCACCCTGGCGATCGCCGTCCGCGTTCCCCTCGAACGCATGGCGGATCCGACTGACACGACCTACGTGCCGCGCCCGGAATGGTACTTCCTGTTCCTATTCCAGACCCTCAAGTTGTTTGACGGCCCGCTGGAAGTCCTCGGCACTGTCGTGTTCCCGACCTTGGCGATCGTGGCCATGTTGGCGGCTCCGTTCATCGACCGCGGCAAGATGGTCAAGGTCAGCCAACGTTTCGTCGCCATGGGGGTTGTCGCGCTGGCCGCCATCGGCTGGGGCGGCCTGACCGCCGCCGCCGTCAAGAGCACCCCACCGCAAAAGGCGTCCGCCTTGATCGACTTCTCCGGTCCCACTCAGTGGATGCAGCTGAAGTCGGGCGAGCTTTCCGGCATCTACTTCTACAAGGACCAGAAGTGCGAAGTCTGCCACAACGTGACTGCTGGCAGTGTCGCCAAGAACGGTCCCAATCTCCTTGGGACCGGCGGTAGGCACCCTGCAGCTTGGATGCTCGACCACTTCAAGAATCCGCAGAAGGGCAATCCCAACAGCGCCATGCCGGCGGTAAACCTGACCGACGACCAAATGAAGGACCTGGCGTCGGCAATGGCCGCCCTGACCGAGGAGAACGGGGATCTGGTCGCGACCGCGCCGGACTTCGCCACCCACGGCGCATCGCTCTACCAGAAAAACTCCTGCGCCGCCTGCCACCAGTTGAACGGCGAAGGCGGAGAGATGGGACCGCCCATGAACGGACTGGCCAGCCGCCGGACCGAAGCTTGGGTTGCGGAGCATTTCGCCAATCCCGAGAAGATGTCGCCCGGCACCCCGATGCCGGTATACGCCTTCAGCAAGGCGGAAATGGACGACGTGCTCCAGTACCTGTTCACCTTGCCGGATAAGGCTCCCGGCAAGTAGGCACGTATTTTTGTTCGACTTGTGAGGGAAACGGGACCAGAATCCCGTTCTCATAAATAGTAGGGCTGCCGGGCCGCCCAAGCTGCCTGGGACATAGCCAGCCTGAGCACGACCGGGGGCGGTGCGCTTCTCCAGCCCCCGGTACCCCTAAGAATTGGGTTTGAATTTTCTCAAAGAAAAGTGGCCCGTTCCAACCTGAAATCTCGCTAAACAGATTAGAGGGGCTTCCGGGTTTCTGATTCGCCCGGGAGGTAGCCAGCCCCAACCAAGACCGGGGACGAGCACGCTTCGCGCGTCCCCGTCTTCCCACGACCGGCTATGTTACCGAGCCGCGACCGCAAGGGAGTGTTCGTTGGGGCGGCGGATTCGAGGAAGATGTTGTCGTCCGGATCAAAAGCGGCGGTGACCCGAACCTTGGGTTCCTGAATCCATGCCGCGGCACGAAGCTCGCGCATGAACTGGGAAACGGCGCCGGGATCTATCTTGAATCTCGGGCGTCGCCAGCACCTCGTCATACTCGGCAAGGATCTGCTCCGAAACGAAGAACTCCAGCTCGCCTGTCAGTGCCAGTCTCACGATCAAAGGCGGGCATTCCAAGGGCCCCGAGCCGGGCTGAAACATCAAGCTTGTATCGAGGACGACCCCGGTCACGCGTGTAGCCGGCGAATGCTGCTCTCTCCGCGCCAACGCGATTGCCCCGTCGATCTCGTCCATAGCAAGCGCGTAGAGCCGTCTGGCCAGGAATCCGCTGGCGAATTCAGGAACCAATCGGGCAGCGGTTCTTGGGAATAGGTGCGTATGTTGAGCTTTTGGTCGTCCGCGAGGGCGTGCCCGAGAAGGCGCTCAGGCGTCCGTCGTTCGTCCGGTAACAAGGGTGTTCACGTTGTACGTCATGAGGGAACTACTGCTCTCGCTTTAAGCGTAACCCGACAAGTGATGCGTGTCTCCGATGGCGAAGGCACCGGATGCTGTCTTGTGGCTTACCGCAAGATCCGACCACGATAGCCCAGACGGAAGTGTTCCTGCTTGAAACGCGGCGTTTTCGCCGACGGATGTGTGCCAGCGGGCTTGAAGCCTGCAATCCGGGCCGCCTAGAGGAGCCGAGCCTCAATAAGAACCGAGTCACCGTGGATCTCGTCTCCAAGAAGGTGCGTCCCCCCAGTTTTGCCAGTTCCAGCATGAGCCCCGCATAATCCACCAAGTCGATCTGCGAATTTGGCTGAAACTCGACCAGGAGATCCAAAGTCGCTGTCCGATCGCAGTTGCCCTGTGCTGCGGAACCAAAACAGGGTCAAGCTTGATGAGTCAGCCTGTGTGACAAGGATTAGAGTGCAGGGCGGGAAAGGCAAAACTCATCATGACGACAAACGGCTTTACAAGACCGATCCCGGCTCGGACAGGTTATACGGGGATCATCGACGCGGTGTTGGCCGACCTGGACGGACCCCCTGCTCCACGGCCCGATCCCGAGGTGGTGGCCCGCGCCAAGCGCCGGCGGTTCACTGCGGAATACAAGCGCCGGATTCTGGCCGAGGCCGACGCCGCCAGGAGCCGGCGCGGTCGGTTCGCTGTTGCGGCGGGAAGGGTTGTACTCGTCCCTTCTTGCCTCGTGGCGGAAGGAGCGCGAGCCTGGAATCGAGGCGCTTTGACTCCCCAAAAGCGCGGCCCGAAGGCCATGGGTGAAGGTGAGGCTGCGGTTTCGGAGCAGTACCGGCAGCTCAAGCGCGACTGGGACCGGCTTGTCGAGCGACTTCGGCATGCGCCGCGCTGGGCCTCCCCTGTGCTGCTTTCTACAGGAGGACCCGTGCTGACGGGGCGGCAGGCAGGCTGCCCGTCGGAACGGCGGTCCAGCTGCGGGCTCTTTCCGGTGCCGAGCGGGAAGCCGTCCTGTCGCGGCTGCGCGAGGAGCGTTTTCGAGACGTTTCCCCAGCCGGCGTGTACGCGACGTTGCTTGACGAGGGTGAATACCAACTGTTCGATCCGCACCATGTGCGGATTCTGGAGGAGGAGGGGAAACCCGCGAACGGCGGGACCAGCTGGTCCATCCTCCATACAGAAAGGAGGAGTTGCTGGCCACCAGGCCCAACGAACTCTGGAGCTGAGATATCACCAAGCTCAAGGGGCCCACGTGGACCTACTTGTACCTCTACGTCATCATTGACGTTTTCAGCCGTTACGTGGTCGGCTGGATGGTCGCCGACGGCGAAAGCGCGGAACTGGCCAAACAGTTCATCGCCGAAACGTGTGCCAGCAGGATCGAAAAGGGGCGGCTGACAATCCACGCCGACCGGGAATCCTCCATGACCTCCAAGCCGGTCGCGTTCCTGATGGCCGACTTCGGCGTCACCAAAACCCACAGCCGTCCCCATGTCTCCGACGACAATCCGACTCCGAGAGCCACTTCAAGACCATGAAGTACCGCCCCGACTTCCCCGGGCGCTTCGGGTCCATTGAGGATGCCCGTTCATTCTCCAGGAGGTTCGTGGACTGGTACAACAACGAACACCGCCATTCCGGGCTCGGACTCCTTTCTCCGTCCGTCGTCCACCATGGCCTTCCGGCTCAAACCGTGGAAACGCGCGCCGGGGTGCTGGATTCGGCCTACCTCGCCCATCCTGAACGCTTCGTCCACCGTCCACCCCAACCACCGCCCCTTCCAAAGGAGGCCTGGATCAACAAGCCGAAAACTCCGGACAACAATGCTCAATAGATTCGGCTTCGGGGTGTCTCAAAGTGCTGGACATGTTCCGCATATCGCATTCTGATTCCATTATGAACGAACGAGCCCTGACTGGACATGGCAAAAGCACGAACATGGCCAGCGTTTGGGCCGTTCCAGTGTCCAAGAGATCGGCGCTGACTTGCGTGCGTAGGAATGGAGTGCCCATGGGCCTGCGGCCCACCAATCCGGATGAAAGGCGGCTTACGCCGCCTCATGGCGGGCTTTCCCCAAACCGACCGAGTCGTGCGTCAGCCGGGATTGACCATCGACGTGTCCGGAGAAAATGGGAA
Source organism: uncultured Acidobacteriia bacterium (assembly GCA_903907865.1). Taxonomy (GTDB): domain Bacteria; phylum Acidobacteriota; class Terriglobia; order Bryobacterales; family Bryobacteraceae; genus BOG-234. The sequence goes on from CAIVPR010000178.1 coordinate 18,477, forward strand.
AGGCGGGGATGGGAGAGGTCGAAGACGCTCTGGATGGGTTGAGGCCGACAAGGAGTTTGGCCCGGGGTGCCCGTAGTTGAACCAATTCTTGTGATGTTGGCCCGCGAGGGCCATAAGCGCGTAACGG
>CAIVPR010000179.1 GCA_903907865.1 uncultured Acidobacteriia bacterium
CGCCTTCTCACAGCCACCCAAACCTGCCGCGTCCAGGGCCGCAATCCTCTCGACTACCTCAAACAGGCTGTCCGCTCACACCGCGCGGGCCTTCCCGCACCTTCGCTCCTACCCGCCAAACCACGGGGCTGAACTGTTACGCCAGAACGGACCTGCGGGTTGATCACGATGGTTGGAGCGGATGCGGCGCTCATGAGTCGATTCTACTCCGGATTTGGAGGGGCGCGAATGTCGAGAAGCCGAGGCCCGCGAAAATCCATCAACGCGGACTTGCAGTTTGTGATCAGCGGCGGGGGATGGGCCTGGGGGTGGTCATGGAATAAGCCTGAAGTCACGGGGCTCCATCTAGAATGGAGGCAGAGGAGCATTTCCATGGAAGTCCATGTTTCGGATTCTTTGAGCACCTTTATCGCTACGAGGGTCCGCGTCGGCAACTACCGGGACGCGGGTGCCTTCATTAGTGACTGGCTCCTATCGGAGGCGGCAGCGCTAGATCGTATTGCGCTTGGGGAGCCAATCGAGGTCGACGCGCATTTCCAGCGCCGCTTGGAAGCCCTTCTCGACGAGGCCGGGACCGACGGGGAGTACATGGAGGCGACCCCGGAACTCTTCGATGCGATGGAGGCGGACGCGCGCGCGATCCTGGCCCGAAAAGGAATAACGTAGTTGAAACCCCGCGTCATCCTCAGCCCGGGTGCTAGGCGGGACTTCACGGCGCACTACGTCTGGCTGGCGGAACATGCGGGGATGGCGGTCGCCTGCCGGTTCCGGAAGGCCGTGGCGGAGACCTACCGGGAGTTGGCCGAAATGCCCGCGATGGGCGCTCCGAACAAGGTCCGAAGTAGCAGGTACGCGGGTCTCCGGCTCTGGCCGGTTCGCGAGTTTAGGAACTACCTCGTCGCGTACTACCCGAGGAGCGGCGGAATTTCGGTTGAGCGGTTGTTTCACGCCAAGCAGGACTACACCCGAATCTTTGAGTGAGGGGCTGCGATGGATCGGGCGTCAGCCATGGGAAGTCTTCAATGATCTTGGCGCGCGGCGCGCCGTCGTCAATGAGGTTCAAGATGTCCGCGACTTTCCTTGTAGCCCGGATGATGGGTTGGCCGGAACAGGCTTGCGGGTTTGTCACGATTATTGGAGCGGATGCGGCGCTCATGGGTTGATTCTACCCTGCGGATTTTCACGAGTCGGACGCCGCCGCTTCCAACACCCTAGTGCGATCCAGACCGGCGAGCCCAAGATAGCGGATTGCACAAGCAAGGCAAGCGCGGCACCGAATAGTGCTGCGGGCGTCCCCAATGACTCCTCAGAGCTTGGCAATCGGAAAACTGGATGTCACGCCGAAAAGCGCCCACAGAAACATGAGAGCGGGAATCTGGGTCCTGCTTAAACTGACATCGACTTGCGACCATGGCTGCGAGGAATTCCTAGTCGCCAAGTGCACGAATATGACGGCTTGCACGAGGAAACCAGCCAAGAAACTCCATACCGTGCGCCGCAAGCGGCGGTACCTACTGGCCGTCCCCCTTCACCAACTCCCACTTCTCACCAAAGAACCCCGCTACCGCGATCTTCCCCGGCCACCGTACATCCGGCGGAGTCGTCAAATCCACCACCGCGTAATCCGGAAGGTACGCCACCTGCAGCGAGTTATTTGGCTGCGCGTACTCCCGGAACGTGATCCCGCTGTTGATCACCACATACTTTTTCGGATTCAACGGATTCGGGTACACCATCACCGGCGCGTTCGTCGCCGCCGGATACGTCCGGTCCCCCACCGTCACCGACTGCGCCGTCCACCGTATCGGCAGCTTGTCCGCGATCCGCGCCAGAACCTTGTTCGACTGCGGATCGCCCCACAGCACCAGGTTGTTCTTCGCGATGTCGGCATCGGTCACCGCCGTGTCGTCCTTGGAAGGGGCGTCGCCGCGCATCTGGGTCCGCCAAAGCCTGGCCGCGTGATCGCGCTCGAACTCCGTCCACCTCCCCACAAAGTCGTTCATCGGCGTCCCCGTCGGACGCACGTTCAGGAACGCGTCCATGAAGGCGTCGTCGATCGGCCCCTGCAGGTCGTGCCGCTTCCGCAGCGAAGCTTCGTCCGCAGACGCCAGCCCCCACTTCCCGCCCGTCTTCGTGAAATGCGCCGCAAACGACCCGTCGGACAGTGCGCCCGGCACAGTCAAACTCTGCCCGTCCAGCGTCACTGTCACCTTCGACGACGGATTCAGCAAACTAGCCCCCGGCTCCATCACGAAGCTCAGCGCCGAAACCCCCGACGTCGTCGCCACCAGCGTGTGGTCGTCCTTGGCCGACGCCGTCACACGCCCGCGCTCCCAGTGCTTTTCCAGCCCGTCGACCACGACCCACCGCATCCGGTTGAACTTCAGCGTCCAAGTGGTGAACCGCACCTCCTTGGGATACGAAACGCGACCCTTCTGCGCCAGCGCGTCCATCATTTCATTGATGCGGACAATGGCGGCGGGCGTGTACGCATGGCCGATGTTCTCGCCAATGACGCGCGACAGCGTCAGCCCCTCGGCCGCCATGTTGGTTTCCATGACGTCGGCGGCCTGCTTCTGGCCGTCCTTGTCGCCGTTGTAGGCCACCACCGGGACGTTGAAAAAGTTCACCGCGTAGTCGGTCGCATTGGTCAGGTGGAGCAGCTTTTCTTCGAACCAAGTAAGCTTCTCGTTGCGCCGGGTGTAGCCGAAGAAATCCTTGGTCTCGGAGAAGCCGGCACCGGGCGCGACGGCCGCGAAATCGGTCCCGTAATGCGCCCCGATGTGCCACGCCGACGCCCCGCCCATGCTGAAGCCGCGCACCAGGATCCGGTTCTCGTCCACGTTGAAGCGCTTCTTCACGTCGTCCAGAGCCTCGAAGAAATCCACCTCGCCCGCGAACGTGCTGGCGTTGCAGTAGCGCCCGTAGAGGTGCAGCACGATGGTGTCGCGCGGGGTGAACTGGCCCGGGTTACGCATGCGGTCCCAGAGGAACGCGCCTTCGCTCAGCATTTCGCTGCGACCGTGGAACCAAGCGTCGACGCGCCACTTGTGGGCGCGGTCGGGAGCGTAGGACGTCGGGAGCACTAGGCCATAGGGTTGGACGCTGCCGTCGAGCAGCGAAACATAGCCGCGCACCGACAACCCAGGCTCCTTCGTCCATGAGGCCGTGCCGTGTTCGAGTTCCGTCGCGCGCTCGTTGCCGATCCGCAGCAGTTCCTTGGCCCGGAAAATCTCCTCCGCGGAGAAGAATTCGTTACCCTCGAGGGCGTAGCGGACGGCCTTCTGGAAGATGGCGACATCGGGGTAGAGGGGGTTCGACTTCAAGGCGTCGGCACGCTTGCCGAGCCGGTCCACGCCGGTGTGGAGGGCGCGCTGGTCGGCCTCGGGCACGGCGACTCCGGGGGGCGGGATGAGATGGATGGGCTGGGCGGGGCGCTGGGCGAGGGCGCCCGTGACAGGGAGTAGTGTCGCGAGGAGGGTTAGGATTGCGGACTTCATCTGGGTGCTCGGTCTATTATTGCGCGAAAGGCGGGATGTCGCTGAATGCCCCGGTTGCGTTGGCGCGGATGCCGATCACGCTGATTTGTCCAGGCGACGGTGTGGCGATCGAGACGGTGCCGCGTTTATTGGAGATGAAGGCTCCATACCGGTCCGTCAGCACGAAGGACGTGTGGCCCGTCGTGGGCAGTGTGATCTTGTCCGACAGGAGCGTCGCGCCGGTGTCGTCTCGCAACGTCATTGTGGCCGCGAGGGGCTGGGTGGTGAGATTCGCCAGCGCGACGCCGACCCCGTTGCCGTTTGTGTTGTCGAACGCGAGGACGTAGGTGCTTGCCGTGCGGGTTTCGAGCGGCGCGACCGCGTCTTGGACCGAACTTCCGATGGCCGCGCTGAAGACCGCGTAGCCGCTGATGCTTCCGGCTGCTCCGTTGCTCAGCAGTTGGGCCCAGCCCGCGACGGCCGTGCCGGTCGAATTTGTGGTCTGGAGTACGAGTTGCGCTCCCGGATTCAAGGTGCGGTCGAGCGTCGCGGCTAAGGTCGGGCCGGATGCGTTGGCCAACTGCGGGAAGGTCCAGGGCAGCGTGGCGGGATTGCCGTCGTCGCCGAAGAAGTTGAGGCGGGTCTGGGCGGCGGTCGAGCCCGTGTTCACCAAGGTGATGGTCGTTGTCCAGGGACCGCCGGATGCTAGTTGGGCCATGGACCCGGCGCTGGCCAGTCCGGTGATGGTGGCGGAGGATTCCTCGACCGTAAAGGGCAACCCGGCAACGGTGATTGTTCCGGATCGGGCCGCGCCGGTGTTGGCTGCGACTTGGTAGGATACGGTTCCGTTACTGGTGCCGCTAGTTGTTCCCGTGAAGGTGACCCAGCTAGCGCTGCTGCTGGCGGACCACGAACATCCCGCGCCTGCTGCGACAGCGATGGTCCCGCTGCCTCCTGCTGTGGCAAGCGCCTGGCCGCCGGGATTGATCGAGTAGGTGCACGCGGCCTGCTGCGAAATGCCGATCTGGGTGCCCGCGATGGTGAGGTTTGCGCTGCGCGTCGCACCGGAACTGTTGGGTTGCACCGCCAGCGTTACCGTCGCGGAACCAACTCCGTAGGGTGCAGCCGTCGTGACCCAATTCGGCAGTCCTGGGATGGCCCAAGTACATCCAGCGGGCGTTTGGACCGTAACAGTCAAGCTGCCTCCCGATGCGGAAGCCGACAGCGAGGTTGGTGTGACCGCGTAGGAGCAAACGGCGTTCGGGGTCAAGAGACGTATGCGGTTGTTGAAAGTGTCGGCGATGTAGACATTGCCGGTCGGGTCCACGGCGACGCCGGGGGGATAGTCAAACCCGAAACCCACAGTAGTGATCACCGCGTTTGAGACCTTGCGGGCGCGGTTGTTCTTAGAATCGGCGACGTACAGGTTGCCTGCGGAGTCCACTGCGACCCCACTTGGATCGTCCAACTGGGCGCTGGTGGCCGGGCCGCTATCGCCCCCGAAGCCTGGTGCCCCGTTTCCCGCCACGGTGGTGATTACCCCGTTGGAGACCTTCCGGACGCGGTTGTTGCCAGAATCGGCGACGTACAGGTTGCCTGCGGAGTCCACTGCGACCCCACTTGGATCGTCCAACTGGGCGCTGGTGGCCGGGCCGTTGTCGCCCCCGAAGCCTGGTGCCCCGTTTCCCGCCACGGTGGTGATTACCCCGTTGGAGACCTTCCGGACGCGGTTGTTGCCAGAATCGGCGATGTACAGGTTGCCGGCCGAGTCCACGGCGACGCCGAAGGGATTGAACAACTGGGCGCCGGTGGCCAGGCCGTTGTCGCCCCCGAAGCCTCGTGCCCCGTCTCCCGCCGCGGTTGTAATCACCCCGTTGGAGACCTTGCGGACGCGGTTATTACCAATGTCGGCGATGTAAAGGTTGCCGGCCGAGTCCACGGCGACGCCACTTGGAACGTATAACTGGGCGCTCGTGGCTAGGCCGTTGTCACCGATGAACCCTTGCGTCCCGTTTCCCGCAGCGGTAGTGATCACCCCGTTCGAGACCTTGCGGACGCGGTTATTACCAGTGTCGGCGATGTAAAGGTTGCCGACCGAGTCCACGGCGACGCCACTTGGAATGAATAACTGGGCGCTCGTGGCTGGGCCGTTGTCACCGCTAAACCCTTGCGTCCCGTTTCCCGCCACGGTGGTGATCACCCCGTTGGAGACCTTGCGGGCGCGCCAGTTTTCAGAATCGGCGATGTACAAGTTGCCGACTGAGTCCACGGCGACGCCGTATGGAAAGTTCAACCGGGCGCTGGTGGCCGGGCCGTTGTCGCCCAAAGATGAACCTCCGCCCGCCACGGTGGTGATCACGCCGTTGGAGACCTTGCGGACGCGATGGTTGTCAAAATCGGCGATGTACAGGTTGCCGGCTGAGTCCACCGCGACGCCGACTGGATCGTGCAACTGGGCACTGATGGCCGGGCCGTTGTCGCCGCCGAAACCGTAGGTCCCGTTTCCCGCCACGGTGGTGATTACCCCGTTGGAGACCTTGCGGACGCGGGCGTTGAAATCGTCGGCGATGTAAAGGTTGTCGGCGGAGTCCACGGCGACGCCGGATGGACCGGCCAACCGGGCGGTGGTGGCCGGGCCGTTGTCGCCCCCGAAGCCTGGTGCCCCGTTTCCCGCCACGGTGGTGATCACCCCGTTGGAGACCTTCCGGACGCGGTTGTTGCCAGAATCGGCCACGTACAGGTTGCCTGCGGAGTCCACTGCGACCCCACTTGGATCCAACTGGGCGCTGGTGGCCGGGCCGTTGTCGCCGCTGAAACCGGGCGTCCCGTTTCCCGCAACCAATGTAAGAATACCGGTCGTCGCGTCCATCCGGAGAACGGTATTCCCGTCCACAAAGAAAACGTTTCCCGCTTTGTCGACCGCGACCGACCGGGGACCGTACAGGCTGGCGGACGGCCCCGGAATGTTCACCGGCAACCCGCCGCCAGCGAACGTCGATATGGTGTAGGTCTGGGCAGGCACGGTCCAAGACGCAAACAACATGGCGGAAGCGGCGAACAGGAGACGCATGTGCAACCTCGTGACGGAGATTTCGGACGATTGTAGGCTATCACAATGGAAGGCAGCATCGTTCGGCTTTAGAGCGGATTCGCCTCCAAGTGGTCGATGAACACGTTCGGTCGAGGGCGACCAGCTCAATCCCAACTGTCCCGCTCCTCCGTGAGATAGTTTGTCGGGTAGGGCTTCCCCGCCAAGCCGCGCAAGGCTTCCGCTCAGGAAGCAGGTTTGGGAAGGATCACGATGGCGTCGCCTTGGACCGAAACCAGAAGCTTGTCGCCCGGGGACGGGGGCGCGACGAGTACTAGGATTGCCGCATTCCTAGTCTTACAGATCTTTGTGCCCCATTATACGCCGACGGGTGTAAAATGAGGAAAGAGCATCTATGCTTTCACACCCCCTGCCTGCGCTTCTCGCGACCTCCGCGCTGACGAAGATCCAGCGCGGCATGTTCGACGACACCTTCGCCGGGATCCACCAGTTGGCGTGGTTCGACTGGGCCATCCTCATCCCCTACTTCGGCATGCTGGCCATCCTCTCGGTCTACGGCCTGCACCGCTTCGACACCATCTACACCTACTTCAAGCACCGCAAGAAGGTCACCACCGAGCCCGCGCATTTGTTCGACCAGCTCCCGCGAGTCACCATCCAGCTCCCCCTCTACAACGAGCGCTACGTGCTCGAACGGCTGATCGAAGAGGTCTGCAAGATCGAGTACCCGCGCGAACTGCTCCAAATCCAGGTCCTCGACGACTCTACCGATGACACCCACGCCTTCGCCGAAGCCTTCTGCGAGCGCTACCGCAACTTGGGCTATCCGGTCGACTACCTCCACCGCACCAACCGCGAGGGCTACAAGGCTGGCGCGCTGCAGGAAGGCCTCAAATCTGCCACTGGCGAATTCGTCGCCGTCTTCGACGCCGACTTCATCCCCCCGACCGACTTCCTCATGCGCACCATCCACCACTTCTCCGACCCGAAGGTCGGCGTGGTGCAGACGCGTTGGGGTTACCTGAACAAGGATTTCAACGCCCTAACCGAGGTCCAGGCGATGCTGCTCGACGGCCATTTCGTGCTGGAGCATGGGGCCCGCAGCCGCGCTGGGTACTTCTTCAACTTCAACGGCACTGCCGGGATCCTGCGCAAATCGATGATCGCGGACGCGGGCGGCTGGCAGCACGACACGCTGACCGAGGATTCCGACCTCAGCTACCGCGCCCAGGTCCGGGGCTGGAAGTTTGTCTACGTGCCGGGCGTCGAGTGCCCGTCGGAACTGCCGGTCGAAATGTACGGTTTCCAGGTGCAGCAGTTCCGCTGGTCGAAGGGCCTCACGCAGTGCGCCAAGAAGCTGCTGCCGATGCTCTTCAAGTCGGACGTGCCGCGCCGCGTGAAGGCCGAAGCGTTCATGCACCTGACGCCGAACATTTCCTACCCGATGATGGTGGTGGTGTCTGCGCTGATGCTGCCGGTGATGATCGTGCGCTTCTACATGGGCATGTGGCAGATGGTGCTGCTGGATTTCCCGCTCATAGTGGCGTCGTTCTGGTCGATCTCGGCGTTCTACATCCTGTCCCAACGCGAACTGCACCCGAAGGACTGGAAGCGCAGTTTCTTGTATTTGCCGCTGCTGATGATGGTGGGTGTGGGGCTGACGCTGAACAATACGCGGGGCGTGATCGAGGCGCTGTGGGGCGTGGAAAGCTCGTTTGTCCGCACGCCGAAGTTCGCCATCGAAGGCAACAAGCAGCAGAAGCGGGTGGCCACTAAGTACAAGCGCAAGAGCGGCATGCTGCCGTATTTCGAGCTGCTGTGCGGCACCTACTTCCTGTACATGATGTGGTTCGCCATCGAGACCTACAACTACCTGACGCTGCCGTTCCTGGCGCTCTTCGTCGGCGGGTACTACTGGGCGGGTTTTGCGACCCTCTGGCAGGAATACCGCGACCAGATGCGCTTCAAGCAACAGCACAAGGCTCTGGAATTCGAGTCGGCCCGGTAGGATGCTGGTTTCGGAACAGTCCATCCGGGAGGCGGCTGTCAGGATCCAGCCGCTGGCACGCCGCACGCCGGTGATGCAGATCGACAACTGGTTCTTCAAGTGCGAGAACCTCCAGCGCGGCGGGGCGTTCAAGATCCGCGGCGCGTCGAATCTGGTGCTGTCGATCCCGCAAGCGGACATCGCGCGCGGCGTGGTGGCGTTTTCGTCCGGCAACCACGCGCAGGCGACGGCTATCGCGGCCAAGCACGTCGGGGCACCGGCGGTGATCGTGATGCCCGAGGACGCGCCGAAATCCAAGATGGAGCCCACACGGGCACTGGGAGCCCGGGTCGTCACCTATAACCGGTTCACCGACGACCGCGAGGCCATCGCGGCGGCAGTGATGGCCGAAACCGGTGGAACGCTGGTCCCCCCGTTCGACCACCCGATGATCATTTCCGGGCAAGGCACGGCGGCGCTGGAACTGTTGGAGGACGTGCCGGATCTGGACACATTGGTCGCATGCGTGGGCGGCGGCGGGTTGCTGTCGGGCTCGGCCACCATCGCGACGGCGGTCCGGCCCGGCATCAAGGTGTACGGCGCGGAACCGGAGTTGGCGTCAGACACCTACCAGTCGTTCGTCAAGGGCGAACACGTGACGATTCCGCCCCCGGATACGATCGCGGATGGACTGCGGTCTCCTTCGCCGGGCAAGTTGACGTTTCCGATCATCCAGAAGCTGGTCGAGGCCATTGCCTTGGTCACGGAGGACGAAATCCGGGCCGCGATGCGGTTCGTGATGGACAAGCTCAAGATCGTGGTCGAGCCCAGCGGCGCAGTTTCCGTGGCGGCGGTGCTGTTCGGCAAGGTGCCGGTCGGGACGGGGAAGGTCGGGCTGATCATTTCCGGTGGCAATACCGATTTGGAGTTTTTGAAGACGCTGTGATCGTCGAGGCACTGCGCGCCGGGGATATGGACGAGGTCCGAGAGGCCTTGGCCTTGGACCCGCGCTCGGCCACGCAACCGAAGTCCATCCTTTGCGCCGCTCGAAACAGGTCCGAGGCGTTAATCAACGCCTCGTATTCAGATCGCTCCGAAGGGGTCAGGAGGCCCTCATTGGCGCGCTCGGCGAGCACTTCAATACTATTCTGAACGGACGGCTCGACCTGTAGAGCAATTAGCCTCTGAGCCGACTCAGCGTCCAAACAGCGGGACAAGGGATCCAAGAGTGAGTTCAAGCGTACTACTGAATCCATATCCACGCGCTACCACAGTACTTCGACACTCGAAAAACGTTCATGAGTCCAGCCTGTCAGCCGTTCTCTAATTCCGCAACGGCTTCCCCGTCTGCAACATATGCGCGATCCGGGCCTGCGTTTCCTTCCGTCCGCACAGGCTCAGAAATGCCTCCAGCTCCAGATCCAGCAGATACTGCTCTGAAACCTGCGGCGTGCCAGTCAACCGGCCCCCGCTCAGGATGTGCGCCAGTTTCTCCCCGACCACCGTGTCGTAATCCGAAATATACCCGCCCTGCCGCGCCATCCAAACGCCCATCTTCATCATGGCGAAACCGTCCTCGCCCGAAACTTGGATGTCGGTCCGCGGCGCGCCGGGCGTGTGCGAAGGCACCAGCGACAGCGCCAGCCGTTTGGCGTCGTCGAGCAGCCGCTCGCGGTTCATCGAAATCCCGTCGCCTTCGCGAAGGTACCCGAACTGCCTCGCCTCCGCGGCACTCGTGGACGTCTTGGCGAATGCGATCTGCTCGAACGTCTTCTTGACGTCCTTGGACCGCGCCACCATCTCCTTGCAGCCGCCACCGCCGGGGATCAACCCCACGCCGACCTCCACCAACCCCATATACAGCTCCGCCGATGCTTGGACGCGCGCGCAATGTAACGGCGTCTCGCAGCCCCCGCCCAGAGACATCCCGAACGGGGCCGCCACCACGGGCTTCGGGGCGTACTTGAGCGACATGTTGAGCTGCTGGTAAGCGCGGATGGCCTCGTCCAGTTCGTCCCAGTCGCCGTCCTGCGCCGCCATCAGGACCATCATGAGATTCGCGCCGACCGAGAAATTCTCCCCCTGGTTGCCGATCACCATGGCGTCGAAATTTGTCTCCAGCTCGGCCAGGCCCGCGCGCACCATGCGGAGGTTGTCCTCGCCCAGCGAGTTCATCTTGGAATGGAACTCGCAGCATAGAACGCCGTCGCCCAGGTCGATCAGTGACGCCCCCGGGTTCGTCTTGACCACGCCTCGCGCCCGCTTGGCGTCCGACAGCACGATCACGCCGGGCCGCGGCTCCAGCTTGCGGTAACCGCCCTCGACGGTGCCGAGGTCGAAATACGCTTTGCCCGGCTGCCGGTCGGCATCAGCGTTCTGGTAGAACGACTTCGCGCCCGCCGACAGCATCCGCACCACGTTTTCGGGCAGCGCGCGGCCCTCGGACTCGATCCGCCGCGCCGTGGCCTCGAAGCCCAGCGCGTCCCAGAGCTCGAATGGTCCGACGGAATTCGCGTAACCCCAGCGCATGGCTTGGTCGACTTCCACGATCCGGTCGGAAATCTCCGGCACCATGTGCGAGGCGTAGAGGACGTGGTTGCTCAGGAGTTGCCACAGGAACTGCCCGACCTTGTCGTTCAACCCGACCAGCGCCTTCAGCCGGTCCGCCAAGGGCTCGATCTTGTGGACGGCCTCCAGCGACGCGAACCGCACCTTAGCGGCCGGGTGGTACTCGAACGTCTTCCAGTCGAGTGCGTGGATGGCGCGGTCCTTGCCGACGCGCTTGTAGCAGCCCTGGCCGGTCTTGTCGCCGAGCCAGTTGCGGGCGATCATCTCGTCCAGGAACGGCTGCATGGTGAACAGTTCGCGGAACGGGTCGTTTGGCACGGCGGCGTGGAGGTTGCGGGTGACATGCGCCCAGACATCGAGGCCGACGATGTCGAGCAGCCGGTAGCTGGCCGATTTCGGCAGACCGATGAGGGTGCCGGTGAGTAGGTCGACCTCCTCCAGCGTGAGATCGAGGTCCACGGTGAGCTTCTGCACCATGGAGCCGAAGAAGGAGCCGATGCGGTTGGCGATGAAGTTCGGGGTGTCCTTGCAGGGGACGACGCCCTTGCCGAGGTGGAGGTCGCAGAACTGGCCGATGTGGGCGAGGATTTCGGGGCGCGTGGCGGGTCCGGGGATCACTTCGGCGAGGTGCAGGTAGCGTGGCGGATTGAAGAAGTGGGTGCCGAGGAAGTGCTCGCGGACCTCGTCGGACCAGCCTTCGGCGATTTGGGCGAGGGGGATGCCGCTGGTGTTGGTGGAAATGATGGTGCCCGGGGCGCGGTGCTGCAGGACCTTGCCGTACAACGAGCGCTTGATTTCGAGGTTTTCGGCCACCGCCTCGACGATCCAGCCGCAGGAGGCGATTCCCGCCATGTCGGTGTCGAAGCCGCCGGTTGTGATCAACCGGGCGTTCTCGGGAAGCATGAAGGCGGCGGGGCGGCTCTTGAGCGCGGCGTCAAGCCCGGCCTTGGCTGCGGCGGGGGTGAGGTCGAGCAACAGGGATGGCACCCCGGCGTTGGCAAGCTGAGCGGCGATGCGGGAACCCATGGTTCCAGCTCCAAGAACGGCGACGCGGCGTATTGGTTTCATCAAAGAAGTCCCGAATCGCAGTTTACCGCTTGGATGTTGGCGGAGGGGCCAACCGAAGATCAGACCGGGATCCCTTGGTCGATTCGGTGCAAGGAGAGTTGGAGAGACCTGCGACTTCGAATGACGAACTCATAAACCTATAGTGCCCCCCGGAATGGCACACCGTCTAATATGAATAAGGCACGAACGACATCGCCATCCCGCCCGTCGCCTCGCAATTTCAAATGGAGAGTCCCAACCGAGCCTACCTTCCGGCCGTGGATCATCTGAGGGCATTCGCAGCCCTTTTGATCGTCTTCTACCATTCGATCCACCTCCTCTACCCGCGCTTGGCTTTCCATCGGGCCTGGCAACCGACCGACTGGCCGCTTACCCAAAATCCCCTCCTCGCGTCGCTGGTCGAGGGCCATTCCGCCGTGGCGCTGTTCCTGGTAATCAGCGGCTTCATCCTCACCTATGGTTCCCTGGGACGCGGCATCCGCTGGACGGAGTTCTACTGGAACCGTTTCCTGCGAATCTTCCCTCTCTACCTCTTCGTCCTCCTGACGGCCGCCAACGCGTTTCCCCAGAAATTCCGTTTCCCGGAATTCCTATCGAGCGCATTCCAGTTTGGCTATCTGGCGGGTGGCCTGTCGTACGGCGAGTGGACCGGCGTCACTTGGAGCATCGCGGTCGAGGCCCATCTCTACCTCCTGTTTCCAGCGATCCTTCACTACCTGAACGCGGGACGCCTGTGGCCGCTGCTGCGGATGGCGGTGCTCGTGTGGCTGGTCCGACTCGCGGCGTTGGGCATGGGCGCGGGAATTCTGGATGTCACCTATTGGACGGTGCTTGGACGCGTCGACGAATTCCTCGCGGGTGCCGTATTGGCGTGGCTGGTGCACAGGCACGGCCTACCCGACAGGCTGCGGCTGTTGTTTCCGGTGGCGGCGGTCGGGGCAGTCGGTGCCCTTTGGGGGTTCCACACAACCGGCGGATGGCCCGGCCACCAGGACTGGCGGCTGCTTTGGCCCACGGTCGAAGCCGTGGTCTGGACGGCGTTCGTGGCGGGTTACCTAGCCTTCGCGCCGTTGCTGCCGGGCATCGCGGACACCGCGTTGCGCTACCTTGGCAAAGTCAGCTACTCGGTCTACTTGGCGCACGTGCCGGTGATCACGATCCTCGCCGCACGGGAGTGGATTCTGGCCGTTCCGGGATTCGGACCCTTCGGCAACGCCCTGCTGACGGCGGTGCTCGTGGTGCTGCCCGTCACCGTAGCCTTCTCGTCGCTCACATGGAGCACGGTCGAGGCCCCGTTCCTCGCGATGCGGCGCCGCTATGCGCGGGCTTGACGACTTAATACGGCTGTGGCAAAGAGTCGTAGCGGGCCTGCGGCCCACCAATCTGGATGAATGAATGGCTGCGGGCAAGAATGCATCAACTGAGCTGAGAACTGTTGCGCATGGCTCGACCAAACACTCCCTCGCGGTCGTGGCTCGGTAACATTGCTGATTCCGCCGAGCTGTGACCCCGAGGGAGCGACTTCTCCCACGGGCTACTAATACGTCTTGTCGATATCCCGGTGCGTAGCCTTGACCTGGTACCCGGCCTTCGCGAGGTTCTTCTGCATCTGGTCCGCCATCATCACCGACCGGTGGTGGCCCCCCGTGCACCCGAATCCCACCGTCAGGTAGCTCTTGCCCTCGTGGATGTAGTGGGGCAACAAATACAGCAGCAACTGGGTGATCCGCTCCAGGAATTCGCCCGTCTGAGGGAATGACCGCACGTACTTCGCCACCGACGGATTCAGCCCCGTCAAAGGCCGCAACTTCGGCACGTAGTGCGGGTTCGGCAGGAAGCGCACGTCGAAGACCAGGTCGCAGTCGGGAGGCAGCCCGTGGCGGAAGCCGAAACTGGTCACGTATACCAGAATCCGCGCCTCCTCGCCCTCCACGCCGAACTTCTGCTTGATGAAGTCCCGCAACTCGTGCACGTTGAACTTCGAAGTGTCGACGATCAGGTCGGCCAGTTCGCGCACAGGGGCCAGTGCCTCGCGCTCCCTCCGGATGCTCTCGCTGACGGGCTGTTCGCCGTCGGAGAGGGGATGCGGCCGGCGGGTTTCGCTGAAACGGCGGACGATGGTCTCGTCACCGGCCTCCATGAACAGCAGCCTTACGTTCCGAACACCCCGCAAGGCTCCGTAGATCGCCGGGAACTTCTTCAGTCCGTCGCCTTCCCGGACGTCGATCACCAGCGCCGCGCGCTTGCCCGACGCCGAATCCCCGATCAGGTCCGCGAACGTCGAAATCAGCTCCGCCGGCAGGTTGTCCACCGCGTAGTAGCCGACGTCCTCCAAGGCCCGCAGAACGGAACCCTTGCCGGATCCGCTCATGCCGGTGATGATGACCAGCTCCGAGGGTCCCGGCACCTTGGTGCCCGCCGCCACTTTGGCGGGGACCGGTTTGATTGTCTGCTTTGAAGCCTTCTTGCCTTCCATCAAATCGGTCCCCTGTGCCTCGCCTATTCGGCGACCGGAATTTCCTCGGCCACGCGCCGCGAATCCCGGTACTTCTCCTTCACTTTCAGCGCTTGCGCTTCGAGCTTCCCGACCGCCGCATGCAGCGCGGTGAAGAGATCACCGTCATGCGACTTCCCCACCAAATCATGGCCGTGGTAGGGCACTGTCACTTCCACGAAGTGCGAATGGTGGTGATCCACCCGCTCGTGCGCGAGGACCACGTGCGCGTGCGCCTCGCCCTTCCCGTTGTCCAACAGCCTGCCCAGTTTCTGAAATTCCAGTTCGATCTTGTGGGCGTTCTCGGTTGAAAGATCGATCTGCCGTCCGGTGTACGTTACCTTCACGGTTACCTGTCTCCTGTCTTTACGGGTCTTGGTTGTGTCTCAGTCGCGGACGCGGCGCTGATGGGTGGACGGGATCCTCAAATCCTCGCGGTACTTCGCGACGGTTCGGCGGGTCACATCGATTCCCTCGGACTGCAGACGAGCCGTGATTTGGTCGTCTGTCAAGGGGTGCCGCCGGTCCTCTTCCTCGATCATTTTCTTGACCCTGCGTTTTAACAACAAAAGCGGGACATCGCCGCCTGAACGGCCCTGCACCGCCTCTGAGAAAAAGTATCGCAGTTCATACACGCCGTGTGGCGTATGGGCGTATTTTCCCGACACGGCTCGGCTCACGGTCGACGGGTGCACGCCGATTTCCTCGGCCACATCCTTGATCATCATCGGCCTCAGACCGTCAATACCAAAGTTGAGGAATTCGTCCTGCCGCCGCTTGATGATCTCGCAAACGCGCAGGATGGTCTGCTTGCGCTGCTCGATGTTCTTCATCAACTGGATGGCCGACGTGTAACGCTCCCGCACGTAATCCCGCACTTCGCGAGCCGCAGCCACCTTGGCCGCATCGGCCTTCGTCCCGGCCGAATCTCGTTCCAGCAGCCGCTTGTACTGCGAGTTGAGGCGCAGCTGGGGCAGGTCGTCGTCGTTCATCTGGATGATGAAATCGTCGCCGTCCCGGATGTAGTACACGTCGGGCTCCACGGTGCGAGCCCCCGCGCCGGAATATTTGACCCCGGGCCGCGGATTCAGTTTGCGGATGCAGGCTACCGCCAGGTCGATGTGTTCCTGGGGTCGCCCGAGCAGCTTGGCGAGTTCCTTGAACTGGCGCGCCTCCAGCATCCGCATATGGTCGGAGACGATCTGCCAAGCCACGCCGCCGCGCCAATTGCGGCTCTCCATCTGCAGCAGCAGGCACTCGCGGAGGTCGCGGGCACCCACGCCGGCCGGTTCCAACCCTTGGACCGCTTTCAAAGCACGTTCCATGACGGCGGCGGAGAACCCGCCCTGCTCGGCCATCTCCTCCATGGTTGCGATCAGGTAGCCGTCCTCGTCCAGGTTGCCGAGGACGGTTTCGGCCGCGTCGCGCTCCTCGTCGTCGATCAGGCTCACGCTGAGCTGCGAACGAAGGTGGTCGGGCAGGGTCTGCGGGGCCGTCAGGAACGTTTCGAACGAAGGCTTTTCCACCTGCTCGGAGGCAGGGCTTTTGTAGCCGGGGTCCAGGTAGTCGTCGAAGAAGCTGCCGAAGTCGATTTCGTCGAAGGGGTCGGCGGTGGTGGTGTCGGAGACTTCGGAGGATTCCGGGATGTCGGTACCGCCCTCGGACTCGGCGTAGGCCCGTTCGCCTTCCAGAACTTGGGACGGCTCGGACTCGATCTCGATATGCGCGGCTTCGAGGAGGTCTTTGTCCGCGGGGTCCGACGAACGCTCGGCTTCGAGGAGCGGCTGCAACTCCTCCGGGCTGATCTCCTCGCTCCCGTCGAGACTCTCCTCGAGGACCGGGTTGTTCACCATCTCCTGGGTGATCATCTCCTTCAGCTCAAGGCGATTGAGCTGGAGGATGGTGACCATCTGCACCAGACCTTGGGAAAGGACCTGCCTCTGGTCAACCTTCAACGTCAGTCTGGGCGACAACATGCTCACGCCTCTAGTATACGGGGCGGGGTGGACGGGCGTAAAGTTTGGCAGTGGAATTGCAAGGCGGGAAGAATGGGCCCAGCTATTCCGCGAACTGGGTAATCTTGACCGCGTGGCCGTCTGGGAACGACCCCCGACACCCAACGGCAGCCGAGAAGTATACTTTGTCCATGAAAAGGACTCTGGTTGCTGCCGTTGTCTGGTCCGTCGTTTCCTGCACTGCCCAGGCCGCCTCCTTCTACCCGCCCGCCGGCACATGGCCCGCCAAGCCTCCCAAGGAACTCGGCCTCGACCCCGTCAAGCTCCAGGCCGCCGTCGAATTCGCCCAGTTCCACGACAGCGGCTGGGACTTCGCCAAGGATCAGGTCCGCACCTTCGGCACCCCGCTCGGCCCCGTGCCGGAGAAACGCGCTCCCACCAACGGCCTCGTCATCCGCCACGGCTACATCGCCGCGGAATTCGGGGAAACCTCCGCCGTCGACCCCATGTACAGCGCGGCCAAGAGCTTCCTCTCCACCATCGCGGGCCTCGCCGTCTCCCGCGGATTGATTCGCAACGTGGACGACCCCGTCGCCAAGTACATCCACGACGGCGGCTACGACTCCCCGCACAACGCCAAGATCACATGGAAGAACCACCTC
Organism: uncultured Acidobacteriia bacterium; assembly: GCA_903907865.1. Classification (GTDB taxonomy): domain Bacteria; phylum Acidobacteriota; class Terriglobia; order Bryobacterales; family Bryobacteraceae; genus BOG-234. The sequence goes on from CAIVPR010000179.1 coordinate 17,263, forward strand.
CGGCAGGAAAGCGAATGGGAGGGCGAAATGTGGTCAAAGAACGCCACTTTCATCGGCCACGAAGCCTACGGCGCAGGCGAAATGAAACCCCGCGCCATCCACGACCCCGGCACGTACTACGAATACAACGACGTCCGCATCAACCGCTTTTCGCTCTCGCTGCTGCGCCTCTTCGGCCACGCCCTGCCCGACGTGTTGAAGGAGAACATCATGGACCCCCTCGGCGCCTCCAACACGTGGCGCTGGGTGCCCTACGGCAATTCCACAATGGAACTGGACGGCAAGAAGTTGGCGTCCGTCAGCGGCGGCACCCGCTGGGGCGGCGGCCTCTGGATGAACTCGCGCGACATGGCCCGTTTCGGCCTTCTCGCCCTCAACCAGGGCAAGTGGGGCGACCGGCAACTCATCCCCGCCACCTGGTTCCGCGACGCCGTCGTCCCCAGCGAGCACGGTCCCGACTACGGCTACCTCTGGTGGCTCAACACCAAGCACCAGAAGTGGCCCAGCGCCCCCACCAACAGCTTCGCAGCCATCGGCAACGGCTCCAACACCATCTGGATCGACCCCGAGCACGACATCGTCATCGTCTGGCGCTGGCACAAAGGCGACGGCATGGACGGGCTGATCCAGCGCGTACTTGCGGCGGTCGTCAATTAAAGTCCCTTCAGAACCTGCTGCATGAACCTGGTTTAATGGGATCATAGGCAACGGAGGGACGCAATCGGCGTCGTAAAGGACATGAGGACCGGCACACAAATTTTCACCATCCTGCTGGCGGCCGGCGCGATGCAAGCGCAACTCGCCGCCCAACCCCGCTTCAACCAGGAAGTCCGCGACATCCGCGCCAGCATCACTGGCGGCCCGACGAACGAGGGCCGATGCAACATCGAGGTCAATGTCGACGACGTCGCGGTCGTCGAGGTCTCCGGCGACCGCGGGCGCATCATCACCCTCTCCGGACAGCCTTCCGATTGGCGCCGCATGGTCTGCAGCGCGCCGATCCCGGCCGAGCCCCTCGAATTCCGCTTCCGGGGCATCGACGGACGCGGGCGGATCTTCCTGCAAAGCGAGCCCCGCGGCAACCGCGGCGTAGCGGTGATCCGCATCGAGGATCCCAAGGGCGGGCGCGAAGGCTATACCTTCGAATTGACTTGGCGCGGCGTTTACGCCCCGCCACCCCCGCCTCCGCCCGTATACTCCGGGCGCGAACGGGATCGCGACGACCGCTACCGTGACGGCGACCGCCGCCGCGAGGAGCGCCGGGACATCGCAGTCATCACTTGCGCCTCCTTCGAGGGCCGTCGCACGTTCTGCGAGGCCAATACCCGCAACGGCGTCGTCCTCCGCCGCCAACTCGGCGAGCGCGAATGCCGCCAGGGCGAGAACTGGGGCTTCGACCGTCGGGGCATCTGGGTCGACCGCGGATGCCGGGCGGAGTTCGAAGTCGCCCGCTAGAAACGCGCCCGCTGTGCACTTGCGGTAGACTGATCTGGTCCCCAATCGAAAGCCGACCATGATCAAAAAAGCCCTTATCGCCTTCCTCCTTGCCCTGCTGGTGGTGGCGGCGTACGTCCAAACACGACCCGCCACCTACCTTGTAACCCGCACCACCGCCATCGCGGTGCCCCCCGCAGCCGTTTTCATTTTTGTCAACGACTTCCACAACTGGACGAAATGGTCGCCTTGGGCGAAGCTCGATCCCCAGATGAAGGAGACCTACGAGGGTCCGTCGTCGGGAGTCGGAGCCGTCTACAAGTGGTCCGGCAACGACAAAGCCGGCGAAGGGGTCATGACCATTGCCGAAAGCAAGCAGGATCAGAGCGTGGCCATCAACCTCTCCTTCACCAAGCCCTACGCCTCGTCCAGCGTCGTGAAGTTGGAAATGTCCCCAGAGGGTGCCGGCAGCGCGGTCACGTGGACCATGACTGGCGAAAACAACTTTCTACTCAAGGCGATGTCGGTCTTCGTGAGCATGGACCAGATGGTCGGCGCCGACTTTGAAAAGGGCCTGACGCAATTGAAGTCGGCGGCAGAGGCGGCCGCGAAGAGGTAGGGGTAGTGTACGCTTGAATTTCCCGCATGGCCCTAGGACATGTATAACTTGAAAGCGCTCATCCGGGCGGCAGCGATCGCGGGATTCTTTCCGGCTGCCGCCGCCGCATCCGCCGTTACCTTTGCAACGTCGTTGCCCGTTGGCCAGGACCAGGTCATCATCCGGTTCAACATGCAGCCGATGTTTTCAACGCACCAACTGAATAACTTCCAGTTTCCAGTCAGCGTGGGCTATGGCCTTACCAGCCGCTTTGCGCTCTTTGCGGGGCTTAGCCAAGGTTTCGCGTCATTGGATTCGGGACCCTACCGGCCGCTCAACGGCGGGGCAGGGGACACCAACCTATACGCCCGCTACACCCTGTACAAGATAGACAAGCCGGGCGTGACGTTTCGAATCGCCCCGCTGGCGGGCGCGTTCCTGCCCACCGGGAATAACTCTTTCACTTTCCAGGGCAAGCTGCAATCGAAGTCGCTGCAGACCGGTTCGGGGACCTTTGATCCGTATGCCGGGGTCGCCGTCGGACTGCAATACCACCGTATTTCCGGCAACGCGGATGTTACCTATCGCTACAACCCGGTCGCCAGTACCAATTTCAGCCTCGGCAGCGAACTGCGCGTGGACTCCCATTTCGAGTATAAGTTCTGGCCTTTCAAGATGCCTGCGGAAGGCCTGCCGCGCAGCGCGAACATCTCACTCGAATCCAACTATTACCGCGACAGTCGGGACCATCTGAACGGCGTCGTTTCCCCCAATTCCGGAGGCCGCATTTTTCGCGAGAGTGCGTCTTTGCAGCTTTCCAGTTTGCGCTGGCAAGTCGGCGGGGGGGTGATTCTGCCACTCATGCAAGATCTGAACGGAACAGGCCGCACCACCCAGAAGCTCGGCTACATGATGTTCTTTGAGTACTACCTGGCCAGGCCGATCTGGCGCAAGTCTACTAGGAGGCACACGTGAGGCGACTGTTGCCGACATTGCTGCTTCTTGCCGGCGGCCTTCGGGCGGAGACGGTTACCCGTGCAATCGCCGGAGTCAACGGAATTACCTCGCCCCGTGGGTTCTTCAATATCTCGGTGAACATCTACCGTGTTCCGGCGGTGGAGTGGATGAAGTTCGACCTAGAGGCCAACCGCCTGACGCTCGACTGTAAGCCGGGCAGCACCATCACAGAGGATGAATTGCGCGAAGCCGTCCGCAGCGCGATGACCTTGGGCGGCTTCAAGCCAGGCCCGGTGAAGGTGGAACGCGTGGAGCAGCCGTCGGAACATCCTGCCAAGCTGGGTTGGCGGAAGGTGAAGAGGCCTACCGCGAAATCGGGCGTCGGGCGCTGGTTCCAGATTAATTTCTAGGCATTTCGTTGACAGGCCTCCACCGACAATTACAGCTTCACCGGAATGGCCCGGCCAGGCTCGATGCGCGCCAAGGCATCAACAATTGCGGGGACGAACTGGGTCAGGTCCGAAAGCCGATTCGTCGGTGAATGTACCGTCAAGACCTCAGGCCACGCGGGCGAGGAGCGACTCCTTCGCCTCCTCCCAAGCTAACGGGACACGGGTTCCCGCAAAGCAGGGCATTCCGCCCAAGATCTCGGGATCGGACGTGATGGTAGCTGGAGCCATAGTCCACTACCAGTCTAACTCCGGCTATTTCCGTACACCAGCCAAGCCGCCGCCAGATCCGTCGCCGCAATCCCGAGCGACTTGAACACGAACCTCGGCCCGTTTTCCACCAACTCCGGTCGCGCCAGGACCTGCCCCAACTCGGCGTACACGCTCGCGCCAGCCAGCAGGAGATCGCCCGATTCCTGCATCGCCGCAGCCCGTGACTCCACCACCACGCGACCCCGCAACGCCTCCGCATCCAGTTCCCGCCGCGTCGGACCCACAGCCCCCACGGCGCACACGAACGCGTCGGGCGAAAGCCATTCCCCGCACAGCACCGGCTCCTCGGAACTCGTGACCGTGACCACCACGGAAGCTCCCTCGACCGCCTCCCGCGCGGACCCGCAGACGACCGCGCCCGTCTCCGCCCCGAAGGCCTCGGCGTTCGCGAGCGACCGGCTCCAAACGCGGACCTCCTCGAAATCCCGGACCAGCCGCAATGCCTGCAGATGCGACCGAGCCTGCACTCCGGATCCAATCAGCGCCAGCACCGGAGTCTTCTTCGGCGCGAGCACGTCCGTGGCAACCGCCGACACCGCCGCCGTCCGCATCTCCGTGATCAAACGCCCGTCCATTACGGCCAACGGCTCGCCGGTCTCCTTGCGGAAAAGCTGGATCATCGCCATGTGCGTCGGCAGCTTGCCCGCGTTTCCGGGGAAGAACGTGACCAGCTTGGCCCCGAACACCTCGCCCGCGACCGCCGGCATCACGCCGAACCAGCCCTGATGCTCCTCAATCCGCAGTACCGAGCGCACCGGCTGCTGCACCCTGCCAGCCGAAAAATCAATCAGCGCCTGCCGGACGACCGGGATCAACCCTTCGAACGTAAGGTGCCGCCGAACCTCGTCCTCGCCCAGAAATACCGGCGTCATCACGCCTTCCGAGCGACCTCGTAAGCCCGCTGCACCGCAGCGACGCCCTTGCCCAGTTCCACTTGATGCCCGTTAGCCCGCAGCACAAGTTCCAGCGCCGCCACCATGCCGAACATGTCGACGATGTCGAAATATCCGATGTGCGCCAGACGGAAGATCTGCCCCTTCATGCTGCCTTGGCCATTGGTGATCACCGAGCCGAACTGCTTCAACCCTTTCACGATCAGACCCGAATCCAAGCTGGCTGGAGACTTCACGGCCGTCACTGAACTCCCGGGCCGCGACGCGAACAGCTCGAGTCCCAACTCCCCGCAGGCATCCCGCGTCGCGGACGCCAACAGCTTGGCGTTCGCGATCAGATTCGGCATCCCGATCCCCTTCACGTACTTCAGCGACTCCGCCAAGGCCAGAATCAGCGACGTCGCCGGGGTCCACGTCGATTCCCCCGCGTCCCCGCTCTTCTTTTCCTTCTTGAAGTCGAAGTAGAAGTGCGGCAGGTCCGCCTTCGCCGCGTGCGCCCAAGCCTTCGGGCTCACCGAAGCAAACGCCAGCCCCGGCGGGATCATGAACGCTTTCTGCGACCCGCCGACCAGTACGTCCAGCCCCCAGCCGTCCACGTCCAACTCCATCGTGCCCATGCCGGTAATGCCGTCCACGACGAAGATCGCGTCCGTCGGCTTGACCAGCGACGCCATCGCCCGGATGTCGTGCTCCGCGCCGGTCGAGGTGTCCGACGCCTGTACAAACACGCCCTTCATCGCCGGTTCCGCCCGCAGAGCCGCTTCCACCCGTTCCGGCGTAACCACGTCGCCGTACGGAGCTTCCAAGACCGTGGCATCCAGCCCGTACGCCTTGGCGATCGACACCCACCGCTCGCCAAACTTGCCCGCCGAACAGACGATCACCTTGTCGTCGCGCGAGAACAGATTCGAAACGGACGCGTCCATCGCGCCCGTCCCGGACGCCGCGAAACACAACACGTCGTTGGTCGTCCCGTACACTGCTTTCAGGTCCGCCAGCGCGGATTTGTAGATGCTCCGGAACTCCTCGGTCCTATGGTGGATGTCAGACGCCATCATGGCGTGCAATGCGGGGGGGTAAAGGGGGGTCGGACCCGGCGTCAAAAGACGCTGCTTGCGAATGTGCATGGAAACCGGTTAGAGTCGAACGAAGTAGAGTCTTTAGAATAACAAGCTTATGCCCCTTTTAGACCAGTTGCAGAAGGACCTCGTCGCCGCCATGAGGGCCAAGGACGAGATGCGCCTCTCCACCGTGCGCATGATCAAGACCGCCATCCAGAAGGCCGCGGTGGCCGATCCCTCGAAACCTCTCACCGAGGCCGACGAGCAGCAGATCCTGAAATCGCTCGTCAAACAGCGAATGGACTCGGCCGAGATGTTCCGCAAGGGCGGCCGCGAGGAGTCCGCGTTGAAGGAGGAGGCCGAGAAGGCGATGATCGAGGAGTACCTCCCAGCCGCGGCGTCGGAGGCCGATATCGAGGCCGCCATCGCCGCCGCGATTGCCGAAACCGGTGCCACCACAGCCAAGCAGATGGGCCTCGTCATGAAATCCGTGCAGGCCAAGCTGGCGGGCAAGACCGTCGACGGACGCTCGCTGAGCGAAAAGATCAAGGCGAAACTCGCATGACCCCCAAGACCCCCGCCAAACACCAACCCTTCGTCCCGCCGGGCGTGAAGATGGAGGAGTTCACCATCCGCGCCGTGCTCCTCGGACTCGTCCTGTGCGTCGTGCTGGGCGCGGCGAACGCCTACCTGGGCCTTCGCGCCGGGCAGACGATCGCAGCCACCTACCCCGCCGCCGTCATCTCGATGGCCGTCCTGCGCATCTGGAAGGGCAGCATTCTGGAAGAGAATATCGCCCGGACCGCCGGTTCGATCGGGGAATCCGTGGCCGCCGGGGCAGTTTTCACCATCCCCGCGTTCGTTCTGTCGCACTCGTGGATGGATTTCAGCCCCGGTGTCGCCTACTGGAAATCGACGGCGCTGATGATGATCGGCAGCGTGCTGGGCGTGCTGTTCGTGTCGTTGGTGCGGAGAACGTTGGTGGAGGACCCCGAACTCCCGTTCCCCGAATCGGTCGCTGCGGCGCAGATCCACAAGGCGGGCCAAGTCGGGGCGGACGCGGCCAAGCACCTCGTAAACAACATGCTCCTTGGAGCGGGCGTATTCCTCGCCGGGGCGTTCAACTTCTTCGCCACCGACATGGACTGGTTCTTCAACGTCGGCACCCTCGGGCGCTCGGCTCTGCGTCTGGGTGCGCCGGGCTCGAAGAACTTCCTGCAAACGGGCGGCGTGACCGTCTTCTCCGGCCCGACCATCAGCCCGGCCTACCTCGGCGTGGGCTACGTCATCGGGCCCGCGCTATCGGCTTTGAATTTCTCCGGCAGCGTCATCGCGTGGGGCCTGCTGATCCCGCTGCTGATGTACTTCCTCGGCCCCCAGTTGCACGCCTTCCTGCCCGCGAATTCCACCGGCGACGAGTCCTGGCTGGCCATCTCGGCGGCGGTTTGGCGCTTCATCGTGCGGCCCGTCGCCGTCGGCGGGATGCTGACCGGCGCGTCCTACACGCTGTTCAAGATGCGGAAATCGCTCTTCGGCGGCCTGAAGCGCGCCTTCGCCGAGATGAAGACCGGTGCCGCGCCTGCCGAAACCACCGCCCGCACGGAGCGCTACATGAGTTCCCGCATCGTGCTCGCCGGCATCTTCGGCGTGTTCGGCCTGATGATCGTGCTCTACACCTACCTCTCCGGCGGCATCGTGGCCGGGTTGGTGGCCGCTGTGGTCATGCTGATCGTGGGCTTCTGTTTCGCGACCGTTTCCGGCTATCTAGTCGGCGTGATTGGCTCGTCGAACAACCCGATTTCCGGCCTGACCCTTTCGACCGTCATTATCGCGGCGCTCTTGATGGTCGCGTTGGGCGTGAAGGGACAGGGAGGCGTGATCGCGGTGCTCGGCGTCGCGGCGGTTGTCTGCGTTTCGAGCGCGGTGGCGGGCGAATTGCTGCAAGACTTCAAGGTCGGCTACATCATCGGCGGCACCCCGCGCAGCATCCAGATTGTCGAACTGATCGCCGTGGTCCTGGCCAGCGCGGTCATGTACTTCCCGTTGTTGCTGCTGCATGAGGGCAACATGAAGATGGGCGGCATCGGCTTCGGCGACGCCAAACTGCCCGCGCCGCAGGCCGGACTGATGGCCTCGCTGTCGCAGGGCATCGTGGGCGGCGACATGGCGTGGCCCCTGATCATCGCGGGCATCCTGATGGGCGTCGCGTTCATCATGATCGGCGTCAAGAGCCCCATGCTGGTTTCGATCGGCATGTATCTGCCCCTGGGGACGACGTTCGCGATCTTCGTTGGCGGCATGGTCCGCTGGCTGAGCGACACTATTGCCACCCGCCGCGGCATGAACGAGGCGCAGAAGGTGCGGATCGAGAGCGTGGGCGTGCTGGCGGCGTCGGGGATGATCGCGGGCGAGGCGCTGATGGGGCTGGTGACGGCCGGATTCGCGGTCGCCGACATCAAGATCCCGGACGACGTCTTCAAATTGCAGGGAATTCCCATGCCGGATATGTTCAAGCACCCGTCGTACACGGTCGGCCTGGTGGTGATGGCGTTGTTGGGCCTGGTGCTGATCAATGTGCCCATGGCGAATGCCGGACGGCCGGAGGATCCGCCTCCGCCAGCGGCGATTGTGTAGGGAATCCGGTATGCTGAAGGAAGGAAATCAATCGCGATGACGCTGACCGTTGAATTACCGGACGAAACTGCAGCTATCCTGAGAGCCAAGGCTGGCGAACAAGGTGTTTCCGAATCAGGATTTTTGGAGAAACTGTTGTCGCCTGTCGTTCGCGCAGCTCCCTTGCGTCGGCGTCCAACTCCCCAGGAGCGTCTCCTACGATTAGAAGCCTTCATCGCGACGCTGCCCAGCGATACGCCGCCACTTTCCGACGAGGCCGTCAGCCGAGCGAGCGTCTACCCGTAGAAGCCAGTCCGAATCGATGCTCCTCGACACCAACATGCTGCTGCGCACTTTGCAGCCGTCCAGCCCGCACCACGCGACTGCCCGGGCCGCGCTCGCCGCAGCGACGGGCCTTGGCATTCCGATGCAGGTAGTCCCCCAGAACCTCGTCGAACTCTGGGCCGTGGCAACACGGCCTTTGGCCCAGAACGGCTTGGGAATGTCCACTGCCGACGCTGCAGTCGCGTTGGCGGAAGTCGAGGAATTCTGCGACATCCTGCCCGACAACGACCGCATCCACCCCATCTGGGAGTCCCTCGTCATCGAACACCGCGTTTCCGGCAAACCTACCCACGACGCCCGCATCGTCGCTGCCATGAAATCCCACGGTGTCACCGACATCCTAACCTTCAACGGTGCCGATTTCACGCGCTTCCCCGGCATCACAATCGTTCATCCGACCGATCTGGTTCACCCCAACCGGGTCTGACTCGCCATGGTCGAAATTGCCGACTACAACCCGCTCTGGCCCGAAGCCTTCGAACTGGAAGCCACCCGCATCCGCGCGGCCCTCGCCGACCGCGTTCTGCGCCTCGAACACGCCGGCTCGACCTCGGTCCCCGGCCTCCCCGCCAAGCCCGTCATCGACATCATCCTCGCCGTTGCCGACTCTGCCGACGAGCCCGCCTACGCCCCGCCCCTCGAGCAAGCCGGGTACGTCCTGCGAATCCGCGAACCCGACTGGTACCAGCACCGCATGTTCAACCACGCAGAGACGGTAGTGAACCTCCACGTTTTCACTGTCGGCTGCCCGGAAATCGACCAGATGCTCAAGTTCCGCGATTGGCTCCGCACCCACCCCGACGACCGCGACCTCTACGCCGCCGTCAAGTGCGACCTCGCGAAACGGAGGTGGGAAACCATCGACGAATACGCCCAAGCCAAGTCCGCAGTCGTCGGGGAAATCCTTGGGCGGGCGCGCAGGAGACCCGTAAAGGTCAATTTCTGCCGCGAGTGAAGTAGTAGGTGACCGCCGACCCGACGAGCCCCGAGATCACAGGTAATGCGGCGTTGAACGCGGCGCTCGTCGCGTCCGTCTTCTTGCCGTTCCACTCCATCACCATGACGCAAAGGTAATGTCCAATCACGACAACGGCCAATAGGACAATGAGCCACTTTGCGATATTGCCTCGGTGAACGTCCTCGACCGCCTTGCTGCCGACTGGCCGTTCTGCTTCCGCTGGGACAACATCACCGCCATCCCGCAACGCTCCATCCGGGACATCGTCACCCCTGTTCCCCGACGTTCTAAACCTAGCCGGAGGACGTCCGAGCCCCTTTGCCGTCTCGCTCATGGTGTTCAGGAAGCCGAGCTGTAGGTCGACCTGGATTCGGATCGACCCACGCGGCGCAACGATGGAATGGTGATCGTTTTCTCCTTGTTGGTCTTCGGGTTGCGAACCACCACTTCAGAGAAGCCCTCTTCCGCTTGATCCTGCAGGAACTCGCTAATCTGAATCGAATCACTCAACGCGGTAGCCAGTGTGGGGAACTTGCCCCTGCCCTGCACGTTCTCGAGACTCTTCAAACTACGCTCATCAAAGGAGAAAACGATTTTCTGCGCCATGGTCGTCTCTGTTCGGATCATAACACCGCAGCGCGTGCCGCGCCAGCGGATGACGGACTAATTTTCGGTCGGCACCTTCTCCAAGTCGTCGATCACGAGGATCTCGGCCTGCCCCTTCTTCGCGTCCAACCTCAAGCCCGGTTGTTCCTGTAGCCCGGCATCTCCGGCATCCGGCGGTAAGGGACCAGCGCCGCCTGCTGGAGGCGGGCCGACGGGCATCGCGCGCCCGCAGTGCCGTAGCGGGGCAGTTGTAGGCCCCTGACTATCCCCGGCCCTTGCTCAACCCCGCCGGGATGTGATTCCGCAGCACCAGCAAGGCAATCACGGACCCGGCCAGGCTTAGTCCGAGCGTTTCCACGTACGCCAGCCGCCCGGACTGGATTACAGCCGCGCCAGCAAACGCGCTCAGCATCGCCCCGAACCTGCCAAGCCCGGCGGCGAACGCGAGGCCTGTCGCGCGAACTTTGGTCGGGTAGACGTGGGCGGCCAACCCGAACAACGAGGTTTGCAGCGCGTTCACGAACATGCCGTGGATAGCCGCCGTGCCGATCAGCCAACTCTGGTCGGCATCGGGTGCGATAGGGATCAGATTGAGCGCGGCGGCAGTCAGCAGACCTCCGAGTCCTGCGAAAATCAGAGGCCCCCTGCTTCCGACCCGTCCGATCATCGCGGCCCAGGCCACCGCCCCGAACACTCCGCCCAAGTTGTACGCCGTCAAACCGTTGCTCGACTCCGCCAGCCCCAATCCGCGCGACGAAAGCAGCGTCGGGAACCAGTTGAACACCAGATAGACGGCCAGCATGGTGCAGAAATAGGCGGCCCAGAGACTCAGCGTGTCGCGGCGTTTGCCGGGCCCGACCAAGGCGGTGAGCTTCGAGTCGGATTCGACCCGCTGCTCGGCGCGGTCGACAAAATCGCCTCCACCTACCGGCGCGCCGTACATCTTGAACAGCAGCGCCCGCAACTCGTCCCACCGCTCCCGGTGGCGGCTCAGGAAGCGCGGAGATTCCGGCAGCAGCAGCCAGAGGACGGCGGCCAAGGCCACGGGTGCCGCGCCGCCGATGAGGAACAGGTTCTTCCAGCCCAGCGTCGGCAAAACCCGCCCCGACACCACGCCCGCCAGCATGCCGCCCAAGGGAACACTGACGATGGTCAGGGAAACGGCAAGAGCGCGTCTTCGCAACGGCGTGAACTCTGCGCTCAAGGCGCTCGCGTTGGGAAGGACGCCGCCGATCCCCGCACCCGCGATGAAGCGGAAGACAGCGAAGCCCGCGAGATTGGTGGAAAGGCCGGTCAGGCCCGTGGCGACCCCGACCACCAGCAAGTTGATGATGAGTGCCACGCGGCGTCCAAAGCGGTCGCCCAGCGCACCGCCGATTATCGTGCCCACCGACATCCCGAAAATTCCGAGCGCCAAGACCGGGGCGAAGGCAGCGCGGGCGATGCCCCAGGATTTCACAATCGCGGGCAGGGCAAAACCGACAAGCTGGAGGTCAAAGCCGTCGAAGGTGACGGCCAATGCGGAAAGGACGAGGATCGCACGCTGGTGCGCACTCCACTCCCCGAGGTCGAGGAGGGTACCCACGTCTATGGAGTTGTTTTGTTCTGGGCGGGACAAGCGGATCTAGCCTATCAGACGCTACCAGCATCAAGCCGCGAGGGCCTGCCAGCTCAATGCGCCTACTTGGCCTTGGGCTTTTCGGTCTTTCCCGCTTCCTTCTCTTCCACTTCCGGAACCTTCGGCGCACCCTGCTTCGAGTGCAGGGATTCGCTGGAACTGGAAAGTGACGCGCTGTGGCGCTCCTCCGGCTGACCCGGGGCGGGCGGCGGGTATCCGTTGTCGGAGACGCCGGTCATGGTCTGGTTCCGGCTTCCACCGGGACCCGGCGAACTGGTACCGCATCCGCAGAGCAGGGTTGCCGCAAGCAATGCGACTGTGGCGAGGGCTTTCAGAAACATCTTTTTTATCATCGCATGGTGGCTTTCCACAGAGCGATCCTGTCCTCGTCCGCAGAACTCCGGTCGCGCTGCGACCGCGGCGTTTGTTTCTCCCTGGCCGAGGCCGACAATCGGGTTCAGGAGACAGGCGACGAGCAAAAAGGGGCGACCCCAATGATTTAGGTTTGACTAAATCTATCGTTCTGGGATCGACTTCTCAACACGCGCCCGAGCGACCGAACGCGATCCGGCCGGTAGACCCGGAAGGTCTTTCTTTTCAGCGTTCCGCGCGGTAGACACACAGCATATGGACTTTTTCCTTGACACCACACCACATCTTGGGGCAAGATTGCAGATGCGCTACTACTTTACTTTTGCAGTGCGCCGCTAGAAGCACCCTATGGCACAGCAGACAATCGAACTGAGTCCCGTCGTCGCGGGCACTCCCATTGGCTCCACACTCGCGGATCCCCCTACCCGGGCTTCCAAAACCCCGACACGGGAGGGGATCTCCTTCCCCCGTTATTTCACAGGCAAAGGCACCGCCAAGACGCCGTATGACGAGGTGCAGTGGGAAACCCGCAACGCCACCATCGGCAACGGCAAGGGCGCCATCATTTTCGAACAGCGCGACGTCGAAGTGCCCGTCGACTGGTCGCAAACCGCGACGAACATCGTCGCAAGCAAGTACTTCCACGGTAAGATGGGCTCGCCCGAGCGGGAGCGCAGTGTCGCGGAACTGGTGCATCGCGTTGTCGACACCATTGCGGACTGGGGCATCGCCGACAAGTACTTCACCACCCCTGCGGACGCCGAGAACTTCCGCTGCGAGCTGGCGCACCTGATGCTGCACCAGAAGGCGGCGTTCAACTCGCCCGTCTGGTTCAACGTCGGCGTCAAGGAATCGCGCGGCTACGGCTGGTTCTACGACAAGCAGGCCGACTCCATAAAGAAACTCACGAACGAAGTCAAGCCCCAATGTTCGGCCTGCTTCATTGTTTCGGTGAGGGACTCGCTCGAATCCATCCTCGACCTCGCCAAGACTGAGGGCATGCTCTTCAAGTGGGGCTCGGGCACCGGATCCAACCTGTCGGCGCTGCGCGAGGAGGACGCCATCCTCTCCGGCGGCGGCCGCGCCTCCGGCCCGCTCTCGTTCATGAAGGGTTTTGATGCCTTCGCCGGCGTCATCAAGTCGGGCGGCAAGACCCGCCGCGCGGCCAAGATGGTCATCCTGAACGCCGAGCACCCCGATATCACCCGCTTCATCTGGTGCAAGGCGAAGGAAGAGAAGAAGGCCCACACGCTGATTGAGGCCGGCTATGACTCCTCGCTCGACGGCGACGCCTACAGCTCCATCTTCTTCCAGAACGCGAACAACTCCGTCCGCGCCACGGACGACTTCATGGAAGCCGTTGTGGAAGACCGCGACTGGTGGACCAAGTCCGTGTTCGACGGCAAGGCCAAGGACCGCTACCGCGCCCGCGACGTGATGCGCGAAATCGCCGAAGCCACTTGGCAGTGCGGCGACCCCGGCATGCAGTTCGACACCACCATCAACCGGTGGCACCCGTGCAAGAACACGGCACGCATCAACGCGTCCAACCCCTGCTCGGAGTACATGTTCCTGGACGATTCGGCCTGCAACCTGTCCTCGTTGAACCTGATGAAGTTCCTGGGTCCGAACGGCCAGTTCGACGTCCCGGCCTTCCGGCACGCCGTGGACACGCTGATCGTGGCGCAGGAAATCCTCGTCGGCAACGCGGCCTACCCGACCGACAAGATCGCGGCCAACTCGCACGACTACCGCCCGCTCGGCCTGGGCTTCGCCAACATCGGCGCGCTGCTGATGTCGCTCGGCATCCCATATGACAGCGACCGCGGCCGCGACTGGGCCGGTGCCATCTCCGCCATCATGTGCGGCCAGGCCTACCTGACCAGCGCCCGCATCGCCGAGACCACGGGGCCGTTCCCCGGCTATGCCAAGAACGAGGAGCCGTTCCTCGACGTGATCCGCATGCACCGCGATTCGGTCCACGGCATCAACCACCGCAACGTTCCGAGCGAGATGTACCACAACGCGCGGAAGGTGTGGGAGGACGCGCTGGAGCTCGGTCGCCGCAACGGCTACCGCAACGCGCAGATGTCGGTGATCGCCCCGACGGGCACCATCGGCTTCATGATGGATTGCGACACGACGGGCATCGAGCCGGATCTGGCGTTGGTGAAGTACAAGAAGCTGGTCGGCGGCGGCGTGATCAAGATCGTGAACAACACGGTCCCGCAGGCGCTGATCAAGATCGGGTACACGCCGGAGCAGGTGGAGACCATCGTCAGCCACATCGACTCGACGGGCACCATCGAGGGCGCGCCGGGCTTGAAGCCGGAGCATCTGGCGGTGTTCGATTGCAGCTTCCGTCCGATGAACGGCACGCGGTCGATCCACTACATGGGCCACCTGAAGATGATGGCGGCGGTGCAGCCGTTCGTTTCGGGCGCGATCTCGAAGACGATCAACATGCCGGAAGAGTGCACGGTGGACGACATCATGGATGCGTACATCGAGAGCTGGCGGCTGGGACTCAAGGCGGTGGCGATCTACCGCGACAATTCGAAGAAGGTCCAGCCGATGAGTTCGGGCTCGGGCTCGAAGGACGAAAAGGCGAAGGCGGACAAGAAGGCCGCCGGGTCCATCAGCGCTCCCGGCTTGGTCACGACGACGACCGGCGTGCAGGTGGTTCAAGCGGCCGTGGCCGAGAAGGTCGTGTTCCGGCCCGTACGCCGCAAGCTGGAGGACGAACGGCAGTCGATCACGCACCGGTTCGCGATTGGCGGACACGAGGGGTATATAACGGTCGGCATGTTCCCCGACGGGTCGCCGGGCGAGATCTTCATCACGATGGCGAAGGAAGGCTCGACGATTTCGGGGTTGATGGACTCGTTCGCGACGTCGATCAGCTACTGCCTGCAGTACGGCGTGCCGCTGAAGTTCCTTGTGGACAAGTTCGGGCACGTGCGGTTCGAGCCGAGCGGTTGGACGGGGAACCAGCAGATCCCGTACGCGAAGTCGATTCCGGATTACATTTTCCGGTGGCTGGGCGCGAAGTTCCTCGGGCCGGAGTATGCTTTGGCGAATAACGAGGCGGGTTCGACGACGGTGTTGAGGCCGACTGAGCCGAGTGCTCAGGAGTCGTTGCCGTTCCCGACGGTGGCGTCCGATGCTCCGCTGTGCGCCGAGTGCGGCGGGATGATGACGCGGAACGGGAGTTGTTATAAGTGTGAGAATTGCGGGGGGACTTCGGGTTGTAGTTAGCCTGCGGACAACCGGAGGATCGTGTAGTGCTGAGGGCCGCCCGTGGTTGGGGCGGCCCTTTTGCTTATTTCATGCCTGATACCCAAGCTGAGAGGTCTGTGCGGCAAGAGCGCCGTCGTAGGAAGTACGTCAACGGACAGCACGCGAGGCTTATCTCGCAGGGTCTGCACGGCGCGGTCAGCCTCTTGCGCAGTTTATGACCGGTTGACAACGAGCGCCCCGTCTGATACCGCTGGAGCGTAGTACAGTTGGCCGTGTAGCTCAGTGGATAGAGCAGCCGCCTACGAAGCGGTTGGTCGGGGGTTCGAGCCCCCCCACGGGAATCATAAACTTCATACCAAAGCCGGACTCGTTGATGGGGGCCCGGCTTTTCTAGCTGTAACCCAGCCGTACCGCCAGCGACCACCAAACGGTTCTCATCGACAAGGCGACCATTTCGCCAAGAATGTCTCGCATTACGGTGTCTCGACGTGGAAGGGGCCAATGCTTCGGAGTACGTCGGAAGGGTCCCAGACAATGATCGAGCACGCCTAGGCAAGCGACTTCGCCATCAGTGCCGCGGCGTCCAATTGCCGTTCGACGGATCCCAACGGCAATGGCTCAGCGTCATAATCCGCCAAGATTCTCAACGAGTGCATTCGCCGCCCGAGCACTCCAACTACCCTCAGTTCTGGATTCCGACTACCTTGGCACCACGCCCACAATTTGGAATGGAGGGACGGCGGTGTACCGCCAAAACCGAGAACTCGAGCTCGATTGAGAACCGAGTTGTACGAATAGTAGTACGCGCGACTGATGGCGGATCGCTGGGCACCCTCGGCAGTCTGTTCAGCCAAGCTCCGCGCTAGAGTTAGGTATTCAAGCCAGTCGAACGGCATCTCGCAACTCGTAATCGAACACCAAGGCCGCGCCTGAGCGCCCGCAATTGCCAAGCCACCAGGTTCGGTCGAATTCGTCCAAAGCGCCAGTTGCCCCTGCGAAGGTCGTCGGCAGTTGAATCGCGGCCCTCAGGAGTATATCCTCGTCGGTCCACTGCGCCATCAGCTCGAGCCGTGGTTCGCCGCCGAAACTGCGCCGGATTGGGCCAACCGCTTCGAGCAGCAGTTCCTGCAAGTCGGGATCGGATTCAAGGGCTTTGGCGACATCGGCCTCGGATCCCTTGATTGTGTAGAATGGCCGGACCGCTCCCAGCCTGTCTGTCAGAGCGACGTTGATCGTGTCGGAGGTGCGACGCATACGAACCTGTTCCTATTCTACGTCGCCCAATCCCAAATTGGCCAGATCCCGCTCATCCCTCACCGGCTCCATGAGCACATCGGCATCGTCGACCGAGATAGGCACACCGGTTCGATAGACCCAGACTCCTCGCTCCAGCATCACAATGGCGCCGTCAGTTGGGGCGACGTCGCAGGTATCAGCTACGGCCAGATCATAGTACTTGCCCCACACTCCCGGACCGAGCTTGGCGAGGTCGTACTCGGGCCGGAGATCGTCGTCCATCGCCGCTCCAATATCGTCCGTCATGTTGCTTGTGGAATGACTCGCCGCACCCATGGCAATACCATTCTATCCGAGAATTCGACACCCTCCACCCCCATCCTCTAAACTCAAAGATTCCCATGGCCCTACACCGAGCCGCAATCCTGCTCCTGATCGCGTCGCAGGTCTACGCCGCCGACTTCGCCGCGCGCTACGCCGAAATCACCCAATCCGCCACGCCCGCCGAGCTCTACGCATTCCTCAACGCCCTGCCCAAAGGCGGTGACATCCACCACCACAACGGCCTCTCCGCGCCGGCGCGCCTTTGGTACGACACCGCGACCTCGCCCGGCACCCTCGCGCGCAACTCCTTCTACACGCTCACCCGCCCAGCCGCTTGTGCCGGAGACCCACCCGTCCCGTCCCCCCGCTTCCTGACCATTCAGAAATCCCGCCACGACCAACTCGACAGCTGCCACAAGCCGCAGTACGAGCCGCTCGCAGCCCTCTCCCCGGCCCTGCGCGAGGAATGGGTGTCGTCCTTGATATTGGACCGTCCCGGCGAGGCCCGCGACGAGTTCTTCGAACGCATCGTCCCCCGCTTCGGCGACCTCTCCCATGACCTGTACCTCGTCGCCGACGTCATCGCTGGCAACATGAAGCTCTTCGGGTCCGAGCACGTCCGCTATATCGAATCCCAACTCGGCGTCGCGGGCTTCCTCGACGCGGCGGGCCGTCCCATGGACCCCGAAGGCGCATGGCAGATCATCCGCAACCGCCTCGGCCAGCCCGATGTCGCCGCATCCGGCGTCGCGATCCGCTTCCAAGCCGTGCTCATCCGCTTCACGCCCGACGCAGAGCAGCGCCTCGAAAGCCTCTACGCATGGGTCGCCGCCCACCGCGCGGACTGGGTCGGCATCAACATGGCGGGCCGCGAGGACAACGACAAGGGCTACGCACTCCGCTTCCTCCCCACCTTCCGCAAGATGCGCCGCACCTATTCCGACATCCCGCTCTCCATCCACGGGGGCGAGAAGGACAGTCCCGGCCACGAGGTGCGCGACACGCTGCTGCTCGGGGCGTCCCGCATCGGCCACGGTGTCAACCTAATCACCGACCCCGACACCATGCTGCTGATGCGCAACAACAAGTACTTGGTGGAGGTCAACCTCGTCTCAAACCGCGTGCTCGAATACGTGCCCGACACGGCCCAGCACCCCTTCCCCGAGTACCTGCGCTTCGGCATTCCGGTGTGCCTCAACACCGACGATCGCGGCTCCTGGGACTCGAACATGACCGACGAGTACTTCACCGCCGTCACCAACTTCCGGCTCACCTGGTCCGAAATCGCCCAACTGGGTCGCAACAGCCTGTCGTACTCGTTCGCCGAGCCCGCCCTGAAGGTGCGGATGCTTGAGGCATACGACCGCGACCGGGCCGCCTTCGAGCAGCGTTTCGACACCCCGAATTGGCGCGAAATCCTGAAGTCCGTGAAGCCGGCCGTGTCCGGCTACGCTACCAGAACGTGGAAACTCCAATGACAAAACTCCTGATCGCCTTGGCGCTCGCCGCCGTTTCCCTGTCGGCACAGACAAAGCCGATTCCTGTGAAAGTAGTCGTCGTGGCCATGTTCGAAAGGGGCGAGGATACCGGCGACACCCCCGGTGAATACCAATTCTGGGTCGAGCGCGAGCACCTTGATCGCGTCATCCCCATGCCCGCAGCCCATCACGCCGTCCGAATGAACGATTCCGGCGTTCTCGGCATGGTGACGGGCATCGGTACCGCCAAGGCCGCTGCCTCGATCATGGCGCTTGGCCTCGATCCGCGTTTCGACCTCTCGAAAGCCTACTGGATTGTCGCAGGGATCGGCGGTGGCGATCCCGCCGACGTCTCGCTCGGGTCCGCCGTATGGGCCGAGCGGGTGCTCGACGGCGACCTAGCTTACGAGATCGACGCCCGCGACATCCCGAGGGACTGGCCCACGGGCATGATCCCGCTCCGCCGAGAGACGCCCTACGAGCAGCCTGTCCGCCCGGAACTCGAAGGTGAACTCTACAACCTGAACCCGGGGCTTGTCGACTGGGCCTACCGGCTCACCAAGGACACCAAACTGGCGGATACGGACCAAATCCGCCGCTCCCGCGCCCGTTTCACCGGTTTCCCGGTGGCCCAGCGCCCGCCGTTTGTGGCCAAGGGCGACACCATGTCGTCCAGCACCTTCTGGCACGGTACACGGATGGACGCGTGGGCCAACGCGTGGACCCGGTACTACACCAAAGATGCGGGGAACTACATGATTTCGGCCATGGAGGATTCCGGCACGCTGCAGTCGCTGACATTCCTCGGCAAGGCGGGCAAGGTGGACCGCGACCGAGTTCTGGTGCTCCGCACCGTAAGCAATTACGATGTCGAAGCTCCGGGCTCGACCCCAGCCGAAAGCCTTAAGGGGCTGGTGGGCGGGGCATATTCCGGCTACATGTCGTCGCTGGAGAGCGCGTGGGCCGTCGGATCGAGGGTGGTCCACGAACTCACCGGCAATTGGGACAAGTACGCCGCAGCGCTTCCCAAATAGGGCTACCCGATCATGTCCCGGATGACGGTCCCACCAAAATCCGTCAGCTTCTCGTTGCGTCCGTTGTGCAGGAACCAGAGGCGGTTCTGGTCCATGCCGAGCAGTTCCAAGATCGTGGCGTGGAAATCCCGCATGTGGTAGCGGTTGCCGACGCCCTTCAACCCCAGTTCATCGGTCTCGCCGATGGCCGATCCGGCCTTGACGCCGCCGCCCGCGAACCACATCGTGAAGCCGTAGGGATTGTGGTCGCGACCGTTGCCGCCTTGGGACATCGGGAGCCGCCCGAATTCGCTACCCCAGATGACCAGCGTCGTATCGAGCAGGCCGCGCCGCTTCAGGTCAGTCAAGAGGGCTGCGACCGGCTGGTCGGTCATGCCGCACATCTTCTCGTGGTTCGCGACCAAGTCCTTGTGTGCGTCCCACTGGACCGAAACCGGGCCGCCGCCTGAGTACAGCTGCACGAAACGAACGCCGCGCTCAACCAAGCGGCGGGCCAGCAGGCAGCGGGTCCCGAACTCGGCGGTCTGCTTGCGGTCCAGCCCGTAGAGTTGGCGGGTTTCGTCGGTCTCCTTGGTCAGGTCGACCGCCTCCGGGGCGTGGCTCTGCATCCTGAACGCCAGCTCATAGGAACTGATCCGGGCAGCCAGTTCCGTATCGGAATCGAGAGCATCCATCTCGTTCATCGATTGCAGGAAGTCCAACGTGCGCCGCTGCCGTTCGGGGGACACCCCGGATTCCGGCTTCAGGTTGACAATCGGGTTGGGGCCCGGCCGGAAGACGGTGCCTTGGTAGACAGCGGGTAGGAACCCGGCCCCCCAGCACGGGGTGCCACCCTCGGGAGTGCCCTCGGGTTGGGGCATCACCACGTAGGCCGGCAGATTTTCGCTCTCGCTGCCCAACCCGTATGTCACCCACGAGCCCATGCTGGGGTAGCCCATCAAAATACGCCCGGTATTGACTTGGTACATAGCGGGGGCATGGACGGTGCTCTCGGTGTAGAACGACCGGACGAAGCTGATGTCGTCCACATGCCGCGCCACGTTGGGGAACAGCGTGGAGACCTCGCGCCCGGACTGGCCGTACCTGTTGAACTTCCAAGGGCTCTTGAGAAGCGGCGTGTCGCCCTTGGTGAACTGGCTCACGATGGTACCGTAGCTGGGGGGCAGCGGCTGTCCATCGTACTTTTCCAAGGCTGGCTTGGGATCAAACGTATCGATGTGGCTGGGGGCCCCGACCATGAACAGGAAGATCACCGACTTAGCCTTAGGGGCGAAGTGCGGCGGCTTGGCGGCGAGCGGGTTGACCCGCCTTGATGCCGCCCATGCGGGCGGATCTAGAAGCGAGGCAAGCGCGATTGAGCCGAAACCATGGGCCGCGCGCCCGAGGATATCGCGACGGGTGACGAAATTCGGCGGCAGGTTCGGCATCGCGGCTACATCTCCCACTGGTCCGACAGCATCTTGGCGTATTCCTCGGACGCGTACAGTTCAAAATCGTAGTCCTTCGGCGTAAGCGAAAAAAAAGGCCGAAGGTGTTGGAAGCAAATGTAGGCGTGATCTGCGTAGCGGTGGTAGTTGCGCAGGAAAATCGGCGACAGGGTTTCGACCGGCGGCGGCGCGGCAAATAGGCTGTGGATGCCGATCGCACGGGAAAACACCGCTCGCCGGTCCGACACTCCCCATTTTTCCAACTTCTCCCGCACAAACTTGGGCGGATCGTCCACTACCAGCGCCGCGAAGCTCTGTTCCGAAATCCTCGGATCGATGGTGCTCGACCGGGACACGAAATCGCAGCACTGGTCTATCCATCGGAAGATGTCCTTGCCCAGGAACAGCAGCATTCGGATCTCCTGGTAGCGGCCCACAAGGACTTTGCGCTCCAGTTCGAATTCGTCGTCCTTGGTGGTGCCGCCGAATCCCTGCAGGGCAAGGGCGGCCTTCGAGCCTTCCAGGAGTTCCTCGGCGCTGCTCGCCCCGCCGAACGGGTGCAGGATCAACGGCGGCAGTACATTGGGTCCGGACATGGTGGCAATCATCCTTTTGCTCTGGATACTGATCGGCGGAACGCGCCCAAACCTTTAGTGTTTATTTTCTCTCCGTCAGTTTCACCTTGGTTGAGACCTTCTTGTCCCCCCGCAGAACCTCGACCAGCACCTCGTCGCCCGCCTTGTGGGACCGCAACGCATAGGTGAAGTCGTACAAGTTGGCGATGTCGCGGTCCCCGAACGTGATGAGGATGTCGCCCGCCTTCAGGCCGCCAAGCGCCGCCGGAGACCCTTCCTTGACATCGGCGAAGCGCACACCCTTCGGCGGCTCCGCGAAATCGGGGATACTGCCGAAGTTCGGCCCGTAGCCGCCCCCACCGCCGCTAGATGACGGCGCGTTGTCGCCGCCGTGCGCGCTCACCTTGGGCTCAACCCGGATGAACTTCGGCATTTCCGGTGCCCCGTCCACCTGCCCCGCGATGTCGGCCACCAAGCTCAACACCTCGACCGCCGCCGCGCTGTCGATCTTGTCCCAAGTGTCGCCCGGCTTGTGGTAATCCCCGTGCAGCCCCGAGAAGAAGAAGAGCACCGGCACCTGCTTGGTGGTGAACGAGGTGTGGTCGCTTGACCCGTAACCGCTGTCGGAATAATCGATCTGGAACTTGTATTTCGACGCGCTGGAGTCCAGAAGCGGCTTCAACCCTGTCCCGGTACCGGCACCGCCAACATATAACTTGCCTTCGCGCACCCGGCCGATCATGTCCAAATTGGTCATCAGGGCCGCTTTGGCCAAGGGCAACAGGGGGTGGTTGGCGTAGTAGCCGGACCCCAGCAGCCCCAGTTCCTCCCCCGCGAAACTCAGGAACAGCATCCCGCGCTTTGGCTTGGGCTTGCCCGCGAAGTAGCGGGCCAATTCGAGCACCCCGGCGGTGCCGGACGCGTTGTCGTCCGCCCCCGGATGGACGGTTCCAGCCATGGACGGTGCCATGGAATACTGTTCTCCCAGCCCGAGGTGGTCGTAATGCGCCCCGATGACCACGTACTCGTCGGTCTGTCCCGGCAGGTAGGCCACCACATTGTTTACGGTCTTGACCTCGCGCTCGATCTCGATTTTTTCGTGTATCCGTACGCCGGCCAATTCGAACGACTGCGGCTTGAGGTCCGTGTCGAGGGCCTTTTCCAAATCCCTCAGCGACTTGCCACCCAGCCATGCGTTCGCAACATCCTCTTTCACTTGGATGGTGGGAATCGGTGCCTCGGCCGGACCGTCGGTGCGTCCGAAGGTCTCGAGCGACTCCGTGTCCGTCGCGTGGTTCATCCGGTCCGCAACCACGATCACGCCTCGCGCGCCGTGCGCCCTCGCGTTGGCCGTCTTGCTATAGGTCTGGGCGTGGTCGGTGTAGACCTTGCCCGCGAAAATGCTCTTTTCGTCGAACTCCTGCGGCTCGTGCGCCAAGACCAGAACGAACTTGCCCTTGGCGTCGATCCCCTTGTAGTCGTCGTAGTTGTACTCGGTGGCGGTAATCCCGTAGCCTGCGAAGACGACCGGCGCGTCGAACGTGCCGCTGGCCGAGAAGCTCAACGGAATGAAGTCCTTCTCGGGCTGCAGGTCCGTGGTCTGGCCGCCAACGGAGACGTCCAGTTGGTTCCGCTTCCCCAACTTCGCCGCCGTCGTGACTTGGAACGGCTGCAAATAGCCGGTTCCCGCCACCGGCTTTAAGCCCAAGGCTTGAAACTGTTTGGCGATGTAGGCGGCTGCAGCCTCCAACTCGGGGGAGCCGGTGGCCCTTCCGCGCAACTCCGGCGACGCTAGGTACTTGATGTGGTCCAAGTAACGACCTGCGTCAAAGCCCGGGAGAGCCGCCCTGAGGAGCCCGGAAAGGACGAATGAAATTAGGATGATGCGGCGCATGTCGTTACTTTTTCTTGGCTGGAGCCGATTGCAGCGAGCCGGGCTTGGCGTCCGGAGCCGCTCCGCCGAAGGTCGGCAGCCGAACATCGCAACCGCAGTCCTCGCCCGCGTTCTTGGCCGTCTTCTGGTAGCCGATCTCGAAGTCGATGACGTACTTCAGGTCAGGCCACGAGGATACGCCGCCCAGCCGCCGACCGTTGACGAAGATCGTCGGGGTCTGGTTGACCGAAAGGCTTTGGCCGATCAACTGCGACCGGTCCACCTCCTTCTCGGTGTCCTTGGACTCGATGCAGCTGTTCAATTGAGCGGCATCAAGGTCCGACTTGGTCTTGGCGAACTCCAGCACCTTCGCGGTCAGGTTGTCGGCGTTGATGTCGGCCTGCTTGTCGAAGATCCAATCGTGGAAATCCCAATAGGTGGACGCACTCTGCTTGAACACGCACCGACCGGCGCGCGCCGCGGGACGCGCCCACGGATGGATCTGCTCCAAGGGATAGTCGAAATAATAGAGCCGGACCTCGGTCGGGAAGGCCTTCAAAAGGTTGTCGCGGAGGGATTTCGATTGTTCGCGGCAGTACGGGCACTCGTAGTCGCTGAATTCGGCGATCACCACCGGCGCGCCGGGCGTGCCGAACGCCGGCTGGCCCTCGGTCTTGATCTTGTCCAGTTCCGGCTTGAACGGGTTGGCTGCGATGTCGTAGACCAAGCCGCGGATGATCCGCTGTCCGTCGTAGGAAATGTAGAACTTTTCGTCCTGCATCTGGGCCCCGCTGATGCCGCGTACGGAGACCTCGTAGTAGCCGGGCATGGGGCCCGGTTTCTGGTCCTTGATGTCGACGGTGATGCCCTCGGGCCAGACGAACAGATGGCGTACGTAGGCTTCGAGATCGGCCTTGCTGAGGGCCGACTTCTTGGCGGACGCAGGGCCAGCCGGAGCCGGTACCTTGACCGGTGCCGCCGGTTTCGGGGCCGGGGTCTGTGCGGCCAGCACGCCGGCAAGCGACAGAATCGGGATGAGCTTCTTGACCATTCTCTTAAACCTTCCTACTGGGACTGCCACCTACATCACCGGACCGATGCGCCACGGCACGAATTCGTGGTGGCCGAGAATTTCCGCCTTGGTGCGCTCGCCCGACGCCGCCCGCAGGATTGTGTCGAAGATGTCCTTGCCCACTTCCTGCACCGTCCGGTCGCCGTCGGCAATCGCGCCCGCGTTGATGTCCATATTGTCGAGCATCCGCCGGTACGTGTTGCTGTTGCTCGCGATCTTGATCACCGGCACGGTCGGGAACCCGATGGCCGACCCCCGCCCGGTGGTGAAGACGATCATGTTGCAACCGCCCGCGGCGAGACCGGCAAGCGAAGGCGGATCGTAGCCCGGCGTGTTCATGAAGTTGAAGCCGGGCACCGTGATGCGTTCGGCATAGCCGACGGCGTCGTTCAGCGTGGAGGCTCCTGCCTTGGCGACCGCGCCCAAGGACTTTTCGACAATGTTCGTCAAGCCGCCCTCCTTGTTACCGGGGGAAGGATTGTCGTCAAAGGTGCCGCCGGTAAACTGCTTGAGGTAACGCTTGTACATGTCGACGTAGCCGAGCAGCTTCTCCGCTACCTCGCGGTTGCGCGACCGGCGGACCAGCAGGTGTTCGGCCCCGAAGATCTCCGTCGTTTCCGCCAAGACCGTGGCGCCGCCGAGCGCGGCCAGCATGTCGGACGCCACGCCCAACGCCGGGTTGGCAGTGATGCCGGAGAACGAGTCCGACCCGCCGCAATTCAGACCCAATGTGATCTTCGATGCAGGCACGGTGGTGCGCTTCTCGGCGGCGCACTGCTCCAGCAACTGCTTGATCTCGCGGCGTGCGGCCTCGGTGGCTCCGCGCGTGCCGCCGGATCCTTGGAGCGTCAGTCCGACCAGCCGGTCCGTGCGGGGCGCGTTCGGCCCCAAGTAGTGTTCGATCTGGTTGACTTCGCAGCCCAGGCCGAGGATGACGGCCGCGGAGACGTTGGGGTGCGCCAGTACGCCGGAGAGAGTGCGGCGCAATTGCCGCTCGTCCTCGCCCCGCGACATCCCGCAGCCTTCGCCGTGGGGAAACGCGACTACGCCGTCTATGTTGTCCGGCAAGGTTTCACCCAGGAAGCTGCGTTCGATCAACTGCGTCGTGTAGGCCGCGCAGTTGCTGGCCGCGACGACGGCGATGTAGTTGCGCGTGCCCACCCGCCCGTCCTCTCGGACATAGCCCTCGAAAGTGGGCATGTTGGCGGGCGTCGGCGGAAACGGGACCTCGCCCACGGGGAATTGGTAGTCGAACGCCATTTCCTCGAAGGCCACGTTTTGGGTGTGGACGTGTTCACCTATGCGGATCGGGCGGCTGGCCGGGCCGATGCGTTGGCCGTAGCGGTGCAATTGGGATCCGGCCGCGATGTCCGTCAGGGCGATCTTGTGGCCTGCGGGGACCGGCGTCGCGACTGTCAATTCCACGCCTCCGATCCGCAGCACCTGGCCGGGCGTAAGGGGCACGCGCGCGATCGCGACATTGTCGGACGGGTGCAGCTGGATGGCGGAATTTTCGGGGGTCGGGAGCTTTTGGATTTCTAGAAGAGCCATGTTTTCAGTTGGTTGGCGCCGGTTTCAGCGCATCAGGATATGTTCGGTGGTCTGTCCGCCGCTGTGCAGGTGCAGGCGGTTGTAGAGCGGGTGGAACCAGAGGCCGGTGCCGTCGGGGGTGGCGGGAATTTCGGCCGGGGAGTCGATGAAAATGCCGGATTCGGTGTCGTCCTCGTCCCGACCATCGTCGAGCAGCTTGCCGATATGGGCGTGGAGGTGGCATTGGGTCCGCGAGGCGTCGCCGTTGAATGCGATCCCCCACTGGTCACCCCAGACTTCCTTGGCCTTGGCGATGGCGGCGGACCAGAACCGGAGGCGCTCGGCGGGAGACATGCGGGCGAGCGGATTGGCACCATCATAAACGGCGCGGGGCACAGCCAGCCAGCGGTTGGGCTTGGTGGGATTCACGTCCTTGATGAGTAGGACGGGCTCGTCGCCCGGATGTTTCGAGATTTCGACACACAAACTGCAGGTGCGCTGGGCGGCTGAGCGGGGGTCGGACAGATCGCAGACGCAGCCGCGGATGTCGGCCCGCAGGGCAGAAACCGTGAGGAGTATCGCGATAAGACAGGCCCGCACCAAATCATTAGTATATGGGGTGCCGGCTGTCATGAGAGGCGGCACTCCGATACGGGGAAACAGCAGCCGGCGCAGGGCGTTGACGGCTGTCGTCAGGCACGTCGGCGCGGTACCCCTCCGGGCTGGCTCGCCCGCCGTGTGCGGTCGACTCGACGTTTGATATTCTCACTAGGCAATGGCAGACAACGGAATTCGGTTTTCGCGGGTGGCCGCGACATTTGCGCTCATGGCGCTCGTAGGCGGCGCGCAGACGGCGGGACCGGTTTTCGACCCGATCATGCGGTCGCTCCTCGACAGCCACCAGTTGGCCGGGGCTGTTGTGATGGTGGCGTCCAAGGACTCTGTGTTGAATCTGGAGGCGTCCGGTTACGCCGATCTCGCGGCCAAGACGCCCATGAAAACCGATTCCCTGTTCTGGATCGCATCCATGAGTAAGCCGATCACGGCGACCGCATTCATGATGCTGGTGGACGAGGGCAAGGTCAACGTCGACGATCCAGTGGAAAAGTATTTGCCCGAATACAAGAACCAATGGCTGGCGGTCGAGGAGGACAAGGAGCACCTGCTGTTGCGGCGACCCAAGCAGAAAATCCTCGTCCGGCACATTCTGAGCCATACGAGCGGATTGCCCGCGACGTCCCTGATCGAACAGCCAACGCTGGACCTGCTGCGGCTGCGCGACGCCGTGCTCAGCTACACGCTGACTCCGCTGAAGACGGAGCCGGGAACAAAGTACTCGTACTCGAACGCCGGGATCAATACGGCCGGTCGGATCATTGAAGTGGTTAGCGGAATGCCCTACGAGGAGTTCCTGCAGAAGCGGCTGTTCGACCCGCTGGGGATGACGGACACGACGTTCTGGCCCAGCGAGGCGCAACTCAAGAGGCTGGCAAAGTCGTACAAGCTGAAGAAGGACGGGAGCGCGCTGGAGGAAGAGACTGTGACCCAGTTGCGGTATCCGCTCAACGACCGGTCGCGGCAGCCGATGCCGGCGGGCGGGCTGTTTTCCACGACGGCGGACACGCTGCGCTTTTGCCAGATGATTCTGAGTGGCGGGGTGTACAAGGGTCGGCGGTACTTGTCCGAGGCGGCGCTGAAGCAGATGACGTCGTTGCAGACGGGCGATTTGCCGGAGGGGTATGGATTCGGCTGGTCGGTGTTGAAGAAGGCCGCAGGGGACGGACGCAGCGCTGGAACGTTCGGACACGGCGGCGCGTACAAGACGGCGATGTGGATCGACCCGGCGCTGGGGCGGATTTTCATTCTGATGCGGCACGAGGCTGGGACCGACAACACAAAGCTGGAGCCGGATTTCCTGAAGTTGGCGGTGCAGCGGTTCGGGGGACGGTAAGGGGCTTTAGGGCTGGCGCGGCATGAGCAGAGCACCGGGTGGAAGTCGAAAACGAATGCCTGGCGATTCCGACGTCAACCTAGAAACGGCAGTTGGCCGTGTCACGGCGCATTCCCGGTTCCCCGAACAAACACTCCCTAGCGGTCGTGGCTCTGCCGAATCAGCATGGTACCGAGCCACGACCGCTAGGGAGTGCTTGTTTCGAGCCCTGCGCAGACTCGGAACAAGAGTCCCATCCGGCGCACCGTCGCGTGTCGTACTCTTCTTCGCTAACCTTCCCCTACTGGGCCCCTACTGGGCGGCGCGCACCACGGTGCCGCCCTTCATCACGAACTTCACCCGCTCCAAAGCGCTGACATCCTTCAAAGGGTCGCCCGGAACGGCCACAATATCGGCCAAATAGCCAGGCTTCAGCACCCCGATCCGCGTCTCCCACCCAAGCAGCTTCGCGGCGTTCATCGTCCCCGCTTGGATCGCCCCCAGCGGCGTCATCCCGTTCTTCACCAACAGCGTGAACTCGCGCCCCTGCGTCCCGTGCGGAAACGGTCCCACGTCCGACCCCATCGCTACCGGCACGCCGGCGGCCAACTGCTTCTTAAACTCGGCCTCGTGCAGCCGGATCAGCTCGGCGTAGCGGGCCTTGCGCGCGGGCGAACCAGCGTGGTCGGCGAAGTACTGGAGGATGGTGAAGGTCGGCACGGCGAAGATGCCTTTTTCGCGCATGATCCGCATGGTTTCGTCGCTCAACTGCTCGGCGTGGTCGATTGACGACACCCCGGCCCGCGCCGCGAACAGGGTCCCCGGCTCGCCGGAGGCATGCACGGCGACCTTCTTGCCGACCCGCGCGGCCTCGTTCACCGCCGCGGTCAAATCGGCCTCGCTGTACTGCCACGGGGTCTTCAAATGCCCGTCGACGATGGAATCCTTGCCCGTCTCGTAGATCTTGATGAAGTCCGCGCCTTCCTTGAACTGCTGGCGGATCACGGCGACCAACTCCGCGGCGTTGTTTGCGACGGTCGCGTTCGAGAGCACGTGCTGGTCGGGGTTGTAGCCGACGGCGTCCTCGTGGCCGCCTAGAATGTCGACCGCATTGCCGCTGATGCGCAGGCGCGGGCCGGGAATCAGGTCCTTGTCGATGGCGTTGCGGACGGCGGTGTCGGCGGATCCGGCCCCTTCCGTGCCCATGTCGCGCTCGGCGGTGAATCCGGCCAGCAGGTCGGCCTTGGCCGCGAGCGTGGCGATGATGGTGCGCTGGGGCACCGACTCCTCCACGGTCTGCAGGTCCTCGGCGCCCGGATGTAGGAACAGATGGACGTGGGTGTCGATCAGGCCCGGCAGCAGCGTTGAGTCGCCGAGTTCCACGACCTCCGCGCCGGTGGGGCGGGCCACCGTCGTGCCCACGGAGACGATGCGCTCGCCCTGGACGAGGATTTCGCCGGGGGCCGTGACGCGACCGGTTTCGACGTCAAGAACGCGGGCGGCGCGCAGCACGACCGCCTTTTGCTGCGCGTCAAGCAGTCCGCAACAAAACAAACCCAGTGCCAACGCTACCCGGAAACTCATCGGCGGACCGCCCAGGCCATGCCGTCCGGTTGCTTGCCCGCGTCGAGACGCCCGGTGATCGTGAGCGTCTTCAGGTCGATGATGGCGACCGAATTCTCCGGGGTGCAGGCGACGAAAGCGCGTGCCCCGTCCGGCTGCATTTGGATGCCGGCCGCGCCCTTCTCGATCTTGAGGCGCTTGATTTCCTTGCGGGTAGCGACGTCGAAGATCGCGACTTCGGGCGCGCCCAGCATCGACACGAAGGCCAGCTTGCCGTCCGGCGTGATCTTGAGGCGGTTCGCGGATTTCACGTTGGCTTGCAAGGTTTGGGATACGGCCTTGGCCTTGAGGTCGAGGATAGAGATCGTGCCGTCACCCGCGTTGGCCGCCCAGAGTTCGACACCGTTCGGGGCCACGTCGAAGCCTTCGGCACCGGGCCCAACCGGCACCACCGTTTCGAGCCAATCCTTCCGGGGACCGCCGGGGCCGGGACCACCGGGTCCACGTCCGCCTGGAGGGGGTCCGCCCGGAGGAGGTCCACCCGGTCCACCGGGTCCACGACCCTGGCCGGGCGTCGTTTCATCAATGATGGTCATGGTGGCGGAGCTGATGTTCGACGTCACCATGCGTTTCAAATCGTCGAACACGTAGATCATGTGGGTCCGGTTCTGGCCGGTGCCGAGGATCCAGTCGATCTTGCTGGTTGCGGGATCGTAGCTGCCGATGGCCTTTGCCGCTTCGGCCGTGAACCACACCTTGCCGCCCGCGAACCACAAGCCGTGGGGACCGCGCAGGGGGCCGAGGTCGATGGTGGGCAGGGCCTGGATCTTCACCAGGTCCACCACGGAGATGGTGTTGTAGCCTCCGCCCGCGTAGTTGGAAATATAGGCGGTCTTGCCGTCCGCCGACACGGTGACTTCGTGGGGATCCGGACCGCTCGGGGCCTTGCCCAGCACCTTCAGGGAGACCGGATCGATGACCGACAGCGTCTGGTCGGCCTTGGAAAGGACCAGCAACGACTGGGACTGTGCCCAGGCGCCGGTAGCGCAAAGGAGCAGGGCCGGGAAGAGGATGGATCTACGCTTCATCTCGACCACCATACCACCTTCGAACTGCAACCGGCACGCTATCCTGTTTTGTTCGTGCCGCATTCCAACCCAACACCACTTACGCGCCAACAGCGCCGGTCCTTCCTTGCGGCGTGGGGCGGAATCGCGCTCGACGGCGTTGATTCCTTCATCTACGCGCTCGTTCTGGTCCCGGCCATGAAGGAGTTGTTGCCGAAGTCCGGAATCCCCGCGACTCCCGGCAATTTGGGCCTCTACGGTAGCATCCTGTTCGCAATCTTCCTCGTCGGCTGGGGCTTGGCCTCGGCCTGGGGCCCGCTGGCCGACCGTTTCGGGCGCGTCCGCACCATGATGCTGGCCATCCTCTTCTATTCCGTGTTCACCTTTCTTGGTTGCGTGGCGCAGGATGTCTGGCAGTTGGGCCTGTTCCGCATGCTGGCCGGCTTCGGCGTCGGCGGCGAGTTCGTCGGGGCGACGGTGCTGGTGGCGGAAGGCATGCCGGAGAACCGGCGGATCCAAGGTGCCGGGTGGATGAACAGCGGCTACTACGTGGGGACGTTTATCGCGGCGGCGCTGAACTACATTGTGGGGTCGCACTACGGTTGGCGCGCCATGTTCGCGGTGGGCGGGTTGCCGGCGTTGTTCATCGCGTATATCCGGTACGGGGTCGAGGAACCGCAAAAATGGCGGGACCGGAACGCCGAGACCGGCGGCATCTCGGTGCGCGAGTCGTTCATGGGCCTGTTTACCCCCGAATACCGCCGCAGGACGGTGCTCAACTGCACGTTGATTCTGATCTCGATGATCGGGCTCTGGGCCGGTTCCGTCTACGCGCCCGGGGCGGTGACGCAGGTGGCGGTGCGCGAAGGCTATTCCGCTGCGGACGCCGCCAAGATCGCTTCGTGGGCGACGATGCTGCTGGCGGCGGGCACCATCATCGCCTGCCTTTGCATGCATTGGATCACGGAACGGCTGGGACGGCGCGGGGCGGTGGCCTTCTTCTTCGCCGTGATGGCGGTGTCGGTCTCCTTCGGATTCGGTTACGCGTTCTACCTGAAGGAACACGCGCTTACGGTGTTCATAGCGTCGCTGTTCTTCGTGGGAATCGGCGGCGGGTCCTTCCCCGTCTATTTCGCTTGGTTGCCCGAGCAGTATCGGACGGCGAGCCGAGGCAGTTCGCTGGCGTTGGCGATGGGGGTGGGACGGTTTGTGGCGGCCGGGGCGACATTCCTGGTCGGAGCCGGAATTTCCCGCTACGGCAGCATCGGAGTGCCGGTCGCTACGACGTCGCTGGCCTTCGTCATCGGCCTTTGTTTGGTGTGGCAGGGGGTCGAAACCAAGGGCGGGGCATTGCCGGACTAGTTTCCGGCTAAACTTGAAGGCAATGAAGCGGCTTGCGACAAGATTGGCTGTTACGCTCGCGGTCGGTGCGGCCGCCGGTTTCTGCGCGGTGGCGATCCGTTCCGCCGAGGGCGCCCTCCATCCAACCCGCCGGGCCGTGGCACCCGAATGTCCGTGCGTGACCCATGTCCGTTGCGGCGACGCATCGGTGACAGCCCCGGACACGACCAAGCTCAGTGCCTGGTATTACCAGCCCGACCAGCCCAACGGCGCGGCGGTGATCCTGCTTCACGGGGTCGGTGCCAACCGCGAGGATCTGGTCGGTTTCGGTACCCTCTTCGAAAAGGCCGGCTATTCCGTCCTGGTGCCCGACCTCCGCGGCCACGGGCGCAGCGACGGTTTCACGACCTATGGAGCATTCGAGGAACAGGACATCCATGCCTGGGCCGATTGGATGCTGGCGCGGCCGGGCATTTCGCGCATCTACGGTTACGGCGTGTCACTGGGCGGCTCGGTGCTGATCGAGAGCCTGAACCGCGAGCCGAGATTCCGCGCCGTGGTGGCCGAATCCGCCTACACCACGTTCCCCGACGTCGCCGACGAGCGCATTGCCCGTCTCCTGCCCGCGCCCGCGCGCTGGATCGCCCAACCTTTTGTCAGCGCCGGCCTGTTATGGGGACGCCTGCGCTACGATGCCGACCTTCGCCGCGCCTCGCCGCTGGACGCTGTCCGGCACGCCAAGACCCCGATCCTGCTGATCCACGGGCTGGCCGACCACAAGACGGAGGCGGACAACTCGCGTCGTCTTGCTGCTGCCAATCCGGGGACGACGACCCTCTGGCTGGTGCCCGGCGCGGGCCACGCAAACGCCCGCGCCACCGCCAAGCAGGAATTCGACTCACGCGTGATGGACTGGTTCCAGCAACACTGACCGAATCCGCGCTAAGATTGGGCTGATGCGCCGAATCTCTGCTGTACTCGCGTTCGCCGCCGCAGCCTCCGCCCAACCCCCGGTCATCCTGATTTCCGTGGACACGCTCCGCGCCGACCACTCCAAGACCCCCGCCATCGAAGGCTGGGTGTCGCACGGGGGCACCCGCTTTTCCAACATCGTGACCCAAATTCCCCTGACCCTGGCCTCCCACACCGTGATGATGGCGTCGCAATATCCTTATGAGACGGGCGTTGAAGAGAATGCGGGCAGCGTCCCCAAGGGAGTTCCCACATTGGCGGGAGTGCTCAAGGGCCGGGGCTACCGTACAGCCGCCTTTATCGGCAGCATCTTCCTGGAAAAGGAGCTGGGCCTCGATCAGGGTTTCGACACCTACGACAGCCCGTTCAGCTTCGGGGCGTTTTCCAAACTTTCGGGTGAGCTGCTGTTCGCGGGAGGGGCGCGCAATAGCTACTCGGTGCGCGAGCGCCGTCCCGCCGCGTTGGTTTTCCGCGCCGCGAACGCCTTTCTCGCCGCCCACAAGGGGGAGCCGGTTTTCGTCTTCATCCACCTTTTTGATATGCACAAGCCTTGGAGGGCACCCACGTACAAGGCGCAGTCGGAGCTGGTGGACCAGGCTCTGGGGGGATTCGAGCAATCTTTGAAGCGCGAAGGCTGGTGGGACAAGTCGCTCGTCGTGCTGACTGCCGACCACGGGGAGGGGCTGGGCGAACATGGCGAGTCGGACCACGGCTACTTCGTCTACCAGAGCACGTTGCATGTGCCTTTGGTGGTGCATTGGCCGGTCGGAGCGGCGATGGCCGTGAATCCCGACAGGCCCGGCGGCTTGGTGGATCTAGCCCCGTCGATTCTGGATTTCCTGAAGATCCCGCAGCCCGCGTCCTTCCACGGCAAGAGCCTGTTCAGCGGGCCGGGACCGACCGCCGTTTTCGCGGAAAGCGTCTACGCGCGGGACGCTTTTGGCTGGGCGGCGCTCCGCAGTCTGCGGGTGGGAGGTCTTCAGTACGTCGATGCGCCCAAGCCCGAACTCTACGACTTGGACAAGGACCCCGCGGAACGCGAAAATCTCATCGCCCGTCGACCCGCGGACGCTGCCCGGCTGAAGTCCCAATTGGCAACCTATAAGGTTGCGGCCAAACCGACGGCAGCACAGGCCGGAGACCCGGCGCGCCGCAAGGAAGTTCTGGAATCGCTGGGGTACTTGGCACCGGGACCGGCCGGGGTGGGCTCGGGAGCCGATCCGAAGGACCGACTCCCCGACCTGATCCGGTACGAGGAAGCCCTCGACAAGATGGCCGAACGCCGCTACGACCTCGCAATCGCCAGTCTCCGGACGATCTTGGCGCGCGATCCCGGAAACCTGCTCGTTCGCCGCGATTTAGGTGCCGCCCTTGTCGAGTCCCGCAAATTCGCGGAGGCCGCCGCCGAGTTGCAGCGCGTCGCGTCGGCCTCGCCCGGCGACTACATTACTCGCTACGAACTGGGCCTCGCCTATGAGGGGCTTTCGAAATTTCCGGAGGCCAAGGACCAGTTCGACGCCGCCTGTAAACTGGCACCAGCCGCGGCCCAGTGCCTTAGCGCCGCTGAACGGGTCGCAGCCAAGATCAACGGGAAACGCTGATAGTGCCCATCCGGCCCGCCCGGTAGTCTTCGAACGCCTGCGCCAACTCCTCCTTGGTGTTCATCACGAAAGGGCCGTAGCGGGCGACGGGCTCGTGGATCGGCTCGGCGGAAAGCAACAGGATCTGGGTTTCGCCGGAGGCCGTGAATTCCACCGTGTCGGCGTCATTGTTCAATACCGCCAGATGGTACTTGGGGATGAAACCACCGCCCAGCATCAGCCCGCCGGAAATCACATAGATCATACTGTTCAGGCTGTGCGGAACCTCCTGGATGTGCTTGGCCCCGTCGGCCATCTTGAAGTGCAGGTATTGGATGGGGATGTGGGTCTCGACCGCGCCGTTCACTCCCAGCGAATCGCCGGCGATGACCTTGATCTCCACGCCTTCGCCCGTGGCGGTGGGGATATGGGCCGCGTCGCGCTCCTGGTAGCGGGGGGCTTTCATCTTGTCGCGCTTGGGCAGATTGACCCAAAGTTGGAAGCCTTCGAGCTTGCCGCCGTTCTGCACCAAGTTGCGGCTGGGAACTTCGGAATGCACCAAGCCGGATCCCGCAGTCATCCACTGGACGTCGCCAGCCTTGAGGACGCCGTGGTGGCCGAAGGAATCGCGGTGCTCGAATTCGCCCGAAAGCAGATAGGTAACGGTTTCGAATCCGCGGTGGGGATGGTCCGGGAAGCCCTTCGCTTCACCGGGTTTGAGGTCCATGGGACCCATATGGTCGAGGAGGAGGAAGGGGTCGAACTCGCTCAAATCATGGTTGGGGAAGGCGCGGTGGATCTGCACTCCGTCGCCATCGGAGACAAGCGGGGCGGGTATCGCGCGGTTGAGGGTTCTGTGTGTAGCCATTTGGTTGCTTGGATGCGGAAGTCGTCGAAAGGGTTCGAGGGGGGAGAATAGGGGGGTGCCGGGACTTGGCCTCGTTTTGTTTGGAGCGTTGTTCACCGTGGCCTCGTGCTGGGCGGCGGGCGGGATCGTGCTGCGCCGCATGCGTCTTGCACCGGTGGAAGGCGCGCTGTTGGAGGGGGCGGTCGGAGCGTCGGTGTTGAGTCTGGCGGTACTGGCTTTGTCTTTGCTGCACTTGGCGTACCCGGTGGTGTTCGCGGTTGTGGGCGCGGGAACGTTGGCGACAAGGTGGCGGTTGGGTGTCCGCCGGGGCGGGGAACTGCCGTTTTGGGAATTGACGTTCTTGTGGACGGCGCTGTTCGGGGTCGTGTTCGGGGTGTATGCGTTGTTGTACCTGTCGGTGTCGCTCGCCCCGGAGCACAGCCCCGACGGCCAGACCTACCACCTCGGCCTCGTCTACCGCTTCTTCCGCGAACACGGCATGGGCCCGATTACTTCGACCATGTATGCCCCCAT
The DNA here is from genome assembly GCA_903907865.1 of uncultured Acidobacteriia bacterium. Taxonomy (GTDB): domain Bacteria; phylum Acidobacteriota; class Terriglobia; order Bryobacterales; family Bryobacteraceae; genus BOG-234. The sequence goes on from CAIVPR010000179.1 coordinate 53,063, forward strand.
GCCGCTCGCCACCGAGATGCTCTTTCTGTTTGCGTTTGCCTTCGGCCGGAACGCGGCGGCGGCGACGGTGCATCTGGGCAGCCTGTTCGCGCTCTTTGGGCTCGTCGTTTGTTATGGACGGCGCATCGGGCGGCCTTGGGCGGGTGTTTGCGCCGGACTGCTCGTGTTCCTTTCCCCCATCGCTGGAATCGACGCGGCCAGCGCCTACAATGACGTCGCGTTGACCACGGCGGCCTTCGCGATGTTCTACTTGGTCGAGGTCTGGCGCGATGGCGACGATTCGGCGCTCGTACCGACCGGGCTTCTGGCCGGATTCTGTTTCGCCATCAAGTACACCGGTTTCGTTGCGTTCCTGTATGCCGCGGTCGTGATCTTGTGGCTGCGCAGGCCGAGGGCGCTGCTGCCTGTGACCCTCGCCGCCGGACTGGTTGCGCTGCCGTGGGTCGTGAAGAACTGGATCTGGTACGGGAATCCGGTAGCCCCTTTGCTGAACCGCGTGTTTGAGAACCCGTACGTCCATGTCGCCAACGAGGAGGCATTCCGCGCCTACTTCCGGCACTACACGCTTTCCAGCCTCTGGCAGGTCCCTTGGGCGGTCACGGTGACGGGAGAAACGGGCGGACAACTGGGGCTGGTCTTCCTGTTGGCCCCCCTCGGACTGTTGGCCCTGCGCGGCGCGGTGGGGCGTCGGGTGCTCGTCGTTGCGGCCATCTTTCTGATCCCGTACCCGCTGAACATCGGAACCCGGTTCTTGTTACCCGCACTGCCGTTCGTCGCGCTGGCCATGGTCATGGCTTGCGGGCGTTTGCGAGTTTTGCAGGTCGGGCTGGTTCTGGTCGCCGCCGTAACGGCCTGGCCGAAGGTGACGGCGCGGATGGAAAAGCCGGGCAACATGCGGGTGACGGGCTTCGACTGGAAGGCCGCCGTGGGAGTCGAGTCGCCAGAAGGTTTCCTGCGCCGCAGGTCGCTCGAATGGCGGGTGGCGCAGATGCTGGAATCGCACGTGCCGCCGGACAAACGGATTTGGAGCAGCCAACCTTTGGCGGAGTCGTACTTGCAGTCCAATATCTTGGTGAGCTACCTGTCTGGCGAGGGTGAATTGATCCGCGACATCATCTCCAACGCCGCAAGCGACCCCGACCGCGAACCGACCTGGAACCTGCGTTTCGACTTCCGGCCCCAATCGATCCAGCACCTCAGGGTCACGCAGTCCGCCCACAGCCTGACCGACACTTGGAGTATCGGGGAGCTCTACCTCTTTCGCGCTGGCCGTGAAGTTCCGCCCACTCCGCGCTGGCATGTGGACGCCGCGCCCTATCCATGGGACGCCGCGCTCGCCTTCGACCGCAACCCGGCCACCCGCTGGATGACTTGGCGTTCCATCGAGCCGGGCATGCATTTCGACATCTTGACTGATAGGCCAGTTGAACTCGACAGCGTGGAGATCCGCTGCGCACGGGACCAATGGAAGATCGAATTGCGCCTGGAATCGTGCGACGGCGGCGATTGCAAGGTGATTGCGGGCAAGCCACGGACTTCCGTTCTGCCGCCAATCGGCGATTTCCGGTTGGCGGCTATGAAGGCAGTCCGGGCCCACGGTATCGACTTCCTGCTGATTGACAAGGACGACCCCAACGCAGCGGACATTGCAGTCAACCCGGCGCGTTGGGGCCTGGTGTTTATCGCGGAAGCCGAAGGCCGCCGGTTGTACCGGACTTAGGCCTGCGAATTCTCAACTTCCGCCAGTAGCCGCAAATACGCGGAATGCCGGATCCCGCCCGCCTCTCGCACGGGGCAGTCGGGTTCTTCCTTGTGCCTGCAGTCGCGGAATCGGCAACCTGCGTCGAGGAACTCTGGAAACGCCTGTTGGACCTCTTCCAGCGTGATCGTCCCCAGCCCGAACTCCCGGATACCGGGCGTGTCGATGATCCGCGCCCCGTTTTCCAGTTCGTATAGGCGCGATGCGGTGGTGGTGTGCTGCCCTTTGCCCGTGGCCTCGCTGATTTCGCCGGTCTTGGCCCGTACCTCACCCGCCAGCGCGTTCAGCAGCGAACTCTTCCCGACCCCGCTCTGGCCCACCAGCACCGCCGTGCTGCCTTCGAGCAGGTCGCGCAGTTCGTCGAGACCTTTGCCGGTCGGCTTGGAGTAGCGCACGACTGGAATCCGGAAGTTGTCGGCCATCGCCGTGTCGCCCAGATCGGTTTTCGTGAGGCATAGGATGGGCGTCACTCCGCCCCGCGCCGCCGCCAGCAAGTAGCGGTCCACGAGGCCGGGTCGGAAGGGCGGGCTATCCACCGCCGACACGATCACTATCAGGTCGATATTCGCCGCGACAACCTTGTCGATATGAACGTTGCCGGGGTCCTTGCGGGAAAGGGTGGTGCGCCGGGGGGCGATTCCGCTGACCGCCTCGTTTTCAATCGAGACCATGTCGCCGGGCGCGACCGGCATCATGTAGCGCACCCAGCGCGGTTCCTCGCCTTCGACAGCCACAAGGCACAGCCCCGACGACACACCGATCACCAGAGCCTCGGGTGCGCCTTCCTTGATTTCGCGGCGGTCGTTCTTCTTCTTGGCTTGGGCGGCCTGGAGTTGCTGGAGCTTGATTTTCCGTTCCCGATGGCGGAAGTCGCCAAAGGCCCTTACGTCCTGTCTGTCCATTTGAGATCTAGTCCTTTTGTCCTGCCGTACGTGAAGGCGCGCACCACCGGCGTTGGAGCCGACGGGCGACCGGGCGAAAGACCGAAGGGCCGTTGGGGGCCCGGTTGGACTAGCGGACAGACATAGGCAAGCCTCAGGATACCAGAATCGGCAGGAGCCCGTGTGGGCAGGTTGGCAACCTGCGGCGGGATCGCGGATACCGCCACGCCCTCTCGAATCTACTCCGCCGGAAACCACCGCTGTCGCTCCACCCACTCCACCCCAGCAGCCTGCACCCCATGTCAGGCGCTGGAGATGCTGGAACATGGAGGCTGACCCACATCGCGAACGTGTCGGACTCAACCCTCTCATCCGAGGTCCGCATGACCGCCGGACCATTTCTGACTGCATATCTCGCGCTGGAACGCGCCGTGGTCGACGTCGACGATGCTTGCAACCCGCCTCCGCGCTCCACTGCCCTTGCAAACTCAAGTCGCAACTATTTTCAACTATATTTTCAATCCCCTCAACAACTTCCAAAACCCACCGTTCGGAATCGCCTCCCGCCCATGCTGCAACGGGCGCGGGAGATTCCAGGTGCCAACGCTGCAACAGATCGCAGCTAACCGACAACGCAGCCAAACCGCCGGGTGCATCGGACACGTTGTTGTCCAGTAGTGGCAAATACCAACGACAGGCCAAGCTTGACCAAAACCCCTCCATCCTGATAGCTTGGTACCCGGCCACCCACCATTTATGAAACGACGCCGTTTCCTCCAAGCCCTCTCGACCGCGCCCGCAGTCCCCGCGCTCGTCCAAGAAGCCAACGCCCAGCAACCCGGACGCGCAGGAGGCGGTCGCGGCACCGGGGCTGCCACCGACATCCCCCACATTCCGGTCGCCGCACCGGACGACGCAGCCGACACCGTCGCCAAGTTTTTCACCCCGGCCCAGTTCGCCACACTGCGCAAGCTGGCAGGTATCCTCGTCCCGCCCGTGAAGGGCAACCTCGGCGCGCTCGACACCGACGCCCCGGAGTTCCTCGACTTCCTCGTCGCGTCGTCGCCTGCCGACACGCAGACGCTCTACCGCAGCGGCCTCGACGGGCTCGCCGCCACCGCACGCCGGCAATTCAGCAAGGCTTTTGCCGACCTCGACGCCAAGCAGGCCGACCAAATCCTGAAACCCCTCCTCGTCCAGGTCCCCTGGGTCTACGACCTGCCCAAGGACCCCATGAAGCATTTCCTCTACCAAGTCCACTCCGACCTCCGCACCGCGACCCGCAACTCGCCCGAAGCAGCCAAAGCCGTCGCCGCCAGTGGCCGCCGCAGCCTGTCCACCACAGGCCTCTACTGGAACCCCATCGACCCCGTCTAGCCGCCAGCACTTAGGTAAACCCAGAGAATTCCGATGCCGAAAAAAGAATACGACGTCCTCATCGTCGGCTCCGGCCACTCCGGTGGCATGGCAGCCAGCATCCTCACTAAGAACGGCATCTCCTGCCTGATGCTCAACGCCGGTCCCGAAGCCGACTACCAGCGCGACCGCACCACCAAGGCTGCCCACGAGCTCCCCTATCGCGGCTTCAACAAGCCGGGCCGCCTCTCCCACGTCTACCAAGCCAACGAGTTCAACGCCAACCAGTGGGTCGACGAAAAGGAAAACCCCTACACCCACGACCCCGCCAAGCCCTACAACTGGGTCCGCGTCCGTCTTCTCGGCGGCCGCAGCCTCTTCTGGGCCCGCCAATCGTTCCGCCTGAGCGACTACGAGTTCAAGGCTGCGGAAATCGACGGCGGCGGCGACAGTTGGCCCATCAGTCTGGCCGACCTCGCCCCTTTCTACTCCCGCGTCGAAGGCATTTTCCACGTGACCGGTCGCAAGGAGGGCTGGCCGCAGTTCCCCGACGGCAACTTCATCGAACAGTCCTACCCCTCCGACTCGCAAACCATCGCCAAGGTGACCGACCTCTGCAAGGCGCGCGGCATCGGCGTCTCCAAGATGCGCTCGTCCCAAGGTGAAGGCGGCCTCGCCAGTTCGATCAACCTGCTCCTGCCCGGAGCGGTCGATACCGGTAAGCTGGACATCGTCTCCAACGCTATCGTCCGCGAAATCACCGTCGACAAGAAGACAGGCAAGGCCAACGGAGCGTTCTTCATCGACCGCCACTCCAAGCGCGAGATGCATGCCAGCGCCAAGGTCGTCATCCTCGCCGCCGGAACTTTGGAAACGACCCGGCTTCTCTTGAACTCCGGGATCGCCAATTCGAGCGGCGTCCTCGGACACTACCTGCACGACCAGATTTACGGCGTTTCCGTGGTCGCATCCGTCCCCGAGGCCCGCGACGGCAAGGCCAAGCCCGGCATGATGGGCGGAAGCGCCTTCATCCCCCGCTTCCGGAACCTGTCCAAGGACAAGAAGAGTAGCTTCATCAAGGGCTACTGTGCCATCATCGGCAGCGGCGGCTCCGCCAGCCCGAACCATTTTCCGGCCTACGGCGAGGAACTGCAGGCCAAGTTGGACAGCTACCAAGGTTCCTGCGTCTCCGGCAGCATCTACGGCGAGCGCACCGTGCGCTTCGAAAACCACGTCCGCATCAACAAGGACGTGAAGGACGCCTGGGGCATCCCCGCGCTCCACATTGACGTCAAGGACACACCCAACGAGTTCGCCATGGCCAAGGATGCCGCCGACACCTTCGAGGAGCTATTCAAGGAAGCGGGCTGGGACATCCTCTCCAAGACCGACAAGTTCTATCCGCCAGGCTACAGCATCCACGAAGTCGGCACCGCGCGTATGGGCGACAACCCGAAGTCCAGCGTGCTCAACAAATGGTGCCAAAGCCACGACATCAAGAATCTGTTTGTCGTCGACGGCTCCAGTTTCGTCACCTGCGGATGGCAGAACCCGACTATGACGATTCTGGCGCTCTCGATGCGCGCATCGGAGTACTTGGTGGAGGAAATGCGCAAGGGCAACGTCTAACGAAAGGCGGGCTCCTAGATCATCGGGGCCATCGGAGTTCGAGGCTTCCTGCTTGCCTCCGTCTCAGGCTTCAACTCGATGCGCGGCCGGAAGTCAGGGACGATCATCTGGTCGTCAGGATCGCCCAATGACGACGGTTCGGGCAGTCCTCGTTGCATCGACGAGTCGGAGGCGGCCGCAATGGCGTGCTCGAGGCGGATCCCCGGTTCATACCGCGAACCTTGGTCGGCGCGTCCCAACGGGACTGTCGTGGCCAAGGGATGCATCGCGTTCCCGTTGCTTTCGAAAATCCGTTCAACGGCTGCGATCAATCGTTGTAGCTGGAAATCGGTCGCTTCCGCCCGCTCACGCAGCATGTTCACCGAGCCCGACTGCTCCGCCATCGAACGTTCAATCACATTGATCCGGTCGGAGAGTTTCTCCTCCACCATCGCCTCGAAGGTTGCCACTGTGGTGAGTCGGGTCTCTTCCGCGTCCGTCTCGAAGCGCACCTGCAATTCCGTCACGTGGCTTGACAGGCTGGTTTCCACGAGTACCGGCAGATCTTCGCGCAATTGGCGCACGCGTCGGTCCATGAGGTCGGCGGCCGTTGACGCGCGGCGCTCGGACTCCTTGAGTGCCTCCCGGAGGCGGTCCAATTCCGTCTGTTGTTCCCGGATGCGGAAATCGAGCGCGGCAACAGTTGAACTGTCCACGGACGAATCGCCGCCGGGAAACATCGTCTCGGATTGTTCTATCGAAGAAAGCTTGGCTTCCAGCTTGGCCAAGTGGCGGACCAGCGTCTCCAATTCCGCGTTGACAGTATCCGGTTGCGCGGGCAGGACTGGTTCTTCCGGGGCTATCGCGATGTCGCCGGTCGTCGTTGCGCGGATCAGGTCGAACGTGTCAGACAGGCCGAAACGCGGGCCCGCCCTTCGTTTGGGCTTGTTCTCCCCGCCCACCACCATGGCGATGAGCCCCGCAGCCAGAGGACCTGCGGCCGTCAAAAGTAGGTGGTGTAGAAGATTACCCATGGGCAGAGGACAACGCTCCATTATACGACTTTGGGCGGAACTGAGGTCGGGATTGCGGTACACTGGCATTTGTCAGACCGAAGTCAGAGGGGCGTGCTGCCGCGCAAGCGCAACTATACAATGTTCGTGTCGTGGGCACCGACCCACGGTGGCGGCGTCAATGCGGTCATGCACGGCTTGGCTGCGGCCAACGCGGATACCTACGACAGCACTATCGTCGTCACGGGCTTCGTGCGTCCCCAGAACTATGCGGGCCCTTGGCTCTACCTTCCCGACCTCAATCCGGCCCGACCGTTGGGCTACTTGGCCCGTCTCATTCCCAGCCTCTGGAAGCTGCATCGGTTGCTGAAGGATTCCGTGGCCGCGAATCCCCACTTCGCCAGCCTCGAGTGCCTCCCCGTAGTCCTGCTGCGCAAGCTGAGGCTTGGCCCCCCCGTCATCCTCTCCATCCATGGATTGGATGTGACGGATATGCTGGCAGCCACGGGAATGCGCCGGAAACTCCTACGCTGGATGTTCGAGTCGGCAGACTTGGTGGTCGGTTGCTCGCATTCCCTGACCCGTCGGTTGTTGGAGGTGGCGCCAGGCGCCCGCACGGCGACTGCATGGAACGCTGCGACACCGGCACCGGCGGTCAGGCCTGAGCGCCCGACGCCTGGCCCCTATCTAATTTGCGTTGCCGGGTTCGAACACAAAAAGGGACAGGACATCCTGATCCAGGCCTTCGAGCGCGTGCTGGAGGTGAGGCCGGAACTGAACCTGGTCCTAATCGGGGCTACTCCCAAACACTCGTCGCTGCCCAAACTCGAGGCGCAGATTGAGCTCCTGTGCTTGTCCCAAAAAGTCAAGATTCTGACCAATCAGCCCAACACCGAGGTGTGGTGGTGGATCCGGCACGCCGAGTGTTTGGTACTTCCCTCGCGTGCCGAACCGTTCGGAATCGTGCTTCTCGAGGCTGCCAAGTCGCATGTGCCGGTCGTCGCGACCCGCGTCGGCGGAATCCCGGAATTCGTGACCGACGGGGTGGACGGTTTGCTGTGTGATTCCGAAAATCCAGAGCAGTTGGCCGAAAAGATACTGGAGACGTTGGCCGGCCCGGAAGCGGCTGCCAAGCGCGTCGAAACATTCGCGGCCAAGGCGGAGACGTTTACCTGGGCTGCGGCATGGGATGTCTACCGGCGGGAGGCCGGGTTGCCGTAGCCTGCGGCTACTTCAACGCGTAGAAGTCGTAGACAATCCGCCACGTGAATTCTTTTCCGGGCGCAGTCTCTGTGTGAATATAGGCCTCGGGGCACACGGTGGGCTGGATGGACCAGTACATCAGCTTGGACGTTGGCCGGTCCGACGTCTGCCGCACCCCGGCTCCGGTACGGGTATTCTCGACCCGGATGTCGTAATCCCTCGCATCCGTTCCGAATCCGGTGAGCTGGTTGTAGGCGGTATCCTTCAGGTCCTTCAAGTACACCAGTTGCTTGCCTTTCAACTCCACCAAGCCCGGTTTCCAGGCGTTGACGGCCTTGACTTCGAACGGGAAAGTTACCACCACATCGGCACTCGTCGGTTTCCGGTCCAGCATGTAGAAGTTATGTTCGTAGACGTCGGAGAACAGTGGCTTCTTTCCCGTGTTTCTTAGGCGATGCTCCAGCACCAATTGAGGCTTGCCGGAAGCCAGGCGTACCGTTTTCGTGTATTCATAGCCGTATCCGGACGCGGGATCTGAGACCACCTGCGTGAAAACGATGGAATCATCCCTGGTCTGCACTGTCCACTTGCCCGGATCGACGATTTCGTAGGTCTTGAAGTGGTCGTAGGCCTTCTCCTGGGGCTTGCGGAGGATGCCAACCCCGATCTTCACGAAGGTTCCCCCGACCGCGGCTTCGGCATAGCCCGGTGCGTCCGCGTCGCCGAACTCCTCCACGGGCCCCACAATGGCGTCGTGCAGCTTGGGGTCGTAGGGGCGGCTATTCCATTCCCCGAAGTATTCATGCCCTTGGAACACCAGGCTGGAAATCTGGCCCGACCAGTCGAACCGGGTCGCCCGGTAATACCCGTTTGTCGCGTCAGGCAGATACAACTTGGCACTCACGAGCCCGTTCGTAATGGGGGCCTGCGGGAAGTCGGCAGCCTGCATCGTCGCGGCCCCGAGGCACAGAGTTATCAAGAGGTTCTTTGTGGAGATCATTGCGGGTTATGGCTTTCTTCGGCCCAACCACTCTGTGGTTGCGACCGTCGACTCCCAGTCTATTATGCGGGACCGTACTTGCCCGGTGCGACTACCCGACCTTCGGGGAGTAGCAGTATTGGCCTCGTGCGGCCATCTCTTTGAGAATCTGGACCGCGTCGCGCGCCCCAACCACATAGAGGTCCAGTCGGCCCACCCGTCCCTGGTGCCAGAGGCCAGCCTGTTTCATCGGCTCGATCATTTTAGTGATGTCCCGGCGCGCGGACAGGCCTGGCTCGAATAACCGCATACGGGATGGGTACAGCACGCGGTCTTTGCCCCGGGTCTGGAACTCGAACCACTCTTCGGTGAACGGCGGGTAGGGCATGCCCGGCTCGAGCACTTCCTCGGCATAGTGGAACAGCGTCATCGAACGTATATCGACGCCTGCCAACAGCACCTTGCCATCGAATTCGAGGAGACGGCTGAAGGGCCCCGGCGCTCCGCACGGCGTCTTCGACTGGTAGTGGTCCGCAGCCAACTCGTGGGCTCGTTTCCCCCAGATCGCGACAGGGTGGGTTGGATGGATGCTGCGGATTACTTCCTTGTCCCGGCGGAAGAGCTCGGTCAGCATTCCGGTGCGGGAGTAACTCCGGGCCATATCGGTGATTACGCCGGAACGGGCGTATTCCACCGCGCTGCCATCGAACGGGATGGTGGGCATCATGAGATTGCCCTCGGGTCCCACCATATCCTTCATCGCTTGAATCGCGTCAGGGATCCAGCCCTCGAAGCCCTCGAAACTCCCGAAGGAACTATGCACAAGAAGTGTGTCCCCCGTGTTCACCCCGAGCTTCCGCGCCTCGGCGATCAGATCCGCGGACGTGAAAGAGAAGAATTTTTTGATCCAAGCGGAGTGCGCCTGATTCCGCCACTTCACCAAGGTGGGCTTTAGCGCAGGGGGAACGAACTTTCCGATGCCCACGCTAGCGGGTTCCCCAGGTAGATCCGAAAGATCCGGAGTATTTTTCCAGACACAGGGCATCCACCAGGAACTTCGTGGCCCAATTCAAGATCAAGAGGCGGCCGTAGTCGCCCTGTACGGGCCAAGAGCCCGCGAGACCCCCACGAATGCGCGGGTCGGTGTTCCTGATGTCGTGGTGCGCCATCACATAGCGGTTGAGCTTGGCGGCGGCCTCGCGATACTTGCTCTCTTTGGTCAGTTCGAACAGGATGCGGCAAACGATGGACGTCTGGGCACAACCCGTCAGGCAGGCCCACGTTGGTCCCTCGAAGCGCGCGTTCTGCGTGCCGGGGAGGAATCCGTCCGGGCCCATGATGGAGATTTCAACGTCGGCAGTTTTGCGGGCGGCATCAATGAAGTCCTGCCGTTTCACCAACCGGCCAATCTCCACCAAGCCTTGCATTGTGTAGGCAATTGTATGGAGGAGGGGGTTGTCTGGCTCTTCCAGGTCGCAGTGCTCGAACCAGCCGTTCGCCGTCTGGCGCGTCAAACAGAATTCCGCGTTGCGGACGGCTGCCTGCACAAAATCGGGCCTGTCCAAGGCCAGCCCGGCCTCGCAGAGACCCCATGCCGCCTTCACGTTGTACGTGTTCTCGGAACCGCCCACGAACACCGAGTTGCCGCGAATCCAATTCCCGTCCGGTTCCTGCACGCTGAGCAGCCATTCCGAGGCTCTGGTCGCTGCGACCTTGAAGCGTTCCTCCCCCGTATGCCGAATGAGTTCCGCCCAGCCCAGCAGCACCATGCCCGTGTTGAAGACAGCTGGCGTCTGGTCGGGACCGTACTTGCCGCCCATTACCGCGCCCGAAGGCATCTGGATCTCGACTTCCCAGTCCCCCATCGCGACTGCGCGGTCCAGGAGGTTGCGGTCGCCGGTCTTGAGCCAGAGGTGCACGAACGTCTGACAGATATAGCCGGTGGTCTCCGGGTAGCTTGGATCCCAATCGGAACCAAACTGGACACCATAGGAAACACCTCTGTCCGTACCGGCATCCTGGGCGCGCTCTAGCCAGTCGACCGCGGCTGAAATGTGCGCGTCGATGTCGAGGTTCGAGGCGTCCGGGGAATACAGCGGTGCCAAACGGCGCTCTTCTGAATAATGATTCCACCTGTGGCGCAATGAACGGAACACCCTGCCCAGAAGCCCTCCGCCCATGCCGTTGTCGCGGTCGTCGACCGCGTTGTCCACTACGCCCAAATGTCCCCCATTCCACCCGTAAGCGATCAGGATAGCATCCGGCGATTCTGCCCTGATCCGGTGATGACGCAAATCCTAATGAGCCTTGGTTTCAGGGGTTTCCAAAGGCCCAAGTTCTCCCAGCACCGTCGGAATCAATTCCGATACCGTCGGGTGGATGTGCACCGCCCTTTGGATGGTCGTGTACGGGGCTTTCGCGTACATCGTGTCCAGAATGCAATGGATCGCCTCGTCGCCGCCGACGCCCAGGATCGCCGCCCCGAGGATCTGCTTGGTCTCGGCGTGCACGGTCACCTTCATGAACCCGCGCGTGTCTCCCTTCTCCAGCGCGCGCCCGACGCGGGTCATTTGCCGTTTGCCGGTCAAGGCCGGGATTCCACGCCGCCGGATTTCGGCATCGGTCAGGCCCGCGCGGCCAAGCGGCGGGTCTATGAAAAGCCCGTAGGTGGGGATGCGGTCGGTGACTCGACGGGGTTCTTCCGCAGTCTCCAGAAGGTTGTGCGCCACGATCTCGTAGTCGTTGTACGAAGTGTGGGTGAATCCGCCCCTTCCGTTGCAATCGCCCATCGCCCAAATGCCGGGGACATTTGTCCGCAGCTCGTCGTCCACTTGGATGTAGCCATGCTTATCCATCAGGACGCCCGCTTGTTCGAGGCCCAGGTCCGACGTGTTCGAAACCCGCCCAATGGCAAGCAGCACATGCGAGCCCACCAACTCCGCGGCGGGGTCGCGCAAATTCAAACCCACTGCCACGTCCCCGTCCCTTTTCGAGAAGCGTATATTGTCGGAATTCAAACAGATGCGGACGCCTTCGCCTTCCAGGATGCCCTGAACGGCCTCGGAGACATCCTCGTCCTCTCGCGAAATCAGCCGGGTGCCGCGTTCGACAATCGTGACCTCGCTCCCGAACCGCCGATACATCTGCGCGAACTCGAGCCCGATGTAGCTGCCGCCGACAATGATCAAATGCCGGGGCAGGAAATCGACCTCCATCATGCTGCTGTTGGTCAGGTAGGGAATGCCCTGGATGCCGGGCATCTCCGGCACGGACGCCCGCCCGCCCACATTGATGAATATCTTCGGGGCGGACAGCAGTTCCTCCCCCACACGCACGGTCGTCGGCGACTCGAAACGAGCGTGCCCTTCGAACACCGTCACATTCGCGGTACCCTTCAGCCACGCCTCGACGCCGGTCCGCGACCGTCCCGAAACGTCGTCCTTGCGGGCCTTGACGGCCCTCATGTCGACCGTCACCGGCCCCGTGGAAACCCCGTAGTCCGCCGCCCGCCGTGCGAGGTAGGCCGCGTAGGCGCTCGCGATTAGGGTCTTGGTCGGGATGCACCCGGTGTTCACGCAGGTGCCGCCGAACAGCTTCCGCTCCACCATGGCGACCTGCATGCCCGTTCCCGCCAGCCGCGTCGCCAACGACGGACCGGCCTGGCCAGCCCCTATCACAATCGCGTCGAACGGTCTCATTGAAACCTCGACAGTATCAGCAACCCGCCGCCGATCGCGACCACATCCTCGACGACCGCGACCGGCCAGTCCCGTATGCCCAGCATCCTCACCAGCCCGACTCGAACCTCATAGCCCCCGAACGTGCCGCATAGCGCGCCAGCCGCACCGGCGAGGAAGCCGAAATATGCCTCCTGTCCCGCCGCCGACGCCAACGCTGCCGCGCAGGTGCCGCCCAGGATCAACCTGGTTGCCAGCGCGCCGGGTTTCTTCCGGCTGGGCATCCACGCTTGCTTGTCGGCGTAGAGTTCCCCCAGTGCCAGCACGCAGAACAGTGGAGCCGCCCACGCCGCGTCCAGGAACGCGAACGCCGTGGCTCCGAAATGCGCCCACCCAAGCCGTGCACCCAGACTGAGCGTGGAAAGGCCCGAGAATGACCGCAACCCGTTCACGCAGCCCAGCGCAAACGCCAGCGCGAACACGAGGGGGGCGGCCATTACGGTTTCACCGAGGGCTCTCTCACAGTTGGATACTTGATGCCGAGCTGCTCCAGGTAGTTGTCGTACTTGGTCGGGTCGTAGTACATCTCCTTCATCTTGGGCCGGTACTGCTCCATCGTCTTCTGGTTCAGCCAGATGGCGGGCTTGTCATCGGGGCGCAACAGGCTCTTGTACTTCACCGTCTTGGTCTGGACATTGTTGTAGTAGTCCCAGGCCTTGGTGACCAGTTCCGGCTTGAGCAGGATGTCGAGCATGGTCATCGCCTGCACCTTCGCGCCGGCGACCACGCCCTTGTGGGCAATCGGCGTCGCCATGGAGATTGCATTGGCCCAATTGTGGCCGGGACCGCCGGGAATGTTGGAGGGGTAGTTGAGGGTCACGGTCGGTACGACCCACGATACGTCGCCGATGTCGTCCGACCCGCCGCCGGTCGGCTGCTGCTGTTGGCCGCCTTCCGCCTCGGGGTCGCCCTCCGTGGCCTTCGGCTTGCGGAGTTCCGGAATCTTGGACGCCAGACCGCGCACCGGAACCTTCAACTCGGTCTGCAGCGCCTTGGCGAGCTTCTGGTCGTCGTCGGACCATTGCGGCAAGCCCACCTTCTTGATGTTTTCGTACATCGCCTCGGCGATCGGCACGTTGAAGTGGCCTGGCCAGGCGGAACCGAGCACGCGCGAGGTGTAGGTCGTGTCGGTCATCAGCGTGGCAGCCTGGGCCATGTTGTCGCCGATCTTCCAGAGGTTCATGATGTGCTCGTAGTCGGCCTCGCGGAAGTAGTACCAGACGGCGGCGTTGGGCGGGACGACGTTGGGCTGGTCGCCGCCGTTGGTGATCACGTTGTGCACGCGGGTGGCGAGGCGCAGGTGCTCGCGGCGGAAATTCCAGCCGACGTCCATCAGTTCGACGGCGTCAAGGGCGCTCTTGCCGCGCCAAGGCGCTCCGGCGGCGTGGGCGCTCTCGCCCTTGAACATGTACTCCACCGAGATCAGGCCGTTTTGTGTGGTGGGTCCGCTGCTGACTTGGAGGTTGTTGCCGACGTGCGTGAAGAGGACGACGTCGACATCTTTGAACATGCCGTCGCGCACATAGTAAGCCTTGGTGCCGACCAGTTCCTCGGCCACTCCAGGCCAGAGCCGGATGGTCCCCTTGAGGTGTTCGCGCTCCATCGTCTGCTTGACCGCGATGGCGGCGAGGATGTTCAGCGGCAGGCCGGAGTTGTGTCCTTCGCCGTGGCCGGGTGCACCCTCGATCATCGCTTCGTGATAGGCGACGCCGGGTTTTTGCGAGGCTTGGGGGATGTCGTCGATGTCGGAGCCGAGCGAGATCACCGGCTTGCCCTCACCCCAGGATGCGACCCAGGCCGTCGGGATGCCGGACACGCCGCGCTGGATCTTGAAGCCTTCCTTCTCTAGCAGACCGGTCAGGTATTTGGAGGTTTCGACCTCCTGGAACCCGAGCTCGGCGAAGCTGAAGACGCTGTCGACCATGACTTGTGCCTGTTTCTTCATGCCTTCGATCTGGCCCGCGAGGTCGGCCTTCATGGCGGCCTGTTTCTCGGGCGAGATGGTGGTCTGGGCCGGAAGTGTGGCGGCGAGGGAGATCGCCAAAACAATGCGAAGCGCGGGCGCGTGTGTGAGCTTCATGGAAGCAGTGTAGCGCTTTGTGGGGGCTGGATGGGGTGGAAGTCTATTTTCTTCCGTGACCATCCAGCAACCGATGGCGGCTGGGGATAGAATAGGGAGGGTACCGTGTTCCAGACAGAGCCGGAAAATACGCGTGAACTTCGATGGCGGCAACGGTTCGAGCACCTGCGACGGGCGTACTCCCGTTTGGATGCTGCGTGCCAGCAAGACTCCTACTCGGAATTGGAGCTGGCCGGACTCATCCAGATGTTCGAGTTTACCTTCGAGCTCGCTTGGAAAACCATGAAGGACTTGTTGACTTATGAGGGCTTCGAGGTCAACTCCCCGCGGGAGGCGATCCGGGTTGGCCTGTCAGCCGGACTCGTTGGTGACGGTGTGGTCTGGATGGAGGCACTGGAAAGCCGCAATCGCTTCAGTCACACCTATGACGCCAAGGCTGCGGAAGAGGCCGAACATTTGATCAAAGATACATTCGGTCCCATGATTGGGGTGTTTGTGTCGCGTTTGGCGGAGCGGGAACGGTGAGCGACGGACTGCGCCCAGCGCAGCGCGAGGCAATTAGGCGATTGTTCACCGAGTTTCCCAAAGTGGAGCGGGTAGTTCTGTTTGGCTCGCGGGCCATGGGGAATTGGTCGGAAGGTTCCGACATCGATTTGGCCTTGTTCGGAGACGAGCTTCAGTTGCGCGACGAACTTCGGATCGCGGCACGACTCGAGGATCTTGCGCTGCCGGTCCGGGCGGACTTGGTCCGCTACGGCGTTGCGGACGAGGCGTTGCAACTCCATATCGCGAGGCGTGGTTTGGAACTCTTCCTGAAACCCCGCATCGGAACGCTCGCAGAGCCCGGGGCTGCTGTAGACGGGGGATCTGCCCAATAGTGACGAAGGAGTTCGTTCTGGAGGCACTGCTTCGTCACAATTATTTCCCAATGCAGAAAATGCATCAGGACGAGATGCCGCCGGTTTTCTCGTCTACCGGCTTCCAACCGTCTGTTGCTGAAGCGCTTGACGCTCTGGCCCCACGGAAAGGCGGGTACGACAGCGTCGAATACCGGGCAACCCGGTTCAATCTCGTCCCCCGCAGACTCTCAATCCCACACCCTCTTCCGTATTCGCGTTTGGCTCGGCGGATCGCCGAAAACTGGGAGCATGTGAGCTACATTGCGGGGAACGAAGTCAGTGTCATTCGACCACGGCAGCACGCCGACGGGCGCTTGATCGTCATGGACTACGAGAGTTCCCGGGCAAAACAGCAGCGAGCCAATCAAATGCAATTTGGATGTAGGTTCACTGCCCATGCTGACGTGGCCAACTGCTTCCCCAGCGTGTACTCCCATGCCGTGCCGTGGGCGGTCGTAGGATTCGCGGAGGCAAAGTCCAAACAGGGGCCCGCTTTCAAAGATCTATGGTTCAATCAACTCGATATTGCTCTGCGAGCAACGAATCGAAACGAAACGAACGGCGTCGCAGTCGGGCCGGCGACGTCGAACGTCTTGTCCGAAGCGATCCTCGCCCGCGTCGATGAAGAGCTGTCAGAGTTCAGGTTTGTCCGCTTCATTGACGACTACACGGCCTACTGCCACGACTACAACGAAGCCGAGCGGTTCATCGACCGACTGGGAATTGAGCTTGGGAAGTACAGATTCTTGCTGAATCCTGTGAAGACCAGAATCTCAGCACTTCCGAGCTGGGACAGTGACTGGGTCTCGGGACTCGCCCTGGCGCTTCCGCACGGCAAAGGCTTGGATCCCAGCACGGCTCAGCATTACCTCAACCACGCGGTCGCCATGTCCCACAAGGTCCCGGATGCCAGCATTCTGAAGTTTGCGGTCAAATCGCTTTGCGGGCGGCACCCCGATGCAGGGGTTGTTCGATCAATCATGCCCCAAGTATTAGGCCTCGCATTCCACCGACCAGCCCTCCTCCCGGCGATGGCCAGCTTGTTCAGCAAGCTCGGTTGCGGACCGGGTTCGGAATACAGCGCTCATTTGGCCCGTATCGCTGCTGAACACGCCCGACAAAGGCGTTCGGACGGCATGTGTTGGAGCCTTCACTACCTCAATAAGTACGGAGACGGGGTGACGGATGACGTTGCCAATGCCGTTGTTGGAACTCAGGACTGTTCGGCGATGGCCATCTTGGGCACCATAAGCCCTCAGCACCTCCCAATTATCATTCAATTCAAGACAACTCTGGACGGGGAGGATGCCTACGCTTTGGACCGATACTGGCTACTGCTGTACCAGCTATTCCGCAGCGGCAGCATCGACAATCCATATCCCGGTGACAAAACATTCGGCATCCTCCGGGATGCCAAAGTGGATTTGATCAGGAGCGGGCCGTAGGCAACGAGGCAGGGCGTCGCGCCACCGCCGCATCGCGAATGGAAAACACCGACGCCGCTCCAGCTAACGCAACGGCGAACCCCCAACATACCCCGTCATTTCCAAGTACCCCACGCCCTTGTGGCTCCCCGAGTAATCGACCGCCCCCTCCCAATACCCCACGCTCCCGCCCTTGGGTTTCAACTCCTGGTCCTTCACAACCGCCCGGCACAACAAATCCACCCCCAGGGACGGCACCCGCACCCGCCATTCCACCGGGTACTTCCCGTGCATCGCGGTGTCCGACGGCGTCAGCGTGAAATCCTTGCTGGCCAGATGACGCGCCTTCCCGTCCTTACCTATGAACGTGCCCGAAGAGTGCGGATCCACCCCGCCCCCGGCAAGGCGGAAGCGGTACAGCATCAATTCCGTCCCGTTGTCCAACTGCATGCTGAACCAGTCCCAGCCCAGTTGATCCGGGGCCAGCGTGTTGCTGAACCACTCGTGGTCCATCCATGCGGTTCCCGACACCTTGTGGGAATCGATCGTCCCGCCAACCCGCAACCTCGGAAACGACACGTAGTGCGATGCCATTCCCTTGCCCTCGGCCTTCTGGCTGACGCCGTTTTCCCCTTGGATCACCGGAGGCTTTTCCGGAACCAGTTCCAAGTGGAAACGGAATTTCGGGGTAAGCGCATCCAGCACCTGCACTTCACCCTGTCCCCACTGCACCGACCAGTTCGCGTTCCAGACACGCCTCTGCGCAAACGACGCGCCGGCGATTCCCGGCCCTGCGCGGTTCAATCTTTCTTCCGAAAAGAACCGGTTTCCGGTCGCGTCGGTAAGCGCCGCATGGGCCAAGTAGGCGTCTTTCAGCGACCACGCCGACCGGTTCTCGGCCCCGGGCGGCACTCCCTGCCGGAAGAACACCAGTTCGAACCCGAACCGTTTGCCCCCCTCGTCCACCACATTGCCCGTGTAATACCACCATTCCGTGCGGAAGTCTTCGTGCTCGAAATGGTCCCGTGGAAACTGGTAGTTGTATCCGGGCAGTGCTTGGCGCCACAAGAAATCCGTGGATGCCCAAGCCACAACCGCCGAGGCCGCAAGCAACGCTAGCGGCCATGCCGCCCTGATACCATGAGATGACTTCGAATGGTTGTTGAGACCCGATCCGCTCAATTTGACAGTATCTCCCTTGACTCCGGTGCCACGTTGTCGCCCGTTGAAATCGCTTACGAAACCTACGGGCACCTGAATGATGCGAAATCCAACGCCATCCTGATCACCCACGCTTTCACCGGCGACGCGCACGCCGCCGGGATCAGCCACGAAACCGGCAAGCCCGGCTGGTGGGATAACATGATCGGTCCAGGCAAGGCGTTCGACACCGACCGCTATTTCGTCATCTGCTCCAACGTCCTCGGCGGCTGCCAAGGCACCACAGGCCCAGGCGCGAAGAATCCGGCAACGGGCCGCCCTTATGCGATGTCGTTTCCGGTGATCACGATTCGAGATATGGCGCGGCTGCAGCGTATGCTCGTGCAATCCCTGGGTATCGAACGGCTGCTCTCTGTGGCGGGCGGCTCCATGGGCGGCATGCAGGCACTCGAATGGGCCACCAGCTATCCCGAAATGGTGCTGTCTGTGATCCCCATCGCAACCACGTGGCGGCACAGCGCCCAACAGATCGCCTTCAATGAAGTCGGCCGCCAGGCCATCATGGCCGATCCCGACTGGAGCGAGGGCAACTACTACGACTCCGGCAAGCTTCCCGGGCGCGGACTCTCCATTGCCCGCATGGTCGGGCACATCACTTACATGAGCGACGAGTCCATGCGCGAGAAATTTGGCCGCCGCCTCCGTGAGAAGGAGAAGTTCGGCTTCGACTTCGGCGTGGATTTTGAAATCGAAAGCTACCTCCGCTACCGGGGCAACCAGTTCGTCTCCCGGTTTGACGCCAACTCCTACCTCTACATCACCAAGGCCGAGGACTACTTCGACCTGACCAACGGTACCGGACGGCTGGCCGACGCGTTCCGCGATGTGGGCACCAGGTTTCTCGTCATCAGCTTCACGTCGGACTGGCTTTATCCAAGCTATCAGTCCCAGGAAATCGTCCGTGTGCTGCGCCGCATGAACGGGGACGTCGCCTACTGCGACCTCCAGTCGAACTATGGCCACGACGCCTTTCTGGTGGACATAGCCGAACAAACGGAGATTGTCCGGGGCTTCCTCGAAAGTACGGCGCGCACCGCACTGACCGCAAGCCCGAAAGGGGTTCGCTGATGCCGGGCAAGGGCAAGCTTTCAGATCGTCCCGACTTCCATATCATCGGCGAGTTGGTCGAAGCCGGCAGCCGGGTTCTGGACCTAGGATGCGGCGAGGGCGAGTTTTTGGCATGGCTGGTCGCGAACAAGGGGGTGGTTGCCCGCGGTGTCGAAATCTCGGCAGCCAAGGTGCGCAAGGCGATCACGCGCGGTGTGTCCGCCTACCAAGGGGATTTGGACGAAGGCTTGGCGGATTATCCTGACCAGGCATTCGACTACGTCATCCTGAGCCAGACTCTGCAGGAAACCAAGGCTCCGCTGCATGTGCTGCGCGAGATGCTGCGCGTGGGTCGCCGGGCGATCGTCTCGTTCCCGAACTTCGGCCATTGGTCGGTGCGGCGCGCGATGCTTTTTACCGGGCAGGCACCCAAGACGGAACTGTTCCCCTACGACTGGTATAACTCGCCCAACATCCACTTCCTCAGCATCAACGATTTTGAGAGCCTTTGCCGCGAGACGCCGTTTCCAATCTCGAAGCGGTACTTCCTCTCGGGATCAAGGCGTGTTACCGTCGCGCCGAACCTAATGGCGCAGACGGCAGTCTTTCTTCTGGGCTAGGCTTTAGAGTGGTGTGCGGGGATCGCGATGACCTGTCCAAAATGCAAAAGTCGGGATGCGCACAGGGTGCTGCGGGAAGGTCCGCGGGACGCGTTGGCCAATTGGCTGCTTATGAAGCCTTATCTATGCCCGTCCTGCGCGAACCGCTTCCACGTCATTCCCAAAGGCGGTGGCCACCCGCCGTTGTTGGAACAATTCGAACTCAGGATGGCCGAGGCCCGAAGGGGCAAGGCCGGGCGGTGGTTGCGTCGGACGGGACTGCTAACCTATCTGCTCGCAATTGTCTTGTTTGCTTTGCTGTTTGCGGTCGTGCTCCGCTTCCTCCCCGGAGCGCAATAATCAATCCCGAAGAAGAGTGTACCCCCCTCGGAAGCTTCGACACAAGAAAAATCTATTGCGCGCGCGAATTCTTAGTGATATGCTGGGGCTGAACTATGGTAACTGATCGCGAAATACTTGAAGCTGCCCTCTTCGGCTTCCAAGCGCAACTCAAAGAGGTCGAAGCGAAGATTGCGGAAATCCGCACTCAGTTGGCGGGACGCACCGCAGTTGAACGCGCCCCTGAAGCCCAGCCGAAGAAACGGGCCGGTCGTCCGAAGTCCCAGCCTGTGGAAGCCCCGACAAAGAAAAAGCGTGTTATGTCCGCTGCGGCACGGGAACGGATCGCGGAAGCCCAGAAGCGTCGTTGGGCCGCGCATCACGCTCAGCAGGGAAGCTAGTCCCAGACTATTTCGGATCGCACCGAAAAACAGACGAATACTTCGGACTAAGGAGACGCGGATGACGCGTCTCCTTTTTTGTGTCCCAAAGGTTCTCAAACCGCCGCGCCTGAAGGCGGGCCGACCGATTCATCCACCGGCCAATAAACCGGAGTTTGCGCATTGGGACGCAAAAAAAAGGAGGCTGCGATTCCTCGCGCCTCCTTCTCTTGCCAAAATTGCTGATGATTCGGCGGCCCGCCCGAACGGGCCGCGAGCCAACTAGAGCTGGTTGACCTGTTCCGCCTGCAGGCCCTTCGGTCCGCGCGTTACGGTGAAGCTGACCTTGGCACCCTCGTCCAACGATCTGTACCCAGTGGTCTCGATGGCCGAGAAGTGGACGAAAACGTCCTCGCCGGATTCACGCTGGATGAATCCAAATCCCTTCGCGGCGTTAAACCACTTCACTGTTCCTTGTTCTTTCATGTTTCTGTTTGTCTCTTTCCAGCTATTGTAGTTCCCGGCGGAGTCAGTTTCGAAGACGGTACAGCGAGCGACGCATTGGCAGTTCGTGGTGGGTCGGTAGAAAGTGCAGCGGGTCCAAGAGCTACGACCACAGTACCATGCCCCGATGCGTGGCTCCAAATCAGCGCGTTGGGCCACCCGCCTCGGCGGCGCCCGGACGCGCGCCAAAGAAAACGCTTGACATCCGAACCGCCTAGTACTAATTTTTTAGTATGAGGCGTTCGAGATGAGGCCGCGGAGTGCAACCCTGACCGAGCAGGAGCTCGAGATCATGAAAATCGTCTGGGACCGCGAGCCGGCGACCGTCAGGGATGTCTTCGAGATCCTTCTGGAGCGGCGCAAGCAGGAATCCCGTTCCCTTGCCTACACCACCGTCATGACGATGATGAAGATCCTGGAGCAGAAGGAATACCTGCGCAAGGACGAGTCCGACCGTGCTTTCGTCTACCGCCCCACCCAGCCCAAAGGCACGGTGATCGGGGCAATGGTCCGCGAATTCGTCAACCGCGTCTTCAACGGGTCCGCCGAGCCGCTTCTGGTCCATCTGGTGGAGGAGCACAACCTCTCGAAGGATGACCTCGACGAAATCGCCCGGATCAGGGGGAAGCAATGAACCTCGACAACCTTCTCGTCTACTGCGCCCAAGTGTGCGTGGTGGTTGCGGTCTCCGGCGTTGTCTCAAAGCTGACCCGCCTCAAGAGCCCCGATGTGCGGCTGGTCTGGTGGCAACTCGTCTTGGGAGCCTGCCTTGCGCTGCCCGCGATGCGGCCCTGGACCGTGCCGCAAGTATTTGTTTCAGCCGCGGATGGCCCGTCCATCCCGCTGGCTCCCGTCACCCGTGCGGCATCCTCATTCCATGTGGATTGGGCACAGGCCGTAACGCTGGTGCTCGCCGCCGGGATCACTTGGCGCCTGGTCCTGCTGCTGGTCGGCTTCGTCCGCCTTTCGCGGTATCGAAAGAACTCCGAGCCGCTCGATCCGCCCTCAACTTGGGGGTTCGAGGCCGAGTTGTTGGTCTCACCCGAAATCTCCGGCCCGGTCACGTTTGGCATCCGGCGTCCCGTCGTGCTGCTGCCGACGCGCTTCCGGGACTTCGACGAGGCCACGGTCAACGCCATCCTCTGCCACGAGATCCTGCACGTCCGCCGCAAGGACTGGCTATTCACCGTGGCTGAGGAGTTGGTGCGGGCCGCGCTATGGTTCCACCCGGCGGTGTGGTGGGTGTTGGCGGAGATCCAACTGGCCCGGGAGGAGACCGTCGACCAGGCCGTGATCGAAATGACCAAGTCGCGGGACAGCTATGTCGACGCCCTGTTGACGATTGCCGGCGGCGGACGCGAGTCGGAGCTGGCACCGGCCCCGCTGTTCCTGCGGAGACGGCATCTGAAGCAAAGGGTTGTATCCATCCTGGGCGAGGTTGGAATGTCGAAGGGATCGAAGATCGCGGCGATGGCCGCAAGCGTGGCGATGCTCGCGGCGTCGTGCTGGTTCACAACGGCAGCGCTGCCACTGCAGGCCGCGCCGCAGGAAGTTGTGGATTCCACTGGGGTTGCCGTCCAGCCAGGCGGTGCCGAGGTGATGCACAGGAGCGCAATTGCGTACCCACGGCAGGCGATTGAAAAGGGAGTGGAGGGCCAAGTGGTCGCCCAGGTCAGGATCGACGCGTCTGGCAATGTTTCCGACGCCAGCATCCTTTCGGGTCCAGACGAACTGCGCAGGTCGGTTCTTCAATCGGTGCTCGGTTGGCACTTTGTGAAGGATGCCGCGAACTCAACCCGCCAGGTTACGGTCCAGTTCCGATTACCGGAAGCTGACCTTGCGCAGGCACGTCTACAGCAGGACCAGAAGAAACTGGCGGCAATGTCCAATGAGCAGCTGTTCCGGGATTTCCAGTCGGACAGGGTAACCCAGCCGAGGCCGTCCAGTTCGGTCGTACCGCAAATTGTTCACAGTATCCGCGTCCAAGGCGTCAGCGACCGGATTGAACGCGAGATCTTGGACCGGATCGGCGTTAGCGTGGGCTCGGTTCTCACACCGGAGAAGACCGTGGGGATGGTGCGGGCTGTTGGCGAGTACGACAATCACTTGGTCGTGTCGGTAAGGCCCAGTCTTTCCGGCAAGGCGGATGTCGTGATCGCCGCGCCTGTCTCGATTGCACCGGTTACAACGACCGAGCCTGCCCGCGCGCCTTCGATCAGTACGCTGCTTGACCCGAGACAACCGCTGTACGCACCCTCCACCCCGGAGCAAATCCGGGTCGGAGGCAACGTGCAACAAACTAATTTGATCAATCAGCCCAAACCGGCGTATCCTTCGGCGGCAAAGCAGGCGCGCGTCCAAGGCGTGGTGCGTTTCGAGGCTGTTATCGGCAAGGATGGGGCCATCAAGGATCTGAAACTCTTGTCAGGGCACCCGCTCCTCGTCCAAGCTTCGATTGAGGCTGTTCAGCAGTGGATGTACAAGCCCACATTGCTGAACGGCAACCCGGTGGAAGTTATCACCACAATCGATGTAAACTTCACATTGTCGGAGTAGGAGAATCAAACGATGATCAAAAGCACTTGGGCCGTGGTAGCGGCCACAATCCTGTTCCTCGCCGCGGCCGCGCCGCAGGCGTCCGCCGAACCGCAGAACCCCATCCGGGTTGGCGGAGGCGTCCAACAACACAACCTGGTCAAGCAGCCAAAGCCCGTCTATCCAGCCGAGGCCAAGGCCGCCCGTATCCAGGGCACCGTCCAAATGCAGATCACCATCGGCAAGGACGGCAAGGTGCAGAGCCTCAACGTTCTCTCCGGTCCGCCGGAACTGGTGCAGGCGGCGGTCGACGCGGTGAAGGAGTGGGAGTACAAGCCGACGCTGCTCAACGGCGAGCCGGTCGAAGTGCTGACCACGGTCGACGTCAACTTCACCTTGGCACAGTAGGAGTTCCACGATGCCGGGCAGCATCGAATACTCGCTCCGCCACCTGCGGAAGCACCCAGGCTTCCTTGTGACGGCGGTGCTGTCCCTCGCCTTGGGGATCGGCGCGACGACCACGGTCTTCAGCGCCTTCCGCGCCGTGTTTCTGCGGCCCCCGCCGTACGCCGAGCCCGACCGCCTCGTTTACCTCACCAAGCCCTCAGCCCAAGGCGGAACGGTCTCCGCCACGATAGCCGACGCCAATTTCCTCCGCGAGTCTAGCCACTCCTTCAGCGCAGTCGGAATCACCGGCGGGTTCCGGTCTCCGACGATGACAGGCGGCCTTGAGCCCGTAAGCGCCGTTGTCCGCGTGGTGCAGCCGGACCTGTTTTCCATCCTTGGAGCGACTCCGGTAGCAGGCCGTATCTTCGCACCGCGCGACGCCCAAGACGGCAACCCGAAGGTCGTCGTCCTGTCGTACCCCATGTGGCAGGAGCAGTTCCACGGCGATCCCACCATCATCAACCACCAAGTGATGCTCGATGGCGAAAGCTACACCGTCATCGGCGTGATGCCCGATGAGTTCCAATTCCCCAGCCGCTTCTTCAACATGTGGATTCCGGATCGCGACCTGCATCCGCCCCCGACAAACCGGGTCGAGATCCTGGCGCGCCTCCGGCCCGGCGTTTCAATCGAGTCGGCACAGGCGGAATTGGACCGCATGACACCGGCGCTACTGCTCCAATACCCGGAGGCCCGTCGTCACTTCACGTTGCATTTGGCCCCGATTGTCGCCCGGACTGGCAAGACGTACGACGCATTCCTGATTCTGTGCGGCGCGGTCGGACTGCTGGTGCTGATCGCCTGCCTCAACGTGGCGAACCTGGTGATCGCGCGCAGCGTGTCGCGCGAAGGGGAGTTCGCGGTCCGCAGCGCCCTCGGAGCCAGCCGCGGCCGCCTGATGGTGCAGGTGTTCGGCGAGAGCCTGGTGTTGGCGGTTGTGGGCGGAAGCGCGGGGCTGATCTTGGGATGGCTCGGCAACCGTGCTCTAGTGGCTTGGCTTCCAGCCCAGTATTCCATCGAGAAGCTCCACGGCACCCGGGTAGACGCGACCGTGCTCTTGCTCTGCCTCGGAGTGACCATGCTCACGGCGCTGCTGTGCGGACTCGGCCCCGCGCTGCTGCTCTCCCGCTGCGAACTGCGGGAACTGGGCCGGGCCGCGACCCACGGCGTCAGCCGCATCCGCTGGCGCGCGGGCCTAGTGGTGGCGGAACTGTCGCTGTCGGTGGCGCTGCTGGTGGGATCGGGGCTCTTGATCCGGAGTTTCCTCGCCATGGCCAACACCGATCCGGGTTTTCGTCCGGATCACTTGCTCTCCGCGACGGTCCCCGCCAGCCCGTTGGTTTCCAAGGACAAGGCCAAGCTTACCCAGCGCTTGACAGAAATCCTCGACGGCGCACGCCAGATTCCCGGTGTCGAATCGGCGGGCCTCGCCACCGCGATTCCCATGGGCCATATCAACGTCAGCCTGGCCTTCATCCTGCCAGACAGGCCCAGCGAGGAAATCGGCATCAACTACCGGGCCGTGAGTTGGGACTACCTGGCCACGATGGGTGTGCCGCTCAAGATTGGCCGGATGTTCACGGCACAGGACAACGCCGGGTCGCCCCGAGTCATCATCGGCAACGAGACGTTCGCCAAGAAGTACTTCCCGGGCAAGAACCCCGTCGGCCAGAAGTTCCTTGACCAGTACGGCAGCACCGTCGTGGGTATCGTGGGCGACTTCCACGGCAAGTCCGGCGGCCCCCCGACGGAGCCCGAACTCTACGGCGTCTACAGCCAGTACTTGGGACCGGCACCGGGTGCCACGATCCTGATGCGCACCTCGTCGGACCCCGCGAGCATCGTCGCGACATTCCGCAAGACTGTCCACAGCCTGTACCCCGACCAGCCGGTCACGGACGTCGCCAGCATGGACGACCGCATCGCCGATTCGATGGCCGAGCCAAAGTTGTACGCGGTCCTGTTGGGCGTTTTCGCCGCCGTGGCGCTCGCGCTGACCGCAGTGGGCACCTATGGCACCGTGTCTTACGCCGTGGCGCAAAGGACCAGGGAAATCGGCATCCGCATGGCGTTGGGGGCGGATGCGGATGACGTACTGGGCGAGGTGCTGGGACGTGGGGTGACGCTTGTCGCGCTGGGCGTGGCAGGGGGGCTGGCTGGAGCTTGGAGCCTCAGCCGATTCCTCGAGAGCCTGCTGTTCGGGGTGACGGCGCGGGACGCGGTGTCGTTCGCTGCGGGCCCGGTGGTTCTGGCGGTGGTCGCGATGCTGGCCTGCTATCTGCCTGCCCGACGCGCGGCCATGATCGACCCGAACGTGGCGTTGCGGCAGGATTGACGGGGCGGACGTACGATACGCTGGTACATTCCAGCCATGCCAAGCGTCCACCAAATCGACAACGTCCTGAACTGCATCGGAGGCGAGTGGAGCGTCGGGCGCTCCACGGAAGCATTCGACGTCTTCAATCCGGCTTCGGGGGATGTCCTTGCCCGGGTGCAGTTGGCTTCCGCCGGGGACGTGGACGCCGCCGTCGAAAACGCCGCGGCGGCTTTCCCGGAATGGCGTCGCACGCCGCCCCAGAACCGGATCCAGTTCCTTTTCAAGTTCCGCGCCCTGCTTGAGGAGCATGCCGACGCCATAGCCCGCGTCTGCACGTTGGAAAACGGCAAGACCTTCGCCGAATCCCGTGCCGAGATCACGAGGGGCATCGAGAACGTGGAGGTCGCTTGCGGCATCCCGACGCTCATGCAGGGGTACAACCTGGAGGACGTGGCGAGCGGCCTCGACGAGATGATGATCCGCCAGCCGTTGGGCGTGACGGCGGCCATCGTGCCCTTCAATTTCCCGGCCATGATCCCGATGTGGTTCCTGCCCTATGCCATCGCGTGCGGGAACACGTTCGTCCTCAAGCCGTCGGAACGGGTGCCGCTGTCCTCGAAGTACCTGGTGGAACTTCTGCACCAGACGGGGCTCCCGAAGGGCGTGGTCAACATGGTCACCGGCGGACGCGAATCGGTCGACGCGCTCCTGCAGCACCCCAAGGTGCGGGCCATCAGCTTCGTCGGTTCCACTCCCGTGGCCCGGCACGTATATACCGAAGGCGCGAAGTACGGCAAGCGGGTCCAATGCCAGGGCGGCGCGAAGAACTTCGTGGTGGTTATGCCGGACGCCGACATCGAGATGTCGGCCAAGATCATCAGCGATTCGGCGTTCGGCTGCGCCGGGCAGCGGTGTCTCGCGGTGTCGGGGGCGATCGCCGTGGGCGGGGCAGGGAAGGCGTTCACCGGCGCGATCGCGGACCTGGCGTCGAGCCTGCGTGTTGGCGACGGGCTCGAGGCTGGCGTCCAAATGGGGCCGGTCATTTCGCCAGCCAGCCGGTCGCGGATCGAGCACCTGATCGGGAAAGGCCTCCACTCCGGCGCGTCGGCGGTTCTGGACGGCCGCGGACAGGGCGGGGCGTTCCTCAAGCCGACCATCCTTTCCGGCTTGGCCGAGGACAACGAGCTGATGGGCACCGAAATCTTCGGCCCCGTGCTGGCCATCAACGAGGTGGAAACCCTCGACGACGCCATCGCCATGATCTCCCGCAGCGCCTACGGCAACCAGGCGTCCATCTTCACCGCCAGCGGTGCCGCCGCCCGGAAGTTCCGGTATGAGGCTCCCTGCGGCAACATCGGGGTCAACATTGGCGTTGCCGCCCCCATGGCCTATTTCCCGTTCAGCGGCTGGAAAGACAGCTTCCTGGGCGTGATGCATGGCCAAGGGCGCGACGGCGTGGAGTTCTACACGGACAAGAAGGTCGTGGTGGAGCGCTGGCCGAAGGAGTGGTCGCGCAAGTTCTGATAGCCTCGCTGCCTGATAACCTCGTTGCTTGATGCGCAATGTCCTCCTAGTCCTCCTCCTGCTCGCACCCCGGCTGCCCGCTCAGATCCGCAAGCTGCACACGCGCGACCTCACGCGCCTCAGCCAGGTTCAGATCGCCGACCAGCTGAAGCGCAGCGACGTCATCTTCATCCCGGTCGGGGCCGTTGAATCCAACGAGATCCTGCCCAGCGACCGCAACTACGTCCTGCCGCTCGGGATGGCCATGGCCATGGCCGAGGATGCCGACGCGCTTTACATGCCCGGCCTGATCTGGTCCTACCCCGGCACGTCCGTGGTTGCCTCGGCCGGTATCCGCATGACCCCGACCGAGGGCACCGCGTTCCTGCGCACCCTTTCGGAATCGCTCTTGAAGCAGGGCTTCCGGCGGCAGGTTTACGTCTCCTTCGGGCAGGGGCCGGCCCCTCTGACGGTGGGGACCCTCGTCCGCGAGTTCTACGACGAGCGCCATGTCCCGCTGCTCTACATCAACATGGACACCTACCTCCCGCGCCTCAACCTCAAGCCGGAGCAGCGGTCCAAGGTGACCTTCGGGGCGTACCACCTGGCGGGCAGGGTGGAGGATATCCCTGTCCAAGGCGACTACGGTCCGGCGGAATCGGCCCCTGCCGGACCCGTCCCTGCCGACCCCGGTCTGCAAGGACTGTCGAAACTCGGCCTGACCGGCAGCCTCGCAGTCGGCTCCTGGCTGCCCGACGTGATGGCCCATCCCAGCGGCCGCGAAGCCGCCCTGCCCGCCAATGCC
Source organism: uncultured Acidobacteriia bacterium (assembly GCA_903907865.1). Classification (GTDB taxonomy): domain Bacteria; phylum Acidobacteriota; class Terriglobia; order Bryobacterales; family Bryobacteraceae; genus BOG-234. The sequence continues at coordinate 81,699 of CAIVPR010000179.1, forward strand.
GTCGAGCGCGAGGCGTGGGGTAAGGAGGGCCGCGCCCAGATCACCGCCATCGTGAAGCAGATGCAACTGCGGGAAGCCATGCAGGATCTGAGGCTCCACGACGAGTTCACGAACAAGGTGCTGGTGCCGAAGTTCGGGTCCGTCCTGCCTGGCGTGAAGTAACTCGGGCGCGGGCATATACTTTTGGGCATGGACAGACGCGCGTTCCTGGCTTCCTCGATCGGTGCGGCGGCAGCCGCCTCCAACACATACGCCATGCAGGCGGCGGGCAAGACCCGGCGGGTCGGCCTGATCGGCACCGGCTGGTACGGCAAGATCGACCTCCTCCGGCTCATCCAAGTCGAGCCGGTGGAAGTCGTCTCGCTTTGCGATGTCGACTCGAACATGCTGGAGGCTGCTGCCACCTTGGTCGCGTCGCGCCAGAAGTCGGGCAAGAAGCCCCAGCTCTTCCACGATTACCGGGACATGCTGAAGCAGAGCGGCCTCGACCTCTGCCTGATCGCGCCGCCCGACCACTGGCACGCCCTCGCCATGATCGACGCCGTCAAGGCCGGGGCCGACGTCTACGTGCAGAAGCCGATCAGCATCGACGTCACCGAAGGTCAGGCGATGGTGGCGGCGGCGCGCAAGTACAAGCGCGTCGTGCAGGTGGGCACACAGCGCCGCAGCACGCCCCACATCGTGGAGGCCAAGGAGAAGTTCATCGACACGGGCCGGTTGGGCAAGATCTCCTACGTCGACATCCACTGCTACTACCACATGCGGGCCACGGACAACCCGCCCGACGGCGCGCCGCCAGCCAACCTTGACTACGAGATGTGGACCGGTCCCGCGCCCATGCGCCCGTTCAACTCGCTGACCCACCCCCGCCGGTGGCGCGCCTTCATGGAATACGGCAACGGGATCGTGGGGGACATGGCGATCCACATGTTCGACATGACCCGTTGGATGCTGAAGCTCGGCTGGCCGACCACCGTTTCCTCGGACGGCGGCATCTACATGGACCGCAAGAGCAAGGCCAATATTACCGACACCCAGATCTGCACGTGGGAGTACCCCGACCTCAGCATCGTCTGGAACCACCGCACGTGGGGCGACGCCGGGGAGCCCGACCCCAAGCACGCCTGGGGCGCGACCTTCTACGGCGAGAAGGGTCGCCTGAAAGTCGGAGTCTATTCCTGGGACTTCATTCCGAACGGCAAGGGCGAGCAGCCGGAACACCGCGACGTCACCTACGAGTTCGACAAGTACCCGGAGGACAAGACCGAGAAGGACCTCGAAACCCATGTTGCACCGGCCGTCCGGCACCACATGATGGACCTACTGGCAGCCATCGACAAGCGGGGCAAGCCGGTGGCGGACATTGAGGAAGGCCACATTTCGACGGTATCCTGCATCTTGGCGAACCTTGCTATGAAGGCTGGCCGCAAGTTTACCTGGGATGCCCAGAAGCAACTCGTGGTCGGGGACGCGGAGGCGAACAAGATGCTGACCCGTGCGTACCGGAAACCTTGGACGCATCCGGACGCCAAGTCGGTGTGATCAACCTGAACGCTCCCTTGCGGTCGCGGCTCGGCTGAATCTAGGATGCCAAGTCGGTGTGATCAACTTGAACGCTCCCTTGCGGTCGCGGCTCGGCTGAATCCCGGACGCCAAGTTGGTGTGACCACGCGCGCGGCTCGGCTAGGAATGCTCTAATCCAGGCTTTTCAGGCGGATCTCGACTTCGAGGCCGGACGGGATCCGGTTGCGGCATTGGACGCTGCCCCTGCAGGACTCGACGCAGCTCTTGACGATGGCGAGGCCCAGTCCGGCTCCGCCCGAAGAGCGGTTGCGCGACGTGTCCAACCGGTAGAACGGGGCGAAGATTCGCTCCAGTTCCTCGGGGGGCAGGCCCGGACCCTGGTCCGCGACGGTGACCACGATCTCTCCTCCATGCTTGTCGGCGGCGACGGCTATCGGACCCGCGGAACCGGCGTAGCGGATCGCGTTGCGGACCAAGTTTGAAATCGCGCGCACGATGTATTCCATGTCTCCGAGGGCGATCAGTCCGTCGGGTACGGTGGTTTCGACGGAGATCCCCGGCACCTGCTCGCGCGCTACGGCGGCTCGGACGGCATCGCCCACATCGACGGCCCGGAGCGCCTTGTCCTGCGGCTCCATGCCCGCCTTGGAGAAGAGAAGCAGCTCGCCGACCAGGGCGGACATCTGCCGGATCTCGTCCCGGACGTCGGCGACAGCCTCTTGGTCGGCCTCAGCCGCGCGCTGTTCCAAGATGCCGACGCCGAACTCAATGCGGGCGATGGGGGCGCAGAGTTCGTGGGCGATGTCGCCGAGGAAGCGCTTCTGGCCGGTCACAAAGCCGGAGAGGCGGTCGGCCATGCGGTTGATCGCGGCTGACAGAAGCCCCAACTCGTCGCCCCGGTCCTCGGGGAGGTGGCGCTCGAAATTGCCCCTGGAGATCAGGTCCGTGGCGCGCGTGATGCCGGACACGGTTTTGGTTAGGCCCCGGACAAAGGGCAGCCAGCACAGGGCGAACACCGCGACGACGGCCGCCAGCGCCGCGAGCCAAGGCACAAAGTCAAAGAACAGGGGCGTCCCGTAGAACGACGGTGCCGCCAGGATCAAGGTGCCGCGCCGGGGGTGGAGCTCGCCGGGTTCCGCAATGGGAATCCTGACCCCGACCCAATACAGGTTCGCAGCCTGAACCTCGAACACGGCGTGATCCCGGAGCGGGTCTTGAGGCCCTTTGCCATCCGACTTGTCCCGATCCGCAGGTTTGCGGAGCAGGGCCCGGACCCCATCGTCTTCGGGCCGGTCTGGATCGGGACCGACTGGAGGCGGCGGTCCGGGCTCCGGCTCGGGGTCTGGACGATCCCCTTCGGGTGGAGGCGGACCTTTCAAATCTCCCTTCCGGCCCCTACCGCGGCCCCGTCCGCGGCCTCGTCCGGGTGGAGGGTCTTGGCGACCACCGGACAGTAACCGCCTCCGAACCTCCTCTGGAAGGTCGACGGGACGGCCGGCCAACTGCGGTCCCTGGTTGTCAAAGAGGTAGAAGTCGGCCTGGTTGTTGGCCGCGAACCGGCCCATCAGGCCTGTGCGGGCGGCCACGGGTGTCTGCTCCAGCAGCAGGGCGACGTCCCGTGCCACGGCGACCACCCGGTCGTGGGCAGGCGCGAACAGGAAGGTGGCCAGTTCGATGTTGTACTGGTAGCGCGCGAACACCACGAAGATGCCGGTTAGCAGGACCACGTTGACCAGCGCCAACAGTACGATCTTGGCGGAAAGGGAAAGCCGGGCCATCATAGGTCGGGCACCACGCCCGGCTTGAGCATCATGTAGCCGACCCCGCGAACGGTCTGGATGTACTGCGGGGCCTTCGGGTCGTCGCCCAGCTTGCGCCGGATGGAGGAGATGTGGACGTCGATGGAGCGGTCGAAGGCCTCGAAGTCGCGCTCGGCAGCCTCAAGGAGCAGGCGTTCGCGGGTCTTGACGCGACCGGCGGCGCGGGCGAGGGAGATGGCCAAGTCGAACTCGACGGTCGTGAAGACGATGGCAGTGGTGCCGATCCATGCCTCGCGCGATTCGGGGTCCATGCGAAAGTCCCCCACGACCACGGCGGGCTCGCGCTCCTCCTTTCGAAGCATCGCTGTGACACGCGAGCGGCGGATCACGGCGCGGAGGCGGGCCAGTAGTTCGCGGGTCGAAAAGGTCTTGGGGAGGTAGTCGTCGGCACCGATTTCGAGGCCCACGATGCGGTCGGCCTCGTCGCCGAGGCCGGTCAGCATCAGGACGGGCACGTTCGACTGGGCGCGGATCTTCTTCAGGACCTCGAAACCGTCGAGGCCCGGCATCATGACGTCGAGCAGGACGGCGTCGAAGCTGCCCTGGAGAGCGAGGTCGAGTCCCTCCTGGCCGGTGTGGGCGGTGGTGACGGTGTACCCGAGCGGCTCCAGGTAGCCCTTGACGAGGCGGCAGAGCTTGGGGTCGTCATCCACCATGAGGAGCTTGGTGCTGAGCGGTTTGGTGCCGGTCGACGTGTGCATAGTGCTGAACTTCCAATTTAAGCGGTTTTCAGTGTCTTCGTTCATGGTTTTACCTTGGCTTTACAGTTCTCCCGGTTTCGAGCACGAAGGCTTTACGTTCGGGGCGTGTACTTGATTCATGTCCAGACTCACCAACGTGATTCTCATTACAGGCACCCTGGCGGCGACGGCCCTCGTGGCCCAGAACCCTCCCGGACCGCCACAGGGACCGAACGGTCCGAACAACAACAACAATGCAGGCCACCCCCTTCAGGGCCTGAACGCCACGGAGGTGGCGTGGTTCAATGAGGGGCGGTCGCGGTTCACGGAGGTCGATTCCGTCTCCGGGACGCAGCCCGGAGCACGCGGCGTCGGGCTCGGGCCGCGTTTCAACGGCAACAGCTGCGTGCAGTGCCACGCGCATCCCGGCGTGGGCGGCAGCAGCCCGGCGCTCAACCCGCAGATTCCCCTGGCGACCAACTTCGGTGCCAGAAATACAATTCCCCAATTCATTCAGCAGAACGGCCCGGTGCGGGTCGCCCGCTTTGTCCGGAACGCCGACGGCTCGCCGGACGGCGGAGTGCATGACCTGTTCGTGATTACAGGCCGGTCGGATGCCGGCAAATGCGAGATCGCGCAACCGGATTTCGCCACGGCGGCGGCGCAGAGGAACCTCTCGTTGCGCATTCCGACGCCGGTGTTCGGGGCCGGGTTGATCGAGGCCATTCCGGAATCGACCATCATGGCCAATCTGGCCGCCAACGCAGCCCAGAAGCAGGCGCTGGGCATCCGGGGCCGCGAGAACCGCAACGGCAACGACGGCACCATCACCCGGTTCGGGTGGAAGGCGCAGAACAAGTCGCTGCTGATGTTCGCCGGCGAGGCGTACAACGTGGAGCAGGGCGTGACCAACGAGCTCTTCCCGAACGAGCGGGACGAGACGCCGGGTTGCGCGTTCAACGGCACGCCTGAGGATCATACGAACATCACGGCCACGAACGCTCCCGCCAGCATGAGCGACCTGACGGGGTTGGCGATGTTCATGCGGCTGCTCGACGGGCCGCAACCGGGACCGCCGCCGGCGGATCCGCAGTCGTTGCAGCGGGGATCGCAGGTGTTTGCGGCCATTGGGTGCGCGCTTTGCCATACTCCGACGATGCAGACGGGTTTGTCCAGCACTGCGGCGCTGAGCAACAAGCAGGTGCGGTTGTTCTCGGACCTGGTGGTGCACAACATGGGCACCGGGCTGGCCGACGGCGTCAACCAGGGCAATGCCAACGGCGGCGACTGGCGGACGGCCCCGCTGTGGGGGCTGGGTGGCAGGTTGTTCTTCCTGCATGACGGCCGGACGAGCGACTTGGCGACCGCGATCACGGACCATGCGAGCCAGGGTTCCGAGGCGAACGGCGTGGTGGCGGCGTATACGGCGCTTTCGGCGCAGGCAAAGACGGATTTGCTGAATTACCTGCGGTCGTTGTAAAGTTGGGGCGGGGAAGGCCCGGGGGTGCCGGGCCTTCCCGCTGAAGCGAACAGGCCAATAACTGGCTGGCGCGCTCGGATGTGCGGTTGTGCCGGGCTGAAAGCCCGGCGCAGCCAAGAATGGCTGCCCTACAAAGGCAGGGCGAACCCCGCGCCTTGAGGGCGCGGTAACCGGCTGAAAGCCGGTTGCGGCCTGGAAAGACCGCCCCACACAGATTGCAAGCGGTCGGTGAGGTGCTGCCGCACCGGGCTGGCCGGTTACGGCTGGCTGAAAGCCTGCCGCGGGCAATATTGCCCGCCCCACGGTCGCCGAAAAAGAAGTTGGGGGGCAGGCAGTACAACGGACAGGCTTGCATGGGTTACGAAGTTGTGTAAACTACGGGAATCATGGGTAAGGCTGCTGCCGTTGAAATCTGGGTTGGGACGCGCAAGGGCGCGTTCCGTTTCCGGTCACGGGACCGGAAGAAATGGGAACTGGACGAGCCCCAGTTCGTTGGGCAGGAGGTCCATCATGTCGCGCAGGACCCCCGCGATCCGGCCAGGATCTATGCTGCTGTCGGCACTGCGTGGTTCGGGTCCCACCTCCATGTCAGCGACGACAACGGCAAGACTTGGCGGCAGTCCGAAGAGGGGCTGACCGTCTCGGGGCTGCCCGATGTCGACGGCAAGCCCGCCACCCTCAAACGAATCTGGCACATCGCGCCCGGTGCGGCGGACGATCCTGGCGGCGTCTGGCTGGGCGGCGATCCGGGCGTGCTGTTCCGCAGCACGGACCACGGCGCGTCGTGGAAGATGGTCGAGAGCCTGTCGAACCACCCCAGCCGCGAAAAGCACTGGAATGCGGGAGCGGGCGGCATGATGGTCCATTCGATCCAGCCTCTGGGGAAGGGCCGGATCGTCGTTGGCATCTCCGCCGCCGGGGCGTTCCGGTCCAGCGACACCGGGGCGACCTGGGAGCCGCACAACCAGGACGTGCTGGCGGATTTCGCGCCGAACAAGTTCCCCGAGGTGGGGCAGTGCGTCCACAAGCTGCTCGCCCATCCCAAGAAGCCGACCGACCTCTACCAGCAGAACCACTGCGGCATCTACAAGGCCAAGTTCGGCGGCAAGAAATGGAAGGACATCTCGGAGGGGCTGCCGAGCCGTTTCGGCTTCGCGCTCGCAGTGCCGGCCGAGGAGGACGAGACGCTGTTCACGATCCCGATCCATTCGGCCGCGCAGCGTTTCGTGCCCGATGGCAAGCTGCGGGTGGGTCGCAGCCGGGATGGCGGAAAGACCTGGGAACTGCTCGGCAAGGGCCTGCCTCAGGAGAACGCGTTCGACCTTGTAGTGCGCGAGGCGATGGCGTCGGACGACCTCTCCCCCGCCGGAGTGTACTTCGGGACCCAGAATGGCGCGGTCTACCATACGCGCAACGCGGGTGATTCGTGGCACCTGCTGGCGGACCACCTGCCGCCGGTGTATTCTGTGACATTCGCGACGGGAGTTTAACAGCATGAACAGACGAGACCTTTTGAAGGGCGTTCCGGCCCTCGCCTTGGCGGCGCAGGGCGGCGCTTTCGCGGAAGCCCAGGCCCCCGCCTTCACCGGACGGCTGCGTGCCGGGCTGGTGGCGTACACGTACCGGGGCGAACTGGAGTCGAAGAAGCTCAGCTATCAGGACGTGATCCGCATGACGGCGGATTTCGGGCTGGACGGTCTGGACACCACGGTGTACTGGTTCCCCGACACGTCGGCGAGCTATTTGGCCGACCTGCGGCGGACGGCCTACAAGAACGGTATCTCGCTCTACAGCGTGGCGGCGCGGATCCGGCTTGCCCAGCCGACGGCGGACTTGCAGGCCAAGGAAGTGGCCGAGATTCGGAAGTGGGTCGACGTGGCCGAGAAGCTGGGGTCGACGCATGTGCGGGTGTTCGGCGGCGCGATTCCCAAGGGGTTGACCGAGGACCAGGCGATTGCGATGGCTGTCGAGACACTGAAGCGCGGGGCGGAATATGCCGGGTCGAAGGGCATCATTCTGGGCGTTGAGGACGACGGCGGGTTGACGACCACCGCCGAGCCGACAATCAAGATTGTGAAACAGACCGATTCGCCGTGGGCCGGGATGAACTTGGACGCCGGGAATTTCCCGAAGGACGGCTACAAGCAGGTGGAGATGTCCATCCCCTATGCCGTCAGCACGCATATCAAGGCCACGATCTCGACTCCCGACGGCAAGAAGGAGAAGACGGACTTCGAGAAGCTGTTCGGGTTGTTTGTGAAGGGCGGGTACCGGGGATTCGTGTCGCTCGAGTACGAGGAGAAGGATGCCTTGACCGCTGTTCCGGGGATTGTGCCGGAGTTGTTGCGGGCGGTGCGGAAGTACGGGGTTTAGGGGGATAGTGTGCGCGCCTTGAGGGCGCGTGCGGATGTCGGCGACATCCGCGCAGGATGCCATCCTGCCCCACAAGGCTGCAGCGACGTTTTCAACGGTAGTCAACACGGATGTGGTTGATTCTGTTGGGGTTTCTTCGGTGGATTCGGGGGTGGTTGGGGGTGGTTCCGGTGTCGGAACAGAGCCAAACAGACCCAATAGGTCCTCGGGGAATGTACCTTCGGGGTCCGCGGGTGGAGGGATGACCGGACGGTCGTACTTGCCTTGGTAGAAGGGGTCCTCGTAGTTTCCTGCGGGGTCGGGCTCCTGACGGTCTTTCTGCTTGGTTGCCCGGAGGCGGAGGAGGGTGGCGAGAGCCTTGTGGAAGTCTCGGTTGTGGCGAGCGGCGTCGCGGGAAAGTTGAGGGAGCACCTTGGAGGTATCGACCAGTTCGCGGTAGCCGAGGGCATTACGGAATGCGACCGGGCTGTGGTCGGGGTGCGGTGCTGGGGCGTCCGTGTCGCGTTGTGGGAGGAGGGGCTCGGGAATCGTGTTGTACGAGTGGTCCATGAGGCGGGCCTCGAGTACGCCGAGGCGGTCGCGGCGCCAGGAGGCTGCGACCATGTCGTTCACCAGAGATTTTTCCAGATGGCCGACGGGTTGGAATTCGCGGTGGTAGCGGCGGGCGTAGCGGATGAACTGGTGGCGATCCTCGCAGGCGAGGAGGACTTCGTCGGCGAGTTTCCCATGTTGACCATTGGCGCTTTTCTGCGTTGTGCATCGGGGGGATAAGTCGGGGCCCGTCCCAACAGAGGGCAGTGCATTTTGGGCGCAGATGGATTTTCCCTCGGGGGTGCGGGGGCCGGTCGATTTTTGCGCGTTTTGCCGGTTGGCGTCGAGTTGTCGTTCCGTGGGCATAGGGGTTCCTCCCGAGGTGGAGTATGGCATGCGGGACGGGGAAAACGTTCTCGGATTCCTGCAAGTTATTGATGAGGTTGGAAATATAGTTTGTGACCGGGTTTCCGGACGTACAATAAACTGAGCGGTGCCGAAATGGCCCTCGCCCGAATCCGAGTTGTGGCCCGGCTCACCGACCATGCACGACAGGAGTTCAAGCTTTAACTCATCAAAGAGTTCCATCGCCTCAAGGTCGCAGCCTGATCCGCGAAGAGCCGTAAGAGACTACAATGGTCACATGGTGATGACTCTGCGGGAGAGCAAGGCGAAACTCTCGGAACTGGTGGAACTCGCTTGTACAGGCGAAGATGTCCTGATATCCGTTCGTGGAGTAATCCGCGCACGTTTGACGGCAACGGCAATTCCGTCACCCGAAACCATGGGCGAAAGTTGGGCAGCAAGGCTTCGCACGCTGCAACTGGGCTGGGCGGTTCCGCAAGGGCCTGGAATGACATCCGATGAGATTCTGGCCGAGCTTCGGGCCGACCGGGACTGAGGCGATGGATTACTGGGACACCTCGGCACTCGTCAAGCTTTACGCGCCGGAGTCGGATTCCGAGTACTTCATCCAGAGAATCGCCCGGCAGGCGGCACCGATCATGACCTCGGCAATCGCCGAGACTGAAATGGCTGCCACGTTGGTGAGAAAGGAACTCGCCGGGGCGCTTCCGCGCGGCGGCTCAAGTCGGGCTTTGGCCGAGTTTCGATCCGACTCCCGTTCCGGCGCAATCATTCTGATCCCCTACGGTGCGCAAATAGCCTCGGAAACGGAGAGGATCGCCCGCTTGGCTGCGGAGTCGATGCCACCCCTTCTGATCCGCAGCTTGGACCTGATCCACGCGGCGTCGGCAAGTTTGTTGGGGGCCGATGCCTTTGTCGGGTCTGACAAGCGACTCCGGGACCTTGCGTCGCTGTTGGGCTTGCGCCTGGTTCCGACCGTTGCCTCGACACTATCTTGATGGCCAAAGTCGGAACGGTCTCGCGCGAAACCATGCCCGCCTGCTCGTCCTTGGTCCCGATGGGTGGCGGGCAACTGAGCGGCTTGGAAACCGGGACAAGTCCCGTTGTACAGGATCTGATCGTCTATGGTGTCCAAGGGGGGCTGAGGCCGACGGCGGAGGTGGGAGCAACCACGCTGCTTGGAAAGGCCGCCCCATTGAGCAGAGGAGCCGAAAGCGAATACGCGCCTCCAAGGCGCGTGGCCGTGTTGGCCAGTGGCCACGATTTGCAGGCGAGGGACCACTTGGATAAATCCGGCAAAGGTCTGCGATTGAAAACCCGGCTGGTTGCCAACCTGCCCCACACAAACGGTGCCGGTACCCGAAGCAGTGTTGGAAGAAGCCGTTGACTCAGAACGCAATCGCGCGAAAGACGTTTCTCCGAAGCTCCCAAGTGTCCCCGTGCATGGCGTGCCCGATCCACGCGAGGACCGACTGCCGGACCGTCTCCCATTCCACCGCGCGCGCGCGCCGCATCGCGGCAAGGTACTGGAGCCTCCGCCGTGCGCGCACCACGTTCGACCGGACCAGCCGAGTCCGGTCCGGGAACACCCGCCAGCCGAGGAACGTCACCCCGTCCGCCACGCGTTGCACCGCAGTCTTCCCCGGGTGCGGAGTCAGGCGGAACGGGATCAGGAAGTTCTCGATCCGTTCGCGGGCGGCGTGCAGCTTGTGCTTGTCGTCGTCGAGGAGGAGCAGGTCATCCACGTACCGGGCTTGGCAGGAAGGCCGAAGTTCCCTGGCCACGAAGTGGTCCAGCGGGTTCAGGTAAACGTTGGCGAAGAACTGCGAGGTCTGGTTGCCCAGCGGCAGTCCACGCCTGCGCTCATGGGGCGTGAACAGGGTCGCCGGGGAAGTACCAGTTGACGGTTTCCTGAGGATTGGAACTATGGATGATGGTCTTGGCGAGTTCCATGCTGGGGCGGCATTTCACCACCCGCTCCAGTTGGGCGACCAACACCTCGTGGTCAATCGACGGGAAGTACTTCCGAATGTCCAACTTGAGCGCGTACCGATAGCGCGCGGCTGCGCTTCGCACATGCCGGAGCGCCGCATGGGTTCCCAGGCCTTTGCGGCAGGCAAACGAGGCAGGGTGGAAGCGCCTCTCAAAGACGGGCTCCAGGACACCCGTCAACGCGTGGTGGACGACCCGGTCGCGGAACGGTGCGGCCGATATCTGCCGGGGCTTGGGCTCGTGGATGCGGAAGACGTGGTAGGGGCCTGGGAGGTATTCGCCCGCGATCAACTCCAGCCGCAGCCGGGCGAGCTGGGTTTCGGTGTCGCACAGGAACGCCGCGACGTCGGGCCGAAACCGCTTTCCGGCAGCTGCCAGCTTGAGCGACCGGACCATGTTCTCCCAGCCGGTCAGTTCCTCCCATAGGTTGCCGACGCGTTTCATCTTAGGGCTTTTCCCAATTACTGTACACCGAGCCGGAAAGCGAGCCAGCTAGTTTGGCCGAGCCGCGCGCGCAAGC
>CAIVPR010000180.1 GCA_903907865.1 uncultured Acidobacteriia bacterium
ACGCTCCGTTGAAAGTTTGCCCGCTCAACGCTGCCGTCGGCATCCGGTTACGGCTGCCTGAAAGGCCGCCGCGGCCAATATTGGCCGCCCCACGAGGAAGGCGGGCAGTTTCATTTGGATTGGCGGGCCGCAGGTCCATGGACACTCCCTTGCGGTCGTGGTTCGGTCATATGCTGATTCCGCCGAGCCGCCACCGGCCGGCGTCGGTGACCAAACATGGTCGGATGGCGACTCATGGCCACATCGACTTGGCGTCGGGGGCCCGGTTTTCCTTGTGGGCCGCAGTCCGTGGCTCGTGCACAGTGCGGCCCGACGCGTGCTGCATGCGAGTCCTATGCCGGAAACCGCCCAAGTCAAGAGCGAAGAGCTCCAGCAGGCAATACTTCGAAATGTCAATTTCTCGTACATCGCCACGGACGAGAAGGGCGTAATCCAGATCTTCAACGCCGGTGCCGAGCGCATGCTGGGCTACCCGGCCAGCGAAGTGGTGGGGAAGATGACGCGCACCCAACTTTCCGACCCGCAGGGACTGGTCGCGCGCGCCGAAGCGTTGAGCGTTGAGTTCAACACCCCCGTTGCCCTCGGTTTCGAAGCCCTGGTTTTCAAGGCCCGTCACGGGATCGAGGACACCTATGAGGTGACCAAGGTGCGGAGGGATAGAAGCGCGTTCCCGGCCGTCGTGTCGGTAACGGCGCTGCGCGACGGCATGGGCACCATCATTGGATATCTCTCGATCAGCACCGACAATACGGCGCGCAAAGAGGTTGACCGCGCGCTGCTGGGCAGCAATATCGAATTGGAGAAAGCAAAGTCCTTGGCGGAAAAGGCCAACCTGGCGAAATCGGATTTCCTGTCCAGCATGAGCCATGAACTCCGCTCGCCTCTGCACAGCATTCTGGGTTTCGCCCAACTGATGGACGGCGACGATCCCCTGCCGACGCTCCGACAGGCCGCCAGCATCGAACAGATCCTCAAGGCGGGCTGGTACTTGCTGGAACTGATCAACGAAATACTCGACCTGTCCCAAATCGAGTCAGGAAAGCTAGCGATAGCACATGAAGCGACGTCGCTCACCGAGGTGCTGCGGGAGTGCCGGGCGATGATGGTGCCGCAGGGCAGAAACCGACGCATCCGGCTAACGTTTCCCGATGATGGCGTCCCGTACTTTGTGGAAGCCGACCGCACGCGGCTGAAGCAGGTGCTCCTCAACCTTCTTTCCAACGCTATCAAGTACAACCAGGAGAATGGAACGGTGGTGGTGGATTGCGCGAGGTCCACCGGCCCCGGCAAACAGAAACGCGTTCGTGTGAGTATCAGCGACACGGGTGTCGGGTTGTCGCCAGAGATGCTAACGCATTTATTTGAACCCTTCAACCGCATGGGACGGGAGCAGACCGGGGAGGAAGGCACGGGCATGGGCCTGGCGATGAGCAAGCGGCTGGTGGAACTGATGGGTGGCGTGATCGGAGTCGAAAGCACCGTCGGCTCGGGAAGCACCTTTTGGTTCGAACTGAACGCGACGGCTGCGCCGCAATCGGTTGCGGACAAGAAGGATGAGCCCGCAGTGGCACATACCCGGGTTCCGAAGGGAGCACCAAAATACACCCTCCTTTACGTGGAAGACAACTTGGGGAATTTGGAGCTGGTGGAAAAAATCATCGAAAGCCGCCGCCCCGATATCCGCCTGCTATGCGCGCAAGACGGAAAGTTGGGCATCAAGCTGGCACGCAACAATCACCCGGACGCAATTCTGATGGACATCAATCTTCCCGGCATGAGCGGCATCGACGCCCTTGAGTTACTCCGTCTCGACCCCGTGACCGCGCCCATCCCCGTGATTGCGCTCAGCGCCAATGCAATGCCCCGCGACATCAAGAAAGGCCTGGAGGCTGGATTCTTCCGCTATCTCACGAAACCGATCAAGGTCAAAGTGCTCCTCAAGACGCTGGAAGAGGTCTTGGAGTTTGGAGTCACACCCACAAATCCGTTGGCTACTGTACCCATCAACAGCGCACGTCCAGCCGCCGCGTAGGGCTGTCGATGGTCGTTGTTAGCCGCGCCCGCCGCGGCTCGTGCGCTCCCTCCATCAACAGCGCACGTCCATTCGTATCAACATAGAAACGGAGGTTGACCCGGCCACCGCGCATTTTCGGTTCCTCGAACAAACGCTCCCTCGCGGTCGCGGCTCGGCTGAATCAGCATGTGACCGAGTGACGACCGCGAGGGCGTGTGCAACTGCCGTTTCCAGGATAAAGTAGACCTGATGAAGTTTCTCGCTCTCCTCTTCTGCCTCTCGGCCCTACCGCTCACGGCCGCCTCCGCCAGAACCCGTGTGGCGCATATTGGCCTGGAACTGGACGGCAGCTGGTCGTGGATCAAAGAGGTCTCACTCGATCCAAACGCGGAGCTGGTGGCCATTGCCGATCCTGGCCAGGCGCTCCTCGAAAGGGCGCGTACGACGTCGCCCAAGGGCACCCCGCTATTTACGGACTTTGTGAAAATGCTGGACGAGGTTCGCCCGGATGCCGTGACCGTCACCGTGCCCAACAGCCGCCATCTGGAAGTGGTCCGCGAGTGCGCCAAACGGCATGTCCACGTGTGGTTTCAAAAGCCAATGGCCTCCAACGCGAAAGACGCGAGGGAGATGGAGCGGCTAGCCCGCGAGTCGGGTATCACGATGATGATCAGCTATCACACACTGTGGAGTGCGGCAATGCGGGCGGTGCAGACGAAGGTCACATCCGGGGATCTCGGCGCGATTCGCCAACTCGAGGTCCGCCATGCGTTCTCGGCGTCCAAAGTCCTGTCCCCAACGTATCTGGCCCAGTTCTTGAACCCCGCACTCCACGGCGGCGGAGCGATTATGGACCAGGGCACGTACGGCATCGACTATGCGGTCTGGCTGCTCGGCCGCCCCACGCGGGTTTACGCGACCGCCAAAACGATCCATCCAAGGCCGGGCCTGACGATGGAGGACGAGGCGTGGGTGGTCTTGGACTACCCGTCCGCGACGGCGATACTCTATGGCGGCTGGTGGTCGGAACCCGACGGCCCGGGGATCGGGTTCACCCGGATTTCGGGTTCCAAGGGGGAAGTATTGCGGGATTTGGACCGGGTAACATATACGCCCGCCTCGGTGCCGGGACAGCCGCTCGCGCCAGCCCAGGCCGTTGCGTTGCCCGAAGTTCCGCCCGACCAGCGTGGAGGCATCGCGCATTTCCTCGATTGCATCCGGAACGCCAAACAGGTGTCGGCACCGCACTCGGCGGCGCTCAATGTCACGGTCAATGAGATCGTCGACGCGGCGTACGAGTCGATTCGCTCCGGACGCTCGGTTTTGCTGCCGGCAGGCCGGTAAGGTTGCGGATCAGCGGGCTGGGCTGGTGGAGCGCGTGCGTCATCTGCGGGCCTCCCGCGCCGGTGCCTTTGGCCGAAGCCGCATCCGATTCCGTCCGTAGGTGCGGACCACATTGCCGGACGGGAACCAGTCTATTCTGGTGAGAGGCCAGCATATGCGGATCTTGTCAAAGGGTCGGATTCTGTACCACCTTCGCGGAGGTGATCGTCTAGCCGGTTCCGTGGACGAGGAATCCGCACGGCGATTCCATTTTGCGCTGGCCCTGTTTCTTGGCTGGGTGTTGGCCATGACGCTCCTGGTGATTCCCGTGTTCGCGGTGCGAAAGGTTGCGGGCGAGGGGCTGGCGGTGTTCATAGGCTGCGGCACTTGGGTGGCAATGTTGCTGCTGAGGAACTCGCGGCCGCGCGCTGCTGCGCGGGTGTTTCTCTGTTCGCTCTGGGCGCTGTTCGAGACCTTTTCCGCCCTCAACGGCGGCGTACACAGTAGCGCTGGAAGCATGGCGTTGGTGGTCTTCCTTGCCGCGGCATGGTTGTTGGGCCTTCGCGCGGCATTGATCTTTGCCGGAATGACGACCTTGGTTGCGTTGGCCGAAGCCTTGATGGAGCAGGCGGGCCATCCTCTGCCGCTCTATTTCCCCGGCGCTCCGATCGTAATTTGGTGTATCGAACTCGGTATCTTCGTCCTGACAGTCAACGTCATTGCAGGTTTCATGGACAGGCTCGGGAGCCAACTGGCAGCTCTGCGGGATAGCGAAGCGCGCTTCCGCAGCCTGTCCGACGCGGCGATTGAAGGCGTGATGGTCCACGAAGAGGGAGTTATCATCGACTGCAACATGGCGTTTGCCCGGATGTTCGGATATCAAGGCCCTGACGACTTGATCGGGCGGAACGGCCCGGAATTCATGTTGACGCCGGAGTCGCGGGCACGCATCCAGCTGCGAATGAAGCATCGCGAGGAGGGGATTCTAGCGGTCACGGGGGTGAGGCGGGACGGAAGTCTATTCCCGGCAGAGACGGAATCGAAGGCGTTTCGATATCGGGGTCGCGACACCAGACTGGTTGCGATAAGCGACATCACGGAGCGCAAGCGGGCGGAGGACTCGGTGAGGGAAAGCGAGGAGCGGTTCCGCACGCTCGCCGAGAGTTCCATGGTGGGGATCTACATCGTGGTGGACGGCAGGTACGAGTACGTCAATCCGGCGTTTGCAACAATGTTCGGCTATTCGATCACGGAGCTGATGGGCTTGGGACCGCTTGACCTGGTTCATCCAGACGACCATGCGCTGGCTGGCGAAAGCATCCGTCGGCGGGTGACGGGTGAAGTGCGGTCCGTACATTACGAGTTCAAGGGCCGGCGAAAGGACGGGGAGGTCAATTATATCGAGGTTTATGGCACTTGGCGGGAAAGCAAGAACAGGGTGGCGCTGGTCGGCACTTTGATTGATATCACCGAACGCAAGCAGGCGGAGAACCAGAGGGATCATCTCCAGTATCAGTTGGCCCAGGCGCACAGGATGGAGTCCATAGGCCGCCTGGCGGGGGGCGTTGCGCATGACTTCAACAATATGCTTACGGTGATTTTGGGATACGCCGCGATGGCGAAGTCCGGAATGCCGCCCCAGGCTCCACAGATACGACACCTCGCCGAGGTGGTAAAGGCGGCCAATCGCGCGAAAGATATCACCCAACAACTCCTGGGTTTCTCCCGCCAGCAGATCATCGCGCCCGCGCCCACCAACCTGAACGACCTTCTGGCAGACCTGCTGGCACCGCTGGCGACGCTGATCGGCGAGGACATCGAACTGTCCTTCCACCCGGGGCGGCCACTCAGCGAAGTTCTGGTGGATCATTCGCAAGTCAACCAAATTCTGTTGAACCTGGCGGCGAACGCACGGGATGCCATGCCGAACGGCGGCAAGCTGACGATCGAGACGGAAAACCGGACAGTCTCGGACGAGTACAGCCGCTCCAACCCCGAGGCCAGCCCCGGCCAATACGTGGTGCTTGCCGCCAGCGACTCGGGCGTGGGGATGGATGCCGACACGCAGGCGCGCATCTTCGAGCCCTTTTTCACCACGAAGGAAAAAGCCAAGGGTACCGGGCTCGGACTGGCAATGGTGTACGGGATCGTGAAACAGAACGGCGGCTTTGTCGGCGTCCATAGCGAAGTTGGCCGCGGGACGACGTTCAGAATCTATTTCCCGCAATTGCAAGGAGAGGCGAGGAGCGAGAAGGCCAGCCCGCAGGCGGAAGCCATGCCATCCGGCGAGGGGACCATCCTATTGGTGGAGGACGACGATCTGGTTCGCGAGATGGTGGCATCATCGCTGGAGGGCATCGGGTACACGCCTTTGGTGGCGATGAACCCGGCCCAAGCCATTGCGATCTGCTCGTCCGAGGCGGGCCGGAGGATTCGGCTGGTTCTGAGCGACGTGGTGATGCCGGGGATGAATGGAATGGAGTTGCGGGACAGGATCTGCGAAGTGAGGCCGGGGATGCCGGTGCTCTTCATGTCGGGCTACACTTCCAATGTCATCGTCAAGCAGGGTGTCTTGAAGCCTGGCGTGCACTTTATACAGAAGCCGTTCGCGATTGATGAGTTGGGCAGGAGGCTGGAGGAAGTGCTGGGCTGATGCTGGTGTCTTGAGGTTCGAAAGAAATTGATCCCCGAGTGGCAGTTTTTGCCGTTCGGTTCCGTACGTTGCATTGAGAGCCCATTCAGGGCCCGGAATCGGACGACAAGACGCCATGACAATACCCCACAGAGCCACCGCACTGCTCCTGACGCTATTCGCCACGGGCGCGGGCGGCCAGGCAGCCCAGATCACCAACCTCGGCAAGAATTTCCTTGGCGGAGGCATCAACAACAGCGGACAGGTGGCGGGAGCGTACTTCGGGCCTTTCTCCACCCACGCTGCCATATATAGCGGAGGCTCGTTCCAAGACCTCGGTACGCTGGGCGGAATCTACAGCATCGGCAATTCCATCAACAGTTCTGGACAGGTGACGGGAGTTTCGACGGATTCGAGCGGGGTCCTGAGGGCGTTTGTCTACTCGAACGGGTCGATGACCGCCATCCCGCTGCCCGACTCCCAGCATTCCGAAGGTCTATCCATCAACGACGCCGGGGAGATTGTGGGCAACTACGACCTGCCTCCGGTCGCCGGGCTAGCGACGCGGACCACTGGATTCCTCTACTCCGCCGGTCAGTCGCAAGCGCTCAATGTTTTGAACGCCTATGCCATCAACAACAACTCCGTCGTCGCCGGGAATCGTTTCCTGGGGATCTACGCCGACAGTACCGGCACAGTCCAAACCCGCAATGGCCTCGAATTGATGGCCGGCTCCCCAAGTTCCTTGTTGGGTATCCTTGACAGCTTGGGAGGAGTCAACGTAATTCCGGCCGCGGTCAACGACGCGGGTGAAATCGCGGGATGGTCCGATACGGGCACCGGAGTGGAGGCGTTCCTCTATGCCGGCGGCACGATGAAGGCGTTGGGGCTCTTGAATGGCTACCAATCCGCCGCCAACGGCATGAATCAGGCGGGAGACGTGGTCGGCCGGATCCACAATGACGCTAGAGTCTTGGACGACACGGCGTTTCTCTATTCCGGCGGCGTCATGACTGACCTCGACACCTTCCTACCCGTCGACTCCCCGTGGCACCTGTACAACGCCCATGGCATCAACGATTCCGGGCAAATCATAGCAGATGCCATGTTGAAAGGGGATTATACCGCCAGATATTCGGTGCTGCTGCAACTCGACACGGCGAGTTCGGCGGCTCCCGAGCCCGGCACGTGGCTGCTGGTCCTCGGCGGCACGCTCGCCATGGCGTTTCGTGCGGCTGGGGTCCGAAGGGGGAGGTGATCCCCCCACAAACGGCAGATGGCCGTGCCACAGCGCATTTCGGTTCCCCGAACAAACGCTCCCTCGCGGTCGCGGCTCGGCGGAATCAGCATGCTGCCGAGCCACGACCGCAAGGGAGTGTTTGTTCGCGCCATGCGCAGTGGCCTAGCCCAAGTTCAAGATTTTCCAAAATGCAGGATTCAGTTCCACGGCTCGGTCACTGGGTCCAGAATCGAGTCGACATCTTTTTCGAGCTGGATCAGGTCCAAGTCCGCGTTTGCCATTTCGCAGGACCGGATCAGTTCCACGATTGAGGCCAACGCCAGTGCGGTGCCGTCGCACCACGGCCCGGCCGCGATTTGAACGCCAATGGGCAAGCCTTCGGGCGATGTTCCGGCGCGAACGACGGCGGCGGGCCAGCCGGTCAGGTTGTGGGTCATGGTGTAGCTGTAGCCGGGGAAGACGTCGTCGTCGGTGGAAGTGCCGTGCGGGACTGCCGGAAAGGCCGCGACGGGGCTGAGGATCGCGTCGAAGCGCTGCAGGAACGCGTGCATCCCGGCTCGGAACGCGTCGAGTTCCGCCCACAACGCCGCGAAACCGGCGACGTCCACCCGGTGCTGCTCCAACTTCCGCAACCATCCGGCCAACAAAGGGTGCGACCACGAACTCCCAATGGATTCGAGGAACGCCCACATCCCGTCGCCTCCGTCGGGTCCGAGGAAGCGCATTTCGAGGTCGTAACTCTGCTCGATGCCGGGTGGACGCACCTCCTCGACCACGACGCCAGCCGCCTCAAGTGACTTTGCGGCCGCCCTAACGGCCTCGCACGTGGCAGGATCCGCCGCCAGGATGCCGTTGTCGGTGAAGAAGGCCACGCGCAGTCCTCGGATTTGGGTAGGTTCTGAAAACGGCACCGGGAGCGCGGTGCGGTCCTCGCCATCGGGCCCGACCAGGATGCGCATCATGGCGGTCAGATCGTCGACCCGGCGCGCCATCGGGCCGATCTGCCATAGGGATTCGATCCAGCCGCCCGCCGGAGGGACGTGGCCGGTCCTCGGCAGCCGTCCCGAGGTCGGCTTCAGGGCCGCGATCCCGCAATAGTGGGCGGGGAGGCGGACGGATCCGGCTGCGTCGCTGCCGAGCCCGAATGGAGACCCGCCGGAGGCGATGAGCGCCGCCTCACCGCCGCTGGAGCCACCGGAGGTCCGGGTAAGGTCGTAGGGGTTGTTGGTGCGGCCGTAGATCAGGTTGTCGCTCTCGAAGGCGAAGAGGAGGTCGGGGAGATTGGTGCGGGCGATGGGGATGGCTCCGGCGGCGCGGAGGCGGGCGACGAGGGTGGCGTCGCGGGGGGAGGGGGGATTGTTGCGGTAGCCGAGGGTGCCGGCGGTGCAGATGGTGCCGCGGACTTCGATGGAATCCTTAATGGATAAGGGGACGCCTTCGAAGGGGCGGGCTTCGCCGCGCGCGATGCGGTGGTCGGATTCTTCGGCGGCGGCGAGGGCGGATTCGGTCAGGATGTCGATGGCGGCGTTGAGGGATGGGTTGACTTCGTCGATGCGGGAAAGGTGGGTGCGGATGAGGTCTACGGAGGAAAGCTCCCTGCGCCGCAACATCGCGGACATCTCAAGAGCCGACACTCCTCGTAACAGTTCCGTTTTCAATGGGCGGATCCTTCCGTGTCAGAATGGCGCGCTACAGGAGTAACAGCCCGCGCCTAGCGGGCGCGTGGCGGTGTTGACCAGTGGCTGCAGGCGGGAGACGAACACTTGATTGGATAAGTCCGGCATCTGTCTGCGATTGAAGACCCCGCCGCAGGTTGGCAACCTGCCCCACACAGACGTTATTGTGGTTCGTTCAGGACGAGGCGCATGTTCCCGGCGACCTTGTCCAGGCGCTGGTGCTTGCCGCTCGGCCAATCGATCTCGACCGTACTCGCGACCGTGTCCTTCCCCAACCCGAACGTCAGCGTCAAATCGCTAGCCGAACAGTAGCTCGACCCGCTGTGCACGCTCTGCCACTGCTTGCCGCCCGCCGCCGTCACCCGCACCGACGCCCCGATGGCGCTCCGGTTGCTAGTGCGCCCGACCAGCTTCAACTGCAGCCAGTGGTTCTTGTTGCCGCCGTCATTCCGGTAGAGCACCGCCGCGCCGTTGTTGTTCGACACCACGACGTCCAGATCACCGTCGCCGTCGAAATCCGCGAAGGCAGCCCCGCGTGCAACCATCGGCTTTGAAAATGCGGCAGTCGATTCAAACTTCCCGCCCCCGATGTTGTGGAACAAGAGCGGCAGTTCGGCGTACTGGATCTTGGGCTGCACGCGCCCGATCTCCTCCTCCAAGTGCCCGTTGGCGGTGAAGATGTCGGGATAGCCGTCCAAATCGTAGTCGAAGAAGAATAGCCCGAAGGTTAGACTCAGCAGGGTCGCGCGGCCGATGGCCGACCTCGGAGCCTCGTCCACGAACAGCCCGTTGCCCTCGTTGTGATAGAGCCCCATCATCTGGTTGGCGAAATTTCCGACGGCGAGGTGTGGCTTCCCCGACCGGTCGTAATCCGCGAAATCCGCGCCCATCGCGCCACGCGCCACGCCGTCCTCGCCGAACGCGACACCTGCGGACAGGCCCTCCTCCTTGAACTTCCCGTTGCCGAGGTTCCGGTAGAGCTTGTTCGGCTGGGTGTCGTTAGCGACGAAGATGTCCGGCCAGCCGTCCATGTTGAAGTCGAAAACCACCACACCGAGGCCCTTGCTGGTCGCGTCGCCGAGGCCGGCCTGTTGCGTCACGTCCTGGAACTTGCCGTTGCCGAGATTCCGGTAGAGCTTCGAGGCCGTCCCTTTGTACGACTCCGGCGTGCAGTAGGACTTGGCGGTACCGTCGAGAGAACACCAGAGGTCGCCCGTCGGCGTCCATTGGACGTAGTTGGCGACGAAGAGGTCCAGCTTGCCGTCGCGGTCGTAGTCCACCCAAGCGGCGCTGGAGCCGAACTTGGCGTTGTCGATACCGGATTCCTTGGTTACGTCGCGGAATTTGCCGCCGCCGTCGTTGTGGAAGAGGTGGTCGCCGTCAAGGGCTGTGACGTAGAGGTCGTCGCGCCCGTCGTTGTCGAAATCGCCGACCGCGATGCCCATGCCGTGGATTTCGATGTCGAGCCCACTGCCCTTGGTGATGTCGGTGAAGGTGCCGTTGCCGTTGTTCTTGTAGAACGAGGCGGTGGTGTGGCGGCCTTTGGCGATGAAGTCCTTGCCGTTGAGGAAGACGAGGTCGGGCTTGCCGTCACCGTCGAGGTCGGCGAAGGCTACGCCCGAGCCCATGGTTTCCGGGAGCCATTTCTTGCCGCTGCGACCGGCGTTGTGGGTGAACTTGATGCCAGCGGCGGTAGTGACGTCGGTGAATTTGACGGAGCTATCGATACCGGCGGCCACCAACAAGCTGGTGCACGCGAGCGCAAACCCGAGGTACGGCAGTCGGCTGCGGCCAGAATTGGCCGCCACACACACTCTACTGGTGCTCGTGAATCTGTTGTCTCTCATTGTTGTCTTCCGGACTCAACTGCCGCGCCTTCGCCGTGATCGCCTGCGCCGATTCGTCCGCCTTGAACCGCAGGAACAGCTTCTGCTCCCTCTCCGCCAACTCCGTCCGACCCGACCCACGGTAGCACAACATCAGGTTATAGTGCGCCTGCACGTCCTCGGCGTCCACCCCGAGCGTTCGCTCAAACACCATCGCCGCCTGCTCGTACTTCTTCTGCAGAAAGTACACGCGCCCCAGTTGGTTCAGCGCCACCCGGTCGCGCGGATACTGGCGCAGGCAATCGGTCAAACTCCGGATCGCACCCTCGTAGTCGCCCGCCGCCTTTTGCGCCTGCGAAAGGAAAAATTCCGCCCGCGCCAAGCCCGGCTGCAACTGCAGCGCCTTCTCCACATAGGGACGCGCCCGCTCCGTCTCACCCTCCTGGATCAGCGCCCGGCCCCAGTTCAGCCAACCGTCCGCATACCCCGGATCCGCCTGAGTAACGTGCTCGAAGGCATACTCGGCACCCTTGATGTCGCCTTGGAGCAACAACCCGATACCCCAGTCGTTCCAGCGCTCCCGGTCCTTCTTCGTTGCTGTCGCCGTCCACTTCGACTCGCCCAACGGCACTTGGAGCGACGCCTTGGCGATCACCGTGATCGGAATATTCGGCACCTGGCCGCCGTCGAAGGTGTACTCCCGACTGTCGTGGTTCAACCCCGCATTGTCGCCGTGCGGCACCCCCGCATAGACGTACTTGGTGAAGTAATTGGCGAACTTCCGGTGGTTGAGCTTGGCCTCCAGCGTGACCGGCCCCACGGCGTCCTTGGGAATCGTCAGCCGGAAGTGGACGGTATCGTCGGCCCCCGGCGGGATCAGCCGCACATACAGAACGCTGCGGGTCTGCCAAGCGTTCCGCTTGTTGATCGCGTTGCCCTCGCCGTCGAGCTGGTATGACTTGTAGAAGTGCGCGCCGGGGTCGACCGCTCCCTTGCCGTCGTCCGCAACCTTGCCGCTCCAAGCCAGAATCTTGCCCCGAGCGTCCCTCGCTTGGAACTCGAGCCAAACGTCGTAGGCGTCCACCGTGCCTGCCGGGAAGAAGTGGCCGATCTTCTTCGTCCGCACCACGGCATCCACCTTGACTGTCGAGCCCGGTTGCAGCGCCACTCCCGCCCCGTCGAGCGGTGCCATCATCTTGCCGACGTCACGGATCACCAGCGGACCGCTCTGGTCGGACTCCTCGCCCACGCCGAACATAGACTGTTGCGACGGACCGTTGTCGCCCGCCCGCCGCCGCATTTGCACGTCTCCGGCATGCTCTTCGACCGGCGACGCGGCAAACAGATCCACCGTCATGAAGCCCGACTGCAGGAACTTCTGCTCCTCGGTCAACTGCGCCTTGTCGTCGTTGACAAACGCCACCGCCGTGTTCGCGCCGGGGAAGCGGTGCGAGTGCACCATGCCGCCCTTGTTGCCCGGATCGTTCGACTTCACCTGCGGCATATGGCAGTCGCTGCATGTCGACGATTTGGCCGGGTAGTAGAAAGACCGGGCGCCCTGTCCCGAAACGCCGCTCGCCTGCCAGTTGTCGTATTCGTTGAAGCCACGGATCCAGCGGTAGTGGTTCACCGGCTGGTCCAAGTGGACCTTGTGGCAAGCCGAGCAGTACTCGGACGAGTCGAGCCGCATGAACGGCTGCATGAAGGTCTGCTTGTGGGGCTCCGGATTCAGATAGGTGAGGAAGTCTCCCACCTTGCGGACGACGGGGTTGTCGCTGGAGGCCAGCTTGTGGAGCGGCGGGTACATCATGGTGAAGCCGCTGTTGCCCATCGTGCCTTCGACGTGAATCATCGAGTGGCACGAGACGCAACCGAGTCCGTTCTGTGCCTCTGGGGTCTCCAATTGCTCCTTGATGGGCTTGTCGAAACGCCCGTTGAAGAAGACGGCGTGGTCGTGGCAGGCCGCGCACCACTTGCTGCCCTGGGTGCCGCTCAAATCCTGCATATGCAGGATGGACGCCTTGTAGAACTTGTTGTTGAAGGACGCCCAGTGGTGCATGGAGCCCTTCCACTGCTCGTAGATGTCCTTGTGGCACTCGCCGCATAGCTTGGAGTCCATAAAGAAGTCGGACGGGATCACCTTCCCGGTGTTGGTGCGCGCCGAGGACGGCCAGAACGGCGACTTCGGTCCCGCCCCTTCGGCCTCCATCGAATCCGGCGGCACGTTGGGGTTGCGGATGCGCTCAACGGGCTGGCCGAAGCGCAGGGTGATGGCCATCAACAGCAGCGTGATCGTCAGGGTCCTCGCGCGCGGCACCAGCATCAGGATGCCGACCACCGCCGCCGCGATGTGCGCCCAGAGGACGACCCGGTGGTCGCTGGTGGCACCGACCGCGATCAGGTAGACCCCCAGGACCGACCCGATGACCAGCGGGATCACCTTCGGATCGCGCCGCCAACGCCATGCCAGTAACCCCGCGGCCGCCGCTCCCAGCAACAGATGGAGAAGGACGTTGACGACATAGAACATCGTCGGGGACGGCAGTGCAGCCACATAGGCCGCGTTCAACAACGCCAGGACAGTGAGCAAGTACACGCTATCCAGCATACAGCGGTCGCCAATGAACCGCAAAAGCGGACGCGCAGGCACCTGCGGATGCGTACCAGAACAACGCCTTCACCCAGGGACCAGTACCGCCGATGTATCTGCAGGGTTTCCCTTGGCGTCGAAAAAGCGGACAATGAAAATATCTGACGAACCGATGACCGGTTCCATCGTCCGAGAACGCTTACAAAATTGAGGACGCAAAAAAAACAATGCCACAGTCGAACAACATCCTGCAAAGAGTCATCATCACCCTGCGTGACCGGGCCAAGGCCGTAGCCGACGCCGTCACGCTGGTCGATCCGCCACTTTACCGGTAATGAGGTACCAGTACTGCGAGGCAGCTAGACCAGCCCCCTTTACGAACGTTTGAGCCAATCCTTATGCGAAGTTGATTGGTTTGACGCTAACTTGGAACAATGAAACGTGGTCTGATGTCCCGGTTGCTCAGCTCGCTCGGCAAAACGGCCCGAGTGCTGGCTGAAGCAATGCACTTGGTCGATCCGCCGCTGTACCGCTGACCGACAACTATTTCCCCAAGAGTTCCCGACCCACATCCGCCGCCGAGCGGTGTTTTCCATCCACCTCGTAGTTCAAACGCCGCATGGTTTCCGGCCCAATCTTACCGGAAAGCTCTGCCAGCGCCTCCCGCAAACCGGGTGTTGCCGCCAAAGCTGCTTCCCGAACCACCAGACAGGCCTCGTACGGCGGGAAAATCCGCCGGTCGTCGCGCAGAACCTTGGTATCCAGCACTGACAGCATCCCGTCGGTGTCGCTGGCCACGATCAGGTCGACCTGCTTCTGCCGCAGGGCCTCGTAGATCAGCCCCAAGTCCATGCTGCGGGGCGTGCCCTTCCATGTAAAACCATAGGACGATGTCAGGAGCGGCAATCCGTCCTGGCGCGACAGGAACTCATACCCGACGCCTAGCGCAAAGCCCGCCTTGTCGTGCGCAGCATCGGAGATCGTCTCCAGATGCCGGTTGCGGGCATCATCCCCCCGCACCACCACGGCGAACGAGTTGTTGAACCCCAGCGGGTCCAGCCATTCCAGCTTCCAACCGGCATAACCTGCCCGGACCTGAGCCAGGACCTGCGCCGGATCGAAATCCGCGCCGGCACTTGGCGTCTTCTTCAGGACGTTGGTGAATGCCGTGCCGGTGTATTCCGGGTAGATGTCCAAGTCGCCGCTCAGCATGGCCTGCTGGGCCAACAGGGTGCCGCCGAGGCCGAACCGGCGCTCGACCTTGATATGCAGCCGACGTTCCACCTGCTGGGCCACGATCTCCCCCAGGATATTCTGCTCCGTGAAGTTCTTGGCCCCGACCACGATCTTCGGCTGTTTCGAACAACCAGCCAAGACCGCAGTCAGGACGAATACGGCGACAACTTTCGTTCGATCCATCCCAACCCCCAATCCGCCATCAATGCCAGAATCGCGGCCGGAACCGCGCCCGCCAGAATTAGCACGGTGTCCACCGATGCCACGCCCCGGAAAATGAACACGCCGAGTCCCCCGCCCCCTATCGCCGCCGCTATGGTGGCCGTGCCGATGGTGGTGACCGTGGCCACGCGGATGCCGGTGAGGATCGTCCGGACCGCCAGAGGCAGTTCCACCATCCGCAGCAGTTGGGCGTTTGTCAACCCCATCGCGAGCGCCGATTCGCGGACGGCGGCGTCGACCGACTGGATGCCGACGACCGTGTTCCGCAGGATCGGCAGCAGTGCGAACAAGACCAGCGCCACGACGGCGGTTCGGCGTCCGATGCCGCCGATTAGCGGGATGGGGATCAGGAAGCCGAACAGGGCGAGGCTGGGGATCGTCTGGAGAACGTTGGCGAAGGCCAGGACCGGCCCCCGCAGCGAGTCCCGGCGCGAGATCAGGATGCCCAGCGGCACGGCGATCAGGACCGCGAACAGCATGGCGACAAAACAGAGCCACACGTGGTCCAGTGTGAGGTCGACGAGTTCATCGAACAGTCCGGGTCTCATCTAGTTCAAGCACTCCAGGAATGCCCGTGCCTCGGGGTGGTTGGACTTCATGAACTGCTCGGGCGGCAAATCCACCACCAACCGACCTTCGTTCAGCAGCGCCACCCGGGACCCGAGCTTCAACGCCTCGTGCACATCGTGGGTGACGAATATCGACGTCTTCCCCAGTGTTCGCCGCATCTCCAGAAACTGGCGCTGGAGCTCGACCCGCGTGATCGGGTCCAACG
Organism: uncultured Acidobacteriia bacterium; assembly: GCA_903907865.1. Classification (GTDB taxonomy): domain Bacteria; phylum Acidobacteriota; class Terriglobia; order Bryobacterales; family Bryobacteraceae; genus BOG-234. The sequence continues at coordinate 15,535 of CAIVPR010000180.1, forward strand.
CGCCGAAAGGTTCGTCGAACAACAGCAGCGCCGGATCCACCGCCAACGCCCGCGCCACGCCAACCCTCTGTCGCTGCCCGCCGGAAAGCTGCCGGGGATAGCGCGAACCGTATTGCGCCGGGTCCAACCCCACCTGATCCAACAACTCCGACACGCGCGTTGAAACCCGATCGGGCGTCCAACCCTCCAGCGTCGCCACCAAGCCCACATTCCGCTCCACGGTGTAGTGCGGAAAGAGCCCCACCTCCTGGATCACGTAGCCGATGGTCCGCCGGAGCCGAATCAGATCCCACTCCGTGGTCGGACGCCCGTTGACCAACACCTGCCCCGAAGTCGGCACCACCAGGGCATTGGCCATCTTGAGAGCCGTGGTCTTGCCGGAACCGCTGCGCCCGAGCAGGACCAGCGTCTCGCCCTCCTGCACCTGCAAGTTCAGGTGGTCGAGGATGGTGCGCCCGCCGATCCGATAACAGACGTCGCGGTATTCGATCATGGTTTAACCCAGAGCATCTCGGCGAACGGCCAGTCGGGGTCAACCCAACGGGCATCGGCCCGGAAACCGCAAGATTCCGCCATGGCGTCCAACTCTTCGAGCCGGTACTTGTGGCAGGATTCGGTCCAGATGGTTTCGCCGGCCTGGAAGTGAATGGTGCAATCGGCCTCGGGAATCGAGACCGAATGGCCGACCCTTGCCCTCAGATGCATCTCGATCCGTTGGGCGACGACGTTGTAGCGGGCCTCGTGGTCGAACAGGCGGAGGTCGAAACCGGCACCGAGTACCACATTCACGCGTCCGAGCAGGTTCTTGTTGAAAGCCGAAGTAACCCCGGTCGGGTCGTCATAGGCCAGAATCAACCGCTCGACCGGCTTCACAAGGTCCGCACCCAACAACAGAGAATCGCCGGAGCGCATATGTTTGCCGACGACGCTCAGGAAATCGATGGCGTCCGGTCGCGCAAAGTTGCCGATGGTGCTGCCGAGGAACAGGACCAACAAATGCTCGTGCGGTCGCCGCCAGCGCACCGCCTGGGATAGTCCAGCCAGGTACGACGCCTCCACAGGCCGCACCTCCGCGAACGGGGCGAGCGCCTTCGCGCAGGCCCGCAGAGCCGCCGCCGAGACGTCGATCGGGCAATATCGCAGGTCGGGCTGGTGCGCGCCAACCGCTTTCAGAATGTGGCTGGTCTTGCCTCCGCTGCCGCTGCCAAGTTCGATCACACATGCCGGTTTCCAAATTGCGTTGGCGATCTCATGCGCGTGGGCGGAGAGGATTCGCTCCTCGGCGCGGGTCAGGCCATATTCCGGCAGACAGGTGATGGCCTCGAAGAGGGCGCTGCCGACGTCGTCGTAGAGCCAGCTCGACGGGAGTTCCTTCTGCCCCTCGCGGGCCAGCCCCTCGCGGACGTCCGCGGCGAACGCGGAATCAATTCTCGACAAGGCGACAGCTGGCGTAGACATGGGGGTAGTTGGGTCGGAACCAGTTGCGGAACGAAGGCCGTAGGAAACAGGCGGCGGTGCGGGACGAGGCACCCTTCATCACGTAGTGTTTGCCGTCGAAGAAGTTGGCCGAGTATCCGGGGTAGAAGCTGAAGGCTTCAAAGCCTTCGAAGGGGGCGAAGACGGTCGAGGTCCATTCCCAGCCGTTTCCGGCCAGTTGCGAGGCACCCGGCAGATCATCCCGGGTCACGGGACAAGGATCCCAGCTTCGGAAATCGAAATTGCCCGAGGTTCGCGGCTCGGAGGAGTCCAGAGCACGGTGGTACTGCGGCTCCGTCATGAGGTCTTTGCCCGCCCACTTGGCGTAGGCGTTGGCCTCGTCCCATGTGGTGTACACGGGCCAGTCGAGGGGCAGGGAGATCCAGTCGAACATGCCACGGAGCCACCAGCGGTCGCCAATTCGGGACCAGAAGGCCGGAGCCGCGGCACCATCCGCGACATATTTGAGATAGTCGCCGTTGGTGACCTTGTACTTCGAGACCGAGAAAGCGGGCACATCGACGGAGTGGCGGGAAAACTCGTTGTCCCAGCCAAACTCGCCCGGCGTTTGGCCCAGTGTTGCGGTGCCTGCCGGAATCTCGACGGACTGCGGCAGAACCGGGCCCGACTCGTATTCCACGAAACTCCGTGGGGCGTCGAGCCGGTTGAGCAGGTACGCGAAGGTCTCCGCGTGCATCAGCCGGTGCTCGATGGCGACATGGACGCGCTGCTCCGGGAACTCATGCAAGGCCTCGTCCAAACGGGAACGGACTTCGCCGCAATAGTGGCGGATCTCTTGGAGGCTTGGCCAATCCAATGGCTGGTCGAACGGAGCCTTGCCGATTTCAAGGTCGATGCCAAAGGCGAAAAGCTGGTCGAATTCCGGATGGAAAGGATCCCTGCCCAAGGTGGAACGCCAAAGGAGGTTCCAGTCAAACGCCTCCATGTGCCCAAGGTAAAACACAAGCCGGTGGCGCTCGGCGACCGGTCGGGAGTACAGTGCTTCCTCGGCGAGGAGTTCGAAAAGGCTGTCGGTGCGTGTCCTTGCGGAGCGAATCGCTTCGAGAAGTCCAACGAAACCGGTGGTCATAATCGAGGATTCGGCTACCGCTGTTAGCGTAGCACTATTTTGAATCCTCGGTAGGCTTGGGTTTCCAACCCTCTTTGATCACCTGCCGTGCACGGCCCAAGGCCAACGTTTTGTCGGGTACCGAGTGCGTGATGGCGCTGCCGGCTGCCACGTAGGCACCCGCGCCAATCTCGACGGGAGCCACCAAGGTCGAGTTGCTGCCAACAAAGGCACCGTCGCCGATCCGGGTCTGGTGCTTTTTCTTGCCGTCGTAGTTGCAGGTGATCGTTCCGGCCCCGATGTTCACCTTCGAGCCGATCACCGAATCACCCAGGTAGGCCAAGTGCATCGACTTCGAACCCGCCCCGAGGCGCGTCTTCTTCAATTCAACGAAGTTGCCGACGTGGGAGGACTGCTCCAAGTGGGCTCCCATCCGCAGCCGCGCGAACGGTCCCACGTGCACCTTTGACTCCAGGCTGCAGGCGGAAACCATGGAAAACGGGAAGACCTCGACCTCGTCGCCCAATTGGGAATCCGCAATGATGGACGACGCGCCGATGCGGCAATTCTCGCCGATGACGGTATTGCCGGTGATCTGGGCGAAGGGTTCGACCACGGTATCCATGCCGATGCGGACACTGGCGTCGATGGTTACCGTCTCGGGCCGGACGATGGTCACGCCGTCAACCATCAGTTGGCGGACCGTGCGGTCGCGCATGATCTTGTCGGCGGAAGCAAGTTCGAGGCGGTTGTTGATGCCGACCAGTTCACTGGAATCGGCGATCTTCAGGGCCGTGACGCGGTGGCCGGCGCGGAGCAAGATCTCCACCATGTCGGTGAGGTAGTATTCGCCCGCCGGATTGTCGGTGCGGATTTCGTGGACATGCTTCCAGAAGGCTTTGGAGTCGAAGCAGTAGAAGCCGGCGTTGATTTCGGGAATGCGACGCTGCTCGTCGGTGGCGGCCTTGTGTTCGACAATGGCAAGGACGTCGCCGTCGGGCTCGCGGACGATGCGGCCGTAGCCCGTGGGATCGTCCAGATCGGTCGTGATCATGGAGCAGCCGCTGCCGGTGGATTCGAACAATTCGACCAGTTGCCGGAGGGAGTTCGACGTGATCATCGGGCAATCGCCGTTGATGACGACGAGGACGCCTTCGAGGCCGACCAATTGGTCCTCGCCGCACATGACGGCGTGTCCGGTACCCAATTGCTCCTTCTGGTGGATGGAACCGACTCCGGCGGCAGTTGCGACGGCTCGGACGGCTTCGGCCTGGTGCCCGACGACGACGAAGATGCGTTCGAGCGGCGCGATGCCCTGGGCTACGGCAATGGCGTGCTCCACAAGCGACTTGCCGCCTGCCTTGTGCAAGACCTTGGCCATCTTGGACTTCATCCTGGTCCCCTGGCCACCCGCCAGAATCACTACCGTTGCTTGATTGGGCATCTACTCCATTTTCGCAAGCCGGGTGTTCCGGGCCCGGATGGCCAATTCGTACGCGATGGCGCCGACAGCCTCGGGGCTATGGCGTACTTTGTGGCGTACATGCAGCAAGTCCGCCTCGATCACCTCCAAGCCCAGCCGACCGAGGCGTTCAACGTCATATTCCACTGGGGCGGAGTTGCGTTCGGCATACTGCTCGATCATTTGAGCCGAGATGGGGGCGGAGTTGACCACCACGAAGTCCAAGAGCCGGTCCTGGGAGTGGTCCAGGATGGACTGGACGTGGTCCGAGGCGCGGAAGCCGGTGGTCTCGCCCGGCTGCGACATCAGGTTCATGAAATAGACCTTCAGCGCGGGGGACGCGGAAATTGCCTCGGGGATGCCGTTCACCAGCAGATTCGGAATGACGCTGGTGAAGAGCGAGCCGGGACCGAGGGTGATGAGGTCGGCGTTTTCGATGGCTTCGAGGGTCTCGCGCATGGGCTGCACCTCGCGCGGGTTGAGGCGGATGGAGCGGATGCGCTGCTTGGTGCGGCTGATGTTGGTCTCGCCGCAGACAATGCGGCCGTCGGCGAGTTCCGCTTCGAGCGAGACATTGGCGGCGGTGGACGGGTAGATGCGTCCGGCGATTTTGAGGACTTCGGCCGACTTGCGGACGGCGTCGGGGAAATCGCCCGTGATGTGGGTGAGGGCGGTGAGGAAGAGGTTGCCGAAGCTGTGTCCCTTGAGGCCGCGGCCGGTGGTGAAGCGGTATTGGAAGAGTTGGGAGAGGAAGTCGGCATCCTCGGAGAGCGCGACCATGCAGTTGCGGATGTCGCCGGGGGGAAGGACGTCGAATTCGCGGCGGAGACGACCGGAACTGCCGCCGTCATCGGTGACGGTGACAACGGCCGTGATGTCGAGGGGGCAGGTGTCGTCCTGGGGACGGGCGTAGGGACGGAGGCCGGTTAGCAGGGAGGAAAGGCCGTGGCCGCCTCCGATGGAGACTACGCGGAGAGGGTCAGCCATTGCGAGCACCTCCGCGTGGATTGGGGTGTGGGGAAGGCTGTCGATTTGTGGGGCAGGATGGCATCCTGCGGCCGGGTCGCCGACACGGCCACGCGCCGGGAGGCGCGAGCTTGGTTGCGGTTCCGCTGCTCTGTGGGGCAGCCATTCTTGGCTGCAGCCGCCTTTCCAGGTGGCATTAGCCCGATATCCCGGCGCGCAAGCCGAGGCATTTGATTTGGGGTATTGCAATGAAGTCGGCGTGAACGATCCCGCGATTCCAGTGTCACGGTTATGGCCGCCTGGAAAGGCGGCTGCAGCCAAGAATGGCTGCC
>CAIVPR010000181.1 GCA_903907865.1 uncultured Acidobacteriia bacterium
CGTCCATCATGGCCTTGCGGAGGAAACCGTCGAAAAGCGCGCCGACGTGCTGGCTGCCGCTTACCTCGCCCATCCCGAACGCTTCGTCCGCCGTCCGCCCCCACCACCACCCGTTCCCAGGGAGGCCTGGATCAATAGACCAAAGACCCCGGACAACAATACTCAGTAAATTCGGCTTCGGGGTGTCTCAAAGTGCTTGACATGTTCCGCTGGGCCATTCCTGGCGGGTGGCGCGCCAGAGGAAAAGGAACAAAAGTACGGTCGCCAGGATGTGGAAGCCGACGTTGACCAAGTGGTGATAACCGGCTTGTTCGCCGAACAACGTGTAGTCGAGGATGTGGCTGAGGAGAGTGACCGGGAACCAATAGCCGGCGACGCTTGTGGTGAACGCGGCGTGGATGGAGTCGGAGGTCCAGCCAGCTTGGACCAAGGGGTTGGCTGTGACGTAGATGGGGTCGTCTAGATCAATGAACTCGAAATTCTGGACTGGCCAATAAAGCAAAAAGGTCGCGACTGCCAGCGCTAACGAAATCCACCCAACTGTGTTGCGCCGAAGCATGTGTAGTATCGATACAGTCCTGAGCCCGAAGGTCCGGGTTGCCTCGTCTGGCCTGGCCATCGCCCGAATTCACCCTCAGCATCTATTTTGCACCCTCCCCTCTCAGTGGACAGCTCTACCCGCATCGAGCTTGTGACCGGGGGTCCAGCTGCACCGCCTGAGCATTGAACCTTTCCCGCGGAGCCGCATATCTGATTCCATGAAGCTGGTATGCGTCTGTGCGGCGCTCGTCAGAACCGCCCTCGCCGCCGATCCGGAATTTGCCGCAGCCTCCATCAAGCCGAGCGCCGAATCGGTAAAGTTCGAGCACGACGGCAAGACCGAGATCGCCCCAAATGGAATCCGCATGCGTGACGTCACCGTCGCAACCTGCATCAAATGGGCTTACGGCGTTCAGGATAGCCAAATCGAGGGCCCGAAGTGGCTCCAATCGGAACACTTTGACGTATCGGCGCGCACCGACGCACCTGCTACTCCGGCGCAGATGAAGGCCATGATGCAAAGCCTGCTTGCCGACCGCTTTCAGTTCCGGTTTCATCACGAGCAGCGCCAGATGAAAGCCTACGACCTGGTCATTGCAAAGGGCGGGCACAAGCTCCGGGAATCGGCAGCCGATAGCGTGCCCGACCGCCAGAATTCCGCCATCGGAACCGTCGCCCGCGCACTCACGATCAGGGAACTGGCGGACTTCCTTGCGGGGCCTTTGAATACTCCCGTCCTCGACCGTACGGGCCTATCGGGCCGCTATGATTTCAGCCTCGATTTCAGTACATACATCCCCGTCGGCGAGCAAGCCATGAAGCCGGATTACATTGACAACAACAGCATCATCTCCAATGCCCTGCAGGGCGAACTTGGCCTGAAGCTGGAGATGCGCAAAGCCGTAGTGGACGTGATGGTGGTGGACCGCCTGGAGAAACCGTCCGCAAACTAGGCTCGATCCCTTACTTCCGCAGATCCTCCACCGTAACCTCTTTCTCCATACCCGTCGCGACAAACTTCAGGTATCCCACAATGTCAGCCAGTTCCTGCTGAGCGTAGCCGGTCATGGCGGGCGGATGTTGCCAAGCCCCGTTGGGCCGGGTGCCTGCCACGCTGCTGTCCTTCCACTTCGTCAACCGGGGAGGGTTCTGGCTCAGATCCCAGAACTCGACCATTCCGTTATCCTTGCGTTTCTGGATGCCCGGGAACGTCAGGCCGTTGGAAAGTTTCACCTCCTGCACGTAGACCGTCGTGTTCATGTGGATCGTCATGACCAAGGCACGTGGCGTGAAGCTTGAGGCGAGATGGCGCAGGTCGGGTCCGATGGCGTTGCCGAACCCTTCCATGCTGTGGCAGGTTGCGCAGGCCAGTCCTTTGGCCGAGCGCTGGAACAGCTGTCGCCCTTGTTTGACCTGGGCCGTGGTCTCCGGCAGTTCGGCGGCTCGTGCCAAGCCTGGTGCCAACAGCGCTATGACAACTACAATAAGGACCCGTTTCATAGGGAACCTCCACTCCCAGTCCCAGCACGCGGAGTGCCAAGCACACCAATCGTGTATCGCCGCCATTTCCGCGATAGACTGGATGGCGATGAGTTCCCACTTCCATCCCACGCGCCGGCAACTGCTGGCTTCCTCCGTCACCGCGGCCGCAGCCATGAAGTCGCTTTTCGCAGCAGGGCCCAAGTCTGTTGGTGTCCAGTTGTACACCGTCCGCGGCAACGTCATGACGGAATCTGAAAAGGTCATCAAAGGCATCTCCCAGATCGGCTACAAGGAGATCGAGGGCGCGGGTCGTGCCGACCTCTTGAAGCTGCTGCCGCTGATCCAGGCCAACGGGATGAAGGCTGTTTCGTGCCATGTGGAGACGCCGCTCATCACCGGCAATTGGGAGAAGTACCCCAATCTGACCAAGAAAGTCACGGTGGACGAGGCCGTCGAGAGCGTGAAGAAAATGGGTGTCCAGTACTTCACGATGGCCTACATCGCGCCGGTCGAGCGCGGGGATCTGGAGTTTTACAAGAAGACTGCCGACCAGATGAACAAGGTCGCCGAGTCGGTCAAGAAGGCGGGGTTGCAGTTTGTGTACCACAACCACGCGTTCGAATTCGGTGGCAAGCCGGGTGAGCGTCCGATCGACATCTTCAAGGAGCGGCTGGACAAGAAGCTGGTTGCGCTGGAAATGGATGTGTTCTGGGTGTCCGTGGCCGGCCACGACCCGGTGGAGATGCTGAAGGAGTGGAAGGGTCGCGTTGCGCTGATCCATCTGAAGGACAAGGACAAGGCCACCCCGGTGCAATACAACGAAGGGGTGCCGAAGACGGCGTTCAAGGAAGTCGGCAGCGGGTCGTTGGACTTCAAGGCGATTCTGAAAGCGGCTCCGGCGGCTGGCGTCAAGCACTACTTCGTGGAGCAGGACCAGACGCCGGGCGATCCCTTGGAGAGCCTCAAGCGGAGCTTCGAGTATCTGAAGACCGTCTAGTTTCCGCGCCGCATCGGCTGGAGTCGGCCGTAGGTGGCGGAGCGCCATGCCCATTCGAAGGGTCCGAATTGGTATCGCTCCAGCCACCACGCGCTGAACCACAACTGTGCGCCGTATAGGGTGACGCCGAGGGCCGTCGCGGTGGCCGGGTCCAGTCTGCCAAAGAGTTGGAACCCATACCCGTAAAAGAGCGCGCCGAATATCAGCGATTGTGTCAGGTAGTTCGTGAGGGCCATGCGTCCGGCCGCGGCGACTGCGGAAGGCAGTGCAGTCAGACGATCCGGTCGCCGCCAAGCCAGCAACGTCGAGGCGTATGCGAATGCCAGAGGCACGTCGCCACCGAGCCTTCCGAGAAGTGGCAACTGGTGTATCGCAATGCCGGCCTTTGCCAGAACATCCGGCGTTGTGTTGAGAAGCCCGACCACGGCGCAAACTGCACAGCACTTCCACAGCGCGGCCCGGTATCGACCAGCGTGTTCGACCACCCCGGCGCGCCACAGCGCGGCTCCGACCAGCATCAGGCCCCAAACCTGTTGGGCCGACGCCACTAGCAAGGGTAGAATCCAGCCCTGCGTTTCGTGCCACCGATAGCGCACCAAGGTGGTGAAATTGGCGGTGGCGTAGATCCGGGTCGCTTCGGCAACATGGTCCGGCCATGCGTTGGCGGGTGGCAGCAAGTCCCATCCGCCGAGAAGGGAAGGCCCGAATATGGCCGCAAGGCCTGCGGTGGCCAGTGCGGGGGCCGGAAGTCGCAACAGCGGAATCACGCAGAGCCCGCACACCGCGTACAGCATCAGGATGTCCACGTTCGAGACGAGAACCATGTGGCAGGTCCCGACCAGCAGTAGGACAAGAAACCGCCGGACGAGAAATATCTCGGGGAGGCGCTTCCGCGACAAAGCGCGTTCCGCTTGGATCGCCGTGCCGATGCCGAAGGTCAGGGCGAACAGATCGAACGCCTTGAACTCCACGAATTCCTTCGCGAAGAGGTCGATGGCTTGGTTCAACATGCCCGCGTGCGAGTGGAATTTCAGGATGTGGCCGAACAGGTGCAGCCGGAAGAAGTAGAGCAGGTTGATCAGCAGGACGCCGAACAGGGCGAAACCCCGCACAAGATCCAAGACCTGATGCCGTTCTGCGACTGCGACGGGGTGCCACACGGGGCATGGATGGATTCCGTCTGCAGTCGCCATTGAGGGCCTACCTTGTAGGGAGTCTATCCCAACGTCGGGTAGTCGGTGTAGCCGACTGGGCCGGGCGTGTAGAACGTGTTGCGGTCGGCCTCGGCGAGCGGGGCGTCGAGTTCGAAGCGCTTCACCAGGTCGGGATTGGCGATGTAGGGTGTGCCGAAGACGATGGCATCCGCAGCGCCCGATTCCAAGGCCGCGTTGCCGGTGGCCTTTTGAAAGCCGCCACCGACCAGGAAGGTTCCGTCGAAGGCTTCGCGGAGGGCGGTTTCCGCTCCAATTCCCGCGCGCATCACATGCAGGTAGGCCGGTTTCAACGGCGAAATCGCCTTGGCCAGCGCGACAAATGTGGGGATGGGGTCGGCATCGTCGATGTCGTTGAACTTCATGCCCGGGCTGACCTTGATCCCGACCTTGCCGGACGATCCGGCCGCCTCGATCATCGCGGCCAAGGTTTCCACCACAAAGCGTATGCGGTTCTCGATGGAGCCGCCGTATTCGTCTGTGCGGTGGTTAGCGCCGGGGCTCAAGAACTGGTTGGGCAGGTAGCCCGACGCGGAGTGCAGTTCCACGCCGTCGAACCCAGCAGCGAGCGCGTTGCGGGTGGCAGCGGCGTACTCGGCGATCACGGACGGTATTTCGGAAAGTTCGAGCGCCCGGGGAGTGTCGTTGGGTTGCATGCCGAGGGAGTCGGTCCACATCATGCCTGCGGCAGGAATCGCCGAGGGAGCGACCGGGGCATCGGGAATGGTGCGGTTGGCGGAGTGCGCGATGCGGCCGACGTGCATGATTTGTAGGAAGATCCGGCCCCCGCGGGCGTGGACGGCGTCCGTAACCTCGCGCCAAGCGGCGATCTGGCCTTCAGTGTAGATACCGGGAGTCCGGGCGTAACCGATGCCCATGGCGCTGGGTGCGGTGCCTTCGGTAAGGATGAGGCCCGCGTCGGCGCGCTGGCCGTAGTATTCGGCGGTCAGCGCGGATAGGACGCCCTCGGCGTTGGCTCGGGAGCGGGTCATCGGGGCCATCACGATGCGGTTGCGGAGGGTGTAGTCACCCAGGGTTATCGGGGAGAACAGGTTCATGCGTATGTGTGGATGCTTTGGGGGCGGTTTGGGGTTCAGCAGACGACTCGGGTTTAGGATTCCGCTTGACTCCCGTTCCATGGCATGCTAGATTTCTAGCATAGTGCTAGAAAACCAGCATTCGTTGTCGAGGCGCGAACGGCAGATCATGGAGATCCTGATTGCCCGCACATGTGCCTCGGTCGCCGAAGTACAGGCCGCGATGCCCGACCCTCCTAGCTATTCCGCGGTCCGGGCCACGCTGAGGATCATGGAGGAGAAGGGGCATGTGGTGCACAAGCAGGACGGCGCAACCTATGTATACTCTCCGGTGACGGAGCCGGTGCGGGCGCGGCAGTCGGCGTTGCGGCACTTGATTGACACGCTTTTCTCGGGCTCCACGGAACAGGCTGTCGCGGCTCTGCTGGACGGTCACACCACACCTGTAGAACTCGACCGGATCGCCGACATGATCGACCAGGCCCGGCATGCGGCCAAGCACAAGGAGGTTCGATGATATCCGCACTGGTTGCCTCGAGTGTTCCCCTGCTCCTTGCCTGGGGCTTGGTGCGGGTGATGCGAGACCGGTCCGCCGCCGAGCGCCACGCCGTGTGGGCTGTGGCACTTCTACTGGCGAGTGTCGTCCCGGCGCTTCGTTGGTCCTTTGTCGGACGTGTGATGCCGACCCCTACGCTCGTCGTGGATATGCCCGTTTCGGTCGTCCGGGCCGTCGCTAGCAACGTCGAAAGACCGGCGCGCCGTACGCCAATGCCCTTCGTGGATCCGGCGGAACTGGTCTGGCCACTGGGATCGGCTCTATTGTTGGTCTGGCTGGTGGTCGGGAGGGCTCGGCTTAGTCGGGTCGTCCGGCGCGCCCGGCCCATGTCGCGCGTGGCTGGTGTCGAGATTGCAATCAGCGCCGACGTCCGTGGTCCCGTACTTGCGGGAGTCCTACGGCCCGTAATCTTGCTCCCCGAGGGGTCTGAGCATTGGACGCCAGGGCGTAGGCGGGCGGTGCTTGCGCACGAGTTGGCGCATGTGCGTCGGCGCGATCCGGTGGTTCTTGCACTAGGACAATGCGCCGGAGCCGTCTTCTGGTTTCACCCGCTCTTCCATTTGGCCCTGCGCTATTTGCGTACCGAAAGCGAACAGGCCTGCGACGATGCCGCGCTACGGCTCGGAATCACTTCAACGGACTATGCCGGGCACCTGCTCGCCTTGGCCCGAGGCTTCCACCACCAACCCGCCATCGCTATGGCGGCGACCACCAAACTGGAGTCACGCGTGCAATCCATACTCAATCCGAATTCGCTCCGCAATGCCGCCAGCCGCCGAACCTGGCTGGCTCTGGCCGCTTCCGCCTTGCTCGTGGCAGGCCCTCTCGCCACAATCCAGCTCCAAGCCCAGGCACCCGCTGGCCGGGGCGACATCGTGGGAACGGTCATCGATCCAACCGGTGCATTCGTCCCTGGAGCCTCAATCTCGGGCACCAACCTCGATGGGAGCAATAGGGAGGTCACGACCGCCAATTCGGCGGGAGCCTTCGCGTTCCGCGATATTCCTGCCGGACGGTATGTGCTGGAAGTCGCCCAGCCAGGATTCACCAGGCAACGGCGCGAGGTAGTGCTAACCGGTGGAGCCGCGGCGCAGGCCGCCCTGAGACTGGAAGTCGGCGCGATCACCGAGAGGGTGCGTGTGACCGCGCAAGGAACGCCGAAACCCAAAGCAGCGGAGCAATCGGCATCCGGACCGCCCGTCCGAATGCGCATTGGCGGCAACGTGCAGGCGGCCAAATTGGTCAAGCAGGCGCGCCCGGTCTATCCGCCAGATCTCCGGGACCAAGGCACGGAAGGCGTGGTGCTCTTGGAAGCCATCGTGTCGAAGGAGGGCGAACCGATTTCCCTGCGCGTGCTGAATGCCAATGTGAACCCCCTGTTTGGGGCGGCGGCCACGGACGCGGTCAAGCAGTGGCGCTACACGCCGACCCTCCTGAATGGCGAGCCGGTCGAGGTTGTGACGCGGATTGATATTGAGTTCAAGCTGCAACCCTAAGGACTGGGCATCCAGGCGGCCACGTCGCGGGAATGCTTCCGCCACCCCACCACAACCGCTAGTAGCCCACGGAAACACCACACACCATCCAGTGGTCATGCCACTTTACTTTTGCCTCCCGCCTCGCTATTATGGTTGAGCCTCCCCCGGCAAACTCAAGGCGGTTCCGCTGTGCTGAAGTTGAAGAAGGTAGAGCTCCAGGGATTCAAATCGTTCTGTGACAAGACGGAATTGAAGTTCAACGGTGGCGGGATTGCCGCCGTTGTGGGACCGAACGGATGCGGGAAGTCCAACCTGAGCGACGCCATCAGTTGGGTGCTGGGCGAGCAGTCGGCTCGCAGTCTGCGCGGCGCGCGCATGGAGGACGTGATCTTTGCGGGCACCAAGGCCCGCAAGCCCGTCGGCATGGCATCGGTGACGATGGTACTGGTCGACCCGATCGCGCAACAGGCTCCGCTCCTCGCTGCGGCAGACGCGCTTGCTGCTGCGCAAGTGGCCCCGACCGATGGCGATAGCGAGCTCCCTTCCGATGCCGCGGCGGCCGCCTCGGGTGGTGGTGCCCAACATCCCAAAGTCCAAGAAATCCCCCTCAACCCCAATGCCAAGCCGGGTGAAATCACCATCACCCGCCGTTTGTTCAGATCCGGCGAATCCGAATACCTGATCGACGGTCGCCAGGCGCGTCTCCGCGACATTCAGGACATCTTCATGGGCTCCGGCCTCGGGCCCGAGAGCTACGCCATCATCGAGCAGGGGCGCATTGGCCAGATCCTGTCGTCGAAACCTCAGGACCGGCGCAGTGTCATCGAGGAAGCCGCCGGCATTACCAAGTACAAAAACCGCCGCCGCCTCGCCGAGGCCAAGCTCGAAAGCTCCAAGCAGAACCTGTCGCGCGTCTTCGACATCCTCGAAGAAGTCACCCGCCATGTCAACTCCCTCAAGCGCCAGGCAGCCAAATCCAAGCGCTACCAGGAACTGAAGGCCGAACTCGACAGCCAGCTACGCACAGTGCTCGCTGGGCGCTTCAGCATTCTCAGCGGCGAGGCCACCCGCGCCGCTGCCCTGCTCGAAGCCGCCACCACGGAATTGAACGACGCCTCCGTGCAGGCCGCCGACCGCGATGCCGAACTGCAGAAGTCGCAGGAGGTCTTCTACGCTCTTGAGGCGCAGTTGACCGAATCGCGCAAGCAGTTGGCCGCGATGAACGTGGAGGCCACGCGCACCAAGGGACGGCTGGAATCTCAGGTCCGCGAGGCCGCGTCTTTCGAGCAGCGCATGGGCCGCGCCGAACAGGAGACGGCGGATCTGGAAACCCGGCTGGCGCAGAACGAGTCCGAGCGGTCCGGATTGGCGCAATCGGTGGCGGCGGTGGAGAAGGAAATGCAGGAGGCTCGCGCCGGGCTCACCGCCAAGAACCAGCTCCGGGACCAGGTGGTTTCGCGCGTTCGCGAGGCCGAGCGGACCATCGAGGCGTCGCGGTCGGTGATCCTGCGCCTGTTGGGCGAGGCTTCCACCATCCGCAACCAAGTCGCACAGGCCGACACGTACCTCGCGGGCCTCGACCGCGAGCGCGCCCGTGTCCGGAAGGACGAGGAAACCGCGACTGCCGACGCCGAGCGCCTAACCGGCGTCAAGAAGCAGTTGACCGAAACCATCGCCCAGCGGCAGGAGGAGATCCGGGCCCTGACCGCGCAGCGTCGCGGCACGGACACGGAGATCGCCGCCGGACGCACGGAGCTTTCGCAGGTCCGGCAACAGATCGACCAGTTGCGGGGGGAGGTTTCGCGCCTCCGCGCCAAACGCGAATCGCTGGACAACATCCTCTCGCACCACAGCTACACCAACGAATCCACCCGCAAGTTGTTGACCGCGTTGGAGAATGGCCGCGCCGGGCAGTTCAAGCCGTCGGGCGTGCTGGCCGATTTCCTCGAGGTCTCAGACCCTGCTTGGGAACGCGCCGTGGAAGAATTCCTCCACGAGGAGCTGGAGTTCGTCGTCGTGAAGGACTGGACGCAGGCGGAACGCGGCATGTCCCTGCTGCGCACGGAACTCGAGGGCCGCGCCACCTTCCTTGTGGACAACGGTACGGCCCACCCCGCTACCGCGACCGCCGTCTCCGATCTGCCCCGCCTTTCCGACTTGGTCAAATTCAGCGGCGGACTATCCACCGCCCTGTTGCCGCGCCTCGCCCATTGCTATCTGGCGTCATCCGCCGAGCAGGCGCGAAGCACTGCCGAGTCCCATCCAGATGCTTGGATCCTCGTTGCCGACGGCCAGTGCTACCACGGCCGCATGCTGACCGGCGGGCGCAAGAAGTCCAGCGGTCCGCTTGTCCTGAAGCGCGAAATGCGCGAGTTCGAGACCCAGCTAAAGACGGCGGAACAAAAGCTAGCCGCGAAATCGGGCGAGCAGGACGCCGTCCAGAAGCGCATCACCGCTCTGGAGCAGGGGTTGGAGGGCCTCCGTCAGACGCAGCAATCGAAGGAAAAGGAAGCGGTTGCTCTCGACCACGACCTCCGCCGCGCGGGCGAGGAACTCAACCGCGCCAATTCGCGCATCTCCGTGTCGCGCCAGGAGTTGGAGAGGTTGAAGCGCGAGGAGGAACGCGCGCACGAAAAGCGCGCCCAGAACCAGACGCTGGCCGAGCAGAAGGATCAGGAGCGCCACACCCGCGAGCAGTCGCTGGAAGCCCTCCGCGAACAGCTGGAGTCGGCGCAGGTCGAATCGCAAAAGATCGGCGAGGAGCATTCCATCCTGCGGGCGAAGCTGGCGGGCATGGAGGAGCGCCACCGCGGCGAACGCGGTGCACTGGGCCGTTTGGAGAACCAAGGGCGCGAAATGTCCCAGCGCCGCCAGTTGATCTCCACCGAAATGCAGCGCTGGGGCGAGAACCGGTCCCGCATCCTGAGCGAGAACATCGGCCTCGACCAGAAGTTGACCGAGTTGACCGAACAGATCGCCTTGGGCGACCGCGCCGTGCTCGAAATGACCGAACAGGAGTCGGGGCAGCGCGAGGCGCTTGCCGCCTTGGGCGAGACCCTGCGCGGGCTGCGCGTCCGGATCGAGGCAGGCCACAAGCGTTCAACCGAGATCGAGGTAGAGCTGACCCGGCTGCAATCGGAGTTGCGTTTCCTCGACGAGACCAGCCAGAAGGAACTGGCCCTGCCGGTGGCCGAGTTGGAGGTCCCCGAGGACTGCGCCGTCCCCGTCCTTATGGCGGCGGAGAAGGCGTGCAAGGAGACCCGGTCGAAGATCGAGGGCCTCGGGGCCGTCAATCCGACCGCCTACGAGGAGTACCTCGAAGCCTTCCAGCGACAGGAGTTCCTCACCGCGCAACGGCAGGATCTGATTGATTCGATCCGCGATACGGAGCGGGCGATCAAGGAAATCGATGAGTTCTCGAAGGCGCGCTTCTCGGAGGCCTTCAAGGTCATCAACGAAAACTTCAAGCAGTGCTTCCAGACGCTGTTCGGCGGCGGCGCGGGCGAAATGCGCCTCACCGACGAGGACAATGTCAACGAGTGCGGCATCGACATCATCGCCTCGCCCCCAGGCAAGAAGCTGCAGAACGTGCTGCTGCTTTCCGGCGGCGAGAAGGCGCTGACGGCGTTGAGCCTCCTGATGGCGATCTTCAAATACCAGCCGAGCCCGTTCTGCGTGCTGGACGAGGTCGACGCGCCGCTGGACGAGGCGAATATTGGACGGCTGACCCGCCTGCTCGCGGAAATGGCAACCGACACCCAGTTCATCGTGATTACGCACTCCAAGAAGACGATGGAGTCGGCGCAGGCGATGTACGGAGTGACGATGCAGGAGCAAGGGGTGTCGAAGCTGGTGAGCGTGCGCTTCGAGCACCGGGAACGGGCGGGGGCTGCCGCGTAGGGGTGTCGTCATGCCGGACTACGACGCCGCGCTCAAACTTCTGCTGAAGGACGCACGTGGACATGCCATGGAGTACCTGACCGGGCGCAGGGTCAAGGAATGGCTGGACACAGAGCTGCCCCCGTCCGCCAGCCGCCGGGCCGACTTGGTGTGCGCCGCATGGGACGACTCGGTCGGGCACGTCGAACTCCAGAGCCGCAACGACTCGGATATGGACATCCGGATGTACCAGTACGGCGGCCGAATCCACGAACACTACCGGGTCTACCCGTGGCAGTTGGTCCTGTATGTGGGCGAGGCTCCGATGTCGATGCCGACCCGCATCAGAGGGCCTTTCCTGGACTACTACTTCCAACTGGTGGATTTCCGCGACCTGGACGGCGAACCGATGCTGGAGAGCGCCGCGCTGAGCGATAATATTCTTGCGGTGCTGATGCGTCTGCGCGACCAGCGCCAAGCCGTGAGGGAAATCGTCCACCGGATTGCAAAGTCGGATGCGGGGCGGGTGGTCGCGATGGACCACTTGGCAACACTGGCCGGACTTCGGAGGATTTCAGGAATCGTTGAAGAGGAGGGAAGCAAAGTGCCGATTACGGAAAGCATCCTGGAGCATGAATTGTTTGGCCCGCTGATTCGGAGAGGTGTCGACGAGGGTGTGCTCATCGGTCGGCAAGAGGGTCGGCAGGAAGGTCGGCAAGAGGGTCGGCAGGAAGGCGTCTTGAACGAAGCCTTTGCGATGGCTAGGCGTGTTGTTGTGGCTAGGTTCGGTCCGGCCACCCCTTGGCTGGACGAACAACTCCGTAACAAGTCTGCCCGGCAGCTCGAGGATCTGGTGGACCGCTCGTTCCAAGTCGGCACCATCGACGAACTCTTCCGCTAGCCTGCGGGTTGCCGTTGGTAACGCAGCTCGTCGTGATTAGGCACTCCCAGAAACGCGAGATCCCAGCTCGTCTCAGGCGCGTGAAAGCCGCCACCGACCCTCGATAAGCCGTACACTGGTTTCATGCCCCGGTCGTCCGCCGCCACCCTGCGAACCGCCATTGTTGCCCTGCTGCTGACGGCCCTCCGCCTTTCGGCGCACCACGCGTTCGCCGCCGAGTACGACGAAAACAAGCGCGTGATTGTTTCCGGTACGGTGACCCGGTTTGACTGGATCAATCCCCATGCCTGGCTGCACGTCGAGGGCAAGGACGCCACAGGCAAGCCAGTCACATGGAAGTTCGAATTGGGCAGCCCCGGCGGGCTCGTCCACCGGGGATTCGCACGGAATGCCGTCAAAGTAGGCGACCACGTCACGGTGGACGCCTATCGAGCCAAGGACGGGAGCAACATCGCCAACATGCGCACGGTCACGCTGCCCGACGGACGGCAATTGTTCGGTGGTTTCGCCACCACGCCCGGCGCGCCCAAGTAGCGCGGCACTCTACATCGTGTCGCTGCCACGCCACAGGTTCAACGTGTTCAGCTCGTCCAGCCCTGCCGCCTTCAGATACAGGAACAACTGCATCCGGTACGCCACGTAGTGGTTTACAACCAGTCGGATGATGGCCGTCGCGCGGCTGGACTTCCCGAACATGTTGATCTCGGCTCGGAGATCCTCGTCCGTGCAAGGTCCCAGCAATTCCGCCAAGTCGGCCTCCTGTAGAGCGATTGTCGACTTCAGCCCCTCGAAATCCTTGGTCCCGGCCTCGGATAACCCGCTACGCCACGCATTCTTCCATCCCTCGATGTCGAACCTGTCCGTGAGGATCGCCCGCAAGTGGATGCCCGGCATCACCGACAGGTACTGCAACAACTCCAACGTTGATCGTTGCTTCTCCGACGGCCGGTACGCCAGATGTTCCGGTCCCGCCTTGGACAACAGGTGGTTCAGAATCCTCACCTCGCCTTGTAGGGCGGAAACCAGTTCTTCTTTCGTGAGTACCATACTCAGACTTTAACCTGCGCCCGGCGCCGCGTATTCCCGTACGGATTCCGCCGTTTGAAGTCCGCGAAATCCACTTGCACGCCGATCCCCGGCCTGTCCGACAGCGCAACCAGCCCGTTCCGCTGCGTCACGTAAGTCCCGCCGGTGACTTCACGGAACAAGTCGTCGTCCGCCGCCTCCCATTCGTGCAGCAGGAAGTTCCGGCAGACCGACATCGTGGCCAACGACGCCATGTGCGCCACCGGCCCGCTGCATGAATGCGGCGCGACCTCGACGCCGTACGCCTCCGCCATGTTGGCGATCTTCCGCAGCTCCGTCACGCCACCCGCGTGCAGCACGTCGGGCTGGATCACCGCAGCCCCCTTGGCGTCCAGAAGCTGCTTGAACTCGAAACGCGAAGTGAGGCCCTCGCCGGTCGCGATCGGCACCGGACTCTTGGCCGCGACCTCGCCCAGCCCCGCCGGATTTTCCCGCCAAGTCGGCTCCTCAAGGAACAACGGCCGCACCGGGGCAATAGCCTGCGCAAACTGGATCGCCGACCGCACCGAGAACGTCTCGGCGCATTCCATGGCGATGTCGGCCCGGTTCCCGAAGACCTTCCGGATCGCCGCAGCCTCCGCCACGTCCTGATCCATCCGCTGCAGTTCCGACGCACCCTGCGGCAGCGTGTATTTCACCGCCGTCCAACCTTGCGCGAGTGTTTTCGCGGCCAGATCCGTGAGGCTCGCGCTGTCGCGTTTTTCTGGCGGAATGGACGCGTCCCAGTGCGTGAAATAAGCCCGCATTTCGGACCGCACCGGCCCGCCCAGCAGCCGGTACAAGGGTACCCCCAGTCGCTTTGCCTCGATATCCCACAAAGCCATGTCGACGGCGGAGAGTCCCGTCATCAGGTCCGGCCCGTTGCGCCAGCGTGTGGCGACGTAATAGACCCGGTTCCAATGGCTCTCCGGTCCCGTCGGATCCAGCCCGACATATTCCGGCTCCAGCCAGCGCAACACGGACTCGGCAATCTCCGTGCGGCTTTCCAGCGTGGCCTCGCCGATCCCGGTGATCCCGGCATCGGTGTGGACCTCAAGGAATAGTAGATCCCGCCAGCGCACCGTGACTTTGTGGATTTCGAACTTGGTGATCTTGATCTTGCCGAGGGGCTCGACGGCGGGGAGGAGGAGCGGGGCGGCCAAGGCGGCTCCGAAGGCGCGACGGTTCACAACGGCATCATATCAAGGGGCAAATTGGGCAGGGCAACCGTGAGTGGGGCGCAACTTGTGATAATGTGCCTCTCGGAACTCGCCTTGCCAGCACTCACTGCCTCCCTGTTTGACGACACGAACGGCAAGGACGTCGGTATAGCCTTGACGAATCTTTCCGGTCTGCCCCTGAGTGCCACGCACGACCGGCGCTTCCAGTGACATACCGCCGTTCGCCCAATAGAGGAACTATTTGCTTACAAGAGGTCCGTAATCTCATCAACCGTGATCTTGAGCTCGGACGCCACTTCCGTCAGAATTCCCCTAGCCGTCCCGAATTTGAGCGGGTTGTGGCGAGGAACGGAGACCATATGCGGATTGGAGCCGTCGCGTCGGAGCCGAACATGGCTGCCTTTTTGCCGTACGATCTTATAGCCCAATTGTTCGAGGGCGCGGATGAGCCGGTCCGCCGAAATTGCCCTTGGTATCCTCATGCCGCGACCAGCGAAAGCAACTCCTCCTTGAAGTAGCGAAGATGGACCGCTTGCGGAGGTGCCGCGTCGTCTTCAAAATGAAGTGTGGTCGCTTCCAAGATGTTATCCCGGAGCTCAGTCCAAGATTCAGCCTCGGTAAAAATGGCGTGCCCGACAGCGCGAGCATAGTACCCACCTTCCTCGGCGTCACGAACCTCAAATACAACATCCATAGCAGTCAGTGTAGCCCAGCGCAATCCACCCTTTGGGGTCAAACGGCGTCCTTACCGGGGAAGTGCCGCGATCACATCCTCCAGCTTCTCAAGCGACCCGGCGAAGAAATGGTCCCCGGCCTCGATGAACTGCAAGCTCTTCGGCTCCGCAAACCCCTTGAATGCCTTCTCCAGATCACGCTTCGGCCCAAACTGGTCGATGGTGCTGTGCACGAACTGCTTCGACAGTCCGCACGACGCCAGAAACTCGCCCGACATCATCGAAGTCGGGAAGCCCACCGGAATCAGGCGCGCCGGTTTCGGATCGGGCAGGGAACACCCCAGCCTCAAGATGATCCGCGACCCGAACGAAAATCCCGCCAGCGAGTACGGCAGGTCCGGGTACCGCTCGCTCAGGAATCCAAGTGCCGCGCGCGCGTCCTCGATCTCGCCGCGGCCTTCGTCATACTTGCCTTCGCTCAGGTTGACGCCCCGATAGTTGAAGCGCAGCACCACGCTGCCGGAGCGCCGCAGCCCGCGCGCCATTCGGTAGACGACCTTGTTGTGCATCGTGCCGCCGAACTGGGGGTGCGGATGGCAGACCAGCGCCGCTTCCGTGGGCGCACCTTCCTCAGGCTCTTCCAAAAGGGCCTCGAGGCGGCCCGCCGGACCGGCGACGAAGTGCGATTCAATCCGTCGTGGCACTAATTGGTCCGGAAATTGATGAACTGGAGGTCGACCTCGAAGTCGGACTTGCGCAAGATCGCGATCGCCTGCTGCAGAGTGTCGCGGTCCTTGCCCGCCACACGCACCAAATCGCCGTTGATGGAAGCTTGGACCTTAAGCTTGCTGTCCTTAAGGGCCTTCACGATCTCTTTGCCCTTCTCGGTCGAAAGACCGGAAATCAACGTGATCTCCTGTTTGACCGTCGACCCTGCGGCCGTCGTGATGGTGCCGTACGTTAGATTCCGGATCGGCACGTTACGCTTGACCAGCTTCTGGTTCAGGATTTCGATCACGGCGTTCAGCTTAAACTCGTCGGAACTCTGAAGCGTGAGCTTCTTCTCCTTCTCGTTGAGTTCGATGGTCGACTTGCTGTTCTTCAAGTCGTAGCGGGTAATAATCTCCTTGCGGGCCTGGTCGATGGCATTGCTGACCTCCGGCATCTCGATCTGGGAAACGACGTCAAAACTGTTGTCGGGCATTCACTGATAGTTTACAGAACCCGTTGGCAGAATCGTTACGGAACCCTTGGCGTGGGCAATTACAACCGGTTAATCAACGCCGCCACATACCCCGCCCCGAACCCGTTATCAATATTCACCACCGTCACATTGCTGGAGCAACTGTTCAGCATCCCAAGCAGGGCCGCGAGCCCATGGAAGCTCGCCCCGTACCCTACGCTCGTCGGCACCGCGATCACCGGGGCCGACACCATCCCGCCCACCGCGCTCGGCAGCGCGCCCTCCATCCCGGCGCAACAAATCACCACCCGCGCCGCCGTCAGCCGCACCCGGTTCTGAAGCAGCCTGTGGATGCCCGCCACACCGACATCATGGATCGAATCCACCTCGTTGCCCATCGTCTCCGCCGTGACCTGCGCCTCCTCGGCCACCGGAATGTCGCTTGTCCCCGCGCAAACCACCGCGATCTTCCCCTTGCCGGTGATCGTGCGGTTGCGCCAGAAGCGGATCGCACCGGACATCGGGAAATACTCCGCGCCGGGCAATTCGCGCTGCACCTGCTCGGCCATGGCCGGAGTTGTCCGCGTGATCAGCACGTTGTCGGACCGCTCCAGCAGCCGCCCCGCGATGGCCACCACTTGGTCCGACGTCTTCCCCAACCCGAACACCACCTCCGGCATGCCGTGGCGCAGAGCCCGGTGGTGGTCCACCTTGGCGAATCCCAAGTCCTCGAAGGGCAGGTGGCGAACCCGCTCCAACGCGGCGTCGACATCGGTCGACCCGTTCCGCACACCTTCCAACAACTCCCTCAACTGGTCTTCGGACATATTTTCCTTTAGAACGAAACCGCGCTACCCAGAACCACGCCATGTTTGGCCGCGTCGCCGCCGTTGATTTCCAGCACGAATCGCGCTGCCACCCGTCCGCCGTAGGTCGGGCACTTCCCAGACTCGCCCAGGCACGGCGCGGCATTCTCCACCAGTTCGACTACCTTGTGGTTGGAACCGATGAAAACAATGTCGAGCGGCAGATTCACGTTGTGCATCCAGAACGGCATCGCCTGCGGCTGCTGGTAGACGAAGAGCATCCCCTCGTCGTGGCCCAGCTTGGTGCGGTACATCATGCCGATCTGCTGCTGCACTGGGGTGTTCAGCAGTTCGGCGCGGACCTCGAAGCCGTCCGGCAGGTGGATCCGGGCAAGCGCCTCGTTCTTCGATGTTTGCTCGCTCCCGCACCCGGCCAGGACCAAAATGAACGACACCGCAACGCAGACTCTACGCATCCGATAAAATGGTAGCGTCCCCATGTTCTTGAAGCGGTTAAGACTAACGTTGGAAATGATCCGCTTCGAGCACTCCGTCTTCGCGCTGCCCTTCGCGCTGACCGGCGCGCTGCTGGCGTTCCGCGAAGGCGGCAACTTCGTCGCGGGCGGAGCGAGGGTGCTGGGGCTGATTGTGCTGGCGATGGTCGGCGCGCGTTCGGCCGCGATGGCCTTCAACCGGCTGGTGGACGCCGAGATCGACGGACGCAACCCGAGGACCAAGGGCCGCCACATTCCTGCTGGACTTCTGTCGCGCTCGTTCGGCTGGGGTTTTACCGTCGCGTCATCGGCTTTGTTTTTTCTCGCGGCGTGGCTGCTCAACCCGCTCTGCTTCCAACTGGCCCCGCTGGCGCTCGCGATCGTCTTTTCCTACTCGTTCACCAAGCGCTTCACCCGCATGTCGCATTTGGTCCTCGGATTCGCGTTGGGAATCGCGCCGGCGGCGGCTTGGATTGCGGTCCGCGGCTCGCTCGACGTCCGGATTCTCCTCCTGACCGCCGCCGTGATGTTCTGGACGGCCGGCTTCGACATCATCTATTCCTGCCAGGACTATGAATTCGACCTCGAAAACGGCTTGTTCAGCATTCCCAAAGCCCTGGGGATTGCCCGTGCGTTGATGGTGGCGCGGCTCCTGCACCTCCTCATGATCGCGTCGCTGCTGCTGCTCGTCCAGCAACTGCAGTTGGGGCCACTAGCGGTGGCGGGAGTGGTCGCGGTGACGGCCCTGCTCGTCTACGAACACGGACTGGTCAAACCACACGATCTCTCCAAGGTCAACGCGGCATTTTTCACCATGAATGGCTGGGTCAGCGTGCTATTCTTCGTCTTCTGGGCGGCTGACATTTTCGTCAACTATCAAAAGCTCTAACCTCCACAAACGCCATGATCCCCAATTTTGAAGACCGCCGTCTGCTGCCGATCCTCGACAAGGTGGAGGCCGGCATGCGGCTTTCCTACGAGGACGGCCTCGACCTCTACCGGTCTGGCGACATCCTCGGCATCGGCCACATGGCGAACATCGTGCGCGAACGGATGCACGGCGACGTCACCTATTTCAACGTTAACCGCCACATCAACCCGACCGACGTCTGCGTCGCCAGTTGCCGCCTCTGCGCGTTCGGCAAGCAGCGCCGCGACCCGAATTCCTACACCATGAGCTTGGAACAGGTCTGGGAGACAGCCGGCAAGGGCTGGAAAGAGGCGATCACCGAGTTCCACATCGTCGGCGGCCTTCACCCGGAACTGAATCTGGACTGGTTCTGCCAGATGCTGCGCGGCCTGAAGGAGCGCTATCCGCAGATCCACCTGAAGGCGTTCACGATGGTGGAGATCGGCTATTTCGCCCGCCGCGAAAAGATCAGCGTGCGCGAAGTGCTAGTGCGGCTGGGCGAGGCGGGCATGGATTCCCTGCCCGGCGGCGGAGCGGAGGTGTTTTCCGACCGCGTCCGGCGCATCATTTGCGACCACAAGCTGACCGGCGACGAGTGGCTCGAAACTGCCCGCACCGCCCACGAACTCGGGCTGCACTCCAACTGCACCATGCTCTACGGGCACATCGAGAATGAGGAAGACCGCGTCGACCACCTGGTCCGGCTGCGCGCGCTGCAGGACGAGACCAAGGGTTTCCAGACCTTCATCCCGCTGGCCTTCCACCCGGAGAACACGGCGCTTTCGCACATCCCGAAGACGACCGGCTTCGACGACCTGAAGAACATCGCCGTCGCCCGCCTGATGCTGGACAACATCCCGCACATCAAGGCCTATTGGGTGATGATGTCGCCGGCGGTGGCGCAGATCGCGTTGCGCTTCGGGGCTGACGACATCGACGGCACGGTGGTGGAGGAGAAGATCTACCACGAGGCAGGCTCGACGGTGACGCAGTCGTTGCGGCGGACGGACCTGCTGCGGTTGATCCGGTTGGCCGGGCGGACGCCGTTCGAGCGCGACACCCTGTACCGGCCCGTGCAGCGGACGGAATCGGCCTTCACGGTCCTGGTCTAATGGCTGCGGTTTTCCCCGACGCGGTCCAGCGCGTTCTCGCCAGAATGGCCTCCATGGACGACGGCGACGCGTCGATTGAAGGCGGTCGGCGGCGGTTGCGCAAGGTCTCCACGATGTCGGGACCCCCGGTATCGCTGTTTGAAGTTCGCGACTTGGAACTGGGCGGCGTTCCCGCGCGCTTGTACCGCCCGAGTGCCGGGATTCTGCCAGTGCTGGTGTACTTCCACGGCGGCTGGTTCTGCCTGGGCGATCTGGAAACCCATGATTCGGCTTTACGGCAAGTTGCGGTGGAGGCCGGCTGCGTGGTGGTGGCCGTCGATTACCGGTTGGCACCAGAGCACCCGTTCCCCGCCGGTCCCGATGATTGTTTCGTAGCGACCCGCGACGTTTTCCAACGCGCAACGGAACTGGATCTTGACCCAACCCGCATCGCCGTCGGGGGCGACAGCGCGGGCGGCGCCTTGGCCGCCGTGGTCGCGCGCAAATGGCGCGACGAGGGGCTGCCTGCGTTGCAAGCGCAGATCCTGATTTACCCGGTTGCCGACGTTTCATTCGATACCGATTCCTGGCACCGGTTCGCCGAAGGCCCCGTCGTCACTGTGGATCGCGCCGCCGTGGCATGGGACCGCTACCTCCCGGATCCGTCGCTGCGCCACCACCCCGACGCCGCTCCGCTCCGCGCTGGCGATTTTTCTAACCTCCCTCCGACCTTGGTCATCACCGCCGAGTTCGACGCCCTTCGCGATGAAGGCGAGGCCTACGGACGCGTGCTCTCCGCAGCAGGAGTCGAAGCGGAAGTGATCCGTTGGCCCGGCATGATCCACGGCTTCCTCCTGATGGCCACCGAGTTTCCCGAGTCGTCGGCCTTGATTTCGCGCTGCGCCGCGGAACTCCGCAACCGACTCACGCCCGTCCGATAGAATGTCCGCATGAATCGATTGGCCATCGCGGCCGCAACCGTCGTTCTTGTCCGAGCGGCTTTCGCACAAAAGACCATCACACCAGCGGATTGCACGCCCGAGAAACTCGGTGCCGGCATCCCGGTTGCCGCCATCAGTCTCCCCGTCTCGGCGGTCACCCTCAACCCGCCCCAATGGCACGAAGCGGCCAACGCCAATCCCGCCTATTGCAGTGTGGACGGCTCGATGGCCCCGGTCGACAAGTCCCCCAATGCCCGCGCGATCCGCTTTGGCGTCGCACTCCCGGCATCTTGGACCCTCCGCGCCGCCCAACTGGGCGGCGGAGGCATGAACGGCGTGATTCCGCCGCTGGCCGGACCCCTTGGACGCGGCGGCGTCTCCGTTCTCTCGCGCGGCATCGCAACCTACGGTAGCGACTCCGGCCATCAAGCCAGCCCCGGCCGCGGAGGTCCGCCAGCAGACACCGCTTGGGCGACAAACGAGGAGGCCATCGCCAACCTCGGCCACATGCAGCTCAAGAAGACGCACGACGCGGCCTTCGTCCTCATCGAGCGCGCCTACGGAACCCGTCCGCGCTTCAACTATTTCTTCGGGACCTCCCAGGGAGGCCGCGAGGCGCTCACGGTGGCGCAGCGTTATCCGGCCGACTATGACGGCATCGCCGCCGAGGTTCCCATCGTCAGTTTCTCCTCCCTGATGCTGGCGCCGGAGGTGATCCGCATCCAAGAGAAGCCCATCGCGAACTGGGTGACACCCGCCAAGACCAACGCCATCCGGGCTGAATTCATGCGCCAGTGCGACCAACTGGACGGCCTCGCCGACGGCATCATCAACAACTACATGGCCTGCCGCGCGATCTTCGATGTAAAGCAGGGTGCCAAGGGCCGCGATCCGTGGGCCGCCAAGCGGTGCCCCAACAACATCGACCCCAATCCGCAGGACACGTCCGCCGCCGCCTGCCTCACAAATGGCCAGATTTCTACCTTGCAGATGGTCTACTCGCCCTACGAATTCGCCACGCCGCTTGCGAACGGCGTGAAATCGTTCGGAATGTGGTTCCCGACGACTGACCCTTCCGGCAGCGGCCTCATCCTTCCCGCAAGATTCAGAGGCCAGGAAGGGGCGGCTCCCGATGCTCCCTTGCACTCCCATCTCGGAGCCCTTGGAGTGACCGGATTCCTGATGAAGGACCCCGGTGCCAACCCGCTGGACTACGTTGAAGGCGGCCCGCTCAACAAGCGCCGCGTGGAGCTTTCGCAAATCCTCGATTCCACGAACCCGGACCTTTCAGCTTTCCGCAAGCGTGGCGGCAAGTTGATTGTCGTAATCGGGACCGACGACACACTCGCCTCCCCGGGCGCGCAGATCGCCTACTACCAGTCCGTACTCGACAAGATGGGGCGCGAGGCTGTCGACACCTTCGCCCGGTTCTTCGTGCTTCCCCAGACCAACCACGGCCTGATGGGGCGCACTCACACGCCGGAGGGCCAGCCTCAGCCCATCCCGAGTACCTACGACCGCTTCGGCTTGATCACGGCTTGGGTCGAGAACAACCAGGCCCCCGGCAAGTCCGTGCCCGTCACCGCCGGGGAACGCGGCCTGCCGATGTGTTCCTACCCCGATTACCCGAAGTACGCGAAAGGTCCGGTCGGCGACGCCGCGTCATATTCCTGCGCGGCCAAGTAGCCGCACATTATTTCCCTTTTGGCGGCGTGGACCCTAAAGTTTGGACGCCACCCAGCCGATGGAAGGGCATGATGGCGATTGACCTCCGACAACTGCGTCGACTGAGTTTGGGCCAACGGCTGGGACTCATTGGATTCTTCGTTTTCTTCACCGTGGGCTGGGCTCTCTTCCATTCCGTGACCAAGGGCT
The DNA here is from genome assembly GCA_903907865.1 of uncultured Acidobacteriia bacterium. Lineage (GTDB taxonomy): Bacteria > Acidobacteriota > Terriglobia > Bryobacterales > Bryobacteraceae > BOG-234. The sequence continues at coordinate 22,302 of CAIVPR010000181.1, forward strand.
TCTCCAAGGACATTGCTTCGGCAATCTTGGAGCAGCATGGCAATCTTTACCAGCGCCCGTTGGAGGATCTGTTGCAGGCCCTCCAGATGCACCAGTTGGAGGCACGCAGGTGCAAGCCGCCCTTGGCGTGCGAGGCTGCCGCGCAGGCCGATCTCGCATCGGCTGAGCGCGCCATCGATTCAGCGTTGGTCCAGTTCCATGGAGTGGACACCCAGTACCGCGACGAACTGCAGTTTACGGCGGCAAAACTATCTGGAGGCAAGCGGGACCATCTGCGCCCAGCGACGCTCCGCTTGGAATGGGAGGCGCTCAAGCGTTCGTATGCCAGTCAATCCCAGTCGGATTCCGACGCCGCCCACCAACACCTCATTGCCGACCTTCGCGACCTGATCAAGCATGTTGGCGATACGTCCGGTCTGATCCTGGACCCCGATTTGGACAGTTACTACATCGTCGACATGACCATCGGAGCACTGCCTCAAACTCAAGACCGCTTGGCAGCCATCGAATCGATGGGACAGGACGCAACCAAGGGCTTGCCCGATTCCCTTCGCCTACGCTTGGCCATCGAGGGTGCAAAACTCCGGGAATCGGACTTGGACCATATTCAGTCGGACGTGCAGACGGCCTTGGCCGGAGATTCCGACTACTACGGTACCAGCGAAACCCTGCAGGCGAATCTTCCCAACCCGGCGAAGGTGTATGCGCAGCGCGCGAACGACTTGGTCGGTTTTATCCAGAACTCCACTCAGCCGACCGATCCGAAAGATCCGGAGGCCCTTGCGCAGGTTCTCGGAGTCGCCACCACCGCGGAGGCCGCGCGAAGCGCAAGTTTCCGGCTGTGGCAGATCAGTTCCAGGGAACTCGATGTCCTGTTGCGGCACCGCATCGACAGCCTTGCCTCGGACCGGATGTGGTCGATTCTGTTGACAGCATTTTCGTTGCTGATTTGCGCGGCTGTTGCCACTCTGGTCATCCGCTCCACGACCAAGGTATTACACAATGCCGCAGTGCAACTCAGGCTCGAGAGTGGCAGAATTCAAGGCGCAGCCGGCCAGATGTCCTCTGCCGCGCATGACTTGGCTTCCGGCGCGTCGGAGCAGGCGGCGTCGGTCGAGGAAACTGCGACAGCCAGCTCGCGTCTGGACGAAATCTCGAAGAGAAATACTGAGAGCGCCTCGGCTGCGGCCACCTTGGTCGCGGGTTCCTTGTCGGACTTCGAGATCGCCAGCGGATCGTTGAATGAGATGGTAGCGGCCATCGGGGAGATCTCGGCTCAGAGCGAGAAGATCTCGAGCATCATGAAGGTGATCAACGAGATTGCCTTCCAGACGAATCTTCTCGCGCTCAACGCAGCTGTCGAGGCTGCCCGCGCCGGTGAAGCGGGCTTGGGATTCGCTATCGTTGCCGACGAGGTTCGCAACTTGGCACGTCGATGCAGCGAAGCGGCTGAGGGCACGGCAGGAATCGTGGAGGTCTCGATCGCAAAGGCCAACGACGGCAGGACCAAGGTTCACCAAGTGGCTTCCGCCATTCAAAACGTAACCCGGGGATCGAGCCAAGCGCTCTCATTGGTCAACCAGGTTAGCGACGGAAGCAGTAAACAGACGCAAGGCTTCGCGCAGGTCGCGCAGGCGATGTGCTTGATCCGCGAAACAACCCAGAGGACCGCGGCCGTGGCCCAGGAAACGGCTGCCGCAGTGGGGCAACTCAGCCTCCAGTCCCATACCCTCAACGAGATTGTCGAGGAGGTGATGGTGTTGGTCGGCTGAAGTTCAAGAAGCCTTGCGGGAAACCCACAGCAGCAAGGCGAAGATCACCACCGGGACCAACGCCAGCAGCACGTAGTTGAGAATGCGCTTGCCCAGCCCGGTCTTCTTCGTCCGCCAATCGTGCAGCTCGGTCCGCTCCGCCACGCCGACCTGGTCCTGATTCCGAAGGTCCCAGGCGAATTCCCTTGCGTGGGCGTAGCGGTTCTTGGGGTCCCGCTCCATCGCTCGGTACACGATCTCCTGAAGCTCCGGTGTAATGGCCGGGTCGATCTCCCGCGGCGGCATCGGGTTGTTCAACAACCGCTCGTTCATGGTCGCGAAGGCGTTCGGTCCCGAGAACGGCACCTTGCCGGTGAGGAGTTCATACAGCATCACGCCCATAGCGTAGATATCAGCCCGACCGTCGCCCCGCTGGCCCTTCACCTGCTCCGGCGAGATGTAATCCGGCGTCCCCATCACGTTCGAGAGCTTGGCGAAAGTGAGGCGGCGCGAGCCTTCTTGGCCCGCGATGCCGAAATCGATCAGCTTGATGTGGTCGTCGGCCTCGATCATTATGTTTTCGGGCTTCAAATCGCGGTGGACAACGCCATGCGTGTGGATGTACTCCAGCGCATCGCAAACCCGCGCCACAATGTTGACCACGCGCTCGACAGGGAGTTTCCGACCGCCCGAAACCTCTTCCCGGAGCAGTTGGCCCTCCACCCACTCCATCACCATGTAGATGCGGCTGCGCTTGGCGTCCGTGAACACCTTCATGACGCCATGGTGGTCGAGTTTTTGCCCGATGTCCTGCTCCCGCTGGAAGCGGTCGAAAAGAACAGCGTCGGCTTCCATCTCCGGATGAGGAATCTTGATGGCGACCGCTTTTCCATCCACGGTGTCGGTCGCTTTGTAGATCGAGGCCATCCCGCTGCGGGCGACGAGCTTTTCGATCAGGTAGTGGTCGAGGGTATCCCCGGCGTGTATTGCGTTCATCGAAGTTTGTAGGGGCGGCCCCGGTACATTCCCATTCTCTCGACATCGCGCACGCGGATGAGTTGCACCGTGGCGTTGTCTCCGCCATCCCGCTCATTCGCAAGGTTGACGAGCTTTCGGGCGGCGGTCTCCAGATTCGGATTCCAAGCGACGATCTCTGCCATTTCCGAGCCCTTGACGGGACCGTGCAGGCCGTCGGAGCAGAGCAGCAGGACGTCGCCCGCGTGCACCTGGTGGTCTGACATTTCGACATTCACAAACATGTCGTTGCCGATCGACCGGCTCAGGATGTGTTTGGTTTGCGCGGTTTCGGCCTCACGGGCCGAGAGGACGCCGAGCCGTACCTGCTCCGCCACCACCGTGTGGTCGCGCGTCAATTGCGATGCCAAGCCGTGGCGGATCAAGTAGCAGCGCGAATCGCCGACGTGCGCCACCACCACGCGGTCGTACCGGAACGCGCAAGCGACCAGCGTCGTCGCCATTCGGGACCCGCCGGGACTCGACGCACGTCCCAATTCGTACACCACTATGTTCGCCTTCTGGACGATTCGTGGCATCAGCGCGGTGTGGGCCTCGCCGCGGGGAGCGGCCCGGAAGCCGGCTATCAGGCTCTCCACAGCGGATTCTGACGCGACCTCGCCTCGTTCCTCGCCGCCGACACCGTCGGCCACGACAAACAGCCACCCCTGCGTCCGGCCCTCATTCTCGGAAGCCGGAAGGTACGAGCCCGCGAAGTCCTCGTTGTGGTCTCGGACCCGTCCTACGTCGGAGAGTTGGTGGAACTCGATATCGAGCATGTTGGAGTTGGGCAGGGCTTGCCGCGCGGCACTTGCGAACATCGCCCCTCCTTCAAGTTAGCCTGGTCGTAAAAAGGGGCAGCCTTGCGGCTGCCCCCGGTTGTTGTCAAAACCCGGACTGCGGCTGGAACCAGCCTATGCCCGGCTGCTGACGAGGGTCGTTCTTCCCGACTTCTTGCTGGAAGTGATGAAGTAAATTCCGCCGTAGATGCCCCAGACCGCCGCGATTCCCAAGGCCAGCAGTGGTTCCTTCGCCGTGCCGTAGCCCATGAAGGGCCCGATCAGGTAGAAGGCCATGCAGCCGAGGTTCGCGAGCAATCCGAAGACCGGAATCAGCACGTGCTTGATGAAGTTGAAGTCCTTGTGACCGTGGTACGCCACCATGCAGATGATGCAGCTAAGCATATACAGCAGGAACGTGCCGAAGTTGGACGCCAATGTCATGGTGAGCAGTGTGCCCGGCATGGCCGCCATCGCGTCGTGCGTGGTGTAGCCGAAGCTGGAGAAGATGCCCTGCGGGAGAGCCTTGATCGCCGCGTCGCTGGGAGCACCGGCGTCGCCGAACACGCAGAGGACCGAGATGCAGCCGACAACTGCGGAGATGACCGCGAGCGTCCAGATGGCGCGGTGCGGGGTCAGCTTCTCGTCATGGATCAGGCCGAAGTGCTCGGGAACCTCCTGGTCCTTGCCCATCGCGTAGGTCACGCGGGCACCGGTGTTCATGCAGGAGAGCGTGGTGCCGATCAGCGCGAGGACAACCGTGAAGGCTTCCACGAGCATGAAGGTGCGGCCGCCGCCCGGCCCGAAGAAGTGGTTGCCGAGGATGATCATCATGTCACCGATGGGAGCCGCCGAACTGGTCGCGCTCTGCATCGTGTAGCCGCTGTTCAGGAAATATCCCGCCGCGAAATACTCGATGAGGTAACAGAACGCCCCCTGGATCAGCAGCGATAAGATGACGGCGATTGGCACGTCCTTTTTGGGGTTCTTGGCTTCGCCGCCCATTGCGGTGACGGATTCGAATCCGACCAGGATCAGGATGGCGACGGTTGCCTGAATAAAGGCCCAAGCCAAGTTGTGCACACCGGTTACGGAACTGGCTTCCTTGTGGGTGAGGAAGTTGCCCTTTTCGTCCTTTTCGGGATAGTCGATCACGAACGCGACAGGCTTGCCCGCGGCGTCGAGCTTTGCCTTCGGCGAGCCGTCGGCGTTGCGGACCACTTCGTCCGTGGTGACGCCGGCGTTGGTGACCTTCTTGGTCTCGAACTCGTAGGTGTACGCCTCTCCCGAGCCAGAATCAAAGTTCCAGCCCTTGGAGCCGGCCGGGTGCGTGGTGCGGTAGCTGTACGCCATCACAGCGAAAACCAGCAACGCCGAGATCTGGATGACGTTGATCGCGATGTTGATCGAGGTGGAACCCGCCACGCCGCGTTCGGCAATGGCCGCGACGGCGAACGAGAAGATCACTGCGACCACCATCATGAACACGGGACCGGGGTTGCTGGCGCTCATGAAGTTCGGCCAAAGGGTTCCGGCAAGATACCCGAAGATGATGCCCGTGACGCCGACCATAACGCCCGGATAGATCCAGTAGTAGAGGTGGGAGCCCCAGCCGACGATGTACTTGGAGAGGCGGGCATACTTCCACGCCTTGTCGTGGTTGAGGAAAGACTGTTCGGCGAAGTAGTACGAACTGCCGGTGCCGGGGTAGAGCTTCGCCATTTCGGCGTAGCAGACTGCCGTTGCGAGGCAGAGCACGAGGGCGATGACGATGCCCATCCACATGGCGGGACCAGTCGCGCCGGTTGCGGACTGCACCTGGAACGTGAGCCAGAGGAAGGCGCCAGGGGCGATCAGCGCCATGGCATTCATCGTCAGGCCCGTAAGGCCCAGTGTCGGTTTCATCTCAGATGTGGCATTTTCGGCCATGGTATTGGATCCTTGTAGTTGAGATTTGGTCTGATGCGGCGGCGTTTGGATGCCGCGGCTGGCCTGGGCAGGGGGCCGATGGGCGGGACGGTGCGTGGTCCGGCTTTCCTCTATACTCCTAGACTTGGGGGGTGGAAGGGAAATTGAATTTTCTTATGCCAGGTACAAGCGTTTTGGATAGGGATGCGGAAGTTTGGATTGCCTTCATAAATAAAATCGATACCATCTGTTTGCGGCTCCAGGTGCCAGTCCAAAAGCATGTTTGTGCTATGTTGGCGATGTCGCCCTTGGCGGCGAAACAACCCCGACCATGAAACTTGCCGGATTTCTCCTCCTGCCCGCTGGGTGGTTCCTCGTCCTTGCCGCCCTCGTTCTTCTGGGTCCCGGCGTTGCCCGGAACAGCTTCGTCTTGGCTGGCCTCGGTGTGGAGTGTATGGGTCTGGGGTTGGCGGTGAAATCCCATCTTGTGCCCCCGCCTCCCCAGGGAGGGTTTGGGCAAGGCGGTTTCGGACAGAGACCTTCTTCCTTTGGGAGCGACCGGTTTTGAGCGATTCCCAATCACTCCCGCCCAGCATGCTCGTGTGCTGTATGCTCCTGTTGCTGGCTCCCCTTGCGTGGGCCGGCCTTGCTTTGGTGAACACCGGCCTCGGCCGATCCCGCAATGCCGCGCACTCGATGCTGGGCGCTGTGATCGCCATCGCGGCGGCGTCAGTGGCCTACTTCGTAGTCGGCCGCTGCTGGCAGGGTTCGATGGGAGAGGCGTCGCGGATCCTTCTAATTAAGGGCAAGCCGTGGGACTGGCTGGGCGCGGTCGGCCCGTTCGCGTCCGGCGTCGCGCCCGGTGATGTGAAACCGTGGCTGGCGGCATGGATGGGGCTGGTCAGCGTGGGGCTGGCGGCGTTGATTCCACTGGGAAGCGGGATGGAGCGCTGGCGGCTGAACTCCATCATGGCGTCGTCGGCGATTCTCGCGGCTATCGTATTCCCCGTCTTCGCGCACTGGGCATGGGCTGGCGGTTGGCTGGCGAAGCTCGGATTCATCGATGCCGGCGGTTCCGGCGTCATCCACGGCACGGGCGGCTTGACGGCGCTGGCACTGGTGTGGATTCTTGGGCCCCGCAAGGGCAAGTATGGCCACGACGGGATGCCGATGGCGATCCCGGGCCACAATGTCGTCTACACCCTGTCCGGATGCTTGGTGGCGCTGGCGGGCTGGATCGCGCTCAACGGGGCCGGGGCGGTTCTTTTCACGGGCGCGGACCTGGTAAAGATCCCGTTGGTCGCGGTCAACACCATTCTCGGTGCCGCGGGTGCCGGGATCACGGCGGCATTCATCACCCGTTACCGGTTCGGCAGGCCGGACGCCTCGCTGACGGCGAATGGCTGGGTGGGCGGGCTGGTCGCGACCAGCGCCGGTGCGGCGATCCTGCCCCCGGCCGCGGCGCTCCTGACCGGGCTGCTAGCGGGAGCGGCGGTCACTTTCGCGGTGGAGTTTCTGGAATTGCGGCTCGATGTGGACGATCCCGGCGGGTCGATTTCCGTGCATGCCATCGGTGGCCTTTGGGGGTTGCTCGCCGCTGGACTGCTGGGACGTGTTCCGGGCGGCGACACGGGCACGCAGGTGGTCGCGCAACTGGTGGGCATCGCGACGTTGCTTGGCTTTGTTTTGCCTTTGGCCTGGGGCCTGAACTGGTTGCTGGACCGGGTCGCACCGCAACGGGTCTCGCGCGACGGCGAGCGCCAGGGGATGGACTTGTATGAGCTGGGCGCAGGTGCATATCCCGACTTCGTCACCCACAGCGAGGATTTTGGACAGCGCTAGCTTCTTGCTCGAAGCCGATTTTCGCCGACGCGATATACTGCAAATTCATGGCATCATTGATCGAAGCGCTGAACGTCAAGAAAAGAACCCTGTTCGAGTACGAAAACATCCCCTACGTCTGCATGGATTGGGAGGTCAGCACCCCGACGGCGCGCGGCGGACAGACTCTCGTCCGTTTGAAGATGCGGAACCTGCTCAACGGTGCCGTCTTTGAAAAGACTTTCAAGGCTGGCGACAAGTTCAAGGAGCCGGATCTGCAGAAGGTGCCTGCGTCGTACCTCTACAGCGACAACGACGGCTCGTATTTCCTCGACCAGGAGACGTTCGAGACCCTGAACCTGAACGAGGACATGGTCGGCAACGCGCTGGAAGTGCTGGTGGACGGCACCATCGTCGAACTGCTGAAGTACAACGGCAACCCGATCGGGCTGGAGTTGCCGATGCACGTCGAATTGACGGTCCAGTACGCCGAACCGGGTGCCAAGGGTGACTCGTCGAGCGGCAGCGTGACCAAAATCGTGCGCATGGAGACGGGCTTGGAGATGAAGGTTCCGCTGTTCATCAAGGAAGGCGAGAAGATCAAGGTCGCGACGGAAGGCCGCACCTTCGCGGGCCGGGCGTAGGGCTGTCACGGAATTCTGTCACAAGGCCGTGACGTGAGGCATTGGAATCGGGTATACTGCTAGAAGCAGTCCCGTGGCGGAATGGCGGAACTGGCAGACGCACCAGACTCAAAATCTGGCGTAGTTCACTCTACGTGTGGGTTCGACCCCCACTTCCGCCACCACTCTTGTTTTGATCAGATTGTTTGGAGACGTTGCGCCCTCGTCGGCTCGTCTGAGCCCGTCGAGAGCTAGCCGCACGCCTACCCTTCCGTGGCCTTTTCCAGAGGCCTCGCAGCCACGTAACAGCAGTGGTCAATCATTGGGAACTGCGCTCCAGCATAGTTCTGATCCAGCCTTTGGATGCAGCGAATGTGCTATGATATCCCTTGTTTGCCGATGAGATGGACGGCCCCAATGAACCGCAATGCGGTTGCATTTTACACAAGCCTGAAATAATTGTCGGCGCGAGAGCCGCCGAGGGAGTCTTCCGCTGACCGGTAACAACGATGCCGGAATCCAGCGTGCCTGCCGCGTCGACCATGCGGGTCGGCTACCACATCTCTCAGATTGCGATTCATTTCACATGATTGTCGGAGGCACCAGTTTGACTGTTCGCGACGTGATTTTGAGACAACTTGCCGCGGTCGTTGCGCAATCTTCGCCACTGCCGCTTCCTGAAGACGTATCCGATGAAACAATGTTGGACGAGTTCTGGCTTGACTCGTTGTCTTTCGCTCATTTGCTGGCGGGGATCGAGTCGGAGCTGAAATGTACGCCCCTGACATTTTTTGAGGGTGTTGGTTTTCCTCGCACGGTTGGAGAGTTGGTTGGCTGCTACCAGGACAAGACGCAGGTGGTCAGTTAACGGGGAGGCTTTCCGCAATGCATGGTGGTTTGGCAGCAGGAGTAGTCGTAGGCAACAGCGCTTGCGGGCATGAGCGAACCGAGTACGACTTGGCGATTTGTGGCGGTGGTTTGGCCGGATTGACGCTGGCGCGCCAAATCAAACTGCAACAACCGCATTGGTCCGTGGTGCTCATCGACTCAGCGGATCGGCCATTGATGGAGGCCGGGCATAAGGTCGGCGAGTCGACAGTGGAGTTGGGCGCCTATTACTTGGCTGAAAAACTGCAGTTAGCCGAGTACTTGAAAGAGCGTCACTTCGTTAAACTCGGGTTGCGGTATTTTTTTGGCGGCGGCCATGTTTCGCTTGCTGAACGCCCGGAAATGGGGCTGTCCAGCTTCCCGCCCTTCGATTCGTATCAGATTGATCGCGGAAGGCTGGAAAACGACCTGCGCGATCTCATTGCGCAAAGTGGCGTGGTGCTGATCGAGGGGGCGAAAGTCGAACAGATCAGTCTGAGTGGAGATCTGTCTTTTCATGAAGTTCGGATTTCGGGGCGGATTCATGAAGGTGGAAATACCCTGCGGGCGCGGTGGGTTGTAGACGCCAGCGGGCGGCGCCGCTTTCTGCAAAAACAACTTGGGCTCACCAAGGAGAAGTCCACTTCGCGAGCCCGACAGTTTAGCTCAAGTTGGTTTCGCCTCCCAGGGCGAATCGATATTGACAACCTCGTGTCGACCGAAAAAGTCCCCTGGCATGATCGGGTCCCACAGGGGCTCCGCTACTTTTCCACAACGCACCTGATGGGTGATGGCTACTGGGTGTGGCTGATCCCTCTTTCCTCGGACTATACTAGTGTCGGTATCGTAGCGAACGAGTTGCTCCATCCCTTTTCTTCCTTCAGCACTTACGCGCGTTCTCTGACATGGTTGGAGAGCCACGAGCCTGTCTTGGCTGCACATCTCGCCGGGCGCGAACCTCTGGATTTCAGAGTGATGCATGACTATAGCTACTCCTCCAAGCAGGTCTTTTCGCAAGAGCGCTGGGCATGCGTCGGCGATGCCGGGGTATTTGTAGATCCCTTCTATTCGCCGGGCACGAACATGATCGGCTTCGCGAACTCTATTGTGATCGACATGATGCGACTCGACTTCGCCGGAGAACTGACGTCGCAGCGGGTGGAGGATTACAACCGGTTCTTCCTCGGCATGAATGATTCGCTCACCGCGAACACTCAGTTGCCCTATCCCTTCCACGGCCACGCCATGGTCATGGCTGCGAAGTTGATTTGGGATTTCTGCAATGCATGGGGCTTCTCCTGTCCGCAGATGTTTTACGGTACCTATCTCGATCCCTCCTTCTCTCAACATCTGCGCCAGACCACAGCCCGCTTGTTCTCCCTAATTCAAACCATGCAGCGGCTTTGGCTTGAATGGGCGGCTCTCTCGCCCAGCCGACTGACCTACGACTTTTTTGATTACCTCCAATTAGACTTCCTAAGAGATATGCGATCGCGGAACCTGCAGTGCGCCAAGAGCCGGGAACAAGTGATCGCAGATCAAGCGGAAAACATGGAGCTTGTCGAACAGTTAGCTCAGGCGCTGTTCTTATTGGCCGTTGAAGATGTCTTGCCGGAACACTGGGATACTTTCAAGACACTGCCTTGGCTGAATGCGTGGCGGATTGGCTTGAAACCGGAATCCTGGGAGAAGGATGGTTTGTTCCGACCCGTCTCGCCGCCTGCCGATTCGCGGCGTATCTATCGGGAGTTGCGCCGGTGCTTCGGCGTGCGCGATTCACCTTGCACCGAAGATCGGGGGATTGACCTCTCATGACGGCCGCGGATGTTCCCATTGCTTACAACGCGGTTGACCTGTTGGAGCGGAACCTGCAGGCCAGTTCCGACAAAGTGGCGCTCCTCAGCCATTCCCGGTGCCTTACCTTCCACGAAGTGGCCAGTGAAGCGAACCAGGTTGGCAATGGACTGCTTGAACTGGGCGTGCGCTTTGGCGACTGTGTCGGTATTCTTGCGCCGGATAGCGCCGATTGGGTGACCTCCTTCTTTGGCGTCATCAAGATCGGCGCAGTCGCAGTCTGCTTGAGCACATTGCTGCGAACGGAGGAGTGCGCCTATATCGTCCGTGATAGTCGGATGGCTGTGTTGATTGTCGACCAAAGCTTACTGCCGATCATCGAGCTGCTTCGCCCCTTGCTTCAACGTGTTGTGGTAATTGGCGATTCGGAGCATCCTGCGGATCTTGCATTTGCACAGTGGCTTGCCTTGCAATCCAAGCAACTGGACCGTGCGCCAACCCATAGGGACGATTTTTGTTCCCTGCATTATTCAAGCGGCACGACGGGTCAGCCAAAGGGCATGTTTCACGCACACAAGGATTATGTTCTGGTTGCCCAGAACACTGGCGTCAATCTTTTTGGGCTCACTGAAGGGGACCGTACCTTTTCCGTGGCAAAGCTGTTCTTCGTTTACGGGCTAGGTGGGAACTTGGTCCAGCCTTGGTATGTGGGCGCGAGCATCGTTCTTTATTCCGGCTCGCCCCGCCTGGCTGCAGACGTACTGCAGACAATAGAACAGTTTAAGCCAACTGTGCTTTTTAGTGTTCCCACCGCGTATTCCACCAAACTGGCGTTCCTCGAAGGCGCCAATCGTTATGATCTTAGTAGCCTCCGCATGTGCGTTTCGGCCGGAGAGACCTTGCCGGAGGCAGTCTGGCGGCACTGGCGGACGCGAACCGGCCTCGAGATCCTGGACACATTGGGATGCACGGAATCGTTTCACACGGTTATCGCCAACCGCCCCGACGATTTGTGCCCGGGTAGTAGCGGCAAACCGTCGCCGGGTTACGCGGCACGTGTCGTGGATGACGCCGGGCGGGACGTGCCGACGGGTGAGATCGGCAATCTGCTGATCAGAGGTGAGTCGACGGCTCTCTTTTATCTGCATCAGTATGAGAAGAGCAGACAGACCTTTCAAGGCGAATGGCTCGCCACAGGCGATAAATATTACGTGGATGACGATGGCTTCTACTGGCATGCCGGGCGAAGCGATGACATGTTCAAGGTCGGCGGACTGTGGGTGTCGCCGGTTGAAGTGGAAGGCGTCCTCGCCTGTCACCCGGCGGTGCTGGAGTGCGCCGTCGTTGGCCTTCCGGATGCCCAGGAGATGGTCAGACCAAAGGCCTTCGTTCATCTCCGCGACGGCCAAACGCCCGGTCCTGCCCTGTTGCGAGACCTGCTCCGGCATTGTGGTGAGAAGCTGGCTCCCTACAAGTGCCCTAGATGGGTCGATTTTGTTCCGGAGTTGCCGAGAACGGTCACTGGGAAGATTCAACGGTACAAATTGCGCTGAAGAAAGGTAGCTGCCAAGGAGAGACGTCCTGGGCGCGTGGGGAAAACATATATGTCAGCATCGCAGGCCGCGCGGCCTTTTGCCGGGGCGGAGCACCGAATGCCGAGTTGTCTCGGCACACCGCGAGAACTCGAGATAGTGTTGAACGGACCGATTGGCCCACAGCGTTTACACGATGACACGGTTGTGGTCGACGAGGGCGGCTGGTATCGAACGATCACTCCATCGTCATCGTGGCCCGGGGCCAATGAGATTCTCTTCTCGAACTTGAATATGCGCGATCCAGAGGGAGAGATCGACGCGATCATTGGCGAGTACCATGGGTTGGGGCTTCCACTCACATGGTGTGTTTATCCTTGGACCCAACCGAGCGACCTTGGGAATCGGCTTCTGGCGCGCGGTGCGACGCAATCGGTTGTATTGGGAGTTCTCGGCAGCGCCTCGTTCCCGTTGGAACTAGTCCGTGGCGTGGAGGTGACGCGAGTCGATCCCCGTTCCGAGGAAGAATATGAGTCCTATATCGGTCTGATGTCTGCGGGTTTCAACCTTCCCCCGGACGAGGTGGTCTTCAGACGACGCCGCTACCGCCAGTTGATCGACGGGCCAGACCCCTGCATGCACTTGCTTCTCGCTCGCTATAACCGAGAGGTTGCCGGCTGCTGCGCGATGGTCGTCAAGGAAGATTCCGCCCACATGACCGGTGTTTACGTTAAGCCGGAGTTTCAAGCCCGCGGTGTGTTCCCCTCACTTCGGGCAGCGGCCTTGAAGTACCTTCGCGGGATTGGCATCGATCTTGTCACGGGCCATGCGAATGAAAAGTCGGCCGTATGGGTGGAGCGGTTCGGGTCCAAGGTGATCTACTCATACAGGATCTATCAGCTTAGTCCGCCGTCGGTACCGTGACCGGGTAGCCCTGAGGCTGGCCGCTGTGATATCCCTCCCGGTTGCTGTTTCCAGAGCGTTGCATCCGTTGCACGCCAGCACGCAATGGTTGTTGGCGATTGGACGTCGTGATACACCGTGAAGCCTCCAACGTCATAGGCCAAGTTCCTTTCCCTGACACCCACCCAACGGGAATACCCTCCTACGATAAACTCTGAGAGACGGCCCAACCTCCATGCAGAGAACCATCCCCCCCTTCCGCGCCGACCACGTCGGTAGCCTCCTCCGCAGTCCCGCCCTCCGCGCCGCCCGCGAACAGCGTGAGCGCAATGAAATCACGCCCGAACAACTGCGCGAACAGGAGGACGCCGGTATTCGGACCAACGTGGCGAAACAGGCCGAAATCGGCCTCCGCTCGGCCACGGACGGCGAATTCCGCCGCGCCATGTGGCACTTCGACTTCCTCGAACGCCTCGACGGTTGCGAAGGCTACACCTCCGCGCAAGGCATCGCGTTCAAAGGCATCACCACCAAGGCGCGGGGCGTGCGCGTGGTCGGCAAGCTCGGCTTCAGTGGCCATCCCATGCTCGATCATTTCAGCTTCCTGCGCGACACCGTCGCCGAAAGCGCCAACCCGTCGGTCACGCCCAAGATGACCATCCCGTCGCCCAGTGTCCTCCATTTCCGTGGCGGGCGCGCGGCCGTCAGCGAGGCCATCTATCCCGAAATGGGGGATTTCTACGCCGACCTCGGCAGCGCCTACAACGGTGCCGTTCACGCCTTCGCGGACCTCGGCTGCCGCTATCTACAACTCGACGAGGTGAATCTGGCCTACCTCTGCGACGCCGAACAACGCCAAATCCTCAAGGACCGCGGCGACGACCCCGACAAGCTCCCGGGTATCTACGCCGACCTGATCAACGCGGCCGTCGCGGGCCGTCCCTCCGACATGGTCATCACCATGCACCTCTGCCGCGGGAATTTCCGGTCCAGTTGGATCGCGCAGGGCGGCTATGAGCCTGTGGCGGAAATACTCTTCAACCAGATCAACGTCAACGGCTACTTCATGGAATTCGACACCGAGCGCGCAGGCGGCTTCGAGCCCTTGCGCTTTGTGCCGCCGGGGAAGACGGTGGTGCTCGGCCTTGTCACCTCGAAAACCGGCGACTTGGAATCGAAGGACGAACTCAAGCGCCGTATCGACGACGCGGCAAAGTACATCCCGCTGGAACAACTCTGCCTCAGCCCGCAGTGCGGCTTCGCGAGCACCGAGGAGGGCAACATGCTCACCGAACAGCAGCAATGGGACAAGCTGAGCCGCATCGTGGAGGTTGCGGACGAGGTTTGGGGTTGAGCACGGCAGGAACCCACTACCAGCTTTGGCAAGACCGGAATCCAAGTTAGCCGTATCGCGCAGGGAGGGGCGAGGATGGACCTCCATCCCGATATCCCGACCGCAGCCGCGCACGTCCGCACCATGTATGATCTCGGCGTGACCTACTCGATTGCGCCCGTGCCTATTGGGACGACCGTTCCGAGGAGGCGTACGGTATTGGGCTCGAAGGTGTCCGGAAGAATGTTTTCCTCACCACCAAGAGCATGAAGCGGATGGCAATAGAGGCAGGGCAGGATCTCCAAACCTCGCTCTGTCATGATGCCCTTGAACGCGGCGGACCACGCCTACCTGAGCTTCGAGGAGTCGACACTGCCCGTGGCGCGGGAACTCGGTGTCGGGGTGCAAGCGATCAAGATTTTTGGCAAGGGATGCTTGCTGCGTTCGCTGAACCCCAATGAGTGCCTCGCCTACGCCTTGAACCTCCCCGGCGTGGACGTTGCGGTTTGCGGCGCCGGCACACAAGGGCAGATGGAGGACAACATCCGCACAGCGCGGAACCTGAAGTCATTGTCGGCGGAGCAGACGGCGGATGTCCGGAAGCGGTCGCTCACCGGATGGGGTGTCTACGGAGGCACAACGCTGGAATACTGGAAGCGGAGAATCTGAACGCATGGAAATCAAGAGAGTTGGAACGCAGCCTTCGGCAAAGGGGCCTTCGGACTGGTTTACGGGTACGGTGCGAATCGATCCGCTGTTCCACGCCCCCGATCCAGCGCTCGTGCAGGGGGCGAGCGTGACTTTCGAGCCCGGCGCACGGACGGCGTGGCACACGCACCCGCTTGGACAGACGCTGATCGTGACGGCTGGCTGCGGCTGGGCGCAGCGCGAGGGCGGGATGGTGGAGGAAATCCATCCGGGCGACGTGGTCTGGTTTTCGCCCGGCGAACGGCATTGGCACGGTGCCTCGCGGACGACGGGCATGACGCATATCGCGATCCAGGAGCGGCTCGACGGCAAGGTTGTGGAGTGGCTGGAGCAGGTCAGCGACGAGGAGTACCGGCGGGATTAGCCGTTCCTGGACTCGATTCGGCAGTCGGGCTCAAAAAAAGAAGGCCACTGCCCGCGCTCAAGGCGGGCAGTGGCCGAATGAAAACGATGGCTGGATGGCCGGACTACGCGATGACGTCGACGCCCATGGAGCGCGCGGTGCCCTTGACCGAACGGACCGCGGCTTCAACTTCGAAGCAGTTCAGGTCGGGCATCTTGATCTTGGCGATCTCTTCGACCTGAGCCTGGGTGATCTTGCCGACCTTGGCCTTGTGCGGTTCTGCCGAACCCTTGGCGAGCCCGACGGCGCGCTTGATCAGGACCGGAACCGGGGGGGTCTTCAGGATGAAGGTGAACGAGCGGTCGGAGAAGATCGTGATGACGACCGGGATGATCAGGCCTTCCTGTTCCTTGCCGGAGGTCTTGGCGTTGAACGCCTTGCAGAACTCCATGATGTTGACGCCCTGCGGGCCGAGCGCGGTGCCGACTGGGGGGGCGGGGGTCGCCTTGCCAGCGGGGATTTGCAGTTTTACGGAACCAGTGACTTTCTTCGCCATACGAAAACCAGACTCAATACCTTTCTTCTACGAATTTCTTTGGGGCCGCCGCACTGCCTGCCTAGGCGATCTTCTCGACCTGCAGGAAGTCCAGCTCCACGGGAGTCGCACGCCCGAAAATCGTGACCAGCACGCGGAGGGTGTTGCGCTCGGAATTGATTTCGTCCACCTTGCCCTGGAAGTTGGAGAAGGGCCCGTCGATGATGCGGACGGGCTCGTTCTTCTCGAACGAGAGCTTCGGACGGGGCCTTTCGGCGGCCGTCGTTTGGCGGAACAACATCTTGTTGATTTCCTCTTCGGAGAGGGGAATCGGAACTTGGCCGCCGCCGACGAAACCGGTGACACGCGGGGTGTCCTTCACGCGGTGCCAAAGTTCGTCGTTGGTGGAGCCGTCGGCATTGCGCATCGCCATCTGGATGACGACGTAGCCGGGATAAAGCAGTCGGCGGCTGGTGACCTTCTTGCCGTTGCGGAGTTCGACTACTTCCTCTTCCGGGATCAGGATTTGTCCGATCTGGTCGCCGAAACCGAATGCGTCGGCACGGGTGCGAAGGGATTCGGCCACCTTGCGCTCAAAACCGGAATACGAGTGGATGATGTACCACTGCATATTGTCCTCGGGCTTGGGCGCATCGCCTGCTGCGTCCCCGAGTGCTGCAGCCTCTGCTTCGTCAGCAACGGTTCCGAGGGGTTCCTGGTCTTCGGGGGTAAGATTGTCGAGTTCCGTCATGGATTCCTGCTTGGCGTCCCTTACTTGACCAGATACGTGTACGCGCGGGTGACAGTGTTCTCGATGATCTTGTCGAGGATTTGAAAGTACACGGCGAAGGCGAACACGCTGAGGATCACGACAAGGGTGGTCGATTCCACTTGGAGGCGGCTCGGCCACGTTACGCGCTTCATCTCGGAGCGGATGTCGATGAGGTATTCGCGGGTGCTCTCGACCCAGTTGGTTTTCTTGACTTCCAGTTCGGCCGCCATGTGTTGTGCTTCGCCTTTTCGTCGGACTAATACGGAACTTCAACAACCAAGTTGAGCAAGAGGCTCTCACTCTGGTTGAATACGGGACTGTCTTCAGGGATTTGGCAGGGGCGGAGGGATTCGAACCCCCAAAAGCGGTTTTGGAGACCGCCGGTTTACCGTTGAGCCTACGCCCCTGTCCGGGGAGAGTCCTTGAACCAGTTTACACGATTCCAGCGGCGCGCGGGGATTGTGGTCGCACGCAGCCGGATAGGACCCGCCGAGGCGGGTCCTATTACCCGAAACAGTCGCTACTTGGTTTCCCGATGCGCTTGGTGCTTGCGGCAGAACGGGCAGAACTTCTTCTTCTCAAGACGACCGGTGGTGGTCTTCTTGTTCTTCATGTTGGTGTAGTTCCGGTTCTTGCACTCTTGGCACTGGAACGTGATGATTTCTCTTGGCATTTGACCTTACCTCCCGAACACGGGACCTTCCGAACGTGGTGACAGCGTTGACGCAGCATCCAAAACGATGCCACCTTCCAAACAGCAGAGCCGCGACCGGCCTCTTTCGGGCCGGACGCGGCTGCCGTTGCAGCTACCGGAAAAACCTACTTGATGATTTCGCTGACGGTACCGGCACCGACGGTGCGACCGCCTTCGCGGATGGCGAAGCGGAGGCCCTTGTCCATGGCGACCGGGGTGATCAGTTCCACAACCAGCTGGACGTTGTCGCCCGGCATGACCATTTCGGTCCCCTCGGGCAACTCGGCCACGCCGGTC
>CAIVPR010000182.1 GCA_903907865.1 uncultured Acidobacteriia bacterium
CCGGGGAACTTGTAGGTCGAAAGCAGTTCGCGGACTTCCAGTTCCACCAGTTCCAGCAATTCCTCGTCGTCCACCATGTCGACCTTGTTCAGGGCGACAACGATGTACGGCACACCGACCTGGCGGGCCAGCAGGATGTGTTCGCGGGTTTGCGGCATGGGGCCGTCGGTCGCCGCAACCACCAGGATCGCGCCGTCCATCTGCGCGGCTCCGGTGATCATGTTCTTGATGTAGTCGGCGTGGCCGGGGCAGTCGACGTGCGCGTAGTGCCGGTTCGCCGTCTCGTATTCGACGTGCGAGGCCGCGATCGTGATGCCGCGAGCCTTTTCTTCCGGCGCGTTGTCGATCGAGTCGAACGAACGGAACGTCGTCTTCGGATTGTGCTTGTGCAGCACTTTCGTGATCGCCGCGGTCAGAGTGGTCTTCCCGTGGTCGATGTGCCCGATCGTCCCGATGTTTACGTGCGGTTTGCTGCGGTCAAATTTTTCTTTCGCCATTTGCCCTGATCCTCTTCAACTACTTGGTCTTGCCCTGCACGCGCGCCACGATCTCTTCTGCGATGTTGCGCGGCACTTCGTCATAACGGGCGAAGTGCATGGTGAAACTGCCGCGCCCCTGTGTCCGCGACCGGAGCTCGGTCGCGTAGCCGAACATTTCGCTCAGCGGTACGCTTGCCTTGATCGTCTGCGTGCTGCCCATGATTTCGGTGCCCTCGAGTTGGCCGCGGCGCGAAACGAGATCGCCGTTCACCGGTCCCATGTACTCTTCGGGAACCACCACTTCCACTGCCATCACCGGTTCCAACAGAACCGACTTGGCCTTGCGGCAGGCTTCCTTCACACAGATCGAACTGCAGATCTTGAACGCCATTTCCGACGAGTCGACATCGTGGTAGGCACCGTCGAACACGGAAACCTTCACATCGACCATCGGGTAGCCAGCCATGATGCCGCCTTCGAGGGCTTCCACAACACCCTTTTCGATAGCCGGAATGAATTCCTTGGGGATGTTGCCACCCTTGACATCGTTGACGAACTCGAAACCCTTGTCCGGATTCGGCGACACCCGCAGCTTGGTGCGGGCGTATTGGCCCGAGCCACCGGTCTGCTTCTTGTGGGTGTAGTCGTACTCCGCCTCGCCACGCACCGTTTCGCGGTACGCAACCTGCGGCTTGCCGACATTGGCAACCACATTGAATTCGCGCATCATGCGGTCCACGATGATTTCGAGGTGGAGCTCGCCCATCCCGGAAAGGATGGTCTGGCCCGTCTCGGGATCGGTGGCGACGCGGAAAGTGGGATCTTCCTGTGCGAGCTTGGCGATTGCCATGCCCATCTTTTCCTGATCGGCCTTGGTCTTGGGCTCGACAGCGAGCTGGATGACCGGGGTCGGGAAGTCGATGCGCTCAAGAATGATCGGCGCTTTTTCGTCGCAGATCGTGTCGCCGGTTGAAACTGTTTTGAGACCGACGGCGGCGCAGATGTCGCCGGCCCGGATCTCGTCAATGTCTTCCCGCTTGTTGGCGTGCATGCGCATTAGCCGACCGACGCGTTCCTTGCGGCCCTTGGCCACGTTGAAGACCGATTCGCCCGCGTTCATTTTGCCCGAGTACACCCGGAAGAACGCCAACTGTCCCGCGAACGGGTCGGTCATGATCTTGAATACAAGAGCCGAGAACGGCTCCTCGTCCGACGCTTGGCGCTCCAGCATGATGCTGGTGTCGTCCACATCGGTACCCTTGATAGCAGGCACGTCGAGCGGGGAAGGCAGGTAGTCGACAACGGCGTCGAGCATCGTCTGCACGCCCTTGTTCTTGAAGGCCGAGCCGCAGATCACCGGGAAGATGTTCATCGCGATGGTAGCCTTGCGGATACCGGCTGCGATTTCCGCTTCGGTAGGGACTTCGCCGTTGAGGAACTTCTCCATAAGGTCGTCATCGTGTTCCGAGACGGCCTCGATCATTTTTTCGCGGTATTCCTGCGCGAGTTCCCGAAGGTCCTCGGGGATTTCCACGATGTCGAACTTGGCACCCAACGACTCATCGCGCCACAGAACGGCGTTCATTTTTACGAGATCGATAATGCCCTTGAAGTGTTCTTCAGCACCGACCGGAATCTGGATCGGCACCGGACGCGCCTTGAGACGGTCCACGATGGTCCCGACAGCGCGGTAGAAATCAGCACCGACGCGGTCCATCTTGTTGATAAAGCAAATGCGCGGGACACGATACTTGTCGCCCTGACGCCAAACTGTTTCCGACTGCGGCTGAACACCGGCGACTGCGTCGAACACTGCCACAGCGCCGTCGAGCACGCGGAGCGAACGCTCCACCTCGGCCGTGAAATCCACGTGGCCGGGTGTGTCGATGATGTTGATCTGCATGTCGCGCCAAGAACAGGTGGTCGCGGCGGAAGTGATGGTGATGCCACGCTCCTGCTCCTGCGCCATCCAGTCCATGGTCGCGGTTCCCTCGTGGACTTCGCCGATCTTGTGCGAGCGTCCGGTGTAATAGAGAATCCGTTCCGTGGTGGTGGTTTTACCGGCATCGATATGGGCTGCGATGCCGATGTTTCTCATCCGTTCGAGTGGTACAGTGCGTGCCATTGTGTGGATTGAATTTGCTTACGGTCCGGTGTTTACTGCTTGATTCTTTGCTGCGTGTCTGGTCTGCTACTACCAGCGGTAGTGTGCGAAGGCCTTGTTTGCTTCCGCCATGCGGTGGACGTCGTCGCGCTTCTTGATCGCCCCGCCGCGCATATTGGCCGCGTCGTTCAACTCGTTTGCCAACTTGTCCGCCATGCCCTTCTCTGCCCGACCGCGGGCATTGTTGAGGATCCAGCGGATCGCCAAACTTGTGCGGCGGTTTTGGGGAACTTCGATGGGCACTTGGTAGTTGGCACCGCCAACGCGGCGAGTCTTGACTTCGAGCATCGGCTTGGCGTTTTCGACGGCCTTCTTGAACAACTTGATGGCTTCTTCGCCGCCACCCTTTTCTTCAAGCTTCTGCATCGACGCGTAAAAAATCTTCTGGGCGGTCTGCTTCTTGCCGTCCCACATCATCGAGCAAACGAACTTCTCCACCATCGTCGACCCGTAGATGGGGTCGGCCGCTACTTCCCGGTTGTCTGCGCCTCTGCGTCTGGGCATGTTGCGAATTTCCTCTTGGTGCTGCGATTACTTGGTTGCCGCTTTCGGGCGCTTGGCACCGTACTTGGAGCGGCTCTGCTTGCGGTTGGCGACACCGGCGGTGTCGAGCGCGCCACGAACGACGTGGTAGCGAACACCGGGGAGATCCTTCACGCGACCGCCGCGGATCAAAACAATCGAGTGTTCCTGCAGGTTGTGGCCGACGCCTGGAATGTACGTGGTCACTTCGATGCCGTTGGTCAGCCGGACGCGGGCGACCTTGCGAAGTGCCGAGTTCGGCTTCTTCGGGGTCGAGGTATACACGCGGGTGCAGACGCCACGCTTCTGCGGGCAGCTCTGAAGGGCCGGACTGGCCGTCTTCCATGCGGGCGCCTTACGCCCCTTACGCACAAGTTGATTGAATGTCGGCACTAAAGTTCCTTGCTGAAACTGCTAAACCTGAAATTTGGTGGCCGTTGCCGCGCGTGGACTCAACGCTTCTCGGAGCCGGTACTGCACTGCGTCTGAATTTGAGTTGGTCGGAATCCGTGCATCTTGGAATTCATCCAAGTCCGGTCCGCCTAGGCTTTGACAGGTCCATGCATCCCTACAGAGCGACACCACGCTGGAAACCAGTGGAGCGTCTGTTCGGGGCCTCGGGACCTCGCTTCGGGACGGACCTCCGACGCCGGAGATGGTAACCCGAAACAGATTAAGCTGCAGCCAATCGGTTGTTCATACAGCAAACAACCTTCCAAGTCTAGCGCGACACAGGGCCCGGTGTCAACACCCGCATGCGGAAAGTTCTCGCATGCGCCGGTTGCGGTCCCAATCCGCGCTCGACTTCATTCAGGATAGCAGATCCGTGGCGGATCCGCTACTGGTTGATGGTGGAAATGTGATGCGGATCGGCCGATCACGCCGCTTGGCGGGACTCTCGATTTGCCAAGGCCTCGTGCAGCACGGATTGGATGTATGTCCTGTAAGGCAAGCCACGCGCTTCCGCCTGTTTCTTGGCCAAATCCAAGTCGCTGTCCGGAATACGGACGGTTGCGTCCTCCGCCGCCCAACACTCGGCAAGCCGTTGCGCGGTTCCACGCGTCGTCGTTCCGGCCTTCATGGCAGCCAAAAGGCGACGTTGTGTCCATTCGCGGTTGTCGTCCCACCAGCGAGCCTCTTCGGCCTCGGTCTCGAAAACCGGCACCTTGCGAATTTCGTCAGTCATAGGCCAAATCCCCTGCCCGTCAAATACTCGACCGCCATCCATCGGTCCGCATCGTACGCTGTCACCGGTCGAATCATCCGCCGCCGGGTGGTCCACACGACAACGAGGACTCGATGCATGTCGGTGTGGCCGATGCTGCTGTAGCGCATCTCGCCGCCCGCTTCCTCTTCCATCAGATCGTCCGGCAGATTCCGGAAGGCTTGCTCGACCTCCTTGGGTGTCACGCCATGCCGTCCAATGTGACGGATGTTCGCACCATCCCAGTCGAATGGCGGAAGGGAGTCCACGTCCACAGTATACCCAAGGCTGGTAGAGACACCCGCGCTTCGGGACAGGGCCAGGCCGTTCGAGGACCACCAGCCCCAACCCCCATGTTCCTGAGTAACCCCGGACTTGCTATCCTCGTTGAGGGTTCCCATGACGACCACATTCGCCACTCCCCACGCTACTGAACGGCTTTCCGCCGCAAGGAGCCTGGGACTCGACCCGGAGGCATTGGTCAAAGCCTTCCGCCTGATGCGTACTTCGCGGCAGCTCGACGACCGCGAGATCACGCTCAAGCAGCAACAGAAGATCTTCTTCCAGATCAGCGGAGCAGGCCACGAGGCGATCCAGGTCGCCGCCGGACTTGCCACCAAGCCCGGGCACGACTGGTTTTATCCTTACTATAGGGATCGCGCGCTGTGTCTCGCGCTCGGCATGTCGCCGCTGTCGATGCTGCTGCAGGCGGTCGGTGCCGCGTCCGACCCCAGTTCCGGCGGTCGCCAGATGCCGTCCCATTGGAGCGACCCTGCCCGCAACATCGTATCCAGCTCTTCCGCAACCGGCACACAGTTCGTCCAAGCCGTCGGGTGCGCCGAGGCTCTCCGATTCCTATACCCCAACGAGGAACGCGTGGTGCTCGCCTCGTCCGGCGAAGGGGCTACCAGCGAGGGCGAGTTCTGGGAGGCGCTCAACCACGCCTGCCTCAGTCTTGCTCCCGTCATATTCCTGATCCAGGACAATGGATACGCCATCTCCACGCCCGTCGAGAAGCAGACCCCTGGCGGGTCGCTCTCGAAGCTGGTCGGCAACTTCCCCGGCCTGCTGGTCATCGAGACAGACGGCAACGACTTCATTTCCTCCTACCGGGCGATGCGCGCCGCGGTGGCCTACTGCCGCGAGGGACATGGCCCGGCCTTGGTCCACGCCCACTGCGTCCGGCCCTACTCCCACTCGCTCTCCGACGACGAGCGCCTGTACAAAACCAAGCGCGAGCGCGAAGACGAGGCCCTCCGCGATCCGCTCACCAGCTTCCCGCGCTTCCTTATAGAGGACGAGATCCTCACGGAGGCGGAGTTGGAGGGAATCGTCCGTGAGATCCAACAGTCCGTATTCGAGGATTCGGAACTGGCCCAGAGCCGTTCGTCGCCCGATCCCTCCACCGCGCTCGTCCACCTCTATTCCGAGACGGTCGACCCGCGTTCGGCTGTGTTCGAGTCCCAGGCAGACACGTCGGGCGAGCCCAAGACCATGGCCGACCTCATCAACACCACTCTGAAGGAGGAGATGCGCCGCAACCAGCGCATTGTCGTCTTCGGCGAGGATGTGGCGGACTGCGGTCGCGAGGAAAACCTCCGCGAGGTGAAGGGCAAGGGCGGCGTCTTCAAGCTTACCGCCGGATTGCAGACCGAGTTCGGCAGCAAGCGTTGCTTCAACTCCCCCATCGCCGAGGCGTCCATTGTGGGCAGGGCCACGGGCATGGCCGCGGTCGGTCTGAAACCGGTGGTCGAGATCCAGTTCTTCGACTACATCTGGCCGGCGATGATGCAGATCCGGGATGAACTAGCGTCCCTGCGGTGGCGGTCGAACGGGAGCTTCTCGGCACCGCTGGTGATCAGGGTCCCGATTGGCGGCTACCTCACAGGTGGCGCTGTGTACCACAGCCAATGCGGGGAGGTCACGTTCACCCATATTCCCGGCTTGCGGGTGGTGTTCCCCTCCTGCGCCGACGACGCCGCAGGGCTGCTGCGCACCGCCATCCGTTGCGACGACCCGGTCCTCTTCCTTGAACACAAGAAGCTCTACCGGGAGATGTACAACCGCGCTCCAAATCCGGGGCCGGACTACACGATTCCCTTCGGCAAGGCCCGCGTCGTCAAACCCGGCCAGTCACTTACCATCGTCACCTACGGCGCGGTGGTCCAGAAGGCCTTGTTGGCGGCCCAGGAGATCGAGCGTGCCGATCCCAGCAAGTCGGTCGAGGTAATCGACCTCCGTTCTTTGGCCCCCTACGACTGGGATGCGATTGCCGTGAGTGTCCGGAAGACCAGCCGGGTGATCGTGGCCCATGAGGACACGTTGAGCTTCGGGTATGGGGCGGAAATCGTGGCCCGGATTGCGGACGAGTTGTTCGAATACTTGGACGCGCCGGTGAAGCGGGTTGCCGCGATGGACGTATGGGTCGGCTACCACCCGGACTTGGAGAACCGGATCCTGCCGCAGACCGAAGACCTGCGAGCGGCGATGGCTGGCTTGCTTGCCTGGTAGGCGTCACGAGTTCCGCAGCCTTTCCGACACGATCGTTACCTGCATATCCCGGACCTGGTTGACAAGCTTGGTCAGGTCGGGCGTGTGGCGGGTCACGTAGATCTGGGTGACACCCCGCGCCCTGGCGTATGCGGCTAGGGCCCTTGACGGGTCAACGCCCGGCACCGCCTGCACCTCGATCCTGAGGAGCCGACAGAAGTTGACATGATCCTCCAGTTGCGCCGCCGAGGATTCGGCGAAGGCCGCCGTGCAAGGGCAGCCCAAATAGTCGGCCACCCGGCGGCCGCGCCGGATCAACATGGCAGTCGCGGGGTGCGGGGTCAGCCACAGCATCAAGCTCTCGTGGCTGCGGGGAATGATCGCTACCGGTGTTGGGCTCTGGGGCGCTGGCGCGGGCTCGGCGGTCCGCCTTTCCTCGATCTGGTGGGCGGTCTGGCGCATGGCCAATTCGCGCAAGGCAGAGAGGTTGGTCTCGGTGAAGAAGTTCTCCAGCGCCGCGCGCGCCTTTTCGGGCGAGTAGACGACGCCTCGCTCCATGCGGTGGAGCAGCGCCCTCGGGGTCACGTCGACCATGACGACTTCGGCGGCTTCTCCGAGCAGCCAGTCCGGCACGGTTTCGCGGACACGGACTCCGGTCACGTGCCAAACCTGGTCGTTCAGACTCTCGATGTGCTGGATATTGAGGCTGGTCAGGACATCGATACCGGCTTCGAGGATCAGCATGACGTCCTGCCAGCGCTTGAGGCGGGTGGAGCCGGGGACGTTGGCGTGGGCGAACTCATCCACGACTGCAACCTGGGGGTTCCGGGCGATGACAGCGTCCGTGTCCATGTCCTCGAAGGCTGAGCCCCGGTGCTCCAGGCGCAGGCGCGGGACAAACTCGAGACCTTCGGTCTTGGCGATGGTCTCGACGCGGGCATGGGGCTCGAAGTAGCCGATCACCACGTCGACGCCCCGGGCTTTCAGGTCCTGGGCCTCGGTCAGCATCTGATAGGTCTTGCCGGTTCCGGCGGCGTAGCCGAGGAAGATCTTGAGTTTGCCCTTGCTCATAGATTGACCACTCATGGATACACGACGTGCGGGAAGAGCCGCACGTCCATCCCTTCGGAGCCTTGGATCAGCCGGTCGGCCGAGCTGGTGGCCCAGAACCGCCAACGGGGCTGCCGGGTGTGACCGGCGAAGAGCTGGGTGATGCGATGCTCGCGGGCAAAGGCGATGATGGCACCAACCGGGTCCTTCCCCTCGATGACATGGACCTCGGCACCTAGGCGACGGGCATAGTCCAGGTAACCCCGGAGGGTCTCTTCGGCGGGACGGGGCAAGTCCGGTTGACGCACGGTGACTGCGAGCATGTGACCGTGGAAGCGCTCGGCGGCGCGGGCGGCGCTCTCCAGCATCGGCCGGGCGTTGCCGCCGGGGGTGATACAGACCAGCATGCGCTCCTGGGTACCCCAGCTCTGGTGGATGTCGTGGTCGTCCAGATAGTGTTGGAGCTGGCTCTCGACAACGTCGGCGGCAACGAGGAGCGCCAGTTCCCGGAGTTGCGAGATCTGGTCCGGCGGGAGGTTGGATCGCTCCGGCAGGATGTCGACGAGGACGATTTCGTCGGCGGTATGGATGAAGGATAGCGGGACGGAGTCGGCTGCGCGGCGACCGGTAATGCGCTCGACGGCGTCCTGGTGTTCGGCGATGTGCTGGAGGTTGAGGGCTCCAACGACGTTGATGCCCTGGCCGGTTAGGGCCAGGGCATCTTCCCAACGATGGGGGTTCGGGGAACCGGGTGGGTTCCGGTGGGCCAGTTGGTCGATGAGGCAGACCGCAGGCTGGCGGGTTGGGATTTGGTCTATGGGGACCATCTCGAGGGCTGACGCGCCGGGTAGAGACGACTGGTCGACAGAACCAGAGGTTGACGGGTAGAGGGCGACGACGATGTCCTGGCCCCGGGCTTTGCGGCGGGTGGCCTCGTCGAACATGCGGTCGGACTTGCCCGCGTTGGAGGCGTAGCCGAGGAAGATCTTGAGGCGCCCGCCCGTTTGGATCTGGCGCAGGAGAGCGTCGGGGTCTGGGCGCTTAGGGATCATTTGCCGTCCAATGCCAAGTTTAGTTTGAGGACGTTGACCCTGGGTTCGCCAAGGAAACCGAGGTCGCGACCCTGGATACGGGAGGTGACGAGGGCCCGGACGGAACCGGGCGACATGCCCCGCGCAGCAGCCACGCGCGCGACCTGCGCGTAGGCGTTGGCGGGGGAGATGTCGGGATCGAGACCGCTGGCGGAGGTGGTGATGGCATCCGACGGGATGGGGCCGGTCGCGTGGTTTTCGTCGCGGAACTTGGCCGCGTCCTTGGTGAGGCGGTCGGACAGGGCGGAGTTGGTCGGGCCGAGGTTCGTGCCCCCTGAGTTGGCGGCGTCGTAGCCGTTCCCCGCCGCGGACGGGCGGGGATGGAAGTACTCGGGCTTGGTGAAGTTCTGGCCGATCAGTTCGGAGCCGATCACCTTGCCGTTGCTTTCGACCAAGCTGCCCGCCGCTTGGCGGTGGAACAGGGCTTGGGCGGCTCCGGTGATGGCGAGCGGGTAGAGGAGCCCGGTCAGGATGGTGAAGACGATAGTGGCGAGGATTGCCGGTTTGAGTTCGGAGAGCATGGTGGTGTCCTTTGTTTACGCCAATGTTTACGCCAAATGTAGGGCGGTCAGCAGTTGGTCGATCAGCCAGATTCCGGGGAAGGGCGCGACCACGCCTCCCAGTCCATATACCAACAGGTTGCGGCGGAGCAGTTCCCCGGCAGAGAGGGCGCGGTATGCGACGCCCCGCAAGGCCAGTGGCACCAACGCGATGATGATCAGGGCGTTGAAGATGACGGCGGAGAGGATGGCGCTCTCCGGCGTGTGCAGGCCCATGATGTTGAGCTTGTTCAAAGCCGGGTAGGTGACGGTGAACATCGCGGGGATGATGGCGAAGTACTTGGCCACGTCGTTGGCGATGGAGAAGGTGGTCAGCGCGCCGCGGGTGATCAGGAGTTGCTTGCCGATGGCAACAACTTCGATGAGCTTGGTCGGGTTGCTGTCGAGGTCGACCATGTTGCCGGCTTCGCGGGCGGCGACAGTGCCGGAGTTCATGGCGAGACCGACGTCTGCCTGGGCGAGCGCGGGAGCGTCGTTGGTGCCGTCGCCGGTCATGGCGACTAGGCGACCTCCGGCCTGCTCCTTGCGGATGAGGTCGAGCTTGTCTTTGGGTGTGGCTTGGGCGAGGAAGTCATCCACACCGGCCTCGGCGGCGATGGCAGCGGCAGTGAGCGGGTTGTCACCGGTGATCATCACGGTCCGGATGCCCATCTTACGGAGTTGGTCGAAACGCTCCTTCATACCGCCCTTGACGATGTCCTTGAGGTGGATGACGCCGAGGACGCGGGCGTCTTCGGAGACGACCAGCGGAGTGCCGCCGGTGCGGGAGATGGTGTCCGAAGCGTCCTCGACGGATTGCGGGAACGTACCACCGAGAGCGATGACATGGCTGCGGATGGAGCCGGTGGCTCCCTTGCGTATCGCGCGGCCCTCGAAGTTGAGGCCGCTCATGCGGGTTTGGGCTGTGAAGGGGATGAATTCGGCCTCATGATTCGCGATCTCGCGGCCCCGCAGGTTGTATTTTTCCTTGGCGAGGACGACGATGCTGCGGCCTTCGGGGGTCTCGTCGGCCAAGCTGGAGAGCTGGGCTGCGGAGGCCATCTCGATTTCAGTGACGCCGATAGCCGGGATGAATTCCACCGCTTGGCGGTTGCCGAGGGTGATGGTGCCGGTCTTGTCGAGAAGGAGGGTGTTGACGTCGCCCGCCGCTTCGACGGCTTTGCCGCTCATGGCGAGGACATTGTGCTGCATGACGCGGTCCATGCCGGCGATGCCGATGGCGGAGAGCAGGCCGCCGATGGTGGTCGGGATGAGGCAGACCAGCAGGGAGACGAGGACGATCACGCTGGGCACGGCTCCGGCCTTGGCTTGGAGGGCGCTGAACTGGGCGAAGGGCGCGAGAGTCATGACGGCGAACATGAAGATCAGGGTGAGGCCCGCGATCAGGATGTTGAGGGCGATCTCGTTGGGAGTCTTCTGGCGCTGGGCACCTTCGACGAGGGCGATCATGCGGTCGAGGAAGGTCTCGCCGGGGTTGGAGGTGATGCGGACCTTGATGTAGTCGGAGAGGACCTTGGTGCCGCCGGTGACTGCGCTGCGGTCGCCGCCGGATTCGCGGATGACGGGAGCGCTTTCGCCGGTGATGACGGACTCGTCGACACTGGCGATGCCTTCGATGACCTCGCCGTCACCGGGGATGATGTCGTTGGGCTCGCAGAGGCAGACGTCGCCCTTGCGCAGGGAGGACGAGGGGACGATCTGGACCTTGCCGGCGTCGTTGAGCTTCTTGGCGTCGGAGTCGGACTTGGTCTTGCGGAGGCTGTCGGCCTGGGCCTTGCCGCGACCTTCGGCCATGGCTTCGGCGAAGTTGGCGAAGAGGACGGTGAACCAGAGCCAGGCGGCGATTTGGGCTTCGAAGAGGATTCCGTGGCCACCGGTGGCGGCGGTGCGGAGGGTGAGGAGGGTGACCAGGAGGGCACCGACCTCGACGACCAGCATGACCGGGTTCTTGGCCAGAGTGCGGGGGTCGAGCTTCACGAAGGAGTCGAGGATGGCGCGCTTGGCCAGCGGGGGGTCGAATAGGGGGCGCGGAGTTTGGGTGGACATGGGTTTTCCTTAGTTGGTTGCGGTTCTGCGCTGGCTGGGGATGATGGTTGAGGGAGTGGGCGTGGCCTGGCTGGCGCTGCGGAGTGTGCGGTTACGGCCGCCTGAAAGGCGGCTGCAGCCAAGAATGGCTGCCCCACAGCGGGCCGAGCGCGCGTCGTTCCGCCGCGTGGCCGTGTCGGCGACCCGGCCGCAGGATGCCATCCTGCCCCACAACGGAACGGTGGTGCTGGCGCAACGGGGGGTGCGGTTACGGCTGGCTGAAAGCCCGCCGCGGCCAATATTGGCCGCCCCACAAGCTGGGTTGGTCATTGGATTAGGTGCTCCACTATGGGGCCCAGGGAGAGGGCCGGGAAGTAGGTCAGGGCTCCGACGATGATCACGACTCCGGCTAGCAGGCCTACGAAGAGGGGGCCGTGGGTCGGGAAGGTTCCGGCGGAGACGGGGACTTGTTTCTTGGCGGCCAACGAGCCTGCGATGGCAAGCAGCGGGAGGAGCATCAGGAAGCGTCCTGCCAGCATGGCGATGCCGATGGTCAGGTTGTACCAAGGAGTGTTGGCGTTGAGGCCTCCGAAGGCGCTGCCGTTGTTGCCTGTGCCGCTGGCGTAGGCGTAGAGGATTTCGGACAAGCCGTGCGCTCCGGGGTTGTTGATGTTGGCGGCGGCGGGTCCGGGGGGATTCCAGTAGCCGGACTTGGCGAAGTCCACCACCGACGAGGCGGCAGCAAGGAAGAGCACGCTCGCGGCGAGAACCAACATCGCCAGCATCGCCATCTTGACCTCTTTCTGCTCGATCTTCTTGCCGAGGTATTCGGGTGTGCGGCCTACCATGAGGCCCGCGATGAAGACCGCGAGGATCGCGAACATCAGCATGCCGTAGAGGCCGGAGCCGACACCGCCGAAGACCACCTCGCCCAGTTCTATGTTGAAGAGGGGGACGAGGCCGCCCAAGGGGGTGAAGCTGTCGTGCCAGCCGTTGATGGCTCCACAACTGGCGTCCGTTGTGACGGTGGCGAAGAGGGCGGAATCGGCGATGCCGAAGCGGGTTTCCTTGCCTTCCATGTTGCCTCCGGACTGGGCACCCTGGGCCGGATCAGCCGTGGCCGACATCTCGATTCCGGCTTTGGAGAGCATCGGGGTGCCCTGCTGCTCAAAGTGGTACGCGGTGAGGACACCGCCGAACCAGAGGAGCGTCATGGTCGCGAACAAGGCCCAACCCTGCCGGGTGTCTCGGACCATCTTGCCGAAGGTGTAGGTGAGCGCTCCCGGGATCAAGAAGATCAGGAAGGTCTCGAACATGTTGGTGAGCGGCGTGGGGTTCTCGAAGGGATGCGACGAGTTGGCGTTGAAGAAACCGCCGCCGTTGGTCCCGAGCATCTTGATGGCTTCCTGCGACGCTACCGGTCCCTGTGCGATCAGTTGCTTGGTGCCTTCCAAGGTGGTGGCCTCGGTGTACTGGCTGAGGTTCTGGATGACTCCCTGAGAGCTGAGGAAGAGAGCCGAAATGATCGAGAGGGGCAGCAGGATGTAGAGGGTGGCGCGGGTGATGTCGGCCCAGAAGTTGCCGATGGTGGAGATGCTGTGGCGCGAGAAGCCGCGGACCATGGCGATGGCGACCGCGAGTCCGGCGGCGGCCGAGAGGAAGTTGTGCATGGTCAGGCCGGCCATCTGGACGAAGTAGCTCAGGGTGGTCTCGGGCACGTAGCTTTGCCAGTTGGTGTTGCTGACGAAGCTGGTAGCCGTGTTGAAGGCCAGGTCCGGGCTGACGTTGTTCTGGCTGAACGCCCGTGGATTGAACGGGAACCAGACTTGGAGACGCTGGAGCGCGTAGAGAACGATAGCGCTGAAGGCGCTGAAGGCGAGCAAGGCCCCTGCATAGCGGGTCCAGTGCTGCTCCTCGGGCTGGCCGGAAGCGTCGAGCTTCACCCCGCAGAGGCGGTAGAAGAGACGCTCGAACGGGCCGAGAATGGGGGAGAGGAAGTTCTTCCTGCCTTCCATCACCGTTGCGATGAAGCTGCCCAAGGGCTTGGCGCACAGGGCGACCAAGGCGATGAAGACAGCGATTTGAAGCCAACCGTTGGGTGTCATGGCTAGAATTTCTCCGGTTTCAGAAGGGCGTATAGGAGGTAGCAGCAGAGTGCGACTGCGATTACTCCGGCGATCAGATAGTCCATGGTTTTGTCCTTAGAGTTTGTCGCAGGCTTTTGTGAAGAGCCATGCGAGCGCGAAGAAGGCTGCGATTAGCAGGGTGTAGATTAGGTCGGGCATGGTGTTGTCCTTTAGGAGCTGTTTGGGATCGGGCTGGCGCTCTCGGCGATACGGCTATGACCGCCTGGAAAGGCGGCCTGCAGCCAAGAATGGCTGCCCCACAAGGCCGGGCGTGCCCGGGTCAGTGGTGGGGACGAGGACTACGGAGTAACCGTCGCGGGTGAGGGCGTCGGCCAGGCGTTGCTCGCGGGTGCGCCAGAGGCGGCGGGGACTGGCGAGGACGACCAGCGAACGCTTGCTGATGGTGCTGCGGAGCCCCAAGTCGAACTCGCGGGTGTAGCGGATCTCGCGATGGACCGGGGTGTCCCAAGCTTCGAGGTCCAGTTCCCGCAGTTGCGCTTCGAGGAAACCGTCCGCGACGGGCGACTCGTGCAGTTGGAGCGGGAAGGGGACGACTTGGATTTTCAGCAATCGAATGGTCGAGTCGAGGCCTGTGCCGAGGCGGGTGGCAGCCGCGAAGGCGGCCTTGGCCGAGGCGAGGGAGGTGATGGGGACCACGATGTCCAGCTTTGCCGGACTCGATTGCTCCTGTTCCAAGGTGATTCCCGCACCTGTTGTTTGTGTCATTTTGTACTCCGTCCAATTGCAGGTTAGGCCCGAAGGCATTAGAAAGTCGTAAGGAGTTCGTTGGGACTTCGTGATGCGTTGCGGGTGCCGGAGTGCACATATCGGCGCAAGTTGTTGATTCGGTTGGGTGGTGCGGTGTTTCCGGGGTATTGGGTTGGGCCGGTTCGGGGGTCGGAACAGAGCCGAACAGACCCATTAGATCGTCAGGGAAAGTGCCTTCCGGGTCGGCGGGCGGGGGGATTACGGGGCGGTCGTACTTGCCCTGGTAGTAGGGGTCGGCGGGGTCTGTTTCCGGTTTGCGCGCAGGTTGCTGCTTTGCCTGGGTTGCGCGGAGGCGGAGGAGGGTGGCGAGGGCCTTGTGGAAGTCGCGGTTGTGGCGGGCGGCGTCGCGGGATAGCTGCGGGACAGCCTTCGAGGTGTCGACGAGTTCGCGGTAGCCGAGGGCGTTGCGGAAGGCTACGGGGCTGTGGTCGGGGTGGGGTTCCGGGGCGTCGGGGGCGCGCTGGGGCAGCAGGGGCGCGGGAATGGTGTTGTAGGAGTGGTCGATGAGGCGGGCTTCAAGGACTCCCATGCGCTCGCGTCGCCAGGAGGAGGCGACCATGTCGTTGACGAGGGTTTTTTCTAGGTGGCCGACGGGTTGGAACTCGCGGTGGTAGCGGCGGGCGTGGCGGATGAATTGTTGGCGGTCTTCGCAGGCCAGGAGGACTTCGTCGGCAAGGCGGCCGTGGCGGGAGGCGTTTTGGGCGCAGATGGATTTGCCCTCGGCGGTGCGGGGGCCGGTGGATTTCTGCGCGTTTTCGCGGTTGGCGGCGAGTTGGCTTTCCGTGGGCATAGGGATTCCTCCGAAGGTGGAGTATGCCATGGTGGGTGGGGGAAAACGTGCTCGTTTGGCCGCAAGTTATTGATTCGGCTTGGAAAATTATTTGTGACTGGGATGGCTGGGGAGAGTGATTTTGGCGGTTCGGAGGCTACCGGAATAGACTGGGAGGAGGAGACTTCAGTTCATGATGCGAGCCAGCAACAACCATGAAGCCGAGGCTGCGGCTAACGGCGAACCGATTGAGATCGCCGAGTCAGGCGGACCAATGGTGAAGGTGGTGGCTGCCGAAGACACGGCGACGCCCCGGCTGGGCTTCATGAGGGGCGAGTTTGCAGTGCCGGACGACTTCACGGAGATTGGTCGGGTGGAAATTGACGAGATGTTCTACGGCAAGATATTTCCCGCAGCCTTGCGATTGTCGCGGCGGAGATGACGGATGTTGTTGATCGTGCCGGGTTGGCTACTTCAAGCCGCACTCAGTGGCAGCGATAGCGCGCGGCTAGGCCGAACAGGGACATGTTGTCCGTTACCGCGTCGTGGGGGATGAATACGTAGGTCCATTGCTTGCCGCCGTAGGTGGCGGTGTGGTCGCTGGCACGTTTGCACCAAAGGACTGCGGCGTCGCGTTTGGCCAGGACGTGGGAGTCGGTCATTTGGTTAGCGGCCTTGGTTTCGAGCATAGAGAGACCGCGTCCAAAGCAGGTCCGCTCTGCGGGTTTCGGGCCTCGACCGACGCGCGACCGGCCCAAGAAAACATCTTTTTGGCATGTCGGGGCAGGAATTGATCGCGTTTGCGCCTAAGGGGCAGGAGACCCTTATGCAACAGCGCCTATCCGTACTCGCCGCATGCCTCGTCCTGTCCGCCAGCCGGGCGGCTGCCGGGCCCATGTATACTATCACGGACCTTGGACGGACCTCGAGCCGGAACTACCCCTTCAATGCAGCGAATTCGTTGAACAACCTCGGCCAGATCGGCGGCACCGTCTTCGACGGAACACGCAACCAAGTGGCGATCTACAATCCAGACGGCACCATGACCCTACTGGGGTCGACCGGAGATTTCGGCGGCCTCAACAACCTTGGCCAAGCTGTCTTCTACTCGGACAACAGCTACACGTCGTACCTCTACAGCGGAGGGACGGTGACCCAACTGACGGGCATCTACCGCGCAACGGCAATCAACGACTCCGGCCTGATTGTAGGCAACAGCAGCAACCAGACCGAGTTCGGAACGCCGGGGGCGTTCACAACCGTCGCCATCAACTGCAACAGCGTGGCCGCGGGCGTCAACAATTCGGGAATAGTGATTGGAACCTACGAGAACGGATGCAACCGCTACTGGTCGGGATATTGGATGGACTCCGCGCACCCCCAAAACCCGAGTTCGATCCCGCCGCTCAGCTATCCGACCGATCAAGGCAGGTACGGGGAAATCAGTTCTCCTGTTGCGATCAACAATCGAAACGAGATCGTAGGCTCGTCCGGAGTGAGCCAAGGAGTGGCGCACGCATTCCTTCTGGAACCGGGCGTAGGCCTCATCGACTTGTGCCCGAGCTGCGGGGCCTCGGCCGCGTACGGTATCAACAATCACGGCGACATCGTCGGCCACACGACCCTCACGGCGGGGTTCCTGTACACACCGTCGCTCGGATTGCTGGATTTGAATTCCCTGGTCGATCCTAGTTGGCCGAACGATCACAACTTTATCTGGGATGGCATTGCGATCAACGACTCGGGACAAATCCTGGCCGACGGAGCTGTGAACGGCTTCGGGACCGTATTCCTGCTCAACCCCACGGAGTCCGCTGCGCCGGAACCCTCGACATGGGCCGGTGCCCTGATGCCTTTGCTTGCCATGGCCGCGCGCCGCAAGTCTACGGCTCGCCGCTGAGATTTTCCAGGGCGTCCGCCAATGCGGCTGCAAAAGGTACGGGGCCGCTTGCCCGCAATTCGGGGTCGTATGCCAGCCCCTGCGCCAGCACCTCGGCGACCGTCGGCGGGAAACCAGCCAGCAGCCGGCGCATGGCTTGGGAATTCCCCGCCGCGACTCCCGCGTAGCGTACGCCGGTGATCGCCTCAAAGACCACGGAGGCTAACGAATAGACGTCGCTGGCCTCCGTGGATCTGCCTTGCACCCGTTCCGGCGCCATGTAGTCGAACGAGCCCAGAACCAGCGTCGAGGTGTTGCCTCCCAACGACTCGACGGTGGCAGCCCCGAAATCCACGATCACCAGACGCTCGACCGGCGAGAAGGCATCCGCGATCAACACGTTCTCCGGCTTCAAATCGAGATGCAGGACTCCGCACGCGTGGACCTCCGCCAGCGCGGCACCCAGTTGACGAGCCCACGCTGCGGCCTTGGAAGGTTTGATCGGACCGCGCGCCAGTACATCGCGCAAGCTGGGACCAACGATTCTGACCATCGCGATCCAGCGTATGCCACGATCGGAAACACCGGCCCCGAGCATAGGAACTACACCGGGATGCGAAATGCGCCGGAGTGCGCCGGTTTCTTTCTCGAACCGAATCCGCTGCCACTCGGCAATCTCGCCCTCCATGCGGAGAAACTTCACAGCCGCGATGCCGCCCTTCTCACGGTCACGCGCCTCCCAGACGCTTGCGAATCCGCCCTCGCCGATCCTTCCATCGATCTCGAAGCGATTGTCGAGCACCATCCCCCGATAGTCCTCGTCCTCGTCCCGACCGAGCGGCGCTTGGAGGGCCAACTTTTCGCGCCAGTATGCCCGCTTGGCCAACCTTCGGCGGATAGCCGTCCATCCCGCGATAACGGGTCCCGCGCCCGTGATTCCTGCCAGCCAGAACCACCACGGCGGATAGGTCTCCTCAACTTGGAATTCCCACGTCGCCGCAACCTCGCCGAGTTCCGGTCCGCGCATCTCGAAGCGGTACCTGCCCGACTTAAGATCGCCGTAGGACACACGGCCCGTGGGCGATGACCGCCACGAGGTCTCGACGGGTGTCAAGCGGCACTGCAAGGCGTTGTCGCGGGGCTCGGGCGACGGCCATCGGGCGAACTCGATCTCCAAGTCACCGCCCGCCCCTTTCAATTCGGCGGTCGGAGATGGCCAGATCTCGTCCCTGCCATGCCAGCGGAACGCCGTCACGCGGGGCCTGTGACGCGCAGGTCCCGCGAACCACGCGGGATCCGGATCGACCCGGGCAACGCCCCTGTCGCCCGCCACCCAGACAAAGCCGTCAGCATCCTCCATCAAGCCGAACGGGTTGACCAGGTCGCCAGGAAGGTTGTTCACAGGGTGGAGTGCTACCCAGTCCGGGCGGTCGAGGTGCCGGCCGTCCGCGACTTGCAGGCCCTCCGGCGTCCCTCGCCAAATCCAACCCCTGCGGTCCGCTAGCATGGCATTCGAAATCGGCGGGGAATAGCCATTTTCTGCCGCGAAGTCAGTCCGATTGGCGCTCGGTCCGGTCCCTTGGACGCGACTGAACGGCAATGTGGCCCGGTAGGAAACCCAGAACTCCGGACCGGCGCTGACTGCAAGCGACCTGACCCTGGGATTCAGCAGGGCGCTTGCGGGCACTGCGGTCTTCCAAACGCCCCCGGTGTATTCCAGAATACCGTCGTCGGCACCCATCCAAAGGCGCCCGTCCGGCCCCACGGCCGGTGCCGTCGCGTACTCACCGTTCCCGGGCAGCACTTCCCTCTGGATTCCCGGCGGGTTGGAAAGAAGACGAAACAAGCCGCTCTTGGCGCCCACGTGCATCCCGCCGGCGGGGTCGGCAAAGAGTACGCGGAAATCGATCGTTCGGGGTCGGAATCCCCGCCATGCGGCTTCCAGCTCCTTGCCGCCGGACCCCAGGCGAAGGATGCCGCGGGAGGCCAGGATGGCCCACATGGAGGCTGCTTGTCCCGGATGCACGGCCACTGCGGGAGCGCCCTCGGTGGTTCCGGGCACGGGATGCCATTCGTCGTACTGCACGTCGCGAAAGCCGCCGAACCGGAGGACACCGTTGCCGCAGGCGGCCAGCGGTCCGGCGGAGTCCTTTCCAAACGAGGAACAGCCGGTGGGAAATGTCGCTGGCCCCCATCCTACCACCCAGGAGCGCGGGGAAAGCAATGCCAAGCCGCCGCCAGGGCTGGCCTCCCAGAGGTCACCATAGGGTCCAGTGGAGAAAAAGGGGACGTCCTGGGTTCCGCCAACCGGCGGTTTGTGCCGGAGCAATTCGCCATGCTCGATCGTTGCGTACCCGGAAATGTGGATGATTCCGTCGCGCGTCCGAAGTGCGGGCCGTGTGTCCTCGGGGAAGGATGTCCTTTCAGGCCAAAGATAGGTCGTGACTTCACCGTCACGACGAACCCGTACCGTCCGTTCGCGGTTCCAAGCCCACAAGTTGCCATCGTCATCCCGCACAGCCCGCGTCCAAGGACCGTGCGCAGCTTCGGGCAGCGTTTGCCGGTCTACGCGGCCCGAGGGATCGAGCGCGCATAGATCCGGAACGCAGACGAACCAGGCGCGGCTCTGGGCATCAAGGGTCAGGCCGCCCGAGGTCCTGTCCGGAAGCGGGACGCCTCCGTCGTTGGAGAAGAGGCGGATTTGGTTTCTGATAACCGCCGCCACGCGCGGGCCGATCATGGCAAGGTGGGAAACCGGCTCGGTCCCGATTCTCTGCAAGCGCCCTTCCGTGTAAACGAATAGGCCCGACATCCCCCCAATCCAGACCCGGCCGTCGGATGCGAGAGCGACAGCAACCACCGGAGTCGGGTCGAGGAGCCGGAAATGGTGACCGTCAAATCGATAAAGCCCGGTGTCGGAAGCAACCCAGAAGAAGCCGCGCGGATCGACGGCAGTGGAACGGGCTCTTGCGGGTATGCCTTCCTGGTCGAACTCCCTCACGATCTGGGACTGGCGGTCAGGATAAGCCAACCGCGGCGCGACTGCGCGCCCCGAGGCCCACGCTGCTGCGGCAATTAGAAGGAGCGGCCCAGTTTTCGACCCAGCCACCGTATTGCACTCTGCCAATCGCAGCGGACCGCCTTCACAGTGGCGCCCGTTGCCGCGGCGGTTTCCGTCCAAGAGCAACCACCGTAGTAGCGAAGGCGGACCACCTGCGCGGCCCTTGTATCAATTCGCTCGAACTCCGCAAGGGCGCGATCCAACGCGACCAGATCCTCCATGGGGTACGACCGCCCGACCGCGACTGGATGAGTTTCTCTCGGAATGGTCCGCTTGAGGGCTGACCGGCGGCGGATCTCGTCGTTCACCTGTTCGCGCATCGCTATCGAAACCAGCGCCGCGAAGTGGTTTCGGTCCGCAATCCCGCCCGTTATCGATCGGATGCGGCTCAGCCACGTATCGTGCAGGAGGTCGCCTGAATAGGACGCGTCGAAGTGCCGTTCGGTCCCGATCTGCCGTTCGGCCAAGCTGAGCAGATGCCGATAGGCCAAGGAGATGAACGAGTGTTCGGCATCGCGGTCACCGGCTTGGGCGCGCCGGATCAACTGGGTGAGGTCAGGCAGGTCGCTCCAAGTCAGGTCCATGCGTGTTCTTCAGTATAGATCATTGTCAAGAGCCAGACTTGGAGAGACGCTGAAGATTCAGGGCTTTTCCCCAGGCCACGGCTCCACATGCAAGGACATCCGCCACCCACGGCACTTCCACCCGAATCCGTGTCCGCGCAGTATGTCTTGGGCGCATCCGGGACAGCCTGCTCCATCCCCTGCGCAGTTTGTCTCGCAAGTTGGTGAACAATAGAATCCACACAGTTTAGATGGAATGCCAGTCCGTCGCCTTGTGCCGGCCGCGGCGGCCGAAAGCAGTAGGATTGGCATTCCCTATTCTCCACACACGTCTCCCGCCGCTCGGCCCGCGCCAGAGGCACCCTCTCCAACCGCGATCACACCTTCGACTTCGTTTACTACTACGAAGTCCGCCACATCCGCACCTACGAGCGCGCGGTCCGATCCCTTTGCCGTTCGGGTGGCCTTTCGTCACCCCGTCGCCTGCCGTTCCTTGAGCGCGTCTAGCCTATTCCAAGTCGCTATTCAGCTTCACAATGCAGTGTTTCACATCATCGACGTTCCGAGGCGACAGCAGCTCTTGACAGCGCTTACCATCTGAGTTTGCCGAGTTGAGCGCCGCGCGAATTGTTTAGCGAAGAGTCTGCCCCGATGGCGCAAGTCGCCTACTGAGTTCGTCCCAGAACCCATTCGCCGCGGACAAGCGCACGATTGCGTCATCCAAATCGGGCCTGAGGGCAGGGCTCGGACGCCTTTCCCCGTCCGTCGTCCACCATCGCCTTGCGACTCAAACCGTGGAAAAGCGCGCCGCAGTGCTGGATGCGGCCTATCTCGCCCATCCCGAACGCTTCGTCCACCACCCGCCCCAACCACCGCCACTTCCCCGGGGAGGCTTGGGTCAATAAGCCACCCCCCCGGATTGTTTTTTGGGGGACGGGGCGGCCGGAGGAAGAAAAGCGCGCGCCTTTAGGTCGCGTGGCGGTGTCGGCGACCCCGCCGCAGGTTGGCAACCTGCCCGACACGGATTGCTGGCAGCTATTGGGCTGGATGGCAGCGTTCAGAGTGGGGCAGGTGAGGCAAAGGTTAGACGAGGCGGAAGTTGCCGAAGACCGGTGGGGTGGTTTTGCGGCCTTTCCATAGGGCCAGGGCCAGGGCCATGGCTAGGTCGTCGTGTTGGCCGGATTGGTCCGCTCCGAGGCGGGCGGTGCCGGTTTCGGTCCTCGTTAGGCGGATGTCGGAAAGCTCCCTTACCAGGGAGCCGGTTTCCTTCAGCTTGGTGGGAATGCGGAGGTCGTGGCGCTCCAGGAGGACCAGGAGTTCGCCGAAGACGTCCTTCTTGGGGACGTTGTACCAAGTGAGGCCGTTTTGCTGGCGGCTGGATTCGTGGTCTCCCGAGGTCAGACTGACTGCGGAGAGCTCGCAGCCGAGCTGGGCGTCGCGGAGCATTTCCACCACCGGGAGGCCTACGCCGGTGGCGTCGACGACGACGGCGCAGCGGCCGCGGAGGAGTGGCGAAGTGACCAGTTCGCGGACGTGGGCCACCACTTCCGGGTAGGACGTGCCCAGCGGGATGCGCTCCAGGTAGCGCACGATGGCCGGGCCGCGCTCGGTGCCTCCGTATGCGCTGCGGTATTCGACGCGCTCGACGACGGCGATGGCTGAATTGTCGTGGCGCTGGCCGAGGTCAAGGCCTAGGTAGTGCATGGACGGACTCCTTGGGTGGGTTTTGCGTGCTTGGGTTGCAGGGGGCGGAAGTCGAAGGTGTCCTCGTCGGAATCGAGGGCCGCTTCCACCAGTTCGCTGGCGAAGATGCTGTCGGTACGGTCCATGAAGTGGCAGAGGTATTCCTGCTCGAACCAGGTGCCGAGGTTGCGGCGCTCCTCTTCGAGGAAGGCCGGGGAGATGCGCGGATTCTGGGTGGCGGGGGATTCGACGCGGAACCAGTCGGAGCCGCCGAAGGCCCAGGAGTGGTAGAAGAAGCCGCGGCGTCCCCAAGGGGTGCTCATGAGCCAGACGTCGCCACGGCCGACGGCGAGGGCGGGGCGGAGGGCTTTGTAGTGCTCGTCGGGGACGCGGGCGGCCTCGTCGACGATGAGCATGGAGACGGCGGAGAAGCCGCGGGTGGTGGCCTCGTTGCAGGGGAGGGCGACGATGCGGGAGTTGTTGGGGAAGACGAGGGAGTCGGGGTTGACGCCGTCGCCGCGGAGGCGGAGGCCGAGCCGGTTGAGGAGGGCGCGGGCCTTGAGGAGGAGCTCGGCGGACTGGCGGCGCGAGGGTGAGGCGAAGAGGACGAGGCTGTCGGGCCGGGTGAGGCAGCGGTGGACGGAGAGGACCGCGGCGAGGGTGGATTTGCCCCACTGGCGGGAGCAGTTGAGGATGCCGCGATTGGCACCGGAGAGGAGGACGGCGGACTGGGCGGGGTCGGGGTCGAGGCCGACGCGCCGGGAGAAGGCGAGGATGTCGGGGTTGGGGCCGGCGGTTCCTGTGCCTGGGCCTGGGCCGGGTGTGGCGGCGGCCTGGGTGGGGACGGCGTGGGTGGGGTGGTGGCGGTTCATTTTTGGGGCTCCTGGGTGTTGGGGGTGGGGGCGTCTAGTCGGCAATGCGCTCGGAGGACGGGGTCGTAGTCCTGGACTCGGGCGTAGTGGGGGTGAACGCGGCCGTAGTCGCAGGGACGGAGGGCGCGGATGTAGTCGCGGCGTAGGCGTTCGAGGAAGTGGTCGCCTACGGTGGATTCGGAGAAGTATGCAGGTGTGCTCACGGGTTTAGGGATAGCACGGAGGGGCGGGGGTGGCTAGGGGATTTGGGACGGGAGGGGGCGGTAAGTGGTTGATTTGATTGGTTCCAGAATATTTTCTGCGATTGTGAATGGGGTGGAGGGGAGGGCAAAGCGCGCGGAGCACTGCATGGAAGCCGAGGCCTGCCCGGTTAGGCGGGGACGGCACGGTTTATTGGCACTGGTTGAGAAAGGCGGTTCCGATTTGGGCCCGGAGGGTGGCGTCGGAGAGGGATGCCTGGCCGGTCGCGAGCAGGCCGAAGCATTCCGACAGCGTCGGGGTGTTGTCTCGGCTGCCGATGTGGGTCTGGGCGAGGTCGTCGACCAGGCTGAGGAAGACGACTCCGTAGACGATGCGGCAGAGGTCGCGCACTGAGGCGAAGAGGAGCTGGCGGTCGAGGTCGACTTGGCCTCGCTCCAAGTGGGTGAGAAGGCCCATGCCTGCCTCGGGGGGTAGGCCGAGGAAATTGCAGAGGGTGGCGAGGTCGATGTAGGGGTGGAGGGGACCGGCGCGCTCCCAGTCGACGAGCCAGACGCGGGTTCCATCCCAGAGGATATTGGCGGGGTGGAGGTCGCCGTGGCCCATGACGAGGCGGCCGTCGCGATCGAGAAGCTCGGCGGCTTGCTCGATTCGGGTTCCAAGAGGCAGGGCCCATTGCGGGAAGGCCGGTCGTTGGGACTGCGCT
This sequence comes from uncultured Acidobacteriia bacterium, assembly GCA_903907865.1. Lineage (GTDB taxonomy): Bacteria > Acidobacteriota > Terriglobia > Bryobacterales > Bryobacteraceae > BOG-234. The sequence continues at coordinate 24,211 of CAIVPR010000182.1, forward strand.
GCCCAAACGGTTCGGGCGAAGTCGAGGGTGCCGGTCGCGGCCATCCCGTCGATGGGGATGGATTGGAGCTTGGCGAGGACGCCAAGGAGGCTGCCGATGGCGGCGGCGCGGGTTGCGGGGTTCGAGACGGCGGCGCCGAAGGAGAAGTCGGGGATCTTGACGGAGACGGTGGCGTGGGCTGCGGCGTCGGTGTGGACGAGGCGGGGGGCGATTCCGTGGTCCGAGGCCAAGGCCTGCATGGTGCTGACCTGTTCCCACGGGCCGTAGTTGCCGCCATGGATGCGGAGGATGTAGTCGCCCGTCTCCGTTGTCGCGGAGTAGACACTCGCACCAGATTGCCCCATGGTTAAGGGAACCGCCGCGAGGAGTGCTCCGAATTGTTCGCGCGGGAAGAACTGGTCGAGGCCATGGTCGGGCATCAGGGCAGTTTAGCAGGTGCCGGGCGGGGGCGTCGGTGCCGGACGGCGATGGCGAGAAGTCCCGAGGCGTAGGCAGACAGGGCCATTGCCAGCAGGGCGGGCCCGAAACCGCCGGACTGGTTGGAGAGGAATCCGATGAGGTAGGGGCCGACGAAACCGCCGAGGTTGCCGAAGGAGTTGATCAAGCCGATGCTGGCGGCGGCGGCCGTGCGGCTCAGCAACGTGTTGGGCAGGGGCCAGAAACCGGGATGCGCGCTGTAGAAGCCGATGGTGGCGAGGGAGAGCATGGCCACATTGAGCCAGACATTGCCGCCGGCGAAGTAGGCGGCGGTGAGGGCGAATCCGGAAACGAGGCGGGGGATGGCGGTGTGCCACCGGCGCTCGCCGGTGCGGTCGGAACTGCGGCCCACGAGGAGCATGACGGGAATGGAGAGGAGGTAGGGGATCGCGGCCACCATGCTGACTTCGGAGACACCGAAGGTCGAGAGGCGCTGGACCATCTTTGGCAGCCAGAGGCCGAGTCCGTAGTTGGGGGTGAGGCCGAAGAAGGAGATGGCGGCCAGGATGAGGACGTCGCGGTGGCAGAGGGCCTTCCAAAGCGGGATGTGGGGGCCGCGGATTTCCTTTTCGCGGTCGAGTTCGGCGACAAGCCATTGTTTTTCGTCGGAAGGGAGCCAAGCGGCGTCGGCGGGCTTGTCGGTGAGGTAGTAGAGGGTGGCGATCCCGAGGATGACTGCCGGGATTCCCTCGAGAAGCAGGAGCCAGCGCCAGCCGCCGAGTCCGAGCCAATGGACTTGGAGCAGCAGGGCCGAGACCGGGGCACCCATGAGCTGGGAGGCGGGGATGGCGGCCATGAAGAGGGCGATGGCGCGTCCGCGGTCCTCGGGGCGGTACCAATGGCTGAGGTAGACGACAAGGCCGGGGAAGAAACCCGCCTCGGCGAGCCCGAGGAAGAAGCGGATCCAGTAGAATTCGGTGGCGTTGTGGATGAGGCCGGTGGCGGAGGCGAGGAAGCCCCAGGTGATCATGATGCGGGAGATCCACTTGCGGGCGCTCCAGACCTCGACCATCATGGTGCCGGGGACTTCGAGGAGGAAGTAGCCGATGAAGAAGACGCCGCCGCCGAAGCCAAAGACTGTGTTGCTGAAGCCGAGTTCCCGGGTCATTTGGAGACCGGCGAAACCGACGTTGACGCGGTCGAGGTAGGCGACGATGTAGAGGAGGAAGAGGAAGGGCATCAACCGGCGGTTGACGCGGCGTCGCGCGGAGTCCGGCACGGACAAGGTGCCTGGGGACAGAGTGGTCACTCGGAAGAGCGTATCACGGGGTGGGGGGCGATGGCTTTAGGCTGTGGGTTTATGGGTTGCGGGAGAAGAAATGCAGGCCCGGCGACGCGGAGAGAAGTCTGCGGGACACGCCCCTGGCGGGGGCGTTGCGGCGGTCGGCGACCGCCGCGCAGGATGCCATCCTGCCCCACAACGGCAAAACACTCCCTTGCGGTCGCGGCTCGGCTGGCAAGAGGGCAATTTGGGGGGATCAGGCGGCTCAGTTGATCGGGTCGGCTTCGTAGAGGACTACTTCGTCCCAGGCGTTTGCGGCCAGGAAGTAGATCCGACCGTCGTCGCGGAGGTCCATGGCGTTGATGCGGAGGAGGTAGTCGCCGTCCGGGGTTGCGCGGAAGAAGTCCATCACTTGCCGGAAAGTCCCATTCTTCAGGAGCACCAGAGAGTTCACGCCGTTGGAGAACTGGAAGAGCACGTCGCCCTGTGTGTTGACATCCGTCACGGACAAGCTGTTGGCAACTTGGCCGTTGGGCATGATGGTGTCGACGTCGACAAGGATCTTCCAGGCCGCACCATCCCACTCGGCGAGGATGTTGCCGATGTTGTCGACCGTCAGTCCGGCCACGAGGTGCGGTCCCCCGGCCTTGATGATGGTGGGCAGGTTGGTGACGGTGTGGCGTCCGACTTTGGTACTGCCGGGTGCCGCGGCAAGGGTCCACCTGGTGCCGTCCCAGATGCAGACCGAGGGCAGCGACACATTGCGGAACCGCAGTTGCGCAATGACGCGACCCTGGGAATCCAAGGCGAAGGTGTCGAAGCTGGAGACGATCTGCGTGCCGATGGTGGTCGCTGTGGACAGCGTCGAGGAGTAGGCGAGGATTTGCTTGGTCTGCCCGTTCGACCAGATGAAGAACCGGGAGTCACCCGCCGAGGTTGACGAGTTGAAGAGCACGTCGCCGTTGCCATTCACGTCCAACTGGCCCGGGTTGTTGATGGTGAGAGTCGCGTCGAGCTTGAGGGGAAAGGCCAGAACCAACTGCGGCGTGCCGCCCGGCACGATTTTCGCGATCCCCGCGCCGGTGATGAGCCAGATGTCGCCGTTGGGGGCCTTGCGCATGTTGTAGGTGGTGCCGTGGGACCCGCCGAACCACATGGTGTTCCCGAACAGGCGCTCACCCATGCCGAGGGTCATGTCCCAGTCGGTGCCGTTAAAGCCCGCGATGCTGCCGGAATTGCCGCCGGCCTGGGCGTGCGGGAGGCCGGTACGGTCGCCGCCGATGAGGGTGTAGAGGTTCACCGGCAGGTCGAGATTCACCATGTCGCCCGCCTGGAAGAGAACGAAAGGCGTGTTGTCCATGCGCGCCACGACGAGCGCGTTGGTATCGCCGCGGATCATGAGCACGATGCGGCCGAAGGCGTCGATGGACCCGCTTTCGACATCTTGGACGGTCTGGTCGAAGGCCTTCTTGCCGATGAGCTGGACCGGCGAGGTGGTGGTTCCCTTCCACAAGTGGATGCCGTTGCCGGTGCTGCCAAAGGGATTGGCGTATATCAGGGTGCCCTGCCCCGGACTGCGCCAGAGGATTCCGGTCTGCGAACTGATGCGCAGTTGCGACATTTTCCCGTCGGGCGCGAACGAGAGGTACCACTGGGTGTTGTCTTCGAGCAGGACGCCGACGATGGCGGTGCCGTCCTCGTCGAACCAGGTGGCGGGGGCGTAGGTTTTGCCGCCGAGGAAAGACTTCACCTTGGAGGTGTTGGTGCCGGGGGTGGCTGTGGTCGAGGTCGGGATGGGGTCGCCCACGGCGACCAGCTTCTTGCGGCCGTTGAAATCGTGGCGGTAGAAGACGCGGTTGGTGCCGTTGGTGACTCCGTAGAAGGCGGTGCCGTCGCCCGCGATGCCGAAGTCGGCGTCGATGGAGAAGCCGTTGGCGATTTCGGGCAGCGTGTCGTGAGTGTTGACTAGCATCTCGTCGACGCCGTTGGAGCCGCGGAAGAGGCCGGTGTAGGTGGGGACGTCGCCGAGGAAGTGGAACGAGGCGCGGACCATCTTCCAGCCGGTCGAGGTCATGGAGCTGCGGTTGATGTAGAGGCTGCCGACGCCCTCGGTGGAACCTAGCGGGACGTTGCCGCTGAGGAAGGAGTCCAGTTCATCCTTGGTGCCGAGGTTGATTTCGGTGCCGTTGATGTTGGTGTCCTCGTAGCTGAGGATCTGGCCATCGTGGGTGATGGCGTGGGTGCGGAATTCGAGGGAGGTGGAGGCTCGGCCAAAACGCGGGACGCCGCCGGCACTCACCAACTGCCAAGTGCCGCCGTTCCAGTTGACCAGGGCGTTTTCGAGGCCGTCGAAGGAGGCGTTGAAGAACAGCCCGCCGTCGTCGGCCGGATAAATCATCGTCTGCTTCGGGCGCACCCTCCAAGTAGGCCGCGTCTGTTGGAGCGTGGAGTAGAGCTTCTTGACGGTGTAGGCCTGGGGTGCTTGCGAATAGACGTTGGAGTACGCGACCCAGCGCTGCTGGAGGCCGGGGAAAGTCTCGTTGTAGTTGTACGTAGCCCAGACCCAGACGCCGCCTTCGCCGGTGGCCTTGAGGTTGCCGGAGGAATCGATGGTGCCGAGCGAGGAACCGCCTTGGCGCTGGTTGGTGAGCGACCAGGAGAAGTTCACGCCGGAGATGGGCTTGTTATCGGCGTCGTAGGCGGTGGCTTGGAACTTGCTGGTGGTGCCGACCTGCACGACCGCGACGCCGGGGGTGACTTCGAGCTTCGAAGGGATGGTCTGGAACGCCGCCTCGCCGCTGACCGAGCCCGACCTTGCCGTCGCCCGCACGGTGGCGAGGCCCTTGGCGGTGACAAGACCGGTGGTGGAAATGGTGGCGGCGGACTGGTTCAGGGACCACGTCACGGGCGCGCTGGGAATTACATTGCCGCTCGCGTCGTGTACCACGGCGGTTAGCTGCAGTGTGCGTCCGACGAGAACCTGGGACTGGTCGGCGACGATCTCGACCCACGATGCGGTCTGCGCGGTGGCGGCCGTCGTCGCCAAGAAGAGCGCCGCGAGACAAAACAAAGCCACTTTGAGGCCGACCCGCATTAGCCGAAGACCTCATCGACGGGGCGGAAGTTCAGGTCCGGGTTTGCGTTGATGTAGCTGTAGCGGCGACCGGAAGGTGTGTTGTCGATCCCCTTCGTCCAGTCGATGCCCATGGCCGAGTAGATGGTGGCTGCGATGTCGTCGGGATAGATCGGGCGTCCACCGCTCCAGCCTGGATCGACCAGCGAACTGCCATCCGCGGAGCTCTTCCCGATGGCGCGGCCGCCTTTGACGCCGCCGCCGATCATGGCGACGTTCATCACGGGGCGGTAGTGGTCGCGGCCGCCGCGGGAGTTGAGGGAGCCCGGGGTGCGTCCGAATTCGCCCATCATCACGATGAGGGTCTGGTCAAGGTCGCCGGAGGCGCGGAGATCGTCCACTAAGGCCGCGATGGCGCGGTCAAGGTCGTTGGCCAACTGGTAAATGCTGCTGGAGTTGCTCCGGTCGAACTGACCGATGTGGGTATCCCAGCCGCCATGGGTGATGCTGACGAAGGCGACGCCCATCTTGCCTTGGATGGCGTTGCGGGCGACGATGAGGGGTCGACCGATCGAGTTGGCCCCGTAGCGGCCCTCGTCGTCGGTGGAGAACTTGAAGACGGCGTCGACTGAGGGGTTGTACATCATCGCCTTCGCGTTGGCGTAGTAGCCGGCGTAGGCGGAGACATCCACGTTGGCGGCGGTGTCGCGTAGGGGAGCGTCGAGGTCGCGGAGCAGTTGATACCGGTCCTCAAAGTGCTGCTGGCTGCTGGTTCCGAAGTAGTTGTGGGTCAGGGTGGCGATGCCGGTGCGGGTGGCGGGCGGCATCATTGGCTGGTAGGGGCCGCCGAGGAAGGTTGCGCCCTGGAGGTTCTGGTTGAACGCCATGAAAGGCGGAAGCAGGCCCTTGGACGTCCGTTCGTAGCCGACGACAGCTCCGATGTGCGGGATTTCGGCGGCCAGCGCCGGGTTTTGGGAGTGGGAAGTCTGGATGTAGAACTGGCCGCGCTCGTGGGCGGCCTCCCAGCTGGCGCAGGAGCGGATCGCCAGCAGGTCATTCGTGTGCGCGGAAAGCTTGGGCCAATAGGTCTTGGAGAGCGAGAGGCCACCCGAGTACTGGACGATGTTGGCGTCGGACGGATTCCACGGGCCGTCCTTCGGGTCCCAAGTGTCCATATGGCTGGGACCGCCGTTCATGTTGATGAAAATGCAGGTCTTGGCGGTATTCCGTGTTGCGACCCCGGTCGAAAGGACCTGGGCGTCGGCATGCGGCCGGAACAGCGTGGCGGCACCGGCACCGAAGAGGAAATGGCGTCGCGTGAACGGGGCGTGGTCTGGACAGTTTTTCCGGATCATGTGGCCTCAGTAGTTGAACGCGAAGTCGAGCTTGTTCAGGAGCGCCCATTGAAGGTCGCTCAACCATTGGTAGCGGGGGCCGGTGCGGCGCTGCATCACAATGTTCAATTCCGCCGCGGTCGGGTAGCGGGACAGGGTCGCGAGGAAGATTTGGGTGATGGCGTCGGTGTCGTTGGGGATCTGGGCGTCGGTCAGGTGGACGCGGTTGGTGATGCCGACGTTCGAGATCTGGGTCCCCATGGACCGGTAGACGTTGTTCGAATCGTTCATCATGAACAGCAGGCCGAGGATGGTGGGGGACGAGGTGCGGTCGAGCGTGTACCAGTTGCCGCGCCCGAATTGCGTTAGGAAGTCGGTCACGCGGGAGTCCGAGAAAGGCTCCGTGGGATCGGGCAGCTGGTTGGCGTAGGTGGCGACGCCGGTGTTCCCGATCAGCGTCATGGGCTGTTCGGTGTGGGTGGCGGTGATCAGGGCGTCGTACATTTGCTCCGCGGACAGGCGGCGCGGCTGGTAGCGGGCGAAGTATTTCGCATAGACCGGCTGCCATTGGCCTTCATAACGACTGGAAAGCTGGTAGGTTTCGCTGTTGACAATCTGGCGGATGAGGGGCTTGATGTGGAAGCCGCTCTGGATAAAGGAGTCAGCCAGTTGCTCCAGCAGTTGGGGGTTGGAGTTCTGGATCGGCCAATCGCCGGGCGGCGGGTTGTTGGGATCCACGCGGGCAAGGTCCCAGCCATCGGGCGGGTCCACGATGCCGTAGCCGAAGAAGTAGCTCCAGAGGTAGTTGACGGTGGCGCGGGCGAATTGACGGTCGCTGGTGATCAGGTTCGCCAGTTCGGCGCGCCAGTTGCCCGAGGAGGGGGTGGAGCCGTCTGTAAAGTAGACGGGAGTGACGACGGCGTCGACGCGGGCCGGGCGACAGCCGGGATTCGAGGGCGAGACGGAACCGGAGTACGACCCGTAGGAGCGGTCGACGACGGTGACCTGCGGGCGGTAGCCGATGGGGTCGTCACTGAGCCGGACGAACTGCATGCGGGAAAGGAACGACGACATCTTCCAGAAGTCGCTGCGCGTGCGGCGGCTTAGATAAAGGTTGATCTTTTCGAGGTGCGCGCGGCCGTTGTGGCAGGACAGGCATTCGGTTTTGTAGCCGAGGAAACCGGTGGTGACCTTTTCGGTGATGTCGTCCCAGGAATCTTGGACGGGACCGTTGAGGTCCATCCAACGGGCGAAGAACTGGGTGCCGGGAACGTCGTCGACGCGTCCGGAGGCGGTCAGGAAGCGGCGGACGAAGTAGTCGTAGGATTGGTCCTCGGCGAAGAGCTGGTGGAGGAAACCGGAGAAAACATTGCGGCCCGGGGTGGAGATGTTGTCGTGGGCGCGGGTGACCTTGAAGCGGTTGGCGAGGAAGAGCGCCATCTGGTCGGCGTAGGCCGGGGCGGCGAGCAGACTTTCGATCAGGTCGGCGCGCTTGGTGGGGCTGGGGTCGTCGATGAAGCGCTTGGCGTCGGCGGGGGACGGAATGCGGCCCGAGAGGTCGAGGTAGATGCGGCGGACGAACTCGGAGTCGTTGGTGGTAGGGGCCGGAGGGACGCCATCGGACGCCATTAGCGCGAAGACGGCCTGGTCGATGAAGCTGGTGGACTGCGCAATGCGGGAGCGGCGGTCGAACATGGCCCGCTTGCGGAGGCGCGCGGTGCGGGAGAATTCGGTGAACTGGCGGTCGAGATCGAGGCTCTGGGCAATTTCGGTGCGCAGGGCCGACGGGTAGACCGGACAGTAGGGGTCGCTTGGCGGGGCGGCCAGCGGGTACGGGTCCGAGCCGGGATCGGAGACCGGATCCTGGGCTGTCAGGGCAAGCGCAGCCAATAGGAAGGCAAGGGTGAAGCGCTGTAGGAGGCGCATGGTCGATCAGGCTAATTGTACACCGAGGCGGATGGCGCTTCCCGCAGCCTGAAAGTTACACACGGAAAAATCGCGGTCGCGAGCGTATGAGGGGCTGGATTTTTGTCCGCGATTGGAATAGAATTGGAGCCCGAAAGGATTCCCATGCCCAGTATGCCCACCACGAGAAGGTTTGCCGCAGCGCTTGCGATGGCGGGAGTGTTCGCGCTCAGCGGTTGCGACAGTCCCAAGCCGGTTGAAAAGAAGGCCGAAGTGAAGAAGCCCGCGATTCCCGAGGGCGCGATCACGGCGTTGACTGCCTATTACGAGGTCTACAAGGTGGTGCGGACAACGGCACCGGACCTGCAGACCGCCAGTATTTCCGGTGTCAAGGTCGATGGCGTGGCGTCGGGCGAGGGCAAGTACGCGCAGTGGAAGATCGTTTTCGTCTCGGCCAGCAAGCAGCAGGCCTATACCTGCCTGTATTCGACCGTGGAGCAAGGCACCAACGTCCTCCGCGGCATCAACAACCAAGGGTCGATGAAGTGGGCCGGTGCCAACCAGAACGCGGCACCGTTTTCGAATTCGGACTTCTCGGTGGATTCGGACGTGGCATTCAAAGCGGCTGCCGAAAAGGCTGCGGAGTGGCTGGACAAGAACAAGGGCAAGGAAGTGACCGAATTCGCGCTCGGAAACGCCTCCACCTTCCCGAGTCCCATGTGGTATGTGCAGTGGGGCGACAAGAAGGGCGGATACTTGGCTTACGTGAACGCGTCCACCGGCAAGATTTATACGCGGAAGTAGGCGTTAGAGCTTTTCCATCTCGGAACGTGCCCGTCGGATCGCCAGTTCCGGACTGGATAGCACCGGCGGGCCTCCGGGCGGGAGGAGCGCGGCGACCCGGGCCATCGAGGCTTGGGCAAGGACGACGACATCCACCTTGGGCAGCAGGTCGGTCAAAGTTGCGATGAGGAGCCGGTCGTGTTCGGCGGTGTCGCCGGCGGAAACCGCCTCGAAGGCGCCCTTCGCGAGGGCCGGGATCAGTTCGACCTCTTTGCCCGCCTTGGCCGCAGTGTCCCGCAGCAATTCGAGGGTCGGATTCAAGGTGGTCGACAGTGTGGCGGCGACTCCGATGCGGGTGCCTAGTTCGATTGCCTTTTCGGCCATGGCTTGATCGACCCGGAGAACCGGGAAGTCGAATTGGCGCTGGGCCAGTTCAGTCGCCTTGCCGATCGAGGAACAGGTGACAAGGACAGCGTCCGCACCGCTGTCCCTTGCGATTCCCACAAGCGCCGCCACCCGGCGGATGGTGTTCTCAGTGAGTTCGCCTGCCGCGATGGTATTGCGGATGAGCGATTCGTCGGACATGTGGAACACTTCGATGCCGTCGAGGTGTTCCTTGACGAGCGTGGCGAAAGCGGGGATCACCACGTGGCTGGTGTGCAGGAGGGCTAGCTTGCGGGGCATGAAGGCTATTTCTTCTGGTCCAAACGGAGGAACCGGGCAGCGTTGTTGTAGAGGATGTCGCGCTTCTGCTCCGGAGTCAGGTAGTCGGCAGTGTCGATGATGTTGATCGATTGCGCCATCAGGTTCGGCCACAATAATTGATCGGTCCCGAACATGACGCGATCCTCGAATCCAGCCTCCACCATCCGTTGGATGTAGCGGTTCACCTCTTTGATCGGATAGCTCCAGATCAAGCCGGCCACGTCAACATAGACATGCGAGTTGGCCTGCAGGAGCGTGAGCAGGTTGTCGATCATCGGGTAGCCCGCGTGCATGATCCACAGCCGCAGTTTCGGGTGCCTTGCGAGGAGTTCCTCGAACAGCAGCGGATCGCCTTTGGAGCCCCTGAACTTGGGAGTACCCAGGTTGGCGCGGCCAGAGCCGCCAGTGCCCATATGCACCCCAACCGGAATGTCGAGCTCTTCGGCCAAGGCGAAATATTCGTCGACGGTCGGATCGCTCGGGGAGATGCCCTCGTACTGCAAACCGATTTCACCCATGACGCGGAAGCCACCCTTGGAGAATGCCTCGCGCAGGCGCTTGAGTTCGGCGTCTTTCTTGGGACCTGACAGGGAGTTGCGGTCGAACGCGGTTCCGGGGATCACCCGGCCCGGAGCGTCGGCCTTCCATTGGTTCACGGTCTTCTCGTCACCCATCACAACCGCAGTGACGTTCATGCGTTCCATCTCGGCCAGGACTTCCTTCTCGTACGATTCGGGGGTCTTGGCTGGCAGCAGGGGGTTGGCGCACGGGACGGGTTTCCAGCCGAAGCGGTCTTCCTTTTGCCCAGGGTCCGAGGCAAGGAAGGCGGGAGTGTTGGCGCAGGCCGGCTGCCCTCCCATGGTCATCGCCGCGTGCACATGCATGTCAATGATCGGTTGGCGCAGGATGGCGTTTTGGGCGCAGAGCGTGTGGGCTGCTAGCGCTGCGGCTGCGGACAGGTAGGGAAATCGCATGGGATGATGAGGGGGCTGGCGTTGTTGATGATATCAAGCGATTTGACCGACGTGACGAAACCGGCAACCCTGCCCCCGCTTGGCGACGATGTCGTGGTCGTTTCCGGTCTTCCCCGCTCCGGCACTTCCCTGCTGATGCAGATGCTCGACGCGGGCGGCATGCAAATCCTCACCGACAACAAGCGCGAGGCCGACGAGGACAATCCCAGAGGCTATTTCGAGTTCGAGCCGGTGAAGAAGATGTTGGGGAACGATGCGAACACTGGTTGGATTGCCGGAGCCCGTGGCAAGGCGGTCAAGGTAGTCGTCCCGATTGTCGCCTCGCTTCCTATTGGGCAACGGTATCGGGTAATCTTGGTGGAACGCGACCTCGGGGAGCTCCTAGCGTCGCAGGCCAGGATGATTGCGCGGCTGGGCAGCGTAATCCCGGATTCGTCCGAACGGCGCGACCACTTGGCCCGGGAGTACGCCAGAATCATGGAGCGGACGGTAGCGATATTGGAAGCCCGGGCGGATGTCCGGCTGCTGATCGTGCGTTACGGGAGTATCTTGGCCGATCCACTTCTTGCCGCCGCGGCTATCAACGCCTTTGTCGGAGGTGCGTTGGACACAGCCAGAATGGCGGCGGTCGTCGAACCGGCGCTCCATCGCAATCGTGATCGGGACGTATTGAGCGACTGACAGGGACTCACTCTGGCGGATCGTCGAAAAGCTCGTCCATGAAGTCGTCGAGGAATATGGCAAAGTCCCGTTTCGCGCCGTTCGCCTGGCGGAGCACTGCCACCCTCTTGCTAAATTCCTCCAACTGGCCGAGCCGCCGCATCGCCCTGCGCGCCTTGGCGAGAAAGGACATCGCGTGGCGGAACCGGTTGGCCCGGACATAGTCCTCCGCCAACCGCAGATACACCGGCGCGGCATCTGCCGGATGTTCCTGAACCCGCATGTCCGCCATGGGATGCCACAACTTTTCCATGTACCCGCACACGTCCGCCTCGCGCCGCGCCTCATCCCATTCGCCTTCGTAGAGGAGGATTGCGATCTGGTCAGACTGGTCGCCCATCATGCTTTCCGACCACGGCCTACCCTCAAACCGTTCCCGAGTGCGCTTGAGCGACTCTAGAACTACCTCCAACACCTGGGGCCGCCATTCCGGCCAGGTTCCAGCAGCCTGCGCGCGAGCCTCGAACGTCCGGTACTGATCGAAGGTGGGGTTCCCGGCAAAAGTGGGCCACGTCAGCGCCACCGCGTCGGCATGCCGCCCGGCCCGCTCGTATTCCTCCCTCAACACGCCCCGCAACCAAGCATTCTGTCCGCTGAATAGCTGGTACGCCCGTTCGGCCCACTCCAAGACCTCGGGGTAACGCTTGGCGGCCCGAAGCAGATCGAAGATCCTGCGACAGGTATCGACGTCGCCAATGTGGCTGGATAGGACCCCGATATAGCGGTCGACATCGCCTGTCTTTTGCACCAGCTTTTCCAAAATGGCGAAAAGCCTGTAACGCCCCCAGGATCCGGGCTTGTAGGTCGCCTGCATGGCGTTGCCGACTTCGGCAAAGGCTGCGTCATCGTAGGCCTTGAGCCCGTCGCTGCCCAGGAGGTCCGCATATTTCGAGAGGGAGTTCGCGAAGACGCCGAAGCGGCAGCTCAATTCGAATCGCAAGAAACGCGCGCCGAGGGCAGCGGGGTCGGGCGGTGCTTCGAGGCACGCACGGTAGTGGAAGTCCTCGAGGCGCTCGCGAAGGCCGTCGATCAAGCCCTCGGTGTCGTCGATGAAGGTGCCGTAGTCGGAGAGATCGGCCAGGGCGGACTCGCACACGCCGATGACCGCCGCCGGACTGCCATCGAGCAGCATTTTTTCGATCTGGTTGACGACCAGATTCGCACCCTGCGCCCACGAGATCGCGGCCTTCCGAGGTACCCGTCCGCGCACCGCTACGGCCTTCTTGAAGGCACCGGCGAGGACGGCGGCGGTCGCTTGGGGGCCGGTCCGGCTGGACGCGAAAAGGATCAGCTTGTCGCGGACCCGCACATCCTCGTTGGCCCATTCGAGCACCAGCTGGACGATCGCGTCCTTCTCCTCGTCCTGCAGGACTTTGGCGGCGTCCGCCAGGGTCAACGGCTTGGGGGCACCGCGCTTGGGAACCTTTTTTGCCCCAGCTGCCAGCCAGGCGAGGGCCGTCGCGGCGCAGTGCATGCAGAACGTGCCGCTCGCGCCGGCCTCGCAGTCGCACTCGTAGTCGAGCAGTCCGTCCGCCGCAGTCAGGACGACCGACTGCCTCTGCGGGCCGCGTATGACTGCCTTGAGCGTGTCGCCGCGCTCGGTCAGTGATTCGACGTGGCCAAAAGCGGCGAAATCCGCGCCGCGCGCATAGGCCAGCGGCCCGGCCATGCGCCGCACCACCGCGTCGTTCAATATACCCGAAAAGATGGGTTTCTCCATGACACTTTCCCCCTGTGGCCCCGCCCCCGCGAACTTCCATTCTCGTTCATTCGGGTTTCGCGGATTGTGATAGGCTGACGGCATGCCGAAGGTTGTCCGGATCGGAATTGTGGTGGCATGGATTCAGGCCGCGTTGGGCGTGGTTGCGGTCGCCACCGGCGAGCCGGCACTCATTCCCCTGTGTGTGCTGATGGTCGTGGCAGCTATTGGAATCCAGCGCGGAAACGCGAGCACGGCCTTCGGGTATGCTCTGTTTCAAGGCGCACAGGTGGCGGTTTCCGCTATCGTCGTGAGCCGTGCCGCGGGTGGGCTGGCGGCTGCGCAAGTAGCCAGCATCGGCATTGCCCTCGCCGTTGGCATTTTGTTTGTTGCCGTGGGACTTTCGCTCGACGGGCGAGACGGCGTAACGCGGGGTATGCTGCCATGGCTGCTGGCATCGGGGTGTCTAGTCGGGAGTTTCGCCTGTTTTGAGCCATTTGCCATTCCGACGGGTGCCATGGAGGATACGATCCTGATCGGCGACAAGATCCTCGTGCAGCTTTTTCCCCGACCCTCGGTCCAGCGCTTCGACATTGTGGTGATTCGGTACCCAATCGATCACCGGCAGACCTTCGTCAAGCGGGTTGTCGGATTGCCCGGCGACCGGCTCAAACTGGTCAACAAGCAGCTTGTCCTCAACGGGAAGGCGCTCACGGAGCCGTACGCGCTGCACAAGCTGGAATACCTCGACTCCTACCGGGACAACTTCCCATCCGACCCGAACACGCCGCTGTTCCCGCCCGCCGTGGAGATGTTGGACAAGAATGTGGCGAACGGCGAGGTCGTGGTGCCCCAGGGCAAGTACTTTGTGCTCGGCGACAACCGCGATCAGTCCCTCGACAGCCGCTACTGGGGATTCGTGTCGGAGGTGGAGTTGATTGGAAAGCCTGTGCTGGTCTACGGTTCGCGGGACCGTTCCACGGATGATCTCGTGAGCGGGACGCTGTCCTTTGGCCGTGTCCGGTGGAGTCGAATCTTCAAACGGCTGTAGGGGGCAACTATTTCACGCCGCCCCCAGCGCGGTATCCTGATTCGAGTAGATGCCCCAAACCCGCCCCGTCCCGCCGGGCACGTCCTCAGCGCGAACAAGCGCCGAAAACCCTTTCTACCGCCACGGCCAGAAGGTCGTACTATTCTTCGCCTTCCTTATCTGCTTTACCTCCATCCTGACGCCTCCCCGGCTAATGGACGACCTCGACGCGGGCCAAGGTGACATCGCGCGCGGCATCCTCCGCACCGGCGACTGGGTCACGCCGTACCTCGACGGGGTCAAGTTCCTTGACAAGTCGCCGCCGCTTTACTGGATGATCGCCGTCTCCTTCAAAGTCTTCGGCGACCACGACTGGGCGGCGCGCATCCCCCAGCAACTCTTCGCATTCCTCTTAACTGTGGTGGCGTACCGGATGGCGCTTTGGGGCCTCGGGCAACGGGCGGCGCTGTATTCGGGACTGGTGATGGCGACGTCGCTGGGGCTCTGGATGTTCACGCGCGTCAACATCCCGGACATCCTGGTCAGCGTCGCCATCGGCTTTGCGCTCTGGTTCTTCCTGCGCTCGCAGGAGGAGGAGCGCGCACAGTCCAAACGCTGGGCCCTCGCGATGTGGGCGGCAGCGGGCATGGCAGTCTTCTTCAAGGGCCTGATCGGGGCCGTGCTGCCTACCGGCGTCAGCCTCCTCTACTTCCTGATTTCCGGCTCCTGGAAGAGCAAGGAAGCGTGGGCGCGGCTGAGGATCGGCGCCGGGCTGCTGGTTTTCCTCGCCGTGGCGCTGCCTTGGCACATCCTCGCGATCCTCGCCAACCCGCCGTACTTCGACTTCACAATGCGCAGCGTCCCAGGCGTGTACCGCGGGTTCTTCTGGTTCTACATCATCAACGAACATGTCCTGCGCTTCCTGAACCTGCGCTATCCGCACGACTACGACACCGTTCCGCCGCCCGTCCTTTGGGCGCAGCACCTGATCTGGTTCTGCCCCTGGAGCGTGTTCCTGGGGCGCGCCGCGAGGCTGCCGTTCCGTCCGGTGGACCGCGCTTCGCGGCTGCACCTGCTGTGCGTGTGCTGGATCGTGGTGATCCTCGGCTTTTTCTCGCTCTCGACGACGCAGGAGTACTACACGATGCCCTCCTATCCAGCGTTTGCGGTACTTATCGGAAGCGCGATTGCGGGTACCCGGTCGTGGAAGTGGGAGTTGCGGATTGTCGGGACATTGGCTGCGGCCGCGTTCGCCGCCATCGCCGGGTTGTTGTGGGCCAGCCGCGCGTATCCGACTCCGGGTGACATATCTACCGCGCTTGGCCACTTCTCGCAGGACACGTATATGTTGTCGCTCGGCCACATGGGCGATCTGACGGTGCGCTCATTCGCCTATTTGAGGTTGCCTTTGGTGGTGGCGGGAGTCGCGACCCTGTTGGGCGCGCTGGGCTGCTGGGTGTTCCAGGGACGCCGCGGCATCCTGCTGATCGCCGCCATGATGGCTCTATTTTTTCAGGCTGCGCGGCTGGCGCTGATCGCCTTCGATCCCTATTTAAGTTCCTACCCGCTGGCCGAGGCAATCAACGCCGCACCTCCCGGCGGCTTGATTCTTGACGACCCCTACCACGAATTTTCGTCGCTGAGCTTCTACACCCACAAGGCCCCCCTCATGCTGAACGGGAGGGTGAACAACCTCGAATACGGGTCGTACGCGCCCGGCGCGGCGAACGTGTTCATCGGCGACCAGCGCTTCCTGGAACTATGGAACGGGCCGCAGCGATGGTATGTCGCGTCTGAGGACTTCTGGGAGGAAAACCCGCGCATGCCGGCACAGAACCACAAGCCCGAACGGCTGAAAGCCTTGGTCGGGGCGGCGGGATTGCATGTTTTGGCACACGCCGGCGGCAAGACCGTGTTCTACAACCACTGAGTCGGCACTGGCGTCGCCAGAGATAGCCCGAATCGGACCGATTCATAATTTCATCACGCGAGTGTCACTCATTTGTAATATAGTGATGTCGATAGGCGATGTCACTGACTTGCGTTCGGAGATCGGCGATTCTGGCTGGCATGCTGGCCATTGCGGTCGCGGTCTGCCCGGCCCAACAGCTTGACGATCGGGCCGCAGTCCGGAAACAGCTCCAATTCGGAAAACTGGACGAGGCAGAGCGGCTGGTCCAACCCGGTGTGGGCCGTTGCGAGCCGTGGGCGTTGGCGATGGAAGGAGAAATCCGATTCCGCCGTGCCGACTTCGAAGGTGCCGCCGCAGCCTACAACGCCGCCATCCAACGGGACGACCACCTCGCCCGAGCGTATTGGGGGCTGGGCCGAATCGAGCTCATCCAGTTCCACCGTAGCAACGCCCGGACCTTGATGGCACGTGCGTACGGGCTCGACCCTCGCGACCCAGACATCATCCGCAGCTACGCGGAGTTCGCCACCGACCCTCGGAGCCGCGAAACGCTGCTCCGCAACGTCGTCGCGCTCACCCGCAACGACGACAGCCCCGCCGCCGCCGCAGCGTTGAACCAACTCGCCATGGAACGCCGCCTGCAGGGGAATCCCCGTGGACGCGTGGCGACCGGCTACCGAGACTATGCGATTCCGCTGAAGCCCTACCAGCCGCACGGCATGCTCCCGGCAGGCTTGCTGGCACCGGTAGAAATCAACGGGGGCAAGCCCCTCTGGCTGGTTCTGGACAGCGGCGGCACGGGCATCATGATCGGTGCGAAAGCCGCACGGAAGCTGGGACTGGAAATGTTTTCCGAGACACGGATCAGCGGCGTTGGCGGCAGCGTGGTCGGAGGTGCCGTCACGGTGGCGAAATCGGTTCAAGTAGGCGACCTGGTGCTCGAAAACTGCGCGGTCGATGTCACTCCGGAATCACTGGCCCAGGGTGCCGACGGCGTCATCGGCATGGATGTCTTCGAGGCCTTCCGAATCCGGTTGGACTCCAAGGCGCGCCTTCTGCATTTGGTTCCATTTGAAACCATGCCGACCGAAGATAGCCATCCCAACCGCTGGATCTCGTTCGACCGCTCCGCGGAAGCCTCCCCTCCCACCCAAGCCTACGGATTCCGGCACTTCCTGCTGCTCAAGGCACGTGTGCAAGGCGGCAAGACCGGGCTGTTCCTTGTGGACACGGGCTCCGCCGTGACGTCGCTGGCCAAGGGAGTTGCCAGCCCCACAATGGGAATTCCGGCGGACATGGCGCTGAGCGGCGCGGGTGGAGCGGTGTCCGGCGTGTTCCGGATCTCGCCCATCGTGGTGGAAGTGGCAGGCCGCGTCGTGGGCGATGGTGACCCGGTCGTGATGGATTTGGACGAAATCAGCCGCCGTCAGGGCGTGCAGATTTCGGGGATCCTCGGCTACTCCGTGTTGCGAAAGTCCACGGTAACGTTCAACTACCGTGACGGACTGGTCGAACTGGGCGACGGGCGGTAGAGTCGACTACGCCCGCAGGAAGTGGCCCGTGTGGGAGCCTTTGATCGCCTCGATGTCTTCGGGCGTGCCTTCGCCAACAACACGACCTCCGGCGGCACCGCCTTCGGGGCCCATGTCGATGATCCAGTCGGCGGCCCGGATCACATCAAGGTTGTGCTCAATCACCAGCAGCGACCCGCCGTTGTCGATCAGCCGCTCAAAGGCCAACAGAAGCTTGTTGATGTCGTCGAAATGGAGGCCTGTGGTCGGCTCGTCGCAGATGAACAGCGTGCCCGCATTCGAGGCCTGCGCCAGGTGCGCGGCCAGCTTCACGCGCTGGGCCTCGCCGCCGGACAGCGTGGTGGCGGACTGCCCGAGGCGCAGGTAGCCGAGTCCGACCTCGTCCAAGAGCTTGAGTTTTGTCACCAAGCGCGGAGTGTCGTGGAAGAACCCTATCGCTTCGCGGGTGGTCAGGGCGAGAACTTCGTGGATGTTCAGCCCCTTGTACTTGATTTCGAGGATGCTGCTCTTGAAGCGGGTGCCGCGGCACTCGTCGCAGATCAGTTCCACGTCCGCAAGGAACTGCATTTCGACGGTGACGGTGCCGTCGCCCTGGCAGGTTTCGCAACGGCCGCCGGGCACGTTGAACGAGAAGTGGCCAGCCGAGTAGCCGCGCTTTTCCGCCTCGCGCGTTGCTGAAAACAGGCCGCGGATGATGTCGAAGGCCTTCACATAGGTGACCGGGTTGGAGCGGGGCGTGCGACCGATGGGCGTTTGGTCGATCATCACGACGTCGTGGATCATGTCCGCACCCTCGACTTTGGCGCAGGTCATGCGGGGACCATCGGGCAATGCGGAATCATCCGATTCTTCCGGTACGTCGCCGGTGGGGGACTGGAGTCGCGCCTGAAGCGAGCGGTAGATGACGTCGTGGACCAAGGTCGACTTCCCCGACCCCGAGACGCCGGTCACGACCACAAGCAGGCCGAGGGGAATCGAAATGTCGACCCCCTTCAGGTTGTGCAGATAGGCGCCGAAAAATCTGAGGGACTTCCGCGGGTCCGGCGTGCGGCGGTGCTTACGGCGGACCACCTGTAGTTCGCCGCGTAGGTACTTCCCGGTAAGCGAGGTGTTGGCCGGAGCGATGAGACCCGCGTAGTCCCCCTCGAAAATGATCCGGCCACCGTGCTCGCCGGCACCGGGGCCAAGGTCGATGATGTGGTCGGCCGCGCGCATCACGTCGGGATCGTGCTCGACCACGATGATGGTGTTGCCGATGTCACGCAGCTCGGCAAGGATTTGGAGCAAGCGCGCGGTGTCTCGGGGGTGGAGGCCGATGGAGGGCTCGTCGAGGACGTAGCAGGCACCTACGAGGCGGGAGCCGAGGCAAGTCGCGAGCTGGATGCGCTGCGCCTCGCCTCCGGACAGGGTGGCGGAAAGGCGGTCGAGGGTGAGGTATTCGAGACCGACGTCGTTGAGGAACTTCAGGCGCTGCTGGATCTCGACGAGGATCTTGCCCGCGATGCCGGACTCCTCGGGGGTCAGTTCGAGGGTATCGAAGAAGCGATGGGCCTCGGCGATGTTCAGGCGGACGGCCTCGGCCACGGTCTTGCCGCCAACGCGGATGTTCAGCGCCTCCTTGCGCAGGCGGGAACCCTCGCAATCGGGGCAACGCGCGTAACCGCGGTAGCGCGCCAGCAGGACCCGGACGTGGACCTTGTATTTCTTGGTTTCGAGGTAGGCGAAGAACTGCCGGATGCCCTCCACCTTCTTATTGCCGATCTTGCCACCTTCGAGGACCAGCTTCCGCTCCTCGTCGGTGAGGTCTGAGAAGGGGACATTGAAGCGGACTTTGTCGCCAACCTGCTTGCGGAAATCGGCCAGCCACTCGACGCCTGCGGCCCGGGTCCAGGGGTCGACGGCTCCACCATTGATGGAGAGGCCGGGGTTGGCGACGATGAGGTCGGGCGCGTAGTCGATGACGTTGCCGAAGCCCTGGCAGCGGTGGCAGGCACCGGCGGGGCTGTTGAAGCTGAATAGGATGGGCTCGGGTTCGCGGAACTCTATGTTGTCGTACTTGCAGATGAAGCGTTCGCTGAAGAGGACGCGCTGGGCAGTTTTCGCGTCCTCGAAGACGGCCTCGCCCGATTCGCGGTAGCAGGCTTCGACGGTGTCAACGATGCGCTGGTGCAGGTTTTCAGTGATCGCGATGCGGTCGACAAGGATGTCGACAGGGGAGTTCCAGTCGATGTCGAGGAGCGATTCGGGGGTGGAGAACTCAAAAACAGTCCCGTTTTGGCGGAGGCGGGTGTAGCCCTTGGCGCGGAGTTCGGCGAGGCGGTCCTTGGGGATTTCGCCAGGAGTGTGCTTGACCGGGAAGAGCACGAGGTATCGGGTGCCCACCGGTTGGGCGAGCATCTCGCGGGCGACCTGGTCGACCGTATCCTTAAGGACCAGGCGACCGCAGATGGGGCAATAGGTCCGACCGGCGCGGGCCCAGAGAAGGCGCATGAAGTCGTAGATCTCGGTGGAGGTCGCGACGGTTGAGCGCGGGTTGCGGGTGGTGTTCTTCTGCCGGATGGCGATGCCGGGGGCAATGCCCTCGATGTCGTCGACCGCGGGCTTCTCCATGCGTTCGAGGAACTGGCGGGCGTAGGCAGAGAGCGATTCGACGTAGCGGCGCTGACCCTCGGCGTAGATGGTATCGAAGGCGAGGGAGGACTTGCCGGAGCCGGAGACCCCGGTGACGACCGTAAGTTTGAAGTGGGGGATGGAGACGGTGAGGTTCTTGAGGTTGTGGAGGCGGGCTCCACGGACCAGAATCTCGCCGTCAGAATCTTCACCGCCGCCTACGGAAGGCGCGGCTGAGTCGGCACCCGACCCCACAATCGAATGCGACCGGGGGTCAGTGAGCTGCGATTCGAGGGTCGCGTTTGGCTGCTCGGGCGCTTGATGGGTGGTATCGGCCAAGGTTGTGGGGATTGCCCCAGTTTAGCAATCCCTCGGGATCGATGCTTGCCACGCGGCGGGGCCCGTCCCTATTCCGGGGTCAGCTTGTCGATAACACCGCTCAGGATCACGTGGTACGCAACAAACCCGACGATCACGCAGATGACGAAGATCAAGACGACCACCCAGACGACCTTCAGGTGTTTGGCGCGACCGGAACCAAAGGCACGGTGGTGCTTGCGGCGGGGACCTGCATCGAAGCTGTCCTGATCCGGGCCGAAAAGACTAGCACCTGGATTCTTCGAGAACTCCAGATCCTCTTCACTGTCCAAGATGTCGCCCAACTTGGTGCCGGCCGGCGGGGGCGGAGGCGGGTCGGTCCTTCGGCGGCGTCGAGCGGTGACGGGTTCCTCCGAGATTGAGGCGTCGAGCGCCTGCAAACGCTCGAACAAGGTATTGCCTCGACTGGACGAGGACGTTGAGCTATCGGGAGCGCTCTTGGCCGGACCGGCCTGGGTGCTGGTCTTGGTGCCGGAGGTGTCGCGGGCTTTGCGCGCAGTGCCGGGATCCTGATCGGCCCGATCCGGATGCAATGCTTGCGCAATGCGATCCCGGAGCGTTGCGCGGCGTCGGGGACGGGGAGGCACGCGGCGGTCCTGGCCTTTACCGATACTGGAGACACGGTCGGTAGTGGAGGTCAGCCGTTCATGCAAGGGGCGGAAGACTTCGTCGAGCTTTTCGGCAAAGCCTTCGTCCGGGTCGACGCCGTCGTCGTCGGCATCAAAGTCCGCCTCTTGGGCGCGCTGTGAACCGGACTGGCCGGGCTCACCGGAGGGATCGGCACGCTGGGTTTCATCCACCGGCCTTCCGGTAAGCTGCGGGGAGAAGTATCGGCCACCGTCGAGCACGTGGTGGATCGCCGCGACGAGGTGTTTGGCCGGCCCTGTGCGGAGGACATAACCATCGCCGCCGGCGCGCACCGCATCCTTCACCGTGGCCTCGTCCGTGGAAACCGCCATGACGATGATCTTGGTTTGCGGAGCCTCGGCACGTATGCCGCGTACCAATTGGGTCCCATAGATGGTCGGCAGATTCAGGTCGAGGACGACCAAGTCGGGGCGTTGACGCCGAACCTCCAGCAACGCGGTTTCCCCATCGCCGACGCTGCCAACAAGGCGAAAGCCGCCCTCCCGACTCAAGATCGTCGAGAGGCCCTCCCGGCGCATCTGGTCGGCATCCGCCAGCAGGATTGTAACCTGTGTACTGGGCATCCTAGGAACGTGCGTGTACGTTCTCTGTCATAGTACCCCAGCAGCTCGTACCAGAACCGCAGGACGAGGCCAGAATCGGGTATTATGGGTACTACGTGATCCGTCTTTTCCGCGGTCTTTCCCTGCCTATCCTCGCCCTGGCTTTCGCTGGCTGGTGCGTGGCCGACGACGTGGAGGATGCGTGGAAGAACATGGTTATGCAGGCCCTCTACGCCGCGGGGTCCAATGACTACGCGCGCGCGGAGCAATTGCTGGTCAAGGCCCTGCACGAGGCGGAGCGGTTCGGCCCTTCCGACCCCCGGGTGGGCAGCACCCTCAACAGCCTCGGCTTGGTCTACCGTTCGCAACGGAAGTTTGGGCCCGCCGCTACTTCGTTCCAAAGATCGCTCGCGATTTTGGAAGAAGCATACGGGGCCGAAAGCTTGGATGTTGCCAATATCAACTACAACATCGGCTCCACGCTGGTCGACGATGGCAAATACGGTCAGGCGCTCCAGTTCCTTCAAAAGAGCATGGACCTCTACACGCGGATATTGGGAGGCCAGAGCCTCAAGACGGCGGCTGCGGTCTGCGGGATCGGCGAGTCACACAGGGGCCTCAAGGCGTGGGGCGAGGCCGAAAAGAATCTGAAACGCTGCGCTGAGATCCGCGAGGCGGACGGTGGAATCGTCAACAAGGAATTCGGGGACGCGATGAGCAGCCTGGCGGTTGTCTACCAGCAGGAGGGGAAATCCGCGCAGGCCGATTCCACCTACAAGCTGGCGGAAGGGATCCGGGAAAAAACTTACGGCATCATGAGCCAGGAGCTAGCCGACACGCTTGAGGCTCACGCCTCGCTGTTGAAGCAGTTGGGGCGCGAGAAGGATGCCGAGCGCAACATGTCGCTGGTCAACGCGATCCGGCGGCGACGGAAGTAGCCCTTCCGGGCGACCCGCCCCGATACAACCACCCCCGATATAACCACCCAAAATGTAACCAAGCCGACGCGGGCCGCATCGATTCATCGTGCTCCAGCCATCGCCAATTTCCACGCCCGGCAGGCGTGATTTCCTGTTCCAGTTCGCAGGTTTTTGCGCGGGTGCCTCGGCGCTGTCGGCGCAGGAGCCGGGCGCGACGTTTTCGTCCGACGTGCGCGTAGTCCAGGTACTGGCAAACGTGCGGGACAAAAAGGGCAAGGTGGTCACGGCGCTGGGCCAAGACGACTTCACCATCAGCGAGGATGGGCGTCCGCAGAAAATCAGCTATTTTTCGCACGAGACGGACCTTCCCCTCACGCTCGGGCTGCTGGTGGACACCAGCCTTAGCCAGCGGCGGGTCTTGGGCGACGAGCGGTCGGCCAGCTTCCGGTTTCTGGACAAGGTGTTGCGGGCGGGCAAGGACAAGACCTTCGTCATCCACTTCGATTTCGAGACCGAGTTGCTGCAGGATCTGACCGACTCGCGTGTGGCGTTGCAGAAGGCTCTCGACCAGTTGCAGACGCCGCCGATGCAGGCCGGCCGTGGTGGCGGCGGACAGCGGGGGAACCAGGGCGGCGGCTATCCGGGTGGCGGTGGCGGGGGGTATCCGGGAGGCGGTGGCGGGGGAATTGGGTTTCCCGGCGGGATGGGCGGCGGTCGGCGACGTGGCGGCTATCCCGGAGGAGGCGGCGGACGCGGCCAAGCGCCGCCCAGGCAGGGCGCGGGCGGAGGCACGGTGCTTTATGACGCGGTCTATTTGGCATCGAACGAAATCATGCGCCCGGAGACAGGCAGGAAGGCGCTGATCCTGCTCACTGACGGCGACGACCACGGCAGCCGCATTTTCCTCAACGACGCGATTGAATCGGCGCAGCGGTCGGACTGCATTGTGTACTCGATCCTGTTCGCCGACGAGCAGGCGGGGCGGCAGAACAACGGCAAGAGGGTGTTGGAGCAGATGTCGCGCGAAACCGGCGGAGCGTTTTTCGAGGTTTCGAAGAAGATGGGCATCGATGCCATCTACGAGCGGCTGCAGGAGGAGTTGCGCAGCCAGTACAACATCGGCTACAACTCCGACGCCCAAGCGAATGCGACCGCCTACCGGACGATCAAAGTGGCCGTGCGGCAAGCGGGCATGACGGTACAGGCGCGCGAAGGGTACTACCCGTCGAACCCGAACGCGACGCCAAAATAGCGTCCGCCCGTGCGTTACAGACCGGTTGACGTTTCTTTGCGGTCGATTCATCGACTGGAGGGTAACTTCAGAGCCCCGCGCGGCATCGAAAAGAAACCGGGTCTGAATCAGCATGAAAAAGCAATTCTACTTAGCCATTGGAGTGTTCTGCGCCGGATCGTTCGCGCTCGCGCAGGAGCCGGAGTCCACGGACCGGACAGCGGCCGCGCAGAGCGAGGCGACGGCTCCAGCGGCGCCCGCAGTCAATCCGGCAACTCCGGCGGTTGGCACTCCCACCGCGCCCGCGGCCGACAAGCGGGCTTATGGCGTACTGCCAAACTACCGCACCGCGGAGTTGGGTACCATCTACGCGCCGATCACGGTCGGTCAGAAGTTCACCATTGCGCGGAAGGACAGTCTGGACTGGCCATCGTACATGACCGCCAGCATGTTCGCCGGGATCTCCCAGTTGAACAACAGCAACCCGTCTTTCGGGCAGGGTTTGGAGGGATACGCCAAGCGCTATGGCAGCTCGGCGATCGACCAGGTGGTGGGCAATTTCCTCACGGAAGCCATCCTGCCCAGCGCCTTCCACCAGGATCCGCGCTACTTCCGCAAGGGCCACGGGTCGACGGTTTCGCGGATCGGGTACGCGATCTCGCGGTCGGCCATCTCGAAGAGCGACAACGGGAAGTGGGGTTTCAATGTGTCGGAATTCCTCGGCAACGGGATGGTGGCCTCACTTGGCAACCTGTACTACAAGGACGACCGTGGCTTCAGCCCGACCATGCAGCGCATGTTCTCGCAGATCCTGACGGACTCCCTGTCCCAGTGCCTGAAGGAGTATTGGCCGGACGCCAAGGCGTACCTGCAACGGCGCAAGGCCCGCAAGGAAGCGGCCAAGACAGCTGCCGGAATGTAGTCCGGTGGGTGCTGGCCACGGTACCCCGACCAAGGTACCATAAATGATTGGGCAACATACTCCAAAACCTCCCCTCCGGCGAGCGCGTCGGCCTCGCCTTTTCCGGCGGTCTTGACACCAGCGCCGCCATCCACTGGATGCGCGAGAAGGGCGCAATCCCCTACTCCTACACGGCGAACCTGGGGCAGCCCGACGAGCCGGACTACGACGACATCCCCCGCCGCGCGCTCGAATACGGTGCCGAAAAGGCTCGGCTGATCGACTGCCGCGCGCAGTTGGTGGCCGAGGGCATCGCGGCCTTGCAGGCTGGCGCGTTCCACATCTCCACCGCCGGGGTGCATTACTTCAACACCACGCCCATCGGTCGCGCGGTCACCGGCACGATGTTGGTGGTGGCGATGAAGGAGGACGACGTCCACATCTGGGGCGACGGCAGCACCTTCAAGGGCAACGACATCGAGCGGTTCTACCGCTACGGCCTGCTGGCCAACCCGTCGCTGCGGATCTACAAGCCTTGGCTCGACCAGACGTTCATCGACGAACTGGGCGGGCGCAAGGAGATGTCCGAGTACATGGTTAGCCGGAACCTCCATTACAAGATGAGCACGGAGAAGGCGTATTCGACCGACTCCAACATCCTGGGCGCGACGCACGAGGCGAAGGACTTGGAGCACCTCAACTGCGGCGTGAAGATTGTCGAGCCGATCATGGGCTCGGCGTTCTGGCGCGAAGGCGTCGACATCAAGCCCGAGACGGTGACCGTTCGGTTCGAGGAAGGCCAGCCAGTGGCGCTGAACGGAATCGAGTATTCCGACGCCGTCGCCCTGATGTATGAGGCCAACGCGATTGGTGGGCGGCACGGGCTCGGCATGTCCGACCAGATCGAGAACAGAATCATCGAGGCCAAGAGCCGCGGGATTTACGAAGCGCCCGGCATGGCGCTGCTGTTCATTGCGTACGAGCGCCTGGTGACGGGCATACACAACGAGGACACGCTGGAGCAGTACCGCATGAACGGCATGAAGCTGGGCCGGTTGCTGTATCAGGGCCGGTGGTTCGACTCGCAGTCGATGATGCTGCGGGAAACGGCGCAGCGCTGGGTCGCACGGGCAATTACCGGCGAAGTGACGGTCGAACTGCGGCGGGGCAACGACTATTCGCTGCTTGATACGACCAGCCCGAATCTGACCTACAAGCCGGAGCGGTTGACGATGGAAAAGGGCGCGTCGACGTTCTCGCCGCAGGACCGGATCGGGCAGTTGACGATGCGGAACTTGGATATCGTGGACACGCGGGAGAAGTTGATGATTTATATGAAGTCGGGATTGATTGGGCCTGGGAGCGGCGGGTCGATGGGGATGTTGACGGGTGGGACGGAAGAGTAGGCAAGCGACCGTCTGACATCTTAGAAATCGCTGGCCAGAAGCTCCGAGACCGGCACCGAGAATCCCGGCAACAGCGGGGTCTCGAGTGCTTGGTCTCCCCGGAGCAAGCCAATGGTCGACTGCCTGCGGATGAAGATCTCGGTGGTTGCGGTGTCCACTACCCAGACTTCCTGAGTTCCAGCGGCAATGTATTCCAGAACTTTCTTGTTGACGTCCATCGCGGTTTCGGAGGGCGACAGGATCTCCACCGCGATGTCTGGGGCAAAGGGGACCGGAACCCGATTCGGATCAATGGTCGTTGCCTGCACCCCAAGGAAGATCGACAGATCCGGCCGGCGGACGACACTGGTCGCAATTTGGCAATCAACCTCTGCTATCGTCCTGCCGATTCGATTCCGGCGTAGATACGCGCGAATGAGGGATTCCAATCTGCCACGGATTTCGCCGTGCATCGGGGTGCCGCTGGGCATCGGGACCAGTTCTCCTTCCACCAGCTCATAGTCTTCCGTCTCGCCCGTGGCCATGCGGGCGAACTCGTCGACGGTCATCAGTGTGGCGGTCGCCATATGATCCATCATGCCATGAATTCCGGTCCGTGCGCGCCGACGATGCAGGCCCTGGCCACACCGCACTTGCCGACGACGGGATGTTGCGGGAGATCATGCCGGAGCTGAACCGCATTTGCGGCACGGGCCCAGCAGACGTGGCCGACTCTCCCGCCCGGACTTGATCAACGAGTTTTGGGTCCGCAAGCCTAGCGGGAAGGCCGTCGTGATCGAGAACCGGTAACGCTTCTAGGCCCTTGCCGGCTCGACCATGCGGCAAGCCTTGGTCGACCGCGCCGAAAACGCCTTGCGCACAGACAGGGTGGCGTGACACCACGGTTCTACCCGTAGGAAAGGGTCGGGGCGCCGGTGGCAAAGACTTCGAAACCCTCATCCACGGCAGCTCTCAACAGCGCCCCATTCTTGAGCCCCGCCCATCCCTTGAATCTGAGCGTGAATGGTTCCCCGAATAGTTAAGCTAACCTCCAACCGCCACTTCCCCCCCGTTCCGCCGGCTTGCAGCCACGGCCCGGACATCTCAGTTCGCCCCTGCCCTGAACCCGGTGCCGAGCACCCGCACCCTTGGCGTGCGCATTGCCCGCTCCCCCCCACCTACCCGCGGGGGAAGAGCGCATTCTCAAGCCTTAGGAGACGGACCTCTCGCTCGCCAAGCGCCATCATTGAAAGATTCTGCATCTTCCACACTACCGCCGGAAGCTCCCGCGCGACCGTGAGCGCCAATAATGACCAGTCCGGTTCGCCGCTCTTGAAGGAGAGCAGGATCTGCGATGCGTTTCGGGCATGCCACCGACCATCTCGGCAACCAGTCGCTCCCTCGTGGCAACAAGGTCGGCCAATGCGACAGGGGTGGCCGTCATGCCTTCAAAACCTCGCGTGAATTCGTCCGTGAGCGACTTGAATCCGGGCTTGAGGATTTCGGCCATCGGCCGGTTGTGGCTGAGCAGGTAGACGACGAATGCCTGTCGAAGAGCGTCGTCGATGCCCTCATTGGCCAAGAGCAGTCTGACGTCAAAGAGATCGCGGGGATGCTGCCGATCCAGCGCCGCAACGATCTTCCCGGCATAGAGGTCAGCGCAGGATACGAGCCGCATTTCTGCAAATCCGAAGGCGGCCTCGACTGACGGTGAAACCCTCCGGATCTCGGAGTCGAACACCGTGCCGCGCAGAACGGGCGTCACCTCGATCTTGATCTGCGCCCCCGCATGTCGGACGACAAGCTTGACCACCGCCCCTTCCGACTGCACTTCGGCGATGCTCGTAGTCGACCTTCCAAACGCACTGTAAATTCTGCCCGCGATTCGCATCATGGCCCCGTTAATAGCGGCTAGCGATTCCGCCCGCGGCCGCAGCGGCAAGTAAACGAGATCAATGTCAACCGACAGGCGCGGCAGATCGCGGATGAAGAGATTGATGGCAGTTCCTCCCTTCAGTGCAAAACAATCCTCCTGTCCGATGTGGGGCAGTGCTCTTAGCAAGAGCCCGACTTGACGCTTGTATCTTTCGGCAAACGCCATCAAAGATCCTCCGGCACGGTGATCTGGTGGGCAGTATCGAACCTGCCACCGCGCACGATCATCCGTTTGCCTTTTCCAATGCCGATGAGAGATCTGTTGATGTGCTTCAGCCACGCATGCTGGTGCCGGTCCGCAAAGAAGAAGAACAGGCGCTTTACCTTGACGCTGCGACAGTCGAGCAGCAGGTTCTCCAAGCGTCGCGGACTGAGGTTTGCCAAGCCTTCAACCACCATGTCCACCTCATGAAAACTGTCGCCATTGGGCAGTTCACCGAGCAGTTCGAGCAACGCCCGCTCGGCGGAGGAATGGACGAGAGAGCTGCCCTCCCACGATTGGGAAGCCAACCCGCCTTCGCGCGTGTGTTCTCGGAAACCCGATTGGGGCGTCGATGCATCGGGCGGCAATGTCTTGGTGACTCCGGCAGGGTGGGCGAAGAGCCTCTGGCTGTTGCGATAGGCGAACTCGATGCCAAGGGGCAGCTTGTCAAGCCATCTCGGAGGCGACTGGGGGCCGTACAGATAAACTCTGGATGTCTCGGCCATCGGCACGAAGTGCGCGAAGCCCTGCAACTGGAGGGCGGAGCGCCCTCCGATGATCAGATCCTTCTCGAGCAACGTCTGAAGCGATACCACGACTTGCTGCCAGGTCAGCGGACTTTGGCCGCGGCGATAAACCAGCCCCGCCGGATGCTTCAACCACCCAGCCGTGACGTACTGGCTGCGCAACGACGTGGAATAATCGTGACTGTTCATCCATGCCGAGTCGGCGAGCAGCCCCTCGGGGAGGAGCCTCTCTAGGCGGTTCAATTTTCCTCGATTTGACTCAGTCATACTAAGTAAAATAGCATCACCTCAAACTTCTGCCCGGCTCAGAAGATCGCTCGACTGCTCTGATTCGTGGCGCCGTCGTCATGCGCAAGCCGCTTAGTTTTTCGCACGGAACCTCTCCGGTGCCCCGGGCGACATCGTCGGCTGGGGTTTCACTCTCTTCAACGACACCGACGACCTGGTCGTGACGGGCTCGGACTACATCTCTGGAACCCAAGTTGGCACCTATTCGGATTTCATCAGTCCCAGCAGTTCATGGTGATCGGCCCTTCCCCCGAGGCCGAGACATGGACCCAAGCCTTCGACGCGACCGCCAAGACCGGCGTCGGCCAGTACACGGTCAGTTCAACAGCCGTAATCGGGGCACACTCCTATGGCACCGTCTCGCTGACCTACGATCTATACAGCGTGGATCCCAACGACCCATCCTTCGACCCGGGCATCGACACCGTCTCAAGCGGCAACACAATCACTGCGAACGCCTCCATAGACGTCACATCAGTCAGTACCAACACCCCGGAACCCGCCCTCGCCCCGCTCCTCGGCCTGACCTGCCTCGCGTGCGCCCACCGGTCACGACGCTCGCACAAATAGTCCCCAGCAGCGGCCAGCTTTGTCGATTCAACAGCTTACGGCGCTCCCGCCCCCCGCTTCGACCTCAAGATAGGGCAGCTTTCGCAGGCTCCATGGGTTACAATCTGGAACCGTGAGACACCCCTATGCAAATCGCGCTGGACAGAATGACGGGTCGTGCCTCGCGACCTATTTTGGAAAAACACCAAACGAACCCGAGCCCCAATTCTCAGGTTCCGCGATCCACCGATTTGCCAAACGAACCCGACCAGCACGCGTCAGGGTCTATCGACACGAAAATCAAATTTTGCCGAACGAACCCGGGAACGCATCACCTCTCCAAACAGCCATCCCCCAAGTTTTCGTTTTTGCCGAACGAACCCGAGACCCCGCCCCAACCCGACAACCACCGGAACCCCGCCCCAACACTTCCCGTCATTCAACTTGGTAGAGTCAAGGTTTGTGGAGGATCGTTTGAATATTCGCAGTACAACCAGATGGAGAGGCGCGTTTGCGGCGTTGGCGCTAGCCGCCGGCCTCCAGGCACAGGACCTGAAGCAGTTCGAAAAGCGCGTCACCGAGTTCGACCTCGCCAACGGCCTGCACTTCATCGTGCTGGAACGGCACGAGGCCCCCGTGGTTTCATTCCACACCTACGTCAACGCCGGGTCGGTGGACGACCCCAAGGGCAAGACCGGAATCGCCCACATGTTCGAACACATGGCGTTCAAGGGGACCGACCTGATCGGCACCACCGACGCCGCGGCGGAGAAAAAGGCGCTGGCGGCGGTCGAGGCGGCCTACGACGCCCTCGACGTCGAGAAGATCAAGGGCAAGCGCGCCGATAAGGCCGCCATCGCCAAGCTGCAAGGAGCCCTCGACGCAGCCATCGAGAAAGCGGGCACCTACGTCGTACCCAACAAGTACCCGCAGATCATCGACGAGAACGGCGGCGTCGGCATGAACGCCGGCACCGGCGAGGACTCCACCACCTACTTCTATAACTTCCCGGCCAACCGCGTGGAACTGTGGTTTTACTTGGAATCGTCCCGTTTCCTCCACCCCGTCCTCCGCGAGTTCTACAAGGAGCGCAGCGTGGTCCGCGAGGAACGCCGCCTGCGCACCGAGTCCGACCCCCAAGGCAAGCTGGTGGAGCAACTCGCGGCGACCGCGATGATCGCCCATCCCTACCACGTTCCGCCGGTGGGCTGGGCGAGCGACATTGAGAATCTGCGGACCGACGACGCCCGCCAGTTCTTCGAAAAGTACTATGCGCCAGGCAATATGACGATCTCCATCGTCGGCGATGTCGATCCCGCCCGCATGAAGGCGCTCGCCGAGGCCTATTTTGGGCGCATGGCGAAGAGGCCTGTGCCCGGACCCATCGTCTCGGTGGAACCGGCGCAGGAAGGCGAACGCCGGGTGTCGATCGAATCCCCGACGCAGCCCGTCGAATTCATCGCCTACCATCGGCCCAACCAGAACGACAGGGACGACCCGGTGTTCGACGTCGCGGCCTCTCTGCTTTCAGGAGGTCGCACCAGCATCCTCTATAAGGACATGGTGCGAGACAAGCGCATCGCGCTGGCTGCGCAAGCCGACGCCACGTTCCCCGGCGGCAAGTACCCCGGGCTCTTCCTCTTCGTGCTGGTCCCCGCCCAAGGCCACACCTTGGCCGAGAACGAGAAGGAACTTGACACCATGCTCGCCAAGTTTTCGAGCGAGCCGATCGACGAAGCGGCTCTGGCACGCGTCAAAACCAAGACGCGGGCGGGTGTGATCCAACAATTGGACAGCAACCAGGGGCTAGCCCAGTTGCTCGCCTATTACCACGTCAACTACGGCAACTGGAGGGTTCTGTTCACCGGCCTGGAGGACATCGACAAGGTGACCGCGGCCGACGTCCAACGCGTGGCCAAGCAATACTTCGCGCCACGCAACCGCACCGTGGCATACACCTACCAACCGGCCGAAAAAGAGACCAAGCAGGGGGATTCGAAGTGAGAAAACTAGCAATAGCTGCATTCCTGCCCCTGTTGGCATTTGGACAGACGAAGGTGGCCCCGGCCACCACATGGAACTCGATCAAGTTCCCCAAGCTGCGCGACGTGCAGATCCCGAAGGTCGAGGAGGCAACCCTCCCTAACGGCATGAAGGTCTACCTGCTTGAGAACCACGAACTGCCGACGGTCCGTGGCACACTCCTAGTGCGCACCGGCAACCTCTTCGACCCGAAGGACAAGGTCGGCCTCGCGACCATCGCGGGCTCCACGCTCCGCAGCGGCGGCACGACAGAGAAGCCGGGCGACCAAATCGACGAGCAACTCGAGAACATCGCCGCCTCCGTGGAAAGCAGCATCGGCGAGAGCAACGGCTCGGTGCGCTTCAACACCCTCAAGGAGCGCGTCGACGAAGTTTTGCAGGTCTTCCACGATGTGATCACCAAGCCTGGCTTCCGCCAAGACCGCATCGACCTCCTCAAGACCCAGATGCGCAGCGGCATCTCCCGCCGCAATGACGAACCGCATGCCATTTCGCAGCGCGAGTTCGCCGATATCGTCTACGGCCGCGACAACCCCTACGGCTGGCGGATGGAGTACGAGAACATCGACAATATCCAGCGCGACGATATCGTTGCGTTCTACAAGCGCTACTACTTTCCGGCAAACGTCATCCTGTCCGTGCAGGGCGATTTCAACTCGGCGGAGATGAAGGCCAAGCTGGAGAAGCTGTTCGCCGATTGGACCGCGACCCAGCCGCCGGTTCCCGCCTTCCCGAAGGTTGCCAACACGCCCAAGCCGGGCATCTACGTGGCAACCCGCGAGGATGTCAACCAGACCAACTTCGCCCTCGGGCAGTTTGGGGGCTTGCTCAACGACAAGGATGCTCCGGCGCTCGAAGTCATGGCCGACATCCTCGGCGGCGGCTTCTCCAGCCGCCTCTTCCAGAAGGTCCGCACGAAGTTGGGCTATGCCTACGACGTGAGCGCCAATTGGGGTGCCGGATTCGACCATCAAGGATTGTTCGAGATCGCGGGCAGCACGAAATCGGAAAGCACGGCGGACACCCTGAAGGCCATTGACCAGGAAGTTCGCCGCATCCGCGAGACACCCGTCACGGCCGAAGAACTGGAATCGGCGCGCCAGAAGGTGGAAAACAGCTTCGTGTTCAACTTCGACACGCCGTCGAAGACCTTGGGCAGACTGCTGACCTACCGCTACTACGGCTATCCCGACGATTTCATCTTCAGCTACCAGAAGGCCGTATCGTCGGTGACCCGCGAGGACATCCAGCGTGTGGCACAGAAGTATTTGGATCCTGGCAAGTTCGTGATCGTGGCGACCGGGAATCCCAAGGAATTCGGCAAGCCCTTGTCGTCGCTCGACATGCCAGTTTCCGAAATCGACCTGACGATCCCGCAGCCGAAATCGAAGAAGCCTGCCGCGGCGGTCGACGGGGCGAGTATGGCACGCGGCAAGGCGCTGCTGGCCAAGGCGGCGGAAGCCGCGGGCGGCGCGGCCAAGTTGGCGGCGGTTAAGGATTTCACGCAGACCGGCACCATCCAGCTGGACCAGACGGCGGGAGGACTCAAGGTGACGCAGAACGAGCAATGGGTCGCCCCTTCGCATTTCCGGCAGGAGAACGTGCTGCCGTTTGGCAAGGTGTCCACTTATTCGGATGGCAAGACCGGTTGGTCGTCCACGCCGCAAGGGTTGACCGCCCTGCCACCAGCCCAAGCCAACCAGATCGCGTTTGAGGCCTTCAAGAATTGGTTCTCCCTGCTGACAAGCGGCGGGAACGCCGACCGCACGGTGAACGATACGGGCGGCGGCAAGGTTGAGATAGCCGACAAGGCTGGCCATTCAGTCACGGTGACATTTGACGCCGCCAGCGGTCTTCCTGCAACGCTCGCCTACGCGGCTCCAGGGAACCCGAACGGGTCGGTGGAAGAGGTTTACGCCGATTGGCAGGATGCAGGCGGCGTGAAGTTACCCCGCAAAGTCACGATGAACCAAGGCGGGAAGCACTTCGCGGATGTCACCGTGACGTCGGCGGCGGTGAACACGGGCTTGACGCTGGAGCAGATCTCAAAAAAGCCATGAGCGGCGTGACGAGACGGCTATTCTTGGGGACGGTGGCGTCCGGGCTCTTGCATGCCGCGACGCCGTCCACCACGCGGGCGAAGGAGGTCGTCGCCAAGACCATCCACGCACTGGGCGGCGACGGCTTCCGGCAAATGATGACCCGGACCGAGACCGGACGCGCCTATTCGTTCTACCGGGAGCAGATCACGGGGCTATCGTACGCCCGAATCCACACCAAGTACCTGTCGCACTCCGAGGCACCCATACGGATGGTGCAGCGGCAGTCGTTCGGCAAGGGCGGCAAGGAAGACACCGCCTTACTGGTGACGGAGAAGGAAATCTGGAATCTGTCGTACAAGGGTGCCAAGGCGATGGCCTCAGAAAAAGCCGCGCAATTCCGCGAGAGCCAGTTCCACGACATCTTCTATATCCTGCGGATGCGGTTGGAGGAGCCAAATTTCGTTACCGAGCACCACGGACAGGATGTGGTGGAAAACCAGCCTGTGGAGCACCTGGAGTTCATCGATGGCGAGAACCGCAGCGTGAGTGTGTGGATCCATTCGAGTACGCTGTTGCCGGTGAAGCAGGCGTTCAAGCGTTGGGACCCAGCGATCAACGACCGTCGCGAAGAGGTCACGCGCTACACCAAGTACCGTGAATGCGGCAACGGCGTGATGTGGCCGCACGACGTCCAGCGCGAGCGGGACAAGGAAAAGATCTACGAGATGTACGCCGAAAAGGTCGTGGTCGGAGCCTCCCTGCCTGACTCGATGTTTGAACTGCCCCCTTTGGCCACTATCTTGAAGTAGGCCATTTTTCCCGAAAAGAACGCTCCCTCGCGGTCGCGGCTCTGCCGAATCAACCTGTTACCGAGCCACGCCCGCAAGGGAGTGTTGGTTCGAGCCACGCGCAGGCTGTTCACCCAACGGGTGACTCTGTTTTCCTCTGAGGCGCTACCCACTGCCGTCTCTAGGTTATTCGATTCCCCTCCGAGGCGAGTGTCCACCCCATGTCACGGGCGATTGGCCACACAAAGCTTGACAACGATTCCGTTCCGCGCTAGCGGTGTGCTACTCTGATCAAATCGCGGTGCCGGGTCAGCACGCGGGGCGCAACGCCGTCGCTTCAGGAATACTACTCAGTTCACAGATTTGGGAGGACAGAAGGCATGTTTAGATCCAAGGGAGCCCGACTATCGGCTCTCGTCTTGTTGGCGTCGGGGGTGTCCGCATGGGCGCAGACCCTGACCACCGGTGACCTCCACGGTCGCATCACGGACGCGTCGGGTGCGGTGATCCCCAACGCGAAGATCGAATTGAAGAGCGCCAAGACGGGTGAAGCGCGAACCGCAACCACCTCTGGCGAAGGCGAGTACAGGTTCTCCCTACTGACGCCGGGCGACTATGGTGTCACCGCGTCGTTCTCGGGATTGAAGCCGGCTACCGCCAAGGCAAGCATCCCCGTGGCGCAGACGGTCGACTTGAATTTCGTCCTCTCGGTGGAAGGCACCAAGGAAACCATCGAAGTGACCGCCGCGGCAGCCGTCCTGCAAACCGAGGACGCCAACTTGGCCCGCTCCTTCAACACTCAGTTGATTGAAGACCTCCCGATGGCGGGCGGCGACCTCACGACGCTCGCGATGACCATTCCCGGTGTCCGCGTCAACGTCAAGGGCGGCAGCGGCAACATGAACGCCAACGGCGTGCCCGGCTCGTCCATGCAGTTCACGCTGAACGGCGCGGATGTGATGGACCCCTACAACAACCTCAACAACTCCGGTGCCAGCAACAATCTGCTGGGCGCGAACGAGGTTGCGGACGTCTCGGTTATCCTGAACGCCTTCAGCCCGCAGTACGGGCGCATGGCCGGCGGACAGGAGAACATCGTCGGCAAAAGCGGCGGCAACGGCTTCCACGGCAACGCCAGCTACAACTTCAACAGCCAGCTGTTCAACGCCCGCGACTACTTCGTGACGCTCGCCGGCAATCCGAAGACGCGTTCCGACGCCCACCAGTATGCCGGCCTCGTGAGCGGCCCAATCATCAAGAACAAGCTGTTCTTCCTGTTTGACACCGAGGGTCTCCGCTACGTTCTGCCCTCCACCAGCACGATCACGCTGCCCTCGCCCCAATTGCTCAACTTCGCGTTGGCGCACGTGCCGCAAGCGGATTTGACGCTCTACCAAGACGCGGCGAACCTCTACAAGAACGCCCCGGGAGTGGCGCGCGCCGTGCCGATCACGAACGGCAGCGGACCCTTCCAGGATTCCCGCGGCAAGCTCGGATGCCAGTCGAACGGCACATTTTCCGGCACCCCGGACGGCAACGGCGGCACGTTCGGCGTCACCACCCCCTGCGGCGTGGTCTTCGTCAGCGGCAACAACCAACTGAACACCGAGGCGCTCTACACCGTCCGCGGCGATTACAACATCAACGACAAACAGAAGCTGAACGCGCGCTTCAACATGGACCGTGGCGTGCAGGCCACCGGCACCAGTCCCATCGCCCCGGCCTTCAACTCGGTCAGCACCCAGCCCCAGTACGCGGGCCAGCTCAACCACACTTGGGTCATCTCCCCGACCCTTGTGAACAACTTCATCGGCTCGGGCAGCTGGTACTCGGCAATCTTCGGTGTCGCGGACTTCTCCAAGGTCCAGGCCCTGATGCCGGAACGGTTCACGTTCGGCGACGGCGGCTCGAACTCCGGCGGCTTCACGGGCGTCGGGTCGGGCGGCGGCCAGGGCACGGCGGGCTTCCCCAACGGCCGCAACGTGGGCCAGATGCAGTTGGTTGACGACGTCTCCTGGTCGCATGGCAGCCACACCATCAAGGCCGGCACGAACTACCGCTTCAACAAGGTGACGGCCACGAACCTGTCGAGCGGCGCGTATGCGGGCACCTACAGCTTCAGCGACTTGGCCGATTTCGCCTACGGCAAGGTCAACAGCACAGGCAAGGGCAGTTCGTTCTCGCAGAGCTTCCCGATCCTCGGAGCGGCCCACATCCGGGCCTATTCGTTGAACTTCTACACCATGGACGAATGGTCCATCAAGTCGAACCTGAAGCTCACGTACGGCATGCGTTTCGAGCGCGACGGCAACCCGGTTTGCCTCGACAACTGTTTCGCCCGCACCAATGTCCAGTTCGGCACTTCTGGCTACAAGGGCGGCGCGGACATTCCGTACAACTCGACCATCGTGACCGGTCTGCGCAAGGCTTATGGTGGACTCGAAGCGATGATCTACGAACCCCGCGTGGGCATTGCCTGGTCCCCGTTCGGAGCTGGCAAGACAGTCATCCGCGGCGGCCTCGGCCTTTTCGCGAACCTGTTCTCGGTTTCGGTGGCCAACAACATCGACACCAACGCCCCCTCCGTGTTCACTCCGACGGTGACGACGGGTACGGTGGGCCAGATCAACGATGCCAACAGCGCGCTGTCGGTAGCCTACTCCTCCGCCGGCGCCTTCCGCAACGGCTTCGCCAAGGGATTCACGTTGGCGCAGTTGCAAGCGGGTCTGCCGACCGGCGCAACCTTCGCCAAGCCGGGCTTCTATTCGCCGCCCGACAACTTCGTGGCCCCCAAGAGCATGCAGTGGAATTTCGAAATCGAGCAGCCCTTCGGCAGCCACGATGTGCTTTCGGCCACCTATACCGGCAACCACGGCTACAACCAGGCGCTGAGCAACGCCAACGCCAACGCCTTCATCGCACCTACCAGCGTCTATGCCTCCACCGGTTTCGCCGGTCTGCCGCTGGCCGCTCCGGACCCGCGCTTCCTGACGGTCACGCAGGTCTTGACTGCGGGACACTCCAACTACAACGCGGCCATTGTGGCCTTGCGCCACTCCATGAGCCACGGTTTCCAAGCCCAGGTTGGCTACACATGGAGCCACGCGCTGGGTAATGTCTCGGTCTACGACGCCTCGCGTATCAACATGGGCTACGGCCCGCTCGGCTTCGACACCCGGCACATGGTGACAGGCGATTTGGTCTGGACTTCGCCCAAGTACAAGAACCCGATTGCCTACTGGTTGGGCAGCAACTGGACCGTCGGCACCAAGCTGTACGCCTAGTCCGGGTCTCCGTTCTCGGCTACCAACACCGCCATGGCGGCTCGCGTCAACTCGGGCGGCGGCGTCGGCAATACTTTCCTTGCCGACCTGATCGACCCCTCCGCTTTCAGCGCCAACTGCGGACGCAGCGTCACAGGGACCACCCCCTGCATCACTGCGGCGCAATTCGCCACCTCGACGACACAGAAGGACTTCGGCAACACGGCTCCCGACATGTATCGCGGTGCCGGATACTTCAACATCGACACCAACTTCACCAAGAACATCCAGCTGAGGGAGAAGATGCGGTTCTCCTTGGGCTTCCAGTTCTACAACGTGCTCAACCACCCGAACTTCGCCAACCCGAGCGGCAGCGTCACTTCGAGCGCCCTCGGCTTCATCAGCGCCACCGTTGTTCCTCCGACCAGCATCTACGGATCGTTCCAGAGCGGAACGGTTTCGGGACGCGTCGGCGTGGTCAGCGGCCGGTTCACCTTCTAAACCAGTACGCCTAACAGACTGCGGGCCACGTGTGCGAAACTGCATGCGTGGCCCGTTTTCGTTTTGCACTCCCGATCATCGCGGCATCTAGCTGCCTGGCGCAGACCGGCGTCTTGAACCTCTCCCGAGATCTGTTCAACAAGGGGATCGCGGCCACCAACCTGGCACCGAACACCCCGACCCTCGACGCCCGTCCGTTGGTGGAAGCCGCCGTCGCGTGGGCGGCGAACAATCGGATCAGCACCATCGTGGCGGACACGGGGTCGTACTATTTCCTGACCCAGCACAGCCCCAACCAGCACGTGCTGGTCCCGGCCGCGAACTACCTCACCATCGATTTCCAGAACTCCAACCTCTACTTCGCCAAGTCCAACACGGCGGCCATCGAGTGCCAGTCCTGCGTCGGGGTGACGTTCCAGAACTTCACGGTCGATTACCAGCAGTTGCCGTTCACCCAGGCCACCATCACGGCTGTGGACGCGGCAAGTGGCAAGCTCACGTACCAAGCGCTGCCGGGGTGGCAGTCCCCCGCCGACTTCGGCGCGACGCGCGCTCCCGACGGCAGCGACGTGATCCGCATGTTCGTCTTCCGCAACGGCGCTCCGCTGTCGCAGGTCGGTCGGCTGGTGGCGGCAAGGCCCGGGTCCGGCAGCACGATCACGGTGACCAACACGACGGACCCGTGGGCCTCCGCCGCCAGCCTCGCCGCGATCCAGGCGGGCGACACCTTGGTCTTCACCGACTGCGGCGGACCGGCGGCAATCAACGTCACCAGCGGCCAGCGGGTCTACATCAAGAATGTCTCGGTCTACGCGGCGGGCGGAACCGCCGTGCAATTCGCCCGCACGTCCGGCGTGATTGCCGACCACCTGCAGGTCATCCCCCGCCCTGGCACGTCGCGGCTGATTTCCGCCAACGGGCGCGGCATCGTGAGCACCTATGCGCTCGCCGGGAACAGCCTGACCAACAACACGGTACGACGCACTTGCGATGACGCAGTTTCGTTGACCACGGCGTGGATCGCGACCACCGTCCAAGTGGCGGGCACGAACATCACGGTGAACCGCCGCGCCGATTCGCCGATTGCCAATGCGTCGATCTCCTTCATCAACCCCTCGGATGCGTCGGTCGTGACCAGCGCCAACGTGGTCTCACAGAATCCGTTGCCCGCTTCGCAGACCTACACGGACGGGGAGACCATCACCTTGACGCTCGACAAGGCCGTGAGCGGCGTCGCGGCGGGCATGGGAGTGGTTGACAACGATTCGGCCAAGCGGGGCAACGGATCGTCCGTCTCCGGCAATCTGGCGCAGCAAATAGTCTTCGGAAGCGGCGTGGTGCTGGCGGGGGTGCAGAATGTACAGGTCCACGACAACCTCGTCCAACAGACGGCGAACGCGGGAATCCTGGTGCGGCAGTGATCTGGAACCTCGCCCGATCCGGCTGCGCCCGACTGGAACACGGGTCCGACCACGGACATCACAATCAGAAACAACGCGGTAGACGGCGCAATCGCGTACGGCAATCCGTCGGCGGGGCCGATTTCGGCTGCGGCAGGGATCCGCGCGGTATCGGCAACGGCCTCGGGGAGCCAAGTGACAACGAGGCCGCACTCGATCTTCTCGGTGGCGGGCAACCGCGTCGCCAACTCGCCGCGGACCGGCATCCGACTCGAAAACGTGGCGGGCGGCGACATCAGCAAGAACATTGTCCAAGGCTTCGGGACCAACGCGTCGACCAATCTTTTCGCCATGCCCGCCTGCTGCGAGACGCAATCGCAGTTTGTGACTGATTTTGGCCAGTCGGTGGTGACGACCGGGAGCCTGCTTACGGTGGCGAACAATACGGCTTCCGACGCGTCCGGCACGGTGGCAAGCGTCTCCAGTGCCAGTTACGGGGCCAAGCTGGCACCGAATGCCTACGCAGTGGCCTACGGGTCCAATTTCACACCCACCTTCGCCATAGCGACGCAACTGCCGCTGCCGACGACCCTGGGCGGGGTGACGGTGCAGGTGACGGACAGCGGGGGCGTGACGCGGGCAGCGGCACTGTATTACGTCGCTCCGCCGACCCCGGGTGTGGCCAACTCGTCGGCGGTGTGCTTTCTGGTGCCGGACGGCACGGCACCGGGTTTGGCAACCGTAACCATCGGGACCGCCTCGGGCTCGGCCCTGACCGACACCGTTGCCCCGGGCTTCTACTCCGCCAACGCGAGCGGCCAGGGAGTGGCTGCGGCCTTGGCGGCCATATACAACCCCGATGGCACGGTTGGTCCGCAACCTGTCTTCCAGTGCGCAACCACGGGATGTGTCGCGGCTCCCATGGATACCGGGGGCGGGAATGGCACGCTGATCGTCTCGCTGTACGGTACGGGCCTGCGGGGGCTGAGCGCAGCCCGAAACTTCGCCGCGACCATTGGCGGAGTGCCCAGCACGGTGCAGTATTTGGGACCCGTGGGTGGCAATCCGGGCTTGGACCAAGTGAATCTCGTCGTTCCGAAGACACTGGCCGGTACAGGGGAAGTGCCTGTCGTGGTGACGGTGGACGGACTCACGGCGAACGCCATCACGATCGCGCTGAAATAGCTGGCGCACCCGCGCCCGACCGTCCAGGCACGCCCAGCGCCACCACCAACCGCTCGGCCTCGGCGTTGAACTCGCAGCCGTAGAGTTGGATCAGCGCCAGAATGTACATCCACGAAAGCAGCGCGATACTTGTCCCGACGCTTCCGTACATCAAATTGTAGTTCGTGATATTGCGCACGTACCACCCGAAGCCCAAGTTCGCGATCAAAGAAAGGGTAGTTGCCACCAACGCCCCGGGCCAAACCATCGACCATTGCTGTTTCCGATACGTTCCGTAGTAGTACAGGACCGCCGTGAAACTCGCGGTCGCCCCGTAGGCCACCACCCACCGCATGATCTGCGACAGCAGCAGCCAAGACCCCGTAAGCGGGTGGAGGACCGGATCGAGGGAGAGCGTCCGCATCACGGCCGCCTGCATCGCACCACCGAACAGCATCAGCACCGACGCCCCCAACAGCGGAATCCCCGCAAACACCACCAACGCCAACCCAATCCCGATGTGGGCGAGAACAGTGCGGTTCTTAGGCACCCGGTATGCCGCGTTGAAGCCGTCGATCAGGCTCTTGATCACGCTCGATGCCGCCCAGACGGACAGCAACAGGGCGATGACGATGAGCGAGGTCGGACGTTGCCCGCGTTCACGGAACTGCTGGAGGACAATGTCCTCGGTGCCGGGTGGCAGGATCTCCCTGAGGAACGTTGCCACGTTCTGCTGCACGTAGTCGGCCCGGACTTGGACGAGGATGGTCGCGGCTGAGGTCAGGATGGGAAAAAAGGATAACAACGCCGAATATGCGGCCCCCTTGGCAGTCCCGAACAGGCCGTCGTCGATGGCCGCCAACAGGGAACGACGAAGCAGCCACGGAACTCTGCGAATCACGGTGTCCAAGCCCAATCTTGCCACACTAATCTCCTCAGAAGTGCAGCTATTATGGGCAAGGATATGAATCCGGTCATACTGCTGCATGGACTCTACGACAGGGCAAGGCTTTTCCGGCACTTGGCGGCACGTTTGGCGGCCGACGGGCGCACGGCGCATGCGTTCGATTTCGTGCCCAACAACGGTCACGCGCGGCTCGAGGACTTGGCCCGCCAGGCCTCTGACTATATCGATGCCCGGTATCCGCGCAGCCAGCCCGTGGACATTGTCGGTTTCAGCATGGGCGGCATCGTGGCCCGTTACTATGTGCAGCGACTAGGCGGGTTGGAACGCACAGGCCACCTGATTACCATCGGCTCCCCCAACCAAGGCACGCTCATGGCGCATTTGGTACCCCGCAACGGAGCCCGGCAGATGCGCCGCGGCAGCGAGTTCATCCGGGACCTGAACGGCGATGTGGCGCGGCTGTCCGAGATCAAGACAGCGTCGATTTGGACGCCGTACGACTTCATGATCGTCCCGGCGGGAAGCGCGAGGCTGCCCATCGGCACCACCCACCGGGTCGACGTCGCCGCCCACGCTTGGATGCCAGGCGATCCGCGGGTATTGGAATTGGTGGCAAAGCTGCTATCGGAGTAGACCCCGCAATAAGAGAAGTGGCGCTCGGGAAGCCCGAGCGCCAATCTTT
This sequence comes from uncultured Acidobacteriia bacterium, assembly GCA_903907865.1. Classification (GTDB taxonomy): domain Bacteria; phylum Acidobacteriota; class Terriglobia; order Bryobacterales; family Bryobacteraceae; genus BOG-234. Next base: position 66,483 of record CAIVPR010000182.1, read on the forward strand.
CTCCGAAACTGCCGGAGCGCTAGAAGTGCAACTTCAGCGCAAACTGCAGGATGCGCGGATCGAACGCACCGTTGGCCTTGCCGAACGAGGCCAAGGAACTCAGGTTTGTGGAAGCCGTGCTGAACGACGCTCCGCCGGCGGGCGAGATCGCCCCGACGAAATTCGTGTGGTTCATGATGTTAAAGGCTTCGGCGCGGGCTTCCAACTTCAACCACTCGCGCACCGCGAAAATGCGGCTGACGGAGGTGTCGAAGAAGAAGGAGCCGGGTCCGCGGAGCGCGTTGCGCCCGAGGTTGCCGTAGGTGCCCACGGGATTCTGCGCAAAAGCGGCCGAGTTCAGCAGCAGGTGGCAGGGAGCCGGGGAGCAGCCGGGGCTGGCGGCGTAGGGATCGGTCAGGACAACGTTCGGGCGGTCGTTGCCGAGGCCCGTACGCGAGTTGTCGATGCCGGAAGTGACATTCATCGGCGAGCCGGAAATCGCGCGGATCAGCGGCGCGATCTGCCAGCCGCCCAGCAGCCGGTTGGCCCATACGCCGGCCAGCTTGGGACTGGTGGCGACGATGGACATGTTGAAGTTGCGGCGGACGTCGAAGATGCAGGCGGCCTTGTCGGCAGTCCGGTTGTACGGCTGCGAGTTGGTGGAGCCGGCGAGGGCGGCACCGAAGTCGTAGTCGGAAACGCAGGACGAGTCAGTGTAGTTGGTCAACACCGTGTAGTTCTTGGCGAACCGGTGCTGCAAGGACAGGATGAGGCCGTTGTAGTGCGCCACGGCTCCGTCGTCGGCGGTGTCGATGCTGGCGTAGGACTGGCCCAGCGTCGGGTTGGCCAAGTACAGGATGCGGCGGAAGTTGGCGTTGCCGGTGGTGGAGCAGGGGCCGGCTGCGGTCAGACCATACTGGCCCGCCACGCAGTTTCCGGGGATGTACTGCGCCGCGTTGACTTCATGGGCGATCCACAGGTGGGTCGTCTTGTTGCCAAGGTAGGTCGCCGAGAAGACCCAATCCTTCCAGAACTGGCGCTGGTAGCTGATGTTCCAGTTGGCCACGTAGGTGGATTTCGGGGCGAGCGGCATGTTGATGTACACGCCGTAGTTGGGGAAGATCGACTTGCCGTTGGTCGGGAATGGGCTGCCGCCAGCGTAGCCCAAGTACGGGTTGCTGAGGCCGCCGACGGGATTCGGAATGTCGAGGGCGGTGCCAATCGGGGGATTGGTGGTTTCGCGTTCGTTGAACCAAGTCTCGGTCGAATCGTACAGGATCGACGCGCCGACGCGCAGAGTGTCGCGTCCGTCGCCGTGCGGGTTGAAAACCAGTCCGACACGCGGGGCGAAGTTGGCCTTCTGGCCCTTCCAAAGGCCGCGAGGGATGCCGGCGTCGCCGTCGAAGAACAGGCCGGCCGGGGCGTTGGGCACGATGGTGCTGTGTTGGTTGGCATAGAAGCCAGGGAAGCTGAACGACGTGCCGCGCTTGTACTTGTCGGGGTCGGAGAATGTCGGTTCCCAGCGCAGGCCCACGTTGAACGTGAAGCGCTTGCTGATCTTCCACGTGTCCTGAGCATAGAAGCTCATGATCCACTGGCGGAGGTCGTCCGGCGTGGCATTGGTCTGCGTGAAGTCGTTCGGGTTGCCGGTCATGAAGTCAGCAAGGCCGAGGTTGGTACGTGTGCCGTTGAAGGTGAAGTTGCCGTTCTCGTTGAAGCCGGAAACGGTGTTGTTGAAGGTCTTCAGAACGTTGAAGCCGAACGCGATTTCATGCTTGCCGCGGATGATGTCGACGTCGTCAGCCATTTGGTAGCTGGTGTCGTTGAAGTGGCCGGGGGCGCAGGTGCCGCAGAAGGTGCTGAAGCCGCCGGTAATCGAGAGCAGCAGGAAGTTCGGCACGGCGCTGTAGATGTTGACGCCGAGCTGGGTCGGGCTGATCGGCGTTGCCGTCGGTCCACGGTTGTCGCGGATGCGGCTGAACGTTGCGTGGAATGAGTTGACCGTGCTGGGACCAAAGGCATACGTATCGCCAAAGGTGGCCGACTGCGCCAATTCATAGTTGCCGGGGGCCGTCGTCGTCAGGATGTTCTTGCCATCGAACACGGGCGGGTTCTGGTAGCTGTCGATGAAGTAGCGGAAGAACAGGCGGTCCTTGTCGTTGCGGACCCAGTCCACCTTGCCGATGACCTGGTTCTCATCGCCAGTGGTCGGGATGCCGTAAGACACTTGGCCGCAGGGGTCGCTTGTGGAAGGCAGGTACGAAGTCGCGATCTTCAGCGCGACCGGGTTCAGCTTCGACTGCGGGATCAGGTTGCCCGCGAAAGGCGCACCGCCGTTGTTGGGGTCGACCAGGGTGATCTGCTTGCCGCCGTTGCAGGCGGTGCCGGCGAGGCTGGTGAAGTCGCCGGTCAGCGCTGCCGCGTTGGGAATGTGGGTGATCGACGTGGGCGGGTTGGAGCGGTTGCGCGTGGGCTGGGCACCGGCGAAGAAGAACAGCTTGTCCTTGATGATGCGTCCGCCGATGGTGCCGCCGAACTGGTTGCGCTTCAGCGAGTCATGCCCTGCGGAGAAGAAGTTGCGGGCGTTGAGGTTGCCGTTCCGGAGGTAGTCGAACAGGTCGCCGTGGTAGCTGTTGCCGCCAGACTTGGTCACGACGTTGACCGTCGCGCCGGGGTGGGTGCCGAACTTCGACGAGACGGCGCTGGTTTCCACGCTGAACTCTTCGAGGGCGTCCGGGAACGGGAACGGGAGGTTCACGTTGGACATGGCGTCGGTGTTGTCGCCGCCGTCCAGCAGGTAGGCTGTGCCGTTGCCCTGGCCGCCCGCGACGGAAATGCGGGTCGAGCTGAAGAACGTCTTGCTGCCCGTGTCGCCGGAGTCGCCGTAGGTGGCGCCGCCGGAGATCAGGATCAGCTGGGTGGCCTGCCGACCGTTGAGGGGTAGCTCGTTGATGCGGCGTTCGTCGATCACCTGCGCGACCGAGGTTTCCTTGGTCTCGACCATTGCGGCGTCGGCGGTGACTTCCACCGTTTCGTTGACCGAGCCAACCTGCATGTGCGCGTCGATCTGGACGGTCATACCGACCTGGAGCTCGAGGCCCGTCTGGACATAATCCTTGAAGCCGTTCGCCTTGACTTCGAGGCGGTAGGGACCGACCGGAAGGTTGGAAAGGGTGTAAGAGCCGGTGTTATCCGACGTTGTGGTGTGAAGGATGCCGCGGTTGATTTCCGTGGCGGTGATCTTCGCGCCGACAACAGCTCCGGCGCTCTGGTCGGTTACGTGGCCGCCGACTTGCGCAACGGCCGTTGCCTGCGCCCAGATTGAAGAGGGCGCGGCGAGAGATGTGAGGAGAACTGCAACTGCCAGCCAAACTTTGGCTGCGCTTCCGATTTTCATAGAAACTCCCTGAAACATTGAGGGACCTGAAGAGGTACTTATATAGGATAGTGGTGGCATCCACCGGCGTCAATCGGCTCCGCCTGAAGCTACCGTTCAGTATTTCTGAAGTTAGCGATTTCCGAGGGTGCCCGTAAAGGTATGCAAGCCCGTCGCCCGCCAGTGGTTGAATCGCGATATCGTTGTAAGCGCGGTGTGTCTCGTGCTGAGGCACCCGCTACCAGAGGCCCTGAATGAATTTCAACAGAAGAGATTTCGGCAGAATCGCCCTTGCCGGCGCCCCGGCCCTCGCCGGGCTGACCCTGCCCCGTTTCGCCGGTGCCGCCACCGCCGCCAGCTCCAAGTACGGCGGTGTGCAGATCGGCCTGATCACGTATAGCTTCCGGCAGGGTGTCGCCAAGTCCGACATCATCCCCAACATGGTGAAACTGGGCATCAGTTCCGTCGAGTTGATGTCCGGTGACTGCGAGGCCATCGCCGGTGCCCCCGCGATGCCCGGATTTGGCGGCGGACGCGGGCCCGGAGGCGGCCGCGGTCGTGGTGCGGGCGAAGTCGCGATGGCTCCGAACGGTTGCCCGGTGAACACGCCGGCCGGCCAGTTTTCGCAAGCGGAGGCCAATCGTGCCGCCGGAACCACGCCGGAAGGCCGTGGCGGTGGGGGTCGTGGACGCGGTCCCGCGTCTCCGGAAGTGCTGGAGGCGCAGGCCAAGCTCAAGGCGTGGAAGGCTTCCGCCAACGCCGCGACGTGGGCGGGGGTGCGCAAGCAGTTCACGGATGCCGGAATCGACCTCCGCGTCCTGTGCTACAACATGAACGTCAACAGCACCACCGACGACGAAATCGAGTACGCCTTCCAGATGGCCAAGGGCCTCGGCGTGCGCGCGATGTCGTGCAGCACCACCGTGGCGATGGCCAAGAAGGTTGCGCCCTTCGCCGACAAGCACAAGCTGATGTGGGGCGGCCACGGTCACGCCGACATCCATGACCCCGAGCAGTTCGCCAAGCCCGAAACCTTCGAGAAGATCATGGGCTTCAGCAAGTACATCGGCGTCAACCTCGACATCGGCCACTTCACCGCCGCAGGCTACGACCCGCTTCCGTTCATCGCCAAGCACCACGGGCGTATCACCAACCTCCATCTGAAGGACCGCAACAAGCCCGACAAGTGCGAGGTGTCGCCGAATGTGGTGTGGGGCAAGGGCGACACGCCGATCAAGGACGTGCTGCTCACGATGAAAAAGAAGAAGTACGACATACCGGCCAACATCGAGTTCGAGTACCCGACCCCGGAAGGGTCCGACGCGGTGACCGAAGTCGGCAAGTGCCTGGAGTTCTGCAAGAAGATTCTGACGGCTTAGTTTGAAGCCTTCTTCGGGAAGGAATGCCGGGGGAGAACGTCTGTGCTACAAAGGGACTTCTCCCCCGCATGAAATCCCTTACGGTATGGCAGAAGACTGCCGCCACCGTCCTACTCCTCGTTCTGGCCGTTGTTTACGTGTGCGCGTTGTGGCCCGCGGTCGCAACCCGGTCGCATGCAGACGCCGAATTCCTCCTGGCGGCGCAGTCCTTGGCGCACGGCCATGGGTTTCCGCCAGCCGCGCACTTCCCGCCGCTCTTCCCTGCCCTATTGGCGCTGTTCGCGCTGGTTTCCACCGATCCACACTGGCTGAAGTTGTTGCCGCTCTTGTGCGCGGCGGGGTGGTTCCGCGCCATAACGGCCCTGTTGCGACGGATGGGTGCGAGTCCTTGGGCCGCATTCCTCATCGCGTGCGCGACCTTGGCCGCTCCCGGCGTGGTGGATGCGGCGACCTCCCTTTCCGCCGAACCACTGTTCGCGTTGCTGATCACCATGTCGTTGGTCTTGGTCTTGGACGGCCGGATGGCGATGGCGGGGGTTGTTGCCGGGCTTTCGGTTGCCACCAGCATGGCAGGAGTCACGCTGATCGCAGCTTGCATTCTGATCTTGACTCTGGGGCGGCGACTGGGCGATGCGGTACGCTACACGGTTGCTGCGATGGCGGTTGCGGCTCCCGCGATTGGGTGGACAGTGGCCCATGCCGGCGCGCATTATGGGAGCTGGAACGTGCTGACCGGCCTCCACGCCAGCGAAAAGGCCGCTGTCCTCGGCCACAACGCCTACTGGATCGCGTTGGCCCCGTTCGAATTGTTGTCCGGCGTCTCCAGCGAGAACGCCGCAGCCATTTCGACAGGTATCCTGTTGTGGTCGTGGTTCCGGCGACGGCTGTTGATGCCCGACCTCTTCCTGTTCCTCTACCTGCTGGCGGTGGCGGGATGGAGCTGGCTCCCGACCCGGTCGTTGACCGTGGTGCTGCCGTTCGTGCTGTGGCTGGCCTACCGGGCTTTCCGAGGCATGCGCAGCAAGGAGGCGTTCGCGGCGTTCGTCGTGCTGGGCGTGGGGCTACCAGTCGGGTGCAGCCTGTACCGGATTCCCCTAACGCTGCGCCCCGATCCTGCGCAGCCGTTGTATGCGTGGATCCGCACCAACACTCCGGCGAACGCGACGATACTCGCCAACTTGGATGCCAACATGGCGCTGCAGACGGGTCGCGCATCGGTGCGGGGTATTGATCCGACAGGCTATGACCTCTGGTACGCGCCGCGCGCCGAATCGGCCGTCAATGCGGCCATGTTGCTACGGACGGTACGGGTCGATGCGCCTGACTACGTGGTGATTACGCCCGACGACAACTTGCCGGAGTCCGCGCCGTGGCGGAAGGCGGTCGAGGCGTTGGAGCGTGCCGGGGTGCTGGAGGCGGTTCCGGTGCCGGGGTTGTCGAAGGAATGCCGGTTGTTGCGGACGGTGGGGCGATAGCCTACGGGATCGTGGTCTGTCGATCCCGCTCCGACATTTCCCGCATCAGCTCGGCGCGCACCTTGAGCTCGCGATTCGCCAGTTTCAGTTCCTCCAGCTCGTGCGCCAGTTCCCACGAGGGGTTCGCACTCACAGGCTGATTGCGTTTGGTGCCCAGCGCCCCGGCCACCTGAGTGATCAAGCCACCGAACAGGATGGTTGCGACGAACAGCACCAGATTCATCTTGGTGGTCAAATCCTGGATTTTAGTATTCAAATCCTGGACGCTGGCGACCAATGTGTCGATCTTCTGTTCCAGCTTCCGCGTCTCGATGCCCAACGCCTCGACCTTGGTTTCCAGCACGGCAACCCGCGCATTGCTGTCCGCCTGCTGGGCGGGAGCGGAACTACGCGGAACACCCGGGGTCTGCGCCAGAGCCGCCAGCGTAACCGCCACGAATAGGATAGGGGCGACCTTCATTCCAACCCCATGGTACCGCATTTTCTCATGCCAGGAAAGTCTACGCCCGCGCCGCCTGTACCAGTTCCTCGGCGTTCCGGATGGCCAGTGCGATCCGAGCCAGATCGCCGCCCGAAGGGATCTTCTCCATCGCTATCGGCTCTTCATTTCTCCGTTGGGTGAATAGCCGCGCATGGCTCGAACAAACACTCCATTGCGGTCGCGGCTCGGCAGCAGCCTGATTCTACTGAGACTCGCACGCGAGAACGACCACTTGATACGGGTAGTTACCCGACGATAATCACGTCCAAAGTACGCGGCCCGTGCACACCCTTCACCCGCATCATTTCGATGTCGGCCGTGGCGGACGGGCCCGCGATCGTGGTGATCGGGCAAGTACGGCGGCTCGCGAGCGAACGGATCGCTTCGGGGACCGTCCCCCGGATCTCGCTTTCGAAGACCACGCAGAGGTGGTAGTCGGGGATCAGCGAGATCGCGCGACGGCCTTCGGCCAGCGAATGCGTCAGGATGATGCTGCCCGTGAAGGCGATGGCTGCGGTCGAGGCCGTCAGCGCTCCTTCGGCGGCGTCGAGGGTATCGTAATCGAGGTCGTGGTCCGCCGTGAACCGGTATCCCTGCGGCAGCCATGAGGGATCGATGCCGGGCGGAACCACCAAGCCCGACTTGCCCCGACTGCGCAACGCGTCGGCCACGGTTCCGGCGATACCAGCAGCATCGGTCCGGTAGACAGTGGCGTTGTAGTCGACCAAGCGGTCGATGAAGAGGTGGACCATGGCCTCGCGGTCCAGGCCAAGCGAGGCGCGGTAGTCACGGTTCACGGGCAGTTCCGCCCCGCGGTCGTCGCCAAGGGCTTGGCGGATGTTTTTGAGGATGTCGGTCTTCGCGCTCATGCCTTGTTCTTCTCCACCTGGCGTTTCTTCCACCAATCCCTGAACGACTCTTTCGGGATCGCAGGCAGGTCGCGCGAAGCCGACCAGCCGGGCAACCCCAGCGATTCCAATGGCTTGGCCCCGATCTTGACCAGCTTTTGCGCCCCCGAGAACCGCCCAGCGTCCGACATCGTGTAGGCTGCCATGCGCATGCCGATGCGCTCCGCCGCGCCCCGGTCGCCATTTTCCACGATCCGCGTACGCAGATGGATCAGGATTTCCGGGATGTTGATCTTCACCGGACACACATCGTAGCAGGCTCCGCACAGCGAGGACGCATACGGCAGCGACTGCGAATGCTCCATCGACTGCAGTTGCGGCGTCAGGATGGCCCCGATCGGGCCGCTGTAAATCGACCCGTAGGCATGCCCACCCGTCTGCCGGTACACCGGACAGACGTTCAGACAGGCCGCGCACCGGATGCAATGCAGCGTTTCGCGCGACTCCTCGTCGGCCAGCACCTTGGTGCGCCCGTTGTCCAGCAGGATGACGTGGAACTCCTTCGGCCCGTCTCCTGGCGTGACGCCGGTCCAGATCGAGTTGTACGGGTTCATGCGCTCGCCGGTCGCCGAGCGCGGCAGTAGTTGCAGAAACACTTCGAGGTCGTCGAACGAGGGCACGATCTTCTCGATGCCCACCATCGTGATCATGATCTCCGGCAAGGTGACGCACATGCGGCCGTTGCCTTCCGATTCGACCACGCAGACGGAACCGGTCTCCGCGACTGCGAAGTTGGCCCCGCTGTAGCCGACCTTGACCCGCAGGAAGCGCTCCCGCAGATACGCGCGGGCGGCGGCGGTTAGGTCCTCGGGCTTGGTGCCGAGTTCCTTCAGGCCCATCTTCTCCATGAAGAGGGTCCGGATCTCGGTCTTGTTCTTGTGCAGCGCCGGGACAACGATGTGCGACGGCTTGTCGTGGCCGAGCTGGATGATCAGGTCGGCAAGGTCGGTCTCCCAAGGGATGATGCCGTTGGCCTCGAGATGCGGGTTGAGCTGAGTCTCGTCCGAGGTCATCGTTTTGACCTTGATGATCTCCTTCTGGCCGTGCGACTGGATGATCTGGGTGACGATGCGGTTGCCTTCGTCGGCGTCGCGGGCCCAGTGGACCTGGCCGCCGGCGCGGGTGCACGCCGCCTCGAACTGTTCGAGGTGGCTGTCGAGGTTCCGCATCACGCGGCGCTTGATGGCGCGGCCGGCGTCGCGGAGTTGCTCCCAGTCGGGCATTTCACCGACCACGTTGGCGCGCTTGTTGCGGATGGTCTCGGTGGCGCGCCGGACATTGGCACGGACCTGCTTGTTGGCCAGCAGCGCGTGGGCGGCTTGGCGGAAATCGGGGGCCTCGGCGGCCTCGCCTACTCGGACGCTCATTGGACCGATACCTCACGGGCGGCCAAAATCTCCGCCAGATGGATGCACGTGACGCCCGTGTCCTGCCGGCTCAGGCCGCCGCCGATGTGCATGAGGCAGGAATTGTCTCCCGCCGTGCAGATGGAGGCTCCGGTGGAGGTGATGGCTTTGATTTTTTCGTCCAACATGGCGGAAGAGACCTCGGCGTTCTTGATGGCGAAGGTGCCGCCGAAGCCGCAGCACTGGTCGGCTGCGGGAAGTTTCACGAGGTTGAGGCCCTGGACCGCTTTCAACAGCCGCTCCGGCTTGTCGCCGATGTGCAGGGAGCGGATCGAGTGGCAGGAGGTATGCATCGTCACGGTGTGGGGGTAGGACGCCCCGACGTCGGTGATGCCGAACTTGTCCACCAGCAGTTCGGAGAACTCGTAAACGCGGGGCAGCAGTTCCTCGATTTCGGTCTCGAGCCCGGCGTCCTTGGCCATTTTGGGGTAGTGCTCGCGCATCATCGACACGCAGGACGACGAGGGGACGCAGATGATTTGGGCGTCGCGGAACGTTTCCACGAAGTGCTTCATGACGGCGATAGCCTCGGGCCGGTAGCCGGTGTTGTAGTGCATCTGGCCGCAGCAGGTCTGCGCCTCGCGGAATTCCACGGTATGGCCGAGCCGTTCGAGAACCGTCACGACAGCCTTCCCGGTGTCGGGAAAAAGCGTGTCGTTGTAGCAGGCGACGAATAGGGAGATGAGCATTGGGTGCGCTGTTGGGCGGGACGACTGCGAACCCTCTATTTTACCCTCCGGCGCGCGGCTCCAGTTGTTGGTGACGCTTGGCGCCAGCCTAGGCCGGTACGGGCACGATCACGGCAGACTGCGGTGCCGCCCCTGTCGAGAACATGGTGAAGAGCGGTTTTGTCTTGTTCTTCTTGTCGAGCACGGTCTGCATCCGGAATACGGCCACATCGCCGGAGTCATTGAAGACCAGTGCGTACTCCTCGTCCGGGGTGACGAGGATCTGCCCGGGCTCGCCCCCGACGTGCACCGACGCGGCCAGCTTGCGCGTCTCGATGTCCAGAACCGTGACGTCCCCGCTGGGAGGATTGGCGAGAAGGAGGAGATTGCGGTTTGGGGCGACCGCCATCCCGCGTGGCGTACGCCCCCCGATAATTGTTTGGTCCACCTCCATTTGGTAGGTGTTCACGATTGCGATGGCATCGTCGGGCGACCCGCTGACGAATACTTGGCCGCCATCCGCGTTCACCGCGAACCACATCGGGGGGAACGGCAGACTCAGTCGGGTCACCACGGTGCCCGAGGCTGCATCAACAGTCACGATCGCCTTGGCTGCCGGTTGCCCAAGCAGCAGGGCGTTGCCATCCTTGCGGAACATGACAGGGCCACCCTTCGACCCGGTCGCCGTGGTGCCAACGACTCTGCCTTGAGCCAAGGACACCCGCGTGAGTCCGTCGCCATCGGCAGAAACCACCGCCACCATGGTGTCGGTCGCGTCGACGGCAGCCGGGGTTACGGGCAGCGGAATGCGCTGGTCGATGCGGGCATGCTCCACGTCGACGACGCAAAGCATGGGCGGCTGGTCAATGGCAACGACAATCCGGCGCGCGTCCGGAGTGGCGGTCGCCGAAACGATCCGTCCGTTAAACAGCGCTTTGGCCGACACGGTCAGCTTGTCGACGTCAATCTTGACCAGCGTGCGACCGTCGGGGCACGTGGCAAATACAGCCGTCGGGGTTCCGATCACCTGGCTGGGCACATGGTCCAGCGGAATCGTCAACATGTGGCGGAATTCGGAGAGATCGGCCACCGCAATGCCGCGCGCCCCGGCCGAGGCCGTGAAGAGGCGTCCGGAGAACCGAGGGGCGAGTTTTCGCGAGCAGCCAGCCAGAAGGGCCGCCGTGAGAAGCGTTCTGCGGGTCAAGCCGAATCGTAGCATTTGCGCGTCGGCGGGCCAAGTCCGGGGGGCCGAAAGGTGTTCCAAGATGGCCGTCCCGACCGTCTACTTTTTTCCAGTTGCAAGTGAGAAGAAAGTGTTCTTCAATACACTATATCGGGTGTAGGATGAAAGCACGGCCTATCGGAGCGACGATGCACAGCCACAGAGCGAACATCGGGATTGGTATGTCATACCTTTGCCTAGCAACTTTCTGCCTCCCGGCGGCGCTGGGACAGAACCTCATGCAAGGCGTGTCGGCGCGCGGCTCCATGCGACTGCTGGCATCTGACGCCGCGATCCTCGAAATCGAGGATGTCAAGAAGGATCTGCCCTGTACGGCCACACAGGTCAAGCCCGTTCTCGGTTTCGACCTGCGATTCCACACCGGCTACGATATCGTCCTACCCCTCAAGGAGATCTCCGGACCCGGTGACCAGTTGACGATCCTTGTCAAAGTTACCTCCGATGAGACGAAGGACTCCCCCGTTTATTTCTCGCAGCACTACACCGTTCCCGAAATCGAAGAGGATGCAAAGGGCGATGCCTACCTGCAAGGCGGCTTCGACGTGGGGGAGGGCGGCTACCACGTCTCCTTCATGATGCGGGACCGCATGGAGCGCGTCTGCTCGCAAAATTGGGATGTCGCCGCGACCCTGCCCCCGAAGGACCAGGGGATCAGGACCGCCATCGCACCCAAGACCATCGAGGCCTCCGAACGCGAGTTTTTCAGGGGCGAGCCGCCGGTCACGCGGGTTGCCCTCGAAGACCCCTTCAAGGTCAAGGTGTTGTTGAATTTTTCGCCGCAACGCGCGGCTGCGGCCGCCATGCAGCCGATCGACACAAGTGCGCTCGTGTCGATACTACGCAACATCTCCCGCGAGCCCCGCATCCACCGGTTCTCCCTGGTCGCATTCAATATGAACGACCAGAAGGTGGTCTACCGCCAGGACGACGCCGACCAGATCGATTTCCCCGAACTGGGCAGGGCTCTCTCCACGCTGAAGTTGGGCATGGTTGACTACAAGAAGCTTGCCGACAAGCACAGCGAGACGGACTTTCTGGCCAAACTGATCCAGGAGGAGCTCACCCAAAAGGATGCCGACGCCGTCATCTTCGCCGGACCCAAGGTGATGCTGGACGAGCCTCTGCCGCCCGACAGCTTCAAGGAAGTAGTGGCGTCCCCGTTCCCCGTGTTCTACATGAACTACATCCTGACGCCCAACCAGACTCCATGGCGGGACTCGATCGGGACGGTTGTCAAGCGCATGAAGGGTTTCGAGTACACCATCAGCCGGCCCCGCGACCTTTGGAACGCATGGGCCGACATCATGGGGCGGATCTCAAAGATGAAACTTGTGGCCACCGCTTCAACGTCAAGTAAACAATGAAACTTGGCTTGGTGGCTCGTTTGGCAGTTGGTATGGGGATCGGCATGGCGGCATTGCTGTGCGGTGGGCCGCTGTCGGCGCAAAAATACACGGATCCCGACACTTTGGCCCCGGCGTTCCCATCACCGGAATCCGTGGTGGACCGGATGCTGGAACTTTCCGACGTGAAACCCGGAGAGGTTGTCTACGATTTGGGTTGTGGCGACGGGCGGATCGTCATCGCGGCAGCAAGGAAATTCAAGGCCAAGGCGGTCGGCGTGGAGATCCGCCGCGACATCTTCGAGGCTACACAGGCACGGATCGTGTCCCTTGGGTTGACCGACCAAGTGCGGATCATCCATGGCAACGCTCTCCGCACGGATTTGCGGGATGCCGATGTGGTGACGTTGTACCTCATGACGGGTGCCAATGAGCGGCTTCGGCCAAACTTGGAGAAGTACCTGCGCCCGACATCGCGCGTGGTCTCGCACGATTTCGAGATCAAGGGGTGGAAGCCGGTCAAGGTGGAGAAGGTGACTACGGGCGGCATCGGCCACACAATTTACGTGTACCGGATGAACGCGAAATAGCGGCGGACTCGTTAGCAAACGCTCGACTCAACGGGTTGCCGAGCCACGACCGCAAGGGAGTGTTCGTTCGAGCCATGCCGAGACGGGACGGATTCTCTATTGGCAACAGCCAGCGGCTGCAGTCATTACGAAGATGCCTAGTTCGCGGCAGGAGCCAACAAGCGCACCACGTAGGTGACGCCCGGTCGGTGCCCGGGCCATCCCAGTTGGATTGCGTAGTCCCCGCGTTTGGCCACGGCTGGAGGGAGATCGGCATGCACTTCCCACTTGTCGCCGACTAGAACCGGGGGCAGGTCGGAAGGGCTTTCCCAGACCGTTACAATGTCTCCGTCCTTGTTGGCCTCGGATATGCGTACCGAACATGCCGCGCCCGCCGCTTCGACCGGCAGGAGGAGCCTGAAGCGTATCGGACCGCCGCCAGATGGCAACACTAGCCTTGCAGCGACTTGCTCGCCTGCCAAGGCACCGGGCGTCAAGAGAATCGACGCGGCTGGATTCACCGCAACCCGTGGTCCGCTGGTTGGGAGGGAAGTCGTCCGGGTCGGACGGGGACGTGAGCCAATCCAATACGTGCCGCCAACGGCAGTCACTACAAGAGCCGCAATGCCGATGGATTTCCATGGGTGCCGGTCCCGCGTTGGCATCACCACTACATTCTCAGGGCTGCGCCGGACGCTTTCCACACGCGCCATCAATTCGGGGATTTTCAGATACCGGGCCTCGAACTGCTCCAACTCGGGGGACTTGAGCCGACTAGCCAAGTACTCCCGGATCAGTTCCCGCTCGACGGCGCGCAGTTCCAACAGAACGACTCGGTTTGTGAAGTAGAGATCCTCGAGCGCGTCCGCCTCGACCGGATCCATCGTTCCTAAAAGGTATTCTCTCACTGGCTCTACTGATACATGGCCCGAGCATGCTTCGCATTACGCGAATATTTTCGGGCTGTACTTAAATTTTAGCTTTTCGGCTGGGTTTTGTCCAGCCCCCAAGTTTAGCGAGCTCTTTGCGGATCCGATATAGGTGCACCCGCATCGTTTGCACGTTTGGGAAGTCGAACTCGGCCATTAACTCCTTGCCGTCGCAGACGGTGGCTCGTTCGAGCAGCCGATAGTCGCGTTCGGAAAGGTGCTGCTTGCCGAGTGCCAGCATCTCCTTCAAGTAGATCGCCACCTCGGGGCCGTCCAAGCCCGCGATGCCGGAGGCTTGATCGGGTGGTTCCGATGTCAATACGTCGGTGGCGCGCCTCTCGGCGGACCGGCGGCTCTCCGGTCCAACACGTTTGGCGAAACCCAGGCACACACGGAGGAAGTCCTCCTCCTTCTCGAACTCGAAGTCGCTGCGCCGGAGCACTGTCAGCATGGTGTCTTGCGCAACGTCGGTCGCGTTGTGAACACCCAGACGCAACGCGAGGTAGTTTATGACAGCTTCTTCCGCTTGGGCCCAAACATGCGGTGGAATATCCCGACAGGTCATCACAAGCCTTTCCGGCGGTTCCCGCCGCCAACTCTTGCCAGTTCCCTTGCCATCCCCGATTGTCCAACCACGGGCCGGCCCACAAGAAAGAACGCTGCCCAGTAGAACGGATCCGAATAGGTGCTATGACGCGACAAGCGCAACCGGGCCAGGCGCATCGCGTGTTCGACGGACATGCCGCCGCTACCCATCACACTACTATAGACGGTGTCGAAATACAGCGCGGCCGCCGGGGCCTCGACCTTGGAAACCGACATCACCAACTGCGACGCACCAGCCGCAAAGAAGCTCTGCGTGAAGCCTTGCAAGCCCTCGCCGTCGATCTGCTTGCCCAGTGCCGATTCGCACGTGGACAGCACGACCGTCGCCCCATTGAGCCGCAGGTTCGCGACCCCGCGCGGGTATAGGTTTCCGTTCGACGGCTTTCCAGCACTGTCGCCGACCAGGGAAAGGATGATGCGGGAACGCTCGGGTTCCGCTTCGTCAATGATGGAGTGGGTCGAGAAATGCCAAAACGCGTATGCCGACGAGGACTCCCGTGCCAATACCGCTGGAGCCGCTTCGAAACCCCGTAGGACTTTTAGCCGATTGGTAGGCACCAGTTCCTGAAGCCTCTTTACCTCGACGGCGAAAAAGAGCCGCAGCAAGAGCGGATCCCCCGCGGCCGGCTGCGAAGGCGGCTTGCTGTCGACCCGATCGTCTTCGGTTGAGAACACCGGGTCGACCACCGCCAGTGCCGTTCGGGCGAAGGCCGAGATGGGGCGTGGCTGCATTCCTGACAGCAGGAAGGATGCCGACGGGGTCCGCCCCACGTCGTACTTCAACCCCAGGTAGTCGGCACCCTGGATCCGCAAGGCGTCCATCGAGACGTGGTTCAGAGCGCCGTCCAGAGCGAACAGGATGCGCGAGGGCAAAGTCGACCTCACGGGGCCAAGCAGCATTTCCGACAGTCTGGTCCGGACGCTCTCAAACTCTTTCCGGGCGGGATCAGCTTGGCGGGCGGCCGGGTTGTTCAGCATTCTCGTGAACCTGGTCGCCAGCTTTTCCACCTCGCTGCGGGCGGGCAGCCGGTAGGATTCCAGCCTGTCGCGCCGCAGGGCCCAGAGGTAGCTGGCTTTTTCGCCCAGGTGGTACTCCAGCAGAACGGAGTCGTCCGGAAGACCTCGGTCGGCGATGGCGTCGACCGAAGTCGCCGGGGGTGCCAAGTTCCCCTTGGCGGCCTCCTTGGCGATCTCTGCGGCGAGGGAATCCGATTGGTCCATCAACGTCCGGAGCTTGTCTTCCAGCGCGGGGCGGAGGGCTGGGCGGGATTCGTGCAGGCTCTGGGACACAAATGACACTTGGCGGTCGATGTCGCGTTTCCTGGCCGTGATTGTGCGGAGCTGCGGGGTTGCCAACGGCCCTTCGGCCAACAGATCCGTCAGAGCCCTTCCGCGGCCCTGTTCGGCGGCAAGGAGGCCCGCCGCACCACTGTCGTGGCGGTCCTCCATGGCCAAGTCCACCATGGTGTCAAAGACCGCCCGTTTACGGCCGTAGTACGACGCGCGAAGTTCGGGCGTGGGCACGTCGGCGCGCACGGACTCGATCGATTGGAGCGCCTGTCTGGCCGCCGCCATCGCGGCATCACGGTTGCCACTGGCGGACTCGACCTTGGCCAGTTCCAGAAGGCTGTCGGAGGCGTTGTCGCGCAGGCCGATCTTTCGGCGCAGGTCCGCCGCGTCGCTTAGGAACCGGCGGGCCTTGACGTAGTCCCGACTCTCGGACGCGGCCAGTCCAAGCGTATGCAGAACCGTGGCCTCGGTTCGGTTGTACCCGGTTTCACGAGTGATTTGAAGAGCTTCCTCCAGTTCCTTCTTCGCGGAGGCAACATCGCCTTGTCGGAGAACATCGCGTTGTTGGAGAGAGATGAGCCCGGAAACGCTGAGCAAGTCGGCGCGAATCGGCCGGTTCGGCGGTAGGTTCTTAGCCGCACGGACCCGATCCTCCTTCTCGAGATCGACCAGTCCCAGGTCCAAATATTTCCTGGCGTCACGGAGGTCGCCTTGACGCATCCGGACGAGAGCCTGATTCATGCGGGTCACGCTCTTCAACTGGTACTCCGGCCCGAATTCCGCCAGTGCTTCGGAGAAAAGCCGGAACGCCTGGCTCAGATCGGCCAAGGCGAGATAGCATATCCCGAGGTTGTTGACAGCCAAGGCATGTCCCGTTGGGTCCCGGCCTTCCAACAGAGCGGCAGCCCGCCTGAGTTCCGAAATCGCCTTGCCGAAGTCGCCCGACCGAGAATAGGCGCTGCCTAGGTTGGACCGGGTCTTGCCCTCGCCGACCGGCATGCCCAGCGCGCGCCAAAGTTTGGCCACGTCGGGAAGAGTGAAAATGGCCGCGTTCAGATCGCCTAGCCGAACGGCGGCCTGCGTGCCGTTGTTTTCTGCTTCAGCAAGGCAGCGTTTGTCGCCCAAATCCCTGCATATGTCCGCCGCTTTGCGATAGGTCTCACGGGCCTCGGCATGCAGATTGCTGTTGAGATCATGGTCCGCGATTTTCAGCATCGTCCGGGCAATTCGGGACTGGTCCTGCAGATCTTGCCACAATTCGAGCGATGCCACCATGTCCTCGCGCTTGCCGGAGCGCGTGCTCAAGGCGGCCACGAGCTCCGCCGCGTGAAATTTTTCAGCAATCTGTAATGCGAGGGGTTCACACCACATTACTAGAGTAGAGGTGGTTGGAATGTCCTTCTTCGCCGCACGGAATTCGACCCGATATTGGCCGGGTTTGATGAACGTCAGCGACTCGGGGCCAAACTCGAATTGATCATGGGCCACGGAATCGGATTCTGGACCGGTGACGACGAGTTCGAGGTCGTAAGGCTGCTCCACTCGCAGCTGAAGCGGCAAACCGGGCTTCACCTCGATGGAAACGCAGGCTGGCTTCTGCTTGGCAGTGTCCAGCATGGTCTTGGCAGTTGCAGGTAGGCAGGCGCACAAGTCCGGCACGACGGCAAGGGCCACAAGGCCCGCGATGGTTCCGGTGCGCATGTCTGACGATTCTAGCATTTGCGTGGTACGAGCAATACTTTGCCGTGTGTGAACGTCGGGGCGGGTTGCCGCCCCCGGGGCTGGCACCTCGGGGGGATGGCAGAAGCCGCCCCAACGTTCCGGTTGGGCGGGCTAGTTGCCGCCAGTGGGGTCCTGCACGATGATGGTGTCATCGGCGAGGACAAGGGTTACCAAGAGGATGATAGTGTCCACATTGCCTCCTTTCCGGGCTATCGCCCTGCTTTTGTCCGGTCAATACAAAAGCGAGGAAATGGGCGGAGTGTGGCCAACTATTTTCATGCGAGGTGAAACATTCGACGCTTGTTCGTCAAGCACGGCAAAACACCAAGGGCCGCACGCGGGGTAAACCCGGGTGCGGCCCTTGGCTGCTTCAGTTCTGGATGTCTATTGGTTAGATCTGACGGAGCTACGCGGCGGGTGCGGGGCGACCGATGAACTGCCGTATGTAGTCGTGGCTTTGCACAAGCGAGCGCTTGCGGTCTTCGAGGCTACCCTCGTAGGCCCGGTCCTCGACCTCCACGCAGACCGGCCCGCGATAGCCCGCGTCGCCGAGCACGGAGAAGAACCGGCCCCAGTCGACATCGCCGAGCCCCGGCAGCTTCGGCGCGTGGTACTCCAGCGGATGGGCCAGGATCCCGACCTGGTCGAGCCTATGCCGGTCCACGCGCGCGTCCTTGAGATGTACCCGGAACAGGCGCGACGCGAACTCCCGGATCGGTGCCAAGTAGTCCATCTGTTGCCAGACCATGTGCGACGGGTCGTAGTTGAGGCCGAAGTTGGGACTCGGGATCTCGTCGAACATGCGACGCCAAATCGCGGGCGTTGTCGCCAGGTTCTTGCCCCCCGGCCATTCGTCCCGGCTGAAGAGCATCGGACAGTTCTCGATGCCGATCTTGACCCCGTGATCCGCGGCAAAGGCGATCAGTGGCCGCCAGACTTCGAGGAAACGCGGCCAGTTGGCGTCCACCGACTTCGTCCAGTCGCGACCGACGAAGGTCGTCACGCAATCCAAGTCCAGTGCCCGCGCGGCCACGATCAGTTGGCGGATGTGGGCCGCAGCGACCGACGATTCCGTCGCGTCCGGTGCCAAGGGATTCGGGTAGTAGCCGAGGCTGCTGATCGAAACCCCGCTTGCGGCCAACAGGTCCTTCGTCGCCGAAGCATCGAGCGTCGTCACGTCCAAATGGGTGACACCCGCATACCGGCGCTCGGCCTTGCCTGGCGGCCAGCACATGACTTCCACGCAATCGTAACCGATTGTGCGAGCGAGTGAAAGGACGTCCCCCAAGGGGAGCTCCGGCACGATCGCCGTGACAAATCCCAGTTGCATAAAGTCCAGCCTACACGTCCGCCTGCTGCCGAGTCCACTCTTCCCGCGTACACAGGCTGTTCCCGGGTAACGCGCGGTCGGTGGCCAGGATGCCGTCCAAATGGTCCATCTCGTGTTGGAGCAGTTCCGCCAAAGCGCCGGTCGCCTCGATTCTGCCACCGGCGTGTCTCAGCCGGACATGCTCGGAGCGATCCAAGTGCACCAGCAAGTTCGGGAAAGAGAAACAGTCATCCCACAACTGGAACTTTTCCGGGCTCAAGTATTCCCACTGCGGATTGACCAGTTCGTAGGCCACGCCCTCGAACTCGATGTAGATGACGCGCTCCGGCCGTCCGATCTGGACTGCGCTGATCCCCCGTCCGAAACCATGCCGGGCTTGGAAATCGTGAAGGGTGTCGCGTAGATCAGTGAGTGTCTCCCTTGCCGCCGCCGAGTCCAGAACCGCGGTGGACAGCAGGCGCAGCATCGGGTCCCCCAGTTGCAAAATCCGTCGCACTGCCATATTCAGCCTCCTCTATGCTATGTTCGTTTATTCCCCCGCTCCATGCGCGTTACCACTAAAGCCCCCTGCCGTGTCGACTTGGCCGGGGCAACACTCGACATCTGGCCGCTCTACCTTTTCCATGACGATGCCGTCACGGTGAACTTCGCGGTCAACCGCTACACGTCCTGCGACATCTCGACCCGCCCGGACGGTCGGATCACGCTCACCTCCCGCGACCTTGGGGCAAGCGAGAGCTTCGAATCACTCGACGAGCTCCGCGCCGCACCCAAATACAAGCTAGCGCTCTTGGCGCTGCTGGTCAAGTTCTTCGCGCCCGAAGGCGGCTTCGACATGGTGTCCCACTCCGAGGCACCGGCCGGGGCTGGGATTTCCGGCTCCTCGGCGTTGATGATCTCGGTGGCCTCGGCGCTGAACAAGCTCACGGGCATCGGATACAAGATCGAAAAACTGCGCGAGATCGTGCAGAACATTGAGGCCCAGGTGATCCGGGTCCCGACCGGCGCGCAGGACTACTACCCGGCCATGTACGGCGGCGTTTCGGCCATCGAGCTTTCGCCCGCCGGCATTACGCGCCACAAACTGGCGGTCTCGGCGGAGGAGCTGGACCAACGCTTCGTGCTCGCCTATACAGGCGTGCCCCGCAACTCCGGCATCAACAATTGGGAAGTGATGAAGGCCCACATAGATGGCGACAAGGCCGTCCATGGGAACTTCACCACCATCGCGAGTATGGCCTGCGGGATGCGCAGGGCCCTCGACGCCCACAACTGGGAAGAAGCAGCGCGGCTGATGCGCGAGGACTGGGCCAGCCGACGCAGGAACATCCCGACCATCAGCACGGACCTGATCGACAACCTGATCGAAGTGACCCGCAACGCCGGCAGCACCGCCGGAAAGGTCTGCGGCGCGGGCGGCGGAGGGTGCGTCGTGTTCCTGGTGGAGCCCGAGGCCAAGGCTCGGGTTGCGGCGGCGGTGAAGGCCGCCGGAGCCGAGGTGCTCGACGCCAAGGTTGCGCCAAAGGGTGTCCAGATCAAGGTAACGCAGTCCGTCAAAACGCGCCATGCCTGAACCCGTCAAGAGGCGCGACCCGTTGCGTCCCCTGCTCGGGGCGGCGACGTGCGCGATCTTGTACTGGGCTTTGGTGCAAATCCTGCTCCCCGTGGGCCGCTTCATGGCTGGCGAGCTGGTCGCGACGACGGTGCCGCCGCTCGTGGCAGCCGCGATTGCCAGTTCCCTTTCGATGGCGATCTTCGAGTCGGGCGGCTTGGCCGATCTGGGGCTCGACTGGATCACCGGATCCGGCCGGAACCTGCTCACCGGGATTGCGCTCGGTGCCTGTGCCGCGATGTTGGTAGTCCTGCCGACGATCCCGCTGGGCATGGCGTCGTACCAGACAATCCCGAACGCGGACATCTCCTGGCGCGCCACACTGTTCTTGCCCGTCCTGCTCTTTTGCGGTGCCATGGGCGAGGAGATCGCCTTCCGCGGGTTCCCCTTGCAGTTCCTCATGCGCGGCTACGGCTCCTGGGCGGCCATCCTGACCACGGGGACTTTGTTTGGCCTCGCGCATGGCATTAACCCCGGTGCGACGACGATCGGGCTCGTGAACACCGGACTGTTCGGAATCCTCTTCGGAGCCTCCATCCTGCGCTCGCGCGACCTCTGGCTGCCCATCGGGATGCATTTCGGATGGAATCTTTTACTTCCGTTCCTCGGCGTGGAGCTCAGCGGTCTTACAATCGGAGTGACGGGGTACAAGCTTGTATGGAAAGCCGGGAATCTATGGAGCGGCGGCGAGTATGGTCCGGAAGCCAGCGTCCTGACGTCTGGCGTGCTGGTTTTGCTGGCGGTTGCGGTGTGGAAAGTTCCGCTGGCAAGGGGTCGCGCGGTGCTGTTGGACGAACCGCCGTCGGCCTAGTTCTCGCGGCGGCGCTGGCGTCGGGCGGCGTGCTGCCGAGCCATGACAAGCTGACCGACGACGAGAAGGTCGAGATCCTGCGCGGCCTGTCGGCGGAATACGCCAAGGCGAAGACTTACATTCCGCGTTCCAAGACACCCCTTGAGTACGACATGGACGGCTCGTGGGACAAGGGCGGGTGGCAGCGGATGGCGCAAGCCGGAGTTGCGGCGCGGGTCGGGGACCAGATCAAGATCACCCATGTGGCGTTCGAAGGCGACAAGCTCGTCCTCGAGATCAATGGCGGACTGAAGAGCGGCAAGAAGTGGTACGACCATGTGGAGGTCGGCATGGGCGGGATGGGGCGGCCCGTTGGCAACGGCGACTACGCGGCGTCGACCGGCACCAGCATCGCCATCAAGTTCCACAAACCGATGGAGAACCTGACGTCGGATGAAATCAAGAAGGTCCTGCTGCCGCTGATGGACTTCGACCTGCGCACGGCTACGAAACTCTATTCGGAAACCCTCACGCCGGAAATGAAGAAGGCCGTCGCGGAAAAGCGAGTCACGGAAGGCATGGACCGCGACCAGGTGAAGCTGACACTGGGGAATCCCACCCGGAAGTACCGCGAAACCAAGGAGGGCGACGACCTGGAAGACTGGATTTATGGCCAGCCCCCGGGCAAGATCACTTTCGTCACCTTCAAGGGAAGCAAGGTGGTCAAGGTGAAGGAGCAATACGCGGGGTTGGGCAGCGAAACGGCTCCGCGCTCCGTTGTGCCGTAGGGATAGCCCGCCCCGCTCGACCTGCGATAGACTGGGCGATCATGAGATTCGCCCTCATCCTTGCGTCCGCAACCCTGCTCCTCGCCCAGGTGCCCGCGCCCCGCACAATCTCCCACGCCGAGTTCGACGGCATGATGAAGGAACTGTCGAATTGGGGCCGCTGGGGAAAGACGGATGAGCGCGGCACCCTCAACCTGATCACTCCGGCAAGCCGACTCGCGGCGTCGAAGCTGGTTCGCGAAGGGGTCGCGGTTTCGATGTCCCGCGAGGCCGACAAGGAGAAGGCGGTCGACAACACTCGTCCCTTTGTTCAGGAGATGCTCTCGTCCTCCGAGAAGCCCGGTGCCGATACCTTCACGGACCAGATCACCGTCGCGCCACATGGAATCGCGCATACGCACATGGACGCGTTGTGCCACTTTTCGTACAACGGCCAGTCGTACAACGGCTTCCCCATTACGGATGTCACCAGCAAGGGGGCGAAACACCTGAACATCACCATCGCCAAGGACGGCATCTATGCACGGGGCGTGCTGGTCGACCTCGCGCAGATGAAGGGGCTGCCGTACCTGGAGCCGGGTACGGCGATCTACCCGGAGGACCTCGACGCATGGGAAAAGTTCGCGGGGGTGAAGATCCGGCAAGGGGATATCGTGTTAGTGCGAAGCGGCCGCTGGGCCCGGCGCGCCGAAAAGGGTCCGTGGAATCTGGCGGAACGCGCGGGGCTGCACGCGACGTCGATGCGCTGGCTGCACAAGCGGGACATCGCAATCCTGGGTGGCGACGCCTCGCAGGACGTCCGTCCGGCGGGGGTAGAAGGTGTGGACCAGCCGGTCCACGTACTGAGCCTGGTTGCCATGGGAACGCCGATCTTCGACAACGTCAATCTGGAGGATGTGGCGAAGGAGTGCGCGAAACGGAAGCGTTGGGAGTTTCTGGTGACAGCCGCGCCGCTGCGGGTGCCGGAGGCGACGGGGACTGCGATGAATCCGATTGCGATCTTTTAAGGCGGCGGAATGGATCTGACCGTCAGCAAGTACAGCAATCTGAATGAGATGAAGGCCGACGAATACCGGTACTGGCAGAGTCGGCCTGTCTACGAGCGCTTTGACGCGGTGGATGAGATGATTCGGACGGCCTACGCGATCAAAGGGTGGAAGCGAGAGCCGGAGGTGCCGAGGAACGAAATGCGCATCATCCGCCTTCCTTGCCCGTGGCGTTAGGTACTGATCGCTCGAACAAACACTCCCTTGCGGTCGTGGCTCGGTAACATGCGGATTCTGCGGAGCCGCAACCGCGAGGGAGTGCCCATGGGCCTGCGGCCCACCAATCCGGATGAAAGGCGGCTTACGCCGCCTCATGGCGGGCTTTCCCCAAACCGGCCGAGTCGTGCGTCATCCGGGATTGACCGTCGACCTGTCCGGGGAAAATGGGAAAGGCGGGGATGGGAGAGGTCGAAGACGCTCTGGATGGGTTGAGGCCGACAGGGAGTTTGGCCCGGGGTGCCCGTAGTTGAACCAATTCTTGTGATGTTGGCCCGCGAGGGCCATAAGCGCGTAACGGTGCGCATGCAACAGGTCGGGCATCCTGCCATCCCCGTTCCGGCAAGGAACGGAACGGCATGAAGCGGGTATTGGCTGGAATTGACGTACACAAGAAGTTGTTGATGGTGGTGGTGGCGACGGTCGCCGAGCGCATGCTGGACGGCGTGGCGGTACAGACGGTCGAGTACGAGGCTCGGCGGTTCGGCAGCGGCAGTCGGGAGCGCCAGCACCGGGCGGCATGGCTGCTGCAGCACGGCACCGGGGAGGTGGTGATGGAGTCCACCGCGCAGTACTGGAAGCCCGTCTGGCAGGATCTGGAGCAGCATTTCGCCAAGGGGAAGATGCATCTGGCCCAGGCGTACTCCAACCGTGCGCCCAAGGGCAGGAAGAACGATTTCGGCGACGCCGAAAAGCGCACCTGGCGGACCGTCACACGGGGCAGGCTCCAGCTTGTTGGCCAGGGGCGTGGCGAAAAACTGGGCCTTATCCTGGACAAGGCCGGGTATTGTCCTGCGCCACTGGTCGCCGTGTCCGGTTGCAGGCCCAGGTCGAGAGCCTGCTGGAAGAGGGACGAATCAAGCTCTCCAGCGTGGTCAGCGACCTGTTCGGCACCAGTTCG
>CAIVPR010000183.1 GCA_903907865.1 uncultured Acidobacteriia bacterium
ACTGCCTCCGCGAAGGCCCTGCCACCACCACCACCGACCGCGGCCGCGTCACCGCCCGGTACACCGCCATCGCCGCCGCCGTCATCGACTTCCCCCACTGCCGCGAGCAATTCAGGATCCCCCTCTTGGCCCCGCACCGCAGCGCCTCCGCCTGCCGCGCATCCGGCTCGAACCCGAGCCGCAACCGCGCAAACTCCGCCGCATCCATACCTTTCCCCGCGGCCATCCCGCCATCGGGACCCGCAAAATCCACCAGCAACACCACCCGCACCGACGCCGGCATCGGTTCCCCGTCCATTAAGTAAGGCCACATAATTCAGCAAAACCAATACCACCCACCCCCCGCCATCCCGAACCACCCCTCCGCCAACCCCAACAAAACAAGCCAAATAAACTTGAAAAAACTTGTGACCGAATCTCCGTTGTGGGGCAGGCTGGCAGCCCATAAGCGCTAAGTTAAGCCCAGAGACTCCGTTTTTGAGGAGTCGATCACGCGGTTTTGCGGGTCGATCCGAAACATTTTTGGGCCCGAATGTTCTTATCTTAGCGCTTATGGGCTGGCAGCCTGCGCGGCGGGTCGCCGACCGGCGCACGCGACCTAAGGCGCGGATTTGGTTGCGGCTCCGCTGCTCTGTGGGGCAGGCAGTCTTGCCTGCAGCCGCCTTTCCAGGCGGCCATAACCGAACATCCCGCTGCGCCAGCAGGACATTTTTCACGCCCTTTGCGTGCCCTGCGCACTCGTGCATCGCCTCATCGAGAATCCTCTCGACGCTTGATCCCGTGGTGTCCCGGATATAGTGAATATTCAGCCACCATCGTCGATACACTAGTGATGTCTGAATCAATGCCGTTATCCACCCGCCTCCGATAACACAAACCAGACTGCATCTGTCCATTTGCCATGAAAAACACCAACGGCATCCTACGCCTCGCTGCGACCGACCTGAGCAACCACCTAGGCTGCCGCCACCTGACCAACCTGGACTTGGCCACCGCTAACCGCCTCATCCCCGCCCCCGCATGGCGTTCCCCCGACGCCGCCGTCCTCCAACAACGAGGCCAAGAGCACGAAGACGCCTACCTCCGACATCTCGCCGAAACCGGGCACCAACTCCTGGACCTCAGTGCACTCGGCGACGAGTCTGATTCCCTCCGCCGCACCCTTGCCGCCATGTCCGAAGGCGTCGAATGCATCGCCCAGGCAAGCCTCGCCCACGAACGCTGGTTCGGTCGCGCCGACCTCCTCCGCCGCGTCGACACCCCGTCCGCCCTCGGCCCGTGGTCCTACGAGGTCTACGACTGCAAACTCGCCTCGCAAACCAAAGCCGGAACAATCCTCCAGCTCTCGCTCTACTCCGACCTCTTGGCCCGCGCTCAAGGCGTTCTGCCCGACAAACTGCACGTCGTCACCCCCGGCACCGACTTCGTTCCCGAAACCTACCGCGTCTTGGACTACGCAGCCTACTATCGATCGGTCAAGGCCAGCCTCGAAGCCAGTCTCCCTCGCGCCCGCTTTGACGAAACAGGCACGCCCTCCAACTCCTATCCCGAACCTGCTCCCCAATGCGACACCTGCCGCTGGTTCCGGGACTGCGATACCCGCCGCCGTCGCGACGACCACCTGTCCTTGGTAGCAGGCCTCAGCCGCGTCCACAACAAACAATTGACGTCTTGGGACGTCACCACGGTGGACTCCCTGTCGCGGCTTCCCCTTCCTGTTCCGTACCGTCCCGACTCCGGCTCAAAGGCGACCTACACCCGGCTCAGGGAACAGGCCCGTGTCCAAGTCGCCGGTCGCACCCGGAAGCTCCCGGTCCACGAGATTCTCGACTTCTCCCCCGAGCACGGTTTCCTGCTTCTTCCGGAACCATCTCCGGGAGACGTCTTCTTCGACCTCGAAGGCGACCCATTCATCGGCACCGATGGCTTGGAGTACCTCTTTGGGTTCGCGACACTCCAGCCGGACGGCACTTGCCTTTACCAATCCCGCTGGGCATTTACCGCCGAACACGAAAAGGCTGCCTTCGAGTGGTTCGTCGACTCCGTCCTTGATCTGAAATCCCGTTTTCCAGACATGCACGTCTACCACTTCGGCCACTACGAGCCTTCCGCGCTCAAACGGCTCATGGTGCGCTATGCCACCCGGCAGGATGAGGTGGACCGTTTTCTTCGGGGCAGGTGGCTTGTGGATCTCCACACAGCAGCCAAGCGGTCGGTTCGTGCCAGCGTCGAGGAATATTCGCTCAAGGCCCTCGAACCCTTCCACGCCTTCGTTCGGAGCCTTCCCTTGGAATCAGCCCGCCCCGCTATTCGCATCCTGCAGCGAACTCTCGAACTGTCACAACCCCTCGCCGGGACCGAGACGTGCCAGTCGAATGTCCGGGCCTACAACGCCGATGACTGCCTCTCCACCCAGTCTCTTCGCGACTGGCTCGAACGCGAACGGCACACACTGGTCGCCGCCGGTACCGGCGTGCTCCGGCCTCCGACTATTTCCGATGCCCCCAGCGAGAAACTTGCCCAACGCCAGGAGCAAACTGCCGCGCTAACCGAAAGACTGAAGTCCGGTATCCCCGCCGACCCTCACCTTCGCTCCCCCGAGCAATCCGCTCTCTGGTTGCTCGCGAGTCTACTGGAATGGCACCGCCGTGAAAGCAGTGTGGAATTCTGGGACTTCTACCGCCTTGCCGAGATGACCGAAGAGGACCTGCTGAACGACAAGGCTGGCCTGTCGGGCCTCCGCCACGTGGGTCGAATCCCCGACGGCAGAAACCTGCCCGTTGACCACTACTCTTTTCCCCCTCAAGAGTTCAGTCCGCGCGACGATAGCAAGGTCTTCACGGGCGAAACGGAATTCGGAGAGATCCGTGCTGTCGATCCGATCCAAGGGTGGATCGAGATCAAGAAGACTCGCAAGTCACTGGACCTGCACCCGGGTTCCGTCTTCGTTGACCCGAAGGGCCCCGCCGCCACCACCTTGGCCGACTCCCTCTTCCGCCTCGGGTCCTGGATTGCCGACAACCACATGGACGCCCCCGGTCCTTACCGCGCAGCCCGCGACCTCCTGCTCCGCCTACCGCCCCGGTTGACAGGCGGACAACAGCTCCGCGAGGCGGGCAAATCACCCACCGATTCCGCCGTTCGCCTTGTGACCTGTTTGGACCATACGGTACTTCCAATCCAAGGCCCTCCTGGAGCAGGCAAGACTTACGCCGGTGCCGAAATGATTATTGAGGCGGTGCGGCAGGGCAAGAAGGTTGGTGTTACCGCCAACAGCCACAGGGTGATCCTGAATCTCTTGGACACTGTCTTGGAAGCTGCCGACAAGATCGCTTTCCGCAGTTTACGGTGCATGCAAAAGGTTCGGGTCATGCCCGACCCCCTCCCTCCCCGGATAGAGTGCGTCCTTGACAACAGGAAGGTCCGCGCGGCCCTCGATCAAGGCGTCAACGTGGTTGGTGCAACCGCTTGGCTTTGGGCGTCCGAACCATTCACCAATTCCGTCGATATCCTATTCGTGGACGAAGCCGGGCAAATGGCACTCGCCAACGTTCTGGCCGTCTCCGCTGCCGCCAAGTCCGTCGTCCTCCTCGGCGACCCCCAGCAACTCGAACAACCAACCCGCGCCAGCCATCCCGACGGCGCCGGTGTCTCTGCCCTCGAACACCTCCTCGACGGCCACGCCACCATCCAGCCCCACCAAGGCCTCTTTCTCGACCACACTTGGCGCCTCCACCCAGCCATCTGTGCATTCACTTCCGAAGTCTTCTACGAGAACCGTCTGCAATCGCGCCTAGGTTTGGACCACCAGCGTTTGGAGGGTCCGGAACATGTCAAGCACTTTGAGACACCCCGAAGCCGAATTTACTGAGTATTGTTGTCCGGGGTCTTTGGTCTATTGATCCAGGCCTCCCTGGGAACGGGTGGTGGTTGGGGCGGACGGCGGACGAAGCGTTCGGGATG
>CAIVPR010000184.1 GCA_903907865.1 uncultured Acidobacteriia bacterium
ATCCGCTACGCACGCCGCTACCACCGCGAGTTCCAACCCGTCGGCCACCTCGAAAAATCCCTCGTCAACGACATGGTCGCCGCCTCGTGGCGCCGCGACCGCCTCGGCGTTCTTGAAGCCCGCCTCATCGACCACTCGTACAACACCATCCCAGCGCCCCTCCTGCCCCAACCCGACCCGGAGGCTCCGGCACCGCACCCCGACCACAGCCCCGTCGCCTTCCGCAACGCCCTCGGCTACCGCGAACTGGTCGATACCTCGAAGGTCCTGCCGCAGCTATCACGGGATGCCGCCCGGCACAACCGCGACTTCCACAAGGCGCTGGCTACGCTCCTCCGCCTCCGCGCGACGCAACAGAAGAAGCACCCGGTGCCCGACCCTTCGGGAGACCATGACTACCCCTTCTACCAAGGCAAGTACGACCGCCCCGTTATCCCCCCGCCCTCCGACCCGCCCGGGACATTTCCTGAAGACCTATTGGGTCTGTTTGGCTCTGTTTCGACGCCTGACGGGGCCTCGAACCACACAGGTACGGAACCAGAACACCCAAAAGAATCAAATACTTGCGGCCCGGAGACTGCGACGGTCCACCAAAACGAAACCGGCACCCAGCCAGAAGCCGGGTGCCGGTCTCTACTCCATCCTGATCCGACTCTAGAAATTCAGCCGGAAAACCCACTCCAGAATCCGCCCGCCCGGATCGACAGTCCCGGACGAATCCCGGTAGGCCGCCGTGATCTGGCCGAACGCGCTGCCGACGTTGTTGTTCGGCTGGAAGTTGGTGATGTTGAAGCAGTTCAGGCACTGGCCGCGGAACTCGAAGTTGACCCGCTCCGTGATCTTCGTTTGCTTGATCAGGCTGTAGTTGAAGAACCGCCACACCGGCAGAGTAATGAACGCCCGGTAGCCCACTGTTCCCGCTGCAGCCGGTCCGATGTACTTGGAATTCGGATCCAGGTTCGCCGGGGTCAGTCCGCCCTGCGCAAACGCCGCCTTGGTGTTGTTGATCACGCTGTCCGGCAAGTACGTGATCAGGCCCACCCCGTTGGCCGCCGTGCTCTTGTAAATGCCCACCATCGACTGCAGATCCTTCGCCGTCATGTTGTGCAGCACCACGCCGTCGCCGTTCTGGTTGAACGTCGCCAAGGAACTGAAGAAGTAGGGGATGCCGGACTGGATCCGCACATTGCCAGCGATCTGCCAGCCCCCTAACAGTCTCTGGGCGATCGGGTTGCTCACGGTACCCAGGAAGTGCTTGCCCGGTCCAACCGGCAGATCCAAGATCCCGTTCATCTTGAATGCGTGCCGGATGTCGAAGCCCGACGGCAACCGGTCGATGCGGGTGTTCCGCAGCGTTGTCGGCTGCGAGCTGTCCACAGAACTCGCGGTCGCACCGTTCGCCAGCGACTTCGACCACACCCAGCTGCCCTGCAGCAGGAAGCCCTTGCTCAACCGGCGGCGCAGTTCCACCTGGCCCGAGTTGAAAGTCGAAGAGCCGCCGTTGTCGAGTACGAAGGAGCCCCCGCTCGAGACTGCCGGATTCACTTGGAAGAAGTTCGCTGGAACCGTCGGGACCGCCTTCTGCAGGTTGGCCATCCGTACCGGGTTCGTGGCAATGGAGTTGGCCGAACTGCCGGCCTGGCCCAACTTCAAGTAGTTTGCCGTGGTGCTGTCGGTCGAGTTGCCGATGGCGTTCGCGATGTACTTCAGGTCCTGTTGGCCCGGAAGTCCCGTGTTGCCAAAGTTGGTGGATTTCAGTGACGCCAGCGTATACAGGCCAGCCACCGTCGTCCCGTTGGCAATGGCGAGGTTGTTCGCGGCCGTCTTGAAGTCCGAGAGGAAGCCGTTCTCGACGATATTGACCTCATTCAAGTTGTACTGCCGCCATAGGTCGGTTCCGTGGTTGCCCGTGTAACGGAACTCGATCACTGTGTTCTTGTCGATTTCGCGTTGGAAGCCGATGTTCCAGCTCTGCACGTAGCCGAGCTTCAGTTTGGGGTCGAAATCGTTAAGGCTGGTCGTGGTAGCCGGGAGGATTGGATAGGTCGGACTCGACGGAAACGGGCGCGACGGTAGGGTGGAATCGCGGAACCAAGCCCCGCCCGCGGGACCGAAGTTCGCCGCGAAATTGGCCGGATCGACCGAGTTGTCGATGTTCAGTCCCTGGTTGGACCCGAGGATACTCGTGAAGACATTGGAGCCCTCCCGGACTACGTTCACGCCGTAGCCCACGCGGAAGACCGAGGCACCTTTGTGCGATCCGAGCAGCCATTTCAGTACCCCTTCCTGTCCCGGAGCCTGCCAGGCAATGCCGACGGCCGGAAGGAACCGGGCCGGGATTGCGTAACCCGCCGAACCCGGGATCTGGGTGTAGTTGGAGGCAGTGCCGCCGGTGGCACCGGGCTTGAATAGGTTGCCGATGCCGGACGTGCCCCAGAGACCTGCGTAGCCGACCACCGAGTACGTCCGGCTCAGGTTCTCGAACGGGAGTTGCTTTTCGTAGCGCATGCCCAGCGTCACGGTGAGGTCGGGCCGCACGTGGTAAACGTCCTGGAAGAACATGCCGTAGTCGCGGATCATGTCCCGGTCCACCGCGGGCGTCAGGGCGTATTTTCCGTCGGGCCCGAGGCTGACGCCGCGAGTGATCGAGGAGATCCGTCCCGTGAGGATCGCGTACAGGTTCGACGCGTTCGTCTGGTCGGTCGTCGAAATCCCGGGGAAGTTCGCCGGGACGAACATGTTGGTGGCACCGTTGAAGGCCGGGTCCAACGACGAAACGCCGAACGTGATTCCGGGAATGATGCTGTTGGTGGTTCCCGGAGCCGATTGGAACAAATTCACCTGGGTGAAGTTGCCGCCGAAGCTGATCTGGTGGCTGCCGTGCGCCCAAGCCACGTTGTCGTTGATGTTCTTGGTGGGTGAATTGCGCCGCTGGGGGGTGGAGGTTGTAGTCACACCTGCCACATAGCCGCCCGCAAAGCTCGGATTGAAGCCCTTCCATGTGGAGAAGAGGCCGCCGTTTACCGTGTCGCGGAACAGCACCGTGCCGCCGTCCAGTCCGCCACGGAACTCGTTGGTGATGCTCGGCGTGATCACCGAACGCAGCGAAACGATGCCCACGAAGCGCACGCTGCGCTGGCCCGCGTTGAGGTCGCTGCCGAGCACAGTGCCCGTGCCCGCGTAGATCGGGACCACACTGTTCAGTCCGTCGGGGGCCGAGAAGTAGCTGTCGTAGTTGTAGGTAACCGAAAGCACGTGCTTGGACGAAATGTTGTAGTCCATCCGGTTGTTTGAGAAGTAGCGCCGGTCGAGACTGTGGGGCTGGTAGTTGTAGTCCTGCCGCGCATAGTCGTTGTTGCTGGCGACGCGCGATTTCAGGTTGCCCACGGAGACCAGTTTGTTGATCTGCTGCAGCGTCGCGCCGATGATCGGGTCCGGCGTCGTGGCGAACGGCCGGATCGTGCTGGCCAGCGAGCCGTTGGCCTTGGCCGCGACATCGTAGATGTTCACGGTGTGGACCACGCTGTCCGTGCCCTTGTAGGTGAAGTTGCCATTGATGGCGTCGGGCGTAAGCACCTGACGGGTGAAGTTGTAAGTGTTGGGCAGGCGGTACGTCTCCATGTTGGCGAAGAAGAACAACTTGTTCTTCTTAACCGGACCGCCGATGTGGCCGCCGAACTGGTTCAGGTTGATCACATCGCGGGGCTGGCCGTTGATCGTGTTGAAGTAATAGTTCGAGTTGAAGTACGTGTTGCGGTTTTGCGAGAAGACGCCGCCGTGGAAGGTGTTGGTGCCGGACCGGGTGACGAAGCGGATGTTGGCCGCGCCCTCGCCTCCTGACATCGCGTCCGTGGCGGATGTGCTGAGTGTGATCTCCTCCACCGCGTCGATCGGCGTGTAGATGTAGCTGAAGAACCCGTCGCTGCTCTTCAGCAGGTTGTCCTGGGTGTTCATGCCATCCACGGTCACGTTCAGCGCGCCCTTCGGCAGGCCGTTGATGGAGGAGCTACGGGGATT
Source organism: uncultured Acidobacteriia bacterium (assembly GCA_903907865.1). Classification (GTDB taxonomy): domain Bacteria; phylum Acidobacteriota; class Terriglobia; order Bryobacterales; family Bryobacteraceae; genus BOG-234. Next base: position 4,018 of record CAIVPR010000184.1, read on the forward strand.
GGTGGGAGTCGAGACGCCCGGTTGCGTGACCATCAACTCGACGGCGTTGCGCGTGGCGAATGGAATCTCGGCCACCTGCTGGGCTTGGATTGTGCTGGCAAGGGTCGCCGACTCTGTCTGAAGGATATCCGCTCCGGCCTCGACGACGACGCTTTCCGTGGTGGCGCCGATTTCCAGTTTGACGTTCACGGTGGACGGTACGCCGGCATTCACGACGATGTTTTCAATCGTGGCCTTCTTGAATCCGGTCTTGGCGATGACGACCCGGTAGGTGGCCGGAGGCAGGGCGGGCAGTGTCCATTCGCCCCGCTCACCGCTGGCCGCCTTGAGTTCCACGCCGACGGCGGTATTCGTTACGGTGACATCGGCACCCGGAATGACCGCGCCTTGCGGGTCGGTCACGGTGCCGGACATCGGGCTGGTGGCGCCTTGCGGGTACGCAAGCAGCGCGCACGCAGCCAAAAGGGTTAGGAGTTTCTTCACGTTTGGTAATCCCCCTCAGGAACGAGATGGGAACCAGATTAGCGCAATTGGAGGACGGAGTAAATGGTTTGGTGGATCGATTCTTTTGTGGCAGACTATAACGAACATAGTGGCCAAACCGACTTTCACCGGGGTGAGGGCGGCCCACGCTATTTGGCGGTGGCTTCGGGGTGGAAATGCAGGTCCACCCGGTACAAACCCAAGTCGACGTGGACGGCATATTTCAATTGGACGCCAAGATGCCCGTCGGAATGGGACACGCGGATTTCCCCAAAATGCACAGGGACATTGTACTCTTGGACCTTGGCCATGAGTAAATCGCGGACCCCGTTGTCGTCCGCCGTGTGTGCCGCGGGGGACTGGACTACCTCCCGGACCGTCCGGGAGAACCGCATGTTGTTGATGTACACCGGTGCCAAGGCCAGCAGCACCGCAACGAGGGAGCCCAACACGGCGAATCCAGAAACCGTGCGCCAGAGAGGCAGCCTGAGCGATTCCGCTGCGCTCAATGCCGCCCGTCCGGATTGTGATCGGAACCGGACTTGGCGGCGTCCGAAAGCGCGAAGAGCTCGGTCCAGATATCGCCCTGCTGGGTCCAAGCAGGCTCGACCTTGCCGGGGAATTGGAGTTCCTCGACCGACAGCCGTCCATGCCCGAAGGCGCAGATGTACTCCACGCTGGGGCGTCCCAGTTGCAGCATCGTGCTCCAGGAACCCGACTCGACCGGCATCACCAAGGGGCGCAGGCAGGTCCGGCAGCGGTACTTCTGGTCCCAGAAGGCCAAGTAGAACAGTCCGTAGGAGAACAGGAACCAGACCATCACCAATGTGGAGTAACCAAGATCCCAGCAAAACTGGTCGCGGTTGATGTGGAACCACGGCGTCACGGGTTTCCAGAAGAGGTTTATGAAGGCGAGCACCGAAGAGGAGATGGCCGCGCCGGCCATCAGTTTGGCCAGCAGAAAGCCCCAATACGGGAACCGGGCCTTCACCCTTTGGAACATCGATTCATCGGACATTCTCACCGCCCCCCTATGTTCACTATACGCCGCGCGGTCCCGGATGGAGCCAGAAAAGTTTTGTCTCGTAGTTATCGTTTCAGGCCGGCTTCAGATGGGTGGCGGATAATGGGGGTTGCGCAGCACACTCGTCGCCCTCACCCTTCTACTGCCCGTCGCCCTATCCGCCCAAACATCCACACTCACGGGCCACGTAACCGACGATTCCGGTGCCGTGCTGCCCGGTGCGGTGGTTTCCCTGAGCGGCCCATCCGGCTTGCGGACCGCCAACGCTGACGGGGCGGGGGAGTATGTCTTCGCCGGCCTTGCCGCAGGGAACTACCGGGTCTCCGCCGCTGCCCCCCAGTTGGCCATGCCGGCGCCCTTGGCAGTGGTCCTGCGGGCGGGACCCAACGCGCTGGACCTCAGGCTCCGCGTCACCACGAACGCCCAGCAGGTCACCGTTACCGACAACGTCGGCCCGGCCCTCAGCACCGAGGCCTCGGCCAACGCCAGCGCCGTGGTCATGAAAGGCGACGACCTCGACGCCCTCTCCGACGACCCCGCAGACCTCCAGGCGGACCTCGAAGCCCTCGCCGGACCCGGTGCCGGACCCGACGGCCCGTCCATCTTCGTCGACGGCTTCTCCGGCGGCGAATTGCCCCCCAAGGAGTCGATCCGCGAGATCCGCATCAACTCCAACCCGTTCTCGCCCGAGTACGACAAGATTGGCTTCGGCCGAATCGAGATCTTCACCAAGCCGGGGTCGGACAAGTACCACGCCTCCCTCGGCTACAACCTTGGTACCGACCGGTGGAACTCGCGCAACCCCTACTCCGCCAAGAAAGCCCCGTTCCTCCTCCAGGAGACCGAGAACACCCTGAGCGGGCCGCTGGGCAGGAAGGCCTCATTCACCATGGACTTGGAGCGCCAAGCGGTCAACAACGGCTCTATCACCAACGCCGTGACGCTGGACCCGGCCACCCTGACCGCCGTGCCGTTCTCCGGCTCCATCGTGACGCCGCAGCGCCGCTGGCTACTGGGTCCCCACGTCGACTACCAGTTGAGCCAGAACAACACGCTTTCGCTCCGCTACACCTTCTCGAACGCCGACGTGACCGGCGCCGGGATCGGCAGCTTCGACCTATCTTCCCGGGCCTACGCCTCCACCCACGGCCACCAGACGGCCCAGGTGATGGACACCTATGTCCACGGAACCTTGGTCAATGAGACGCGCTTCCAGTACTTCCGAAGCACCAACAGCCAGACCGCCAACTCGGAGGCTCCCTCGATTCTGGTCTCGGGCTCGTTCAACGGTGGCGGGTCGCCAGTCGGCCACTCGTCCGACGTCCGGAACAACTACGAGCTCCAGAACTACACCACGATCCTCCACGGGGCCCACAACTGGCGCTTCGGGACCCGCCTCCGCCGCACGGACGAGGACAGCGTTTCCCCGTCCAACTACAACGGCTCGTTCAGCTTCGCGGGCGGACTGGCCCCGACCAATCTTGACGGCACCGGGCCCACGATCCAGATCTCGTCGATCGAGCAGTACCGGCGTACCATGCTCCTGATGCAGCAGGGGCTGCCGGCGGCGCGCATCCGTGCGCTCGGAGTCGGGGCCTCGCAGTTCTCGATAGCGGCAGGCACGCCCGCCATCACCGGCAGCCAGTTCGACGGCGGCCTGTTTGTTGGTGACGACTGGAAGGTCCGGCCCAATCTAACCATCAACATCGGGTTGCGTTACGAGTTCCAGACCAACATCAGCGACCACGGCGACGTCGCGCCGCGACTGGCCCTCGCATGGGCACCGGGCTCCACGGCCCGGAAGCAAGGCAAGACCGTCATCCGCGGCGGCGTCGGCATCTTCTACGACCGCTTCATCCTCGGCAACACGCTGGCCGCCGAGCGGAACAACGGCATCATCCAGCAGCGCTACGTGGTAGCCAACCCGGACTTCTACCCGTCGATCCCGTCGTTGGCGTCTTTGGCCGCCAGCAAGACCGTCCAGTCCATCCAGATGGTGGATGCCTCGGTGCGTGCCCCGTACTACATCCAGTCGGCGGCGTCGCTCGAGCGCCAACTGCCTCGCGATACGACGCTGGCAGTAACGTACACGAACTCGCACGGGCTCCATTTGGGTCGCTCGGAGTACCTCAGGGGAGCCCAAGGACCGATCTTCCTGATGACGACCTCGGGCCTCTACAACCAGAATCAGCTCTCGGCTACCCTGAACACCAAGTTCTCCCCGGCAGTGTCGCTTGTGAACAGCTACACCTGGTCGCGGGTGAGGAGCAACTCGGACGGTCTTGGAACCTTCCCGGCCAACCCCTCCAACTTCGCCGGCGAATACGCGCCTGCCTCCAACGACGTCCGGCACCGCGTGACCTCCAACGGCACAATCTTCCTGCGCTATGGCTTCCGGCTGAATCCGCTGTTGACACTGCAATCAGGCGCGCCGTTCAACATCACGACGGGGCAGGACTTCTACGGGACGACCCTCTACAACTCCCGGCCGGGGCTCGCCACGGATGCGACACGGGCAGGTGTCGTCAAGACCCCGTACGGCCTGCTCGACCCCAATCCGTTGCCCGGCGAAGCGATCATTCCGCGCAACTACGGTCGCGGGCCGGGAATGGTGGGCTTCAACCTGAGGGTGGGGAAGAGTTGGGTCTTCGGGCCGGAGAAGGAAGGCTCGAAACCGCCCCACAAGGCGACCGGCATGCAGCTTCTGGAGCCGACGGACAACTCCCGCAAGTACAAGCTGACGGCGTCGATGTCGATCCGCAACATCCTGAACCACAACAATCCAGGCCCGATCATCGGGAACATCGGGTCGCCGCTGTTCGGCCGGTCAAACACCGCGTTCGGAGGCGGCAACAACCAGGATTTCTCTGAGGCGGCAAACAACCGGCGCTTGGAACTGCAGCTCCGACTGGCGTTCTAGGGACGACTAGCGGGAGAGTTCCCGCAAGTCCGAAATCCAGAAGTCCGGTTCCCACTTCGCCATGTCGGCGTGGTTTCCGTAGCCGTAGGTGACTGCGCAGATCGCAACTCCTGCCTTGCGTCCGGCTTCCATGTCGGCGGCGGAATCGCCTATGAACAGGACGTCTTCGGGTCGAGCACCCACCCCTGCCATGGAATGGAACAGGACATCGGGCTCGGGCTTGCACGGAAAACCGTCCGTGCCTTGGACATGGTCGAAAAATGGCAGCAGCTCGAACTGTTCCAGCACCGCGCGGGTGGTGGGCGTGCCCTTTGTGGTCGCGGTGGACTTCCGGCCGGGCAGCGCCTGCAGACCTTCCAGTGCTCCTTCGTACCGCCGTGTGGCTGCGTGGCCTCGTGCAAGATACAGGGTACGGTAGGTGGCGATCAGGCCGTCCAGTTGTGCGCGGTGGTAGTTGGGAAGAGTTTCTTGGAAGCAGACGTCCAAGTGGTAGCCGACAAATCTCTTGAGGTATTCGAAGGGCGGGGGAGTGGCCACATGCTGGGCCAAGGTATCGCTGATAGCGCCGCAGATGTCTACGGCGCTATCGAGCAGTGTTCCGTCCAGGTCGAAAAGATAGGCCTGGAACTTGGGAATACTAGGCAGCGGCGGGACCCGCCTCTTCGGTCAGGCCCAACCGGCGACCGGTCGATTCCGGACGCAATACCTGCTGCGTTGCTGCAGCCGGAGTGCCGTTCGACTTTGGCGGCTCCGGCGGCAGCGTACCGCCAGCCATCAGCGTCTTCACTTCCGCGCCGTCCAAGACTTCGCGGACCAGCAGCGCTTCCGCCACCTTCGCCAAGCCTTCGGCGTTCTCGCGGATGATTGCATGCGCCCGGTCGTAGGCGGTCGAGACGATCTTCTTGACCTCTTCGTCGATGCGGATCGCCGTCTCTTCCGAGTAGTCGCGGTGCTGCGAGATCTCGCGGCCGAGGAAGATCTGCTCTTCCTTCTTGCCGAAGCTCAGCGGGCCCAACTGGCTCATGCCCCATTCGCAAACCATCTTGCGGGCCATGTCAGTGGCGCGTTCAATGTCGTTGCTGGCACCGGTGGTCATCTGGCTAAGGTAGAGTTCCTCGGCGATGCGGCCACCCATCAGGATCGAGAGCTGGTCCTCGCAGTAGACCTTGCTGTAGTTGTGCTTGTCGTCGGTCGGCAACTGCATCGTGATGCCCAGCGCCATGCCGCGCGGGATGATCGACACCTTGTGCAGCGGATCGGCGTTCGGGACCACAATTGCAACAACCGCGTGTCCGGCTTCGTGGTAGGCCGTGGTGCGCTTCTCCGAGTCCGTCAGGATCATCGACTTGCGCTCGGCACCCATCAGGATCTTGTCCTTGGCTACCTCGAAATCGATCATCATGACGACCTTGCGGTTTTGCCGCGCGGCGTTCAGGGCGGATTCGTTCACGAGATTGGCCAGATCGGCACCGGCCAAACCGGGTGTCCCACGGGCCAGAACCGAGAGGTCGACATCGTCGCCCAGCGGAACCTTTTTCGTGTGGACGCGGAGGATGGCCTCACGACCGCCGACATCGGGACGTCCCACCACCACGCGGCGGTCGAAGCGACCGGGGCGGAGCAGAGCGGGATCGAGCACGTCGGGGCGATTGGTCGCGGCCACGAGAATCACGCCCTCGTTGGACTCGAAGCCGTCCATCTCGACCAGCAACTGGTTCAGCGTTTGTTCGCGCTCATCGTGTCCACCGCCCAATCCGGCACCACGATGGCGGCCGACTGCGTCGATTTCGTCGATGAAGATAATGCAGGGCGCATTCTTCTTGCCCTGTTCGAACAGGTCGCGGACGCGGCTGGCACCCACGCCGACGAACATCTCGACGAAGTCCGAGCCAGAGATCGAGAAGAAGGGCACGTTGGCCTCGCCCGCAACGGCGCGGGCAAGGAGGGTTTTACCGGTTCCAGGGGAGCCGATGAGCAGCACGCCCTTCGGAATACGTCCGCCCAGTTTTTGGAACTTGGCCGGTTCACGCAGGAAGTCGATGATTTCGAGCAGGTCTTCCTTGGCCTCCTCGACACCCGCGACGTCCTTGAACGTCACTTTGCGCTGCTGGGTGGAGTGCAGGCGGGCGCGGCTCTTGCCAAAGCTCAGGGCTTTGTTGCCGCCGCTCTGCATTTGGCGCATCATGAAGATCCAGAAGCCGATGATGAGGATGAACGGGGACGCTTGGACGATCAGCGACACCCAGCTGCTGGAGCTGGGATCGGCGAGGGTCATCGCCACCTTCTTGTCGGTGAGGAGGTCGAACAACTTCGGGTAGTTGGCCGGGACGATCGTGTGGAACGAGTCCTTGCCATTGTTGAAGTCGCCCTTCACCTCATTGCCGTTGATGTTGACGTCCTTGATATTGCCGGATTCAACCTCGGTGAGGAATTCGCTGAAGTTCAGCGCGCGGTCGGGCTTGCTGTGGCCTTGGCGGACTACCGCCCAAAGCAGGACGGCCACGCAGATCAGGACGACCCAGAAGATTATGTTCTTTACGTTAGAGTTCACGATACCTCCGCGCCAAACCCCGCCTGGCGCGATCCCTTTGCCGGAGCCCGAAAACAAGGGGCTCCTCTAATCCCATAGACGCGGAACCGTACTATTTCGATTCCGTAACTTCCGGTTCCGGGTTTTCCACTACCCGGAAGCCGGTCCGCGCGTCCTTTGCCGCCGCGAATTCCCTTGCCACGCCGAACCGGCGGGTCCAAACGATCCGGTCGCCTTGAACCAGTACCGGCCAAGTCCGCCGTTCCCATAACGGGACCCGGCCTTCCTGGAACAATGTCTTGATCTTGACCGCTGCCGAGGCCTCCAGCGGCCAGTACTGGTCGCCGGGTTGCCAATTGCGGACGGTTAGCCCGCCGACGAATTCGCCAGCAAGCGTGTTCCTGCAATCATTATATACGTTTGGTTCTGTAACCAGTTCGATTTGAAGGGACAAACCACGTTCGGGGAGGCGGACGGCACCGGGAACAGCCACGTCGGCCTCGAAATTCCGGGGCAGTTCGCCACCCCAGCCGGGCGTGTCGATCCGTAGCCAGTCGAAGGAGCGGAAGACGTCGAGGCCCGGAAGCTGGATGCGGCCGCTGCCTTCCTGGGCTGCCATCAGGGCGCGGACGGCCTCGACGTGGGCGAAGTCGATGCGCCGGAGGTCGCCCCGGACCATGGCGAAGGCGCGGCGGAGGAGTCGGCGCTGGATGGCTGTTGGGTGCTCGTTGAAGGGGCCGGTCTGCATCATAACCGCGTTCTGCGCGCGATGGAAGTGGATGGGGATGAGCCGGTCGATCTCGGCCTCCCAGTAGGCCTCCTCGTCCTGGGCCAGCGTCGCGGTGGAGGCCAGCGTTTCGGCGAGGTTCGGGTTGATGGCTTCGAGGCGTGGGATCAGGTCGAGCCGGAGTTGGTTACGGAGGAAGTCGGTGTCCTGGTTGGAGCGGTCTTCGCGCCACGGGATGCCTTGTTCGGTAAGTTGGGCGCGGATGTCGGCGCGGCGTAGGCCGATGAGCGGGCGGATGATGCGGTTTTCGGTGACGGGGAGGATGCCGCGAAGCCCTGCGGTGCCGGAACCCCGGAGGAGGCGCGTGAGGACTGTTTCGGCCTGGTCGTCGAGGGTGTGGCCGGTTGCGACGGCATCAACCGTACCCGATGCGATCACCTGTTCGAAAAACGCGTACCGCGAGCGGCGGGCTTCCTGTTCGGTATTGCCTTCTGCGGGCGGAAGTAGGGCGACGTGGATCGGGAGGCCGAGGTCGGCGGCCAGTTGGCGGACGAAGGACTCGTCGGCGTCGGACTCCTCGCCCCGGAGCTTGTGGTTTACGTGTAATGCCGCAGTTGCGAGCCCGAGATCCAGCAACGCGTGCAGAAGGAACACCGAGTCCGCCCCGCCGGAAACGGCCACTCCGATCCGGACCCCGAAACGCGTCATTCGGTGCGCCGTAATCATTTCCGCGATCATTGTCGCTCCACCGATGCCGCCGGCCTAACCCTTGGGCCACGGAACGTCTTCTTGGCGGTCGTTGCGTGCCGTCCCTTTGCGATCTTGGCGCGAACCTCATTGCAGGATCTTCTCCTCCCGAAACAATCCGGTTGGAGGAGGATCCCGTTTCTCGCCAAGATCGCAAAGTACGGGCACGCAAAGACCGCCAAGATCATATCCTTCCATTCTAGGAACGGCTCGATACCCGGCTCCCGGGCTCGCTTACCATGCGGTCGCCCACGGAACGGCGGGGACGGCGGAAGCGCTCTGCTTTCCCGGCCATCCGGACGTGAGGCAGTCGGCTTTTACAAGAACCACAGGCTGTTCAGGCATGGACTCGTCAGAAATGGCGCTGCCGGCTGAGCTTCGCGCTGCCCCCAAGGACCGGGCACTACCACAAAACCGGCAGCCTGTTTTATGTTTGGCCCGCAAACTGCCTGCTGGCCGGGACCGGAACCCGGAAGCAAGAGCACTCTTCCGAAGACGGATTTCACTCCTGACTAGGGAACTCTGGCTTTGTCGCTGGCCTTCCGGCCATCCTGCATCCCCCACGCACCGAGCGCCGATGTTGTTGTTACGTTGCGCCGGCCCGTTCCTGTTGCGAACGGAGGCGCGGAGGTTCCTGGGATTGTTGTTCCACGAACCGCCACGCAGCTCTGGTTCCGTTCCACTCGCTCCAGTTTATACCAGTCCCGCCCCCAAAAAAATTCGACGGGGCATCGCCCCGTACCCCCTCGTCTGCCCAACCCCCGCATCGTTTGGAAAATGGAAACAGGGGAAAAGAAAAAAGGCTAAGCTATTCCCCCACGCACCGAGCGCCGACGTCGGCGTCACGTAGCGCCGGCCCGTACCCGAAGCGAACGGAGGCGCGGAGGAACCTGGGAAGGTTGAACCACGAACCGCCACGCAGCACCCGTTCGGTTCCCGAGTTCGGACCCTTCGGGTCCCTTACTTCCGTTCCCTTGTAATAGTCTTGACCATACCAATCCGCCGTCCACGACCAGACATTGCCCAACATGTCGAACAGGCCCCAAGCGTTGGGTAGCTTCGTGCCTACAGAATGCGGGCCGTTGCCGTTGTCTCGAAGCTTGGCCTGATACCCTTCCCACTTTCCATCTGTTGGAATCAGCTTGGTAGTGTCCACCCGTTCCTTTCCGCTGTTATCTCCGTACCATGCGATTGCGTCCAAGTCGCCATAGCGCGGTGCCGTGGAGCCCGCGCGGCCAGCGTATTCGTATTCAGCCTCGGTGGGAAGGCGGCCACCGCCAACTTTGCAGAACCCGTTCGCTTCATCCCAAGTCATCCCGATCAAGGGCTGCGATCCATCCTCCCAACCGGGATTGTAATCGCGTTCTTTCCCGGCGACGGTCCATTTGGAACTCCAGGAAGGCACTTTGCCATAGACCTTCTTCCATGCCTCCACCGTGATCGGCGTTTCCGCCATCCAGAAGCCCCTGGTGATGGTCACGTCGCGTGCGGGCTTCTCGTCGTCCCAACATTCCGTGTCCCCCGCAGAGCAGCCCATGTGGAATCGGCCCGGCTGCAACCAGACATAGCGTTGGCCGTCCTTGGGGTTGATCTTGACATCGCCCTGCTTAGGGCCGGTCGAGCCGGGCTGCGATGAGGTTGTGGGCTGGCAGAGTTCCGCCATCCTGATCCGAGCCGCTGGCCCATAGGGTCCGGTTCCGTATTCGCTATAGAAGGCTTGTACGGCGGCGCAGCTGCGGGAGGCCTTGACGCTGTCCCAGATCGAGGCGGCATCCGGGGCTGATGGGACCGATGGGGCGACAATGGTGCCCGGAACGACGGCCAGCACCAGGTCGTCGGCATAGCCCTCGATGACGGGAAACGGCACCTGGCGTTTGTCGTTGCCCTTGTCGCGGGCCACCTGCTGGGGCACGCGCTGTTTCACGTAGCGGACCAGCGAGGCCAGCGTCACCTCGCCCGTACGCGGATTGGCCGCCTTGCCGCGCATCGCCTCCTCGACAGCTGAAAGAAAGTAGCCGCGGTCGCTCGCGTTGTTTTCCCAGGCGCGATCCCCGACCGTGGTGGCGTAGAGAGTTGCAAACGCCTGCACGCCCTTGTTGCGGAGGTCGAAGCGGAAACCGTCGACGTAGCCCTGGGTGAGGGCGTTCTTGGTGTCGGGGTCCTTCCCGGCGGAGGGATCGTTGCGGCAGGCGTCCAACAGGATCACCACCTGGGCTATGCCGGCGGCTTGCAGCCGCTTCTGCAGCCAGTCGACGCTGATGGAGGTCTGTTCGAGGTCGTCGAGGTCGTTGGTCAGCTGGGAGTCTTGCGCCAGGAGGAAGGGCCGGCGGCCGCGGTCGACGCCGTGGCCGGAGAACTGCACCAGCAGCAGGCCGTCCTTGGGAATCTGCTGGAGGATGCGGGAGAGCTGGGTGATGATGTTGGCGCGGATGGGACGCAAGTCGCGCACCTGGCCGGTGGCGAGCACGACGACCTTGTCTTCGGCGAAACCGGCGGCCTCGGTGAGGACCTTCTTCATGGCCTGCGCGTCGTTGGCGGCGCCGTGGAGCGGGTTGATGTCGCGCGAATCGTAGTCGTTGACGCCGATCAGGAGGGCCCAGCGCTTCTCCTTGGCGGGGAGGGTGTGGATGCGGTCGACGACGAGCCCCCGCTGGGCCACCAGGGCGGGCTGAAAAAGTGCGTTGGAGAGCAGCAGGGAGAGTGCGAGCGCGCGCTTCAGCATCGGGAGTCCTACCATTGTAATGCTACGGGCGGGCTGTTTCTTACAGGAAAATTTGCCAACGTCCGGCGGATTCAAACGTATTCCCAAGGTGCGACTCCTGCCGATTCTTCCGATTCTATTCCTTGTACCATTCTGCGTGGCCCAGGAGCCCGTTGCCATCAAGGTCGATGTCAGTTTGGTCAATGTCGCTTTCATCGTACGCGATGGCTCGGGCGCGTTGGCCGCGGGGTTGACCAAGGATGACATCGAGCTGTACTAGGACGGCGTACGCCAGGAGGTCAAATTCTTCGGACGATCCTCCGACCTGCCGTTGCGACTCGCGATCCTGATGGATGTAAGCGGCAGCCAAGACAAGTTCATCAAGCAGCACAACCGCGACCTCCAGACGTTCGTCAAGAGCGCGATCCAGGAGCGCGACCGGGCGCTGGCCGTCTGTTTCGGCAACCACCTGCGGCTGGTGAGCGATCTCACCAACTCGTCGGAGGCGCTGATCGAAGGTGTCTCCCGCTTCGGCAAGGGCGACCGGCATTTCCCCGAACTCGATCCCGACGACACGCGCGAGGGCGGCACGGCGTTGTTCGATGCGGTCCACGCTGCCGTGACCGAAAAGCTCGGGCGGTCCGAGCCCGGTCGAAGGGCAATCTTGCTGTTCAGCGACGGCGAGGACAATTCAAGCGCCCACGACCTGCTGGAGGCCATAGGAGCCGCGCAAACCGCCGACGCCCCTATTTACACGGTGCGATACACGGAGCCGAGTCGGCATGGTCGGCTGACGGCGCGCAACCGGTATGGAATGACGGAGATGGACCGTTTGGCGCAGGAAACCGGTGGCGCGGCGTTTGATGCCTCGACCCAGAGTGTCGGGGAGTCCCTCAAGCGTGTGGCGGAGGAATTGCGATCCATCTACGATCTGGGCTATGTCAGCACCAACCCCGCGCACGACGGGACGTTCCGCAAGGTGGCGATCCGCGTGAAGACGCCTGGGTATATGGCAAGGGCCAAGACGGGGTATTTTGCGTCCAAATAGCTATACCGGCTGCAGTTCCTCTACAACCACGTCCGCTTCCAACGCCCGCACCGCCTGTTCCAAGTCCCCGGTCACTTCGCGTGCATACAGCAGGAAGTGCTGTGCTGTCATCAACACCGTCAGACCCATCCAGAGCTTGGTCTCGTCGTTGTGGTAGGTCTTGATGACCTTCCACAAGAAATTCCAGTACGCCGCCCGGTACTCCGACTTCACGCCCTGCACCCAGATCGACTTGGCCAGCACCCTCAGGTTGTAGGCCATCCCTGGGTTTGACGGTTTCTGGGTCGGCTTGGTGTGCCAGACTTCCAACGACCGGAAGGCCCGGTCGAAGTACGACTTGGGCTCGTAAAGCCAAAACAGCAGTCTGCGGAGTCCGTCCAGCAGGACCGGCAGGGGCAGCGTGGTCTTGAAATTGGGCGCGCTGAAGTTCGTAATCGCCTGGCTGCCTTCGATCAGCCGCCCCTCGCGCTTCATCCGGTCGAAGAGCGCTGTGGTCGGCGGAGCTTGCAGCACCCCCGCCATAGCCCACGGGATCGACGTCTTTTCGATGAACTCCCGCTGTCGTTCGAAGATGGTCTCGTCATCGGAGTCGAAGCCGACGATGAACCCCGCCAGTACCCAGAGGCCGGCGTTTTGGATGACGCGGACTTGGTCCACGTTGTCCTTGCGGAGGTTTTGGAACTTCTTCGATTCCTTCAATGCCCCGGACGACGGCGTCTCAATGCCGATGAAGACGTACATGAAGTTGGCGCGCACCATGGCGGCCAGGAGCTCCGGGCGGTCGGCAAGGTCGATGGACGCTTCCGTGTAGAAGGAAAACGGTTGGCCGTGCTTGGTCCCCCAAGCTTCGAGTGCGTTGGCCAGCTCCAAGGCGTGCTTGGAGTTGCCGATGAAATTGTCGTCGACGATGAAGACTTCGTTGTTCCAACCCAGCTCCAGGAGATAATCCAGTTCCCCGATGAGCTGCTCGGGCGACTTGAGGCGCGGCTTGCGCCCGTAAATGGTGATGATGTCGCAGAATTCGCACTGGAACGGGCAGCCGCGCGAGAACTGGACCGGCATGGAGGTGTACTGGTCGCGCTTCAGGAGGTCGAAGCGGGGCATGGGGCCCTTCGTCATGTCGGGCTTGTCGTCGACGCGGTACAGGGCGTGGGCGGTCCCGTTTTCGAGCGCGTGCGCGATACCGGCAAAGACCTCCTCCGCCTCGCCCACCATCACGTGGTCGGCGTGCAAGGCCAAAACTTCGGGCTCGCTGCTGGCCCAAGGACCGCCGATGAAGGTGCGGGTGCCGAGGGCCCGTGCGCGATCAAGGATATCGAGCGTATCGGCCTTTTGGGCCATCATGGCGCTGACGAGGACCAGATCAGCCCCTCGGAGGTCGGCGTCGGTGACGTCCTCGAAGGCGTGGTCGAGCAGTCGCAGACTCCAAGTGGCGGGACAAAGGGCGGCCACCGTGATCAGGCCCAGGGGCGGCGTCATCGCGGATTCCGGGATCATTTGCAACACCCCCTCGAAGCCCCAGAACGATGCCGGGAATTTCGGCCAGACCAACAGGACTTTCAGATTCGACCCGAGGGGAGGGAGGACGGCGCCACCCGACGTTTGCGGAAATGATGGAAGCACGGAGAGGGCGGAATGTGTTCCGCGCGGAGCCGATGGCATGTCGCTATTCTCTCCAAAAAACAGCCCGCGTGCCGAAGTTTCTTTGATGGGGTTCGGGCGCGTGGAAAAACGGGTTGGACAGGTCGCACGCGGCAGGGTCGCGGCGTCACTTTGGGGCCTTGAGTTGTGCCGGAGCCTGGCTAGTGGTCTTGTTGCTTGGCGGTTCGATGTGGTTCCATGAGTACTGGACCACTTGAGCTGCTCGCGACCGGATCCAAGACTTTTCCGCTAAGGACACCCATGAGCGTCTTTTCCTGGACCGGCGGGTTCCCCGAGTTCCTAGGGGCAGGTGCCCAGACCGTCACCATCACCTTTGCCATGCCAGCCCCGTGACGATCTCCGACGTGGTCTTCGGCGTGCAAAGCACTTCGAACTCAACCGGTCAAGTCACGTTGTCCGGCGGTACGGCCACTTTTGCGGACATCAATCTCTCGGACACAATTGATTCCGCTTTTCTCACACACGGTGCCGCGCTCTACAATTCCACGACCGGTGCGGTCACCTCGGGCGGCCAGGATTACTCGATCATGTTGGGCAGCGATTCCGCCAACACCATCACTTCCTTGAGCTACTACAACGGGGGCAGCAACGGTGGCGGCGACGGCTATACGGTGTTCGTCGGCTTGGTGCAGGGTACCGAGGTTCCCGAGCCTTCCACGGCGTTGATGTTCCTTGGCATCTCGGTCGTGCTGTTCGGTAGTCGCCGTTTTATCCAGACTTTCAAGGTCTAGGTTCCATTGCCCAATCGGGGCGGGGCAGAGTTCCTTACGCTGCTCCGCCCAGGGCGTTGAAAAGCGCCCGGTAGTAGCGCAGGAATCGCTCCGGCTCCTTGGATTCCGCGCATTCGCAGAGGCAGTAGCGGTCATATCCGGCGCGCTTCATCAGGGTGAACAGCTCGCGCCACGGGTACGCTGAATTGGCCAGTTCGTTGATGTGGGCGTTGCGCAGGTAGGGCTTCAGCAGGTCGAAGCTCTTGGCGACCGAGTCGTCCACAATGTCCGTCGGATTCGAATTCCAGCACGCCCCGACATTGGGATGGTTGGCGGCGCGGAGGATCGCGGCGGCCAGCGGCGGGTTCTGGGTCTGTCCACCGTGGACCTCCATCCAGATCTCGACGCCGTAGCGCGACCCGTAGTCGCCCAGTTCGTGCAGCGATTCGCCGATCCCCTTGACCACCGCTTCGACCGGGACGTCCTTCGGAAGTCCGTTCGGACGCACCTTGACCGCGAGCGCCCCGGTGTCGTGGGCAAGTTCCACCCACTCCTTGCCGAGGTCGATGTTCTTGCGGCGGACGGCGGGGTCGGGTGACTGGAACTCGCAGGTGCTGCCGAAACTGAGTAGCCGGACGCGGCTGCGGGCGAAGCGCGCCTTCACTTCCTCGCGCCGTTCCTTCGAGATCGACGGCTCGATGCCGTGCTTGTGCTCCGTGCGGAGTTCGACGGCCTCGAAGCCCGTTGTTTCGAGGATCTTGATGATGCCTTCGAGGTCGAGGTCCTTCAGGACGTTGTAGGTTACGCAACCGAGGTGCATGCGGTCCATTCTATCCGTTTGGGGCTGTGCGCGGGGACTTCTTTTATCGTGGTTTTTTCGCGGCACAACTCGACAAACGTGGTACTAGATCGCTATCATGGTAGTACTTTGCAGCACAGTACTAGTTCGTTGGTCCGCATCGGAGGACTGCTCGTTTTTCTCTCGTTCCCCCTTCTGGCACAGAATTCCACCGCGATCCTCGCGGAAGAGAACTTCGCCTACGCGTCGGGAGCTTTGAATGGTTTAAGTGTTGGCATCGGCTGGGCCGGTCCATGGCAGGTGCAGAACAGCAGTACCGCCGTTCCGGGCTACAACGTTGCCAGCACGTCGGTGCCGACCGTCAGCGGTGTCGCCCAGTCCGGGGGCTATGCCGTCGGCGGCTTGAACTACCAGGATTCGGGGCGCAGCCTCGATACGTCGGTCACGGGGCCCTTCGCCTCGTTCCTCAGCAACAGTTTGATTGGCAAGGCCGCCACCTCGCTCTACATGAGCTTCGTGATGCGGCAGGACAAGGCCACCAACGACGAGATTTCCGTGACGCTGCACCAAGGCGGCGCGCCTGCGTGGAACGTCGTGTCGCCCGGCGTCGCCGTGGGGTATTTCGGCGGCTCCGGGACGCGCTACTGGGGACTCAAGCTGGACGGCGTCGTCCACGCTACCAAGCTTCCGGTCGTCACCGGACAGGCCGCCCTTCTGGGCGTGCGTATAGACTACGCAGCAACAAACACGGTGTCGCTTTATGTCAACCCGTCGACGGGGTCGCTGCCGTCGCAGCCCTCGACTTCGGCCACCACGAAGAATGTGATCGGCTTCCGCAGTCTCTCCTACTACGGCGGATCGGCCAGCGGAGAGAGTTCGCTGGACGAGATCCGCTTCTCCGGGAGCTACTCCGGCTTGGCGTTGAACAAGGTTGCGCCTCCGGGTGCTCCGACCGAGCTGACGGCCACTCCGGGCAACACTCAGGTCTCGCTTGCATGGACCGCCGTTGCGGGCGCCACCGCTTACAAGATCTACCAGAGTTCCGGCGGTGCCGCACAACTGCAAGCCACTGTTTCGACCAACATGTTCACCGCTGGCGGCTTGGTGAACTCGGTCGGCTATACCTTCTATGTCGTGGCCGTGAATGCGACTGGTACCGGCCCGGTCTCGGCGAGCGTTTCCGCCACTCCCCGCGGCGTCGCTCCCACCCCGCACCCGGCGCTGGGCACGAACCTCTCCGAATTGCGCGACTACAGCCGCTCCTGGCCCATGGTGGACGCCTTCAAGATGGCCCGTCCATGGATCTCGCAGATTTCGGGTGGAGCTTGGGGCACCGGCCCGGCGTTGAACCTCGACGCCAACGGCTGGATCAAATCCCTCGCCGTGGGCCAATATGCCGAAACCATCATTTTCGATAACGGGCTGGATGACGTTGTCCACTACCCGACGGGCAACTATACGCTTCTCTACGACGGTACCGGCACCATCGCCTTCGACCTGAACTCGGCCAGCATCGTCAGCCAGACTCCCGGTCGGATGGTCGTGAGCGTCCCCGGTGCACAAACCGGGATCTTCCTGATGGTCACTGCGACCGATCCGGCGAACCCGATCCGCAACATCCGGTTCATCATGCCGGGTTTCGAGACCACCTATCAGACGCAGCCCTTCCACCCGCTGTTCCTTAGCCGCCTGCAGGGCTACAAGGCGCTACGCTTCATGGAATGGGGCAACACCAACGGTTCGACGCTGCAGAACTGGACCGACCGTCCGCAGCCAGCCGACTACAGCTACGTGTGGCGCGGCGTGCCGCTCGACGTCATGATCCAACTCGCCAACGCCACCGGCCTGACTCCCTGGTTCAACGTTCCGGCGATGGCCACCAACGACTACGTGACGCAGATGGCTACCCTGGTCAAGGCCAACCTGAACCCCGGCCTCAAGTACTACGTCGAGTATTCGAACGAGACTTGGAACGGTGCCTTCTCGCAGAACGCCTACATGAAGACGCAGGGCCTGCAACTGGGCCTCAGCACTGACCCGACTTTGGCCGTTGCCTACTACACGGCCTACCGGTCGACCCAGATCTTCCAGCTGTTCCGGAACGTGGTCGGCACGTCGGCACCGCTGGTGCGCGTGATCGCATCGCAAGCGGCGAATTCCTGGCTATCGGACCAGACCTTGGGCTTCCAGAACGCGTTCACCAATGCCGACGCGTTGGCGATCGCCCCCTACTTCAATTGCACGGATACCACTCCGGGCGGCTTCGGCATGCTGGGAGATCCGGCGACCGCAGCTCTGGTGGACGCGATGAGCGTGGACCAGGTGATTGACATCGAACTGCAGCACATCAACGGCTGCACGTTTTCGGCGATGACCTCGAACGCCGCCGTTGCGACCAAGTACGGTCTGCTGATGGTGGGATATGAGGGCGGCCAGTCTCTGGTGGGCTTCAACGGCGCGGAGAACGACGCCACGATGACTTCGCTGTTCAAGGCGGCAAACCGGAGCACCCGGATGAACGCGCTCTACACCCAATACCTGAATAACTGGGTGGCCGCAGGCGGGGATCTGCTGATCCACTTCAACGATGTTTCGGCGGAGACCAAGTACGGCAGCTGGGGCGCGTTGGAATATCAGGATCAAGACCCCGGGACCTCGCCGAAGTATCAGGCGCTGATGACTTTCGCCTCGGCCCATTAGACGCAGTTTCCGGCGCGCTTTTTCTGTTTCAAGAACAAACGCTCCCTCGCGGTCGCGGCTCTGCCGAATCAGCTGTTTCCGAGCCACGACCGCAAGGGAGTGTTTGTTCGAACCATGCACGGGTGAGCGATGACAAGACCCTGGCCTGCAGGGCTTTGTGCTCCGCTCGAGCGCTCAACTGGCGTTTCTAGGTTCAACAGAGCGTTATTGTTAGACCGTCACTTCCACTGACGTCACGCACCGGCCGCCCTCTGCCAAGAACGCCTTGAGCACATCCAACCCCGCTGCCTCGTCCAAGGCTGCGGTGGCGTCCAGTACCAGCTTCACATTGCGGCCCCACTTCATCAACCCCATCACGGCACACTTCACGCAGTACTCGGTGAACGCTCCATAGACCACGCACTCGTCGATATCCAGTACGTCGAGGATATCCACGGCGTTGGGGTTGGTGAATAGGTCCAGGTCGTTCTTCTCCAGAATGATCTGCTTGGCCCCGCCGAGATCCAGTTCCACGGGCCGATTCGGCACCACGATCTGCCTGTCCAGCAGCAACGACGTCGGCTTCCGCTGTCCCCAAGTTCCAGCCACGCAGTGCGGCGGCCATACTTTGAATTCCTCGGCGTCCTCCCCGTGCGAGCACATGGTCGAGATCAGCGGAATGCCATTCGCGCCCGCATAGCGGTTGAGCGCCACCACCGGCCCGATTAGCGTCTTCTCTGCTCCTTTGCCGTAGAGCGCGCCGGAGGGGTACAGGAAGTCGATCTGGGTATCAATATCGAAAAATGCTCTCATTCAATTCCTCCAGGGAGTGCGACAGCTCCATGCGGCGGCCCGGCTGCGGCCACGGCGAAAGATTGGCTTGGGCGCGTTGGCGGATTTCCTCGGCCGAGGGCAGGGAAGTGACCAGCCGTCCATTGACGATGTACGGCTTCAGCAGCGCCTCCGACCCGATCGCGCATTCGTCCTGCAGCGCGAGGAGGTCGAACTCCGTAAACCGGAACAACTGCTTGGCCCCCGCCAGCGTCTGCTTTTCGGGACTGTGCTTGGCCGTGAACCGGGTCTTGCCGTCGGATTCGATCTCCACCAGCTTGTAAATCGCTCCCATCGAAGGGGCGTCGCCGGAAACCGCCAGCTCGGTGCCGACGCCGAATGCATCAATCGGCGCGCCCGCCGCCACTAGTTCGGCGATCTTGTACTCGTCGAGGTCGCCACTGGCCATGATCTTGGCGGATTCCAGCCCGGCGGCATCCAGAATTGCGCGCACTTCCCGCGACAACGACACGAAATCGCCGCTGTCGAGCCGCACACCCCAGAGCGGCTTGCCGAGATTGGCCGCGGTCCGTGCTCCCTCCAGGCAGTCGTAGGTGTCGAGCAACTGCACTGTACGGTCGCCCAGCAGCTGTTGCAGGGTGCGGAATGCCTCGGTTTCGGTCTCGAACGACATCACCCAGGAGTGGGCCGCCGTGCCCATCACCGGAATCCCGTAACGGAATCCTGCCAGCGTGTTGCTGGTGCCGACGCAGCCCCCGATATAGGCCGCCCGCGCCCCTAGGACGCCGGCTTCGGGCGTGTGGGCCCGCCGGGTGCCGAACTCGACCACATCGCGTCCTTGTGCCGCGTGCGCCACCCGGGCAGCCTTCGAGGCCACCAGGGTTTCGAACGTCAACGCTGAAAGAAGGTAGGTCTCGGGAATCTGGCCTTCGCACAGCGGCGCGCGGATGTTGAGGATCGGCTGGCCTTCGTAAACGACCGTGCCTTCCGGGACCGCGAACATTGTGCCGGTAAATCGGAAATCGGCAAGGTAGTCCCAGAACCCGGCCGGGGCATTGCGGAAGTTCGGAAGACCGCGCAAGTACGCGATTTCCGCGGGCTCAAACTTCAGGTTCAGGAGGTAATCGATGGCCCGATGCAGTCCGGCGACCACCACGAAATCCCGATTCCGCGGCAGCCGCCGGACTGTCAGTTCAAATGTTCCGACCTCTTGGTGTTTCCCCGCCGCGAAGTAGCCTGCGGCCATGGTCAATTCGTAGAGGTCGGTAAGGAGCGCAAGGGATTCCGGGCGCGGAACCTGTGTAACAGCGTTCCCCGTGCCATGTTCCGCGCCCGAAATCCAGTTCTTGCGCTCCAAGGATGGTTCGTTCAATTGTGCGCTACTTCTTCTTCTCCGGTGTCGCCGGTTTCGGGGCCACGTACGGCTTGATGCCCTGAATCGTCTTCTGCAGATCGTCGAACGTCTTTCCGTCCAGCACGTATACTGCCGATTCGCCGTCACGCTGAGCGCTATACGAATCGCCGGCCTTGGAGACGGTCACCTTCTCGACCTTGTTCTTGTCGCCGGAAGTGACCACCAACGTAACCGCCGGGGTGCCGGACGCCTTGTCGCTGAACTTGGACGCCGCCAGATCCCGCAGTTTGTCGATCACCGACTGCACGCTCGGTGCGTCCACCTGCCCCGAAGGCCCGGACCACTTCTCTGCCGACTTCTGGTACGCCTTGCCGTCGATCTCCACTTTGGTGGGGTCGCTGAAGCCGAAATCGAACAGCTTCTTGTTACGGAAGCTCTCGATGTCCTTGTCCTTCAACCCTTCGCCGAGGTCGCCTGAAAGCTTGTAGGTGCCCTCGACCACCGAACTGCGAGCGTAGAACGTCTTATCCTTCGCTTGGCGGACGGTTATCGCCTGCGGCATGCCGTTGTCGCGCATCGAAATCGTGGCGATCGTCGCCCCGCCATCGAAATCCTTGGCAGCAGTCTTGGGGTCCCCATCGCCTGCCGGGGCCGCCAAATCCATCTTGGCTTCCTTCAGTTTGCGGACCAAATCGTCGACCTGCAGCGAGTCGGCCCGATACGGACCAGGCTTCACGATCTGCCATTCGTTCTGGGCGTTGCGCCCGAATTCGAACGGCGTGCCCTTGGTCGTGACCGTCACGCTGGTCAGTTTGTCCTGGTTGAACGTCAGCAGATGCTTCTCCCGAAGATCCGTGACGGTCTTTTCGAAACCGCTCTTCGACGCCGAAAGCACCGTGAACACCTTCGGGTTGCTGGCCAGCTTCACGTAGGCTGCAGTGCCGGTCGGGGTATCGGCACCGAATTGCAGCTTGTTGACTGTGCCGCCCTTGACCGTGACCTCGACCTCCATCGCCGGTTCCTTCAGCCCGAACGTGCCCAAGTCCGCCGGATTTTCGTCGATCAGCCTCTCGCCGTTGAATGTCGCCACCGTCGACACGAGCGACTTCACCGTGTCTTGGTCGGCGTCAAACGCCGTCGGCTCGGCGATCACCCACTTGTCCGCCTTTTTCGCAAGCCGGATCGCTTCGGAACCGGCCTTGGCGATGCGAATTCCCTCGATCTGGTCCTCGCCCAAGGCGAGAATCTTCGGGCTGGCCGGCGTGGTGGTTTCAGGTTTGGACGGATGCTTGTCCGTCCACCACACCAGCCCGCCCAGAACGATCAGGACTCCGCATGCCACCAGAAGTCCGATTGGGTTCTTCATTAACGCCTTCTCCACCAAACTTGCACACCCGACAGGATGATGATCAGCGGGAAGCCGATCACGCTGCACCAGAACATGGTCTTCATCCCGACGCCCGTGATGTTGAGGCGCCGGTCTTCAGGATCCTTCGGGCGGATCGAAATCAGGTCCTCGTCCGATGTCAGCCAGTTCATCGTGTTCAGCGCCAGATCCCGGTTGGCGATCGGGGCCGACAGCATCTGGTTGCCCATCCAGGCGGAACTGCCGACGACCACCACGCGGCCGGCGGTCGGACCGGACCCGATGGTTGCCGCGGCGCCCATCACGAACGGACCCTTGGAGGCCTTTTCCAGATCCGACTCGCGGATCGGGGGCTTCGGGTTGGTCAGCGAATAGCTGGCATCACCGGTCGAGAAGAGCTTCTCCGCCGGGGCCTTCACTTCCAAGCTGCGCGACATGGGCATCGCGCTCGCCACGTCCTGCATCACGCGGACGATCGGGTGCGATTCGTACGAGGCCACCAGTGGCGTCGTCTGGCCAAACAACCGGCTCATCGTGCTCAGGTCGAGCAGGATGTCGCCCTTCGGCGTAACGCCCCACTCGGCGGCCAAGGCGGCCAGAGCCGGGGTGTTGCCCATTTTGTCTTCCGGCAGGTCGAGCACGGCGTCGAAATTCAGGATTGCCTTGCCGCCGCCCTTGACGAAGGCCCGCAAGGCGTCGATGGCAGGAGCGAGGTAGTCCACCTTCGGTCCGCCAACCACCACGATGGTGCATTCCTTGGGAACTTCGGGCTTCTCCAGCAGCGAAATCTCCTGCGTCTTGTAGTTGTTCTTTTCGAGCGCTTCCTTGAGGGCCGAGTAGCCGTCGCGCGCCGTGTCCTTCAACTGGTGCTCGCCGGACCCGTGCACAAAGCACACGTTCCGCGACCCGGTCTTGATCACGCGGATCAGCGCGCCCGTCAATTCCTCTTCGGTCAGCGCCTTGGCCGTTTCCTTCTTCGTGCCGCTGTCGATGATCACGTCGCCGATGTTGTGCATGCCCTCAAGCCGCGCGATATCGGGCTTCTTGTCGGGATCGACGTAGTTCACCACGAACTTCGTGGACAGGTTCCGATACCGGTCCAGCATGTCCTTGGCGCGCTCGAAGCCGTCTGACTTGTCGAAGTAGTAGACATTGACGTCCTTCGAGAGTCCGCCGACCACCTTCTTCGTCTGGTCCGAAAGCGTAAACCGCTTGTTCGCGGTCACGTCGACCGTCTTGTTGTGATCCTTCGCCAGCCAGTTGGCCACGAAAATGACCGCCAACACCACCAAAACATAGACCGCGACGTACGTGCCGTACTTGGTCTGTCGGGATTGCATGAAGCTTTGCTTATCGTTCGCCATTAAGCCCTCCACCTCATGGATTCGAGCGACCGTGTGGTCAGGAATAGTCCGAGGAAGATCGCGGACAAGTAGAACACCACGTCCTTGGTGTCGATAATGCCCTTCGAGAAAGGCTCGAAGTGCGTCAGGATCGAGCAGTACGCGATGACCTGCGCCCAGCCCGCCTCGTTGTACGAACTAACCCAACTCAGGACCCAGAGCAGCAGGCAGATGGAGAAGGTCGCCGCGCCCGCGATGATCTGGTTCTTGGTGAGGGTGGAGATGAAGGTGCCGATGGAAAGGACGGTCGCGCCTTGCAACAGCAGTCCGAGGAAGCCCGTCAGCACCGGACGCCAGTCGGGGTTGCCCCAGATGAAGAGCAGCGCCACGTTCGCGGCGGCCATCAGCAGGACGCACATATACATGAAAACGGCGCCCATCCATTTGCCCAAGACAATCTCCCAGTCCTTGATCGGCGAGGTCATCAGCAGTTCGATGGTGCCCGAACGCTTCTCCTCCGCGAACAGGCGCATGGAGATCAGCGGGATCAGGAAGAGCCCGACCACGCTGGCGTTGCCAAACAGCGGCGCGATCACGTACTCGTTGACCGACATCGGCCCGCCGCCGCCTTGCATCTGCGCCCGCATCCCGGCCATCACGAAGTAGGCCGAGGCGCTATAGAAAAAGTAGCCGAAGATCAGCCCGAAAAGTCCCATCAGCAGGTACGCGATGGGCGACACGAAGTAGCTCTTGATTTCCTTGCTGCAAATCGTGAGTATGTTCCTCATTGCGCGGCGGACTCCCCTTCAGTTGTTGTCGCTTTGGCACCGGATTCGGCGCGTGTCAGGTCGAGGAAGATCTCCTCGAGCGAATCGCCGATGGTCTTCAGTTCCGTCAAGTTCCAGCCTGATTGGACAATGGCGCGCGCCAAGTCGGGCCGCAGCATGTCCTTTTCGCCTTCAAGGCCTTCGACCTCGAACGCCAGCAGGCCCTCGCGCGCGTCCCTCGACAGCACGCGGGCCACCCCCCGTACTTCCTCCAGCCGCTGCCGGACCGCCACCGCGTCACCGCCCGCAACCTCGATCGACACCGTCTCGGTCGACTTGCCCCGCTTGTGCAGGTTCGCCACCGAGTCCGACGCGATGATCTCGCCGTTGTTGATGATGATGACGTTGCTGCAGGAGGCCTCCACTTCCGAAAGGATGTGGGTGCTCAGGATGATGGTGTGGTCGCCGGAGAGGCTGGCGACCAGTTCGCGGACATGGAGCTGCTGTTCCGGATCGAGGCCCGAGGTGGGCTCGTCGAGGATCAGCACCGGAGGGTTGTGGATGATCGCCTGCGCGATGCCCACCCGCTGCCGGTAGCCCTTGGAGAGCTTGCCGATAATCTTGTGCTTGACGTCCCCCAGCGCGGCGCGCTCGCACACCTCGTCGATGCGCTTGGCGATGTCGCCCTTGGGCATGTTCTTGAGTTTCGCGACGAACTCGAGGTATTCCGCCACCTCCATCTCCGGGTAGACCGGCGGGGTTTCGGGCAGGTAACCGATGTTCCGTTTCACGTCGAGCGGCTGCTCGAGGACATCGAAACCGGCTACGCTCGCCTTGCCCGCGGTCGGCGGGAGAAAGCAGGTCAGGACGCGCATCGTGGTCGTCTTCCCGGCACCGTTCTTGCCGAGGAACCCTACGATTTCGCCCTTGCCCACTTCGAAGGAGATGTTTTTGACCGCGACGTTGCGCGCGTATCGCTTGGTCAGACCTTCGACTTTGATCATATGTTTGTTTTTGACGGATGTCTCCCGGGACGGTTACGTCCCGGCTTCAATCATGGGACGGTTACGCTCACGCGAAGCACGCCCCGGCGAAGATTATGATATCAACCACCCACGCGGTTCGACGCGGTCGCGGCCTTCATCCGTGACCGATGGAATGGTATCGCTCGGCTCCGCGAGGTTCACTGTCGCGGCCGGGCGGAAAAATCTGCCCCGTTCGGCCCCCGTGAAGTCGTATTCCCGCTTCATACCAGCAACGTTGGCCCTCCCTCGCGTGACCGAGCCGCGACCGCGAGGGAGCGTTTGTTTCGCCCTTATGTTCAACCCTTATGTTTAGACCTTGGGTTTCGGCGCGGGGAGATCCCGTGCCACGACCTTGTCCTGAAAACCCTGCCGCGCGTGCGAACCGTCGCAGAACGGCTTGTTCTGCGAGAGCCCGCAACGGCAAAGGCCGATCACCGTCCGCCCTCCAAGCCCGAAGGCCTGACCCTGCGGATCGCAAATTTCGAAATCCCCTTCGACGCGGATGGACCCGTCGTTGTTCACCGTGATTTTGGTAGCTGCCATGCGTCACGATTGTACCGTGCAACCCGGCGTCGCTCCCTTTTGTATTACCGGCCCGCAACTTCCGCCTCTGCTCCGTTGTGGGGCAGGATGGCATCCTGCGGCGGGGTCGCCGACACCGCCACGCGCCCTAGAGGCGCGTATTTACTTCGACTCCACCCCGTTGTACTACCTGACCGCAACTTCTTTGCAGCTTGCAACGCTACCGACCGTGGGGCGGGCAATGTTGCCCGCGGCGGATTCTCGGTCGTAGACAAGTGCCGGACTTATCCAAGCACAAGGTCGCCGAGCGTTTGCGCCACTGGTCAGGGCTTTCAGCCGCCTCATGCGCCACACGGCGCAGGTTGCTTGCACATGCTCTCGCCAACCCCCCTTCATCACCCAAAATCCCCTGTAAGAAACTCCCCGCCTCCCTCATCTCTTCTCAGCACCCGTCCGCTCGCGATAAACTATCCCAAAGGGTTTCTGCAAATCGACATGCGCCGAACACTTCCCATCCGCATCGCCGCGTTGCCAATCGCGGTCGCTCTCACCCTCTCGACCGCCTCCGCCCAGACTCCGTCGCGCGCCAAGCGGGGCATGGAAGCCGTCGGCAGTGCCGACCCGCTGTCCGCCGCCGGTCCCAAACGCCGCGCGCTGGTCGTCGGCAACGACACCTATACCTACCAGAAGCAACTGCGCAATGCCGTCAACGACGCCCGCGCCGTCTCCACCACCCTCCGCGAACTCGACTTCGTCGTCACCGAACTCGACGACGCCAACCTCAAGGACCTCAAAGCCGGCGTCCAGCGCTTCTTCGCTTCGATCCAGCCCGGCGACGTCGCCCTCTTCTTCTACTCCGGCCACGGCATCCAGATCAACAACGTCAACTACCTGCTCCCGGTGGATTTCAACGAGACCCTGGAAACGCAGGTCCAGTTCGCCGCCGAGCCCGCCCAGGCCATCCTCGACGGCATGGGCGAAAAGGGTGCCCGGCTCAGCCTGATGGTCCTCGACGCTTGCCGCAACAACCCGCTGGCCCGGGTCGGCAACGGCAAGTCCCTGCCCAAGGGCCTCGCCCAGATGCAATCGGCCGCAGGCACGTTCATCGCCTTCGCCACCGCGGCCGGTGCCACCGCCTCTGACCAGTCCGACGCCGCCAATGGCCTCTACACCACCCATTTCCTCAAGGTGCTGGAAAAGCCGGGCCTTTCGTACCTCGAGGTTTTCCGCCAGACCGGCGAGGCCGTGGCCGAGTCCTCCGGGCACCAGCAGATTCCCTGGATGTCCGGCGCGGTCGGGGGCGGAAACTTTGTCTTCCGTGAACCCGGTGTTCTGGACCGGCGTCTGGAGGCCGTCAACGCCGAGATCCGCCGCCTAAAAGACCAGCAGGCCGCCAAGGACGCCGAGGCTACCGCCAACCAGACAGCCGAGCAGCTGCGGCGGGCGGCGCTCGAAAGGAAGGTCCGCGAGGCCGAACTGGAGAGGCTGTCGAACGAGGCCCGGAACGTGGAGGCTGCGAAACTCCGGGCCGGTGAAATCGACGCCGAAGTGGGCAAGCTGGCCGATTCCGACCGCAAGCGCCAGCGAGACCTAGCCGACGCCGAGGAACAGGCGCGGAGGCTGCGCGAGCAAGTCCGCCAAGCCCCCAAAGTCAACACGCTGGACGAGGCGCACAAGCGGGTGGACGCGCTGAACCGCCAACTGTCCGACGTCCGGGCGAAGGCCGTCGCGGACCGAAAGAAGGCGCTCGATGACCTCGAAGCCGCCTACCGCCCGCTCCGGGAGATGCTGGCGAAGGATCCCGTCCCCGACGAGTTCGGCGCTCCCGAGGGCAATGCCAAGGCGCTGGTCGACGCGCGCACCAAACGCCAGGATCACCAGACCAAGTTCGATGCCGCAAAACGACAGATCGAATCGCAATATGCCGCCAAGCTGGCGAACCGCCCGGAGACGGAGGAGATCCAACGGCTGTCCCGGCAGACGTTCACGGTGGTGGAACCGGCCAAGTGGGTCGGAGCCTATGACAACGTCAACCAACTGGTGACGGTGGAGTCAGGCGGAGCCACCTACTTTGTGCCAGTTCCGAGGGAGAATGCTCGGGAACTCGGGGCTATCCGCAATGACGCCACAATGCAATTCACCCGGACTTTCGACGGCGCGTTGGTGGCGAAGGTGAAGCCGGAATTGGTGGGGCTGCGGGGGGAGATGTTTCCGGTTTCGGTCGCTCCAGATCCGCCAGGTGTTTGGACTGATCCGAAGACCCGTCTGATGTGGCCGAAGTCGGATAACGTGGAATATTTAGCCCAAGACGCCGCGAGGAAATACTGTTCGTCCCTTGGGTTGGCGGGGTATCGGGATTGGCGGTTGCCCTCGATTGTGGAACTGAAATCGCTGTACGAGCCATCGTTTCGCAATGCCTCGCCTCCATTTCATACTAAGGGCGGGATCACGCTGAGTGATTGGTGGATGTGGGGTTCGGAGGCTGGCCTGGGCCTCGTCTTCGGCTCGGGCGAGTCCAACCAGCACCGCGACTTCTACTTCAATAGGGTGCTTTGCGTGCGTCCTGCCGGAGAATGATCGGGTATTTGGTTATTCGATTATTTGATTATTTAATGCCGTAAACCTTAGGAGCGTGGATAGCGCACGGTAGAGCGGGCCTTTGAGCGCGCCGGTCGCAGACCGGCGCGCCCGCCAAACCCACCTCGGATCAAGCGAATTCATCCCATCCGTCCGCGTCCCAAGACAACGGCTCGTCTCCGCCGGAAAACTCATCGTCTGCTGCCGGAACCGCCACGTAAGCTGGCGCATCGGTACCGACATCGGCCCTGGACGCCAAGAGTGGAATCATTTCGTCGGCGCTCAACCGTCGGATCATACAACCGAAGGCTACCAAATCCCGCTACGAATAATTCGTGCCGCCCAGACCGCACTCCAACCTGACGTTGATTGCCGTTTCCGTTGTGGAGCAGTTTGCCTGTGCTCCGTTGTGGGGCAGGCTGGCAGCCTGCGGCGGGGTTTCCAGTCGCAGGCCTGTGCCGGACTTATCCAGGTAGTCTCTCACTTGTTAAATCGTCGCCACTGGTCAACACCGCCACGCGCCCCAAGGGCGCGCACCTACCTGCGACTCCGCGACCCTGTCTGCGGCTCCCGATCGGCCAATGTCTGACTCTAGGCCTGTTCCGGATCCACCACTGCTGCCTCCGTGGCTTGCTCTTCGTAGCTATCTTCGAGGTAGAAACTCGCATTTCGAACCGACGCCATGGGTAGCGTAAGAACAAAGTCTTCCAGAAACGCCTCGAATTCATTGTCGCTGAGATCGGCCGCCCTCTCCGCGTAATCCGCTTCGTACCGGTGCGTGCAAATGACCCGGAGGGTTTCTTTGTCCTGATACCCAGTCCGTGCAGGCAAGAGACGAAAGTACTTCTCTTTGACATTGAGCTCAGGCCACTCCTTTATCAGGCCCGAAACCCACGTCCGGTTGTCGAGGGACAACGACACTATGCGGTTCTCATCGAGAGCCTTCGACATGAATATCAACAGGTATCCGCCGGAGTTCTTCACTTCCTTGCGCCGACACTTTTCGTTGTCGAGCCAGATATTGCAGGTTTTGGCGGAAACGTATGCGAGCGGCACCGAGAGGAGAAATGTCCCGAAATAGGGCAGATCGACGATAGACGCCCAGTGCGGGCGAAGCATCCAAAAAACTGGAAACAGCTTGCTGAAACACACCACGAGCCTCGAGACGATGAGCAGTACAAGCCCGGCCAAGGACGATTCGAAGAGCAACGGGTAACCGTCCAAAAGGCGCGTCCTGAATCGGAAGAGATGGCAGGTTCTGACAAACACAAAGCCCGCCAGGAGTGCCAGGATAAGCAGGTTGCTTGGCATGAACTCGGCGCTGGCCGCTCTAGGCCTTCGAAGTGTGACGATTCGTGCGGACCACAACAGCCCCCGGAATCACTTGCTTCCGCATCCGTTCCAGCCGGTCCATAACGCCCTTGGACTTGACGAGCTTTCCGAGATCCTCAACCACAAGCGAACCATTATCGGCCATCTTGTAGAAACGTTCCTGGTCGCCGCTGCCGAACCGCACCTGGACGTCAGGATTGTCGGAGAGCTTCTTGGACAAGTTTGCCACTTGCCCCTAGGATACTGCTTTTGGTCGCGGGACGCAAGGACGGTCAATATCGATTCGGGTGCCCACCCTTGTATCGGACATCTTCCTTTCCGTTGTGGGGCAGAGTGGCACCCAGGCGTGGCACCCTGCGCGGAGGTCGCCGACCTCCCCACGCGCCAAAAGGCGCGCCCTCGACCGCAACATCTGCCCCCATCCACCATCCTGTGCCCCCACCCCCCATCCTGAATCAATGCAACGCACCCCCAACCTCTGGCCGACCCTCGCCTCATGGCCCAACCTCGCCCTCGCCCTCCACCGCGCCGCCCTCGGCAAACGCCGCCGGCCCGACGTCGCCACCTTCCTCCTCGACTGGGAACCCCGCCTCGTCGTCCTGGCCCGCGAACTGGAATCCGGCGACTACCGGCCCGGCCCCTACCGCACCTTCATCGTCCGCGACCCCAAAATGCGCAAGATCTCCGCCGCCCCCTTCCGCGACCGCGTCGTCCACCACGCCCTCACCCAGGTTCTCGAACCCGTGTTCGAACCACGCTTCGTACGCGAATCCCACGCCTGCCGGGTCGGGTTCGGCACCCACACCGCGCTCAACGCCGCCGCCCGCGGGTCGCACGACTACCCCTACGTGCTCCAGTGCGACATTCGCAAATACTTCCCGTCCATCGACCACCGGATCCTGAATCAGCAACTCGAACGGGGCGTCAAATGCGCCCGCACCCTGGATCTGGCGGCGAAAATCATCGACGGCTCGAACCCGCAGGACGGCCCCGACTTCCTGTTTCCCGGCGACGATCTGTTCACGCCCTGCGAACGCCGTCGCGGTCTCCCCCTCGGCAACCAGACGTCCCAATTCTTTGCCAACCTACCTGGAAACCCTGCGCCTCCGGCTGCACGACGGCAAGAGCCGCACCTATCCCTGCGCCGACGGCTTCAGCTTCCTCGGCTGGCGGCTCTTTCCCGACCACAGGCGTCTGGTTCGCGGGAACGTGGTGCGCTTCAACCGGAGGATGAACGCCATGGTCCGCGACTACAGGGCGGGCGAACTCGACCTGAAGTCCGTGGTGGAGCGTCTGAAGGCTTGGGCCGCCCACGCCAGCCACGGAGACACCTGGCACCTCCGCGAGCGCATCTTCGACCGCCACCCCCTCACCGCCCCCTAACTCCTGTCTTACATGGCCGGCCCCTCCCCCTACCGCAAACTCCTCCGCCAAGCCCCGGCCATCCGCCCAATTGCCTCCAGACTCGTCGCGGCAAACTCCGGGGCGCGCTCCTTCAACAAACCCAGGTCCGTCGCCGTCCGCAGCAGGATCCGCAGCATGTTAACCGCGTCCACTGCCCGGTCCAAATGCGCCCTCTTGTCCCGGCTCCACGAAGCCGCATAGAGCGCCTCCAACGCATCCAGCGACCGGGCAAGAATGCGGTCGCCCACACTCGCTCGGAACGACCGTGGAAACCGCTCCACCTTGCGAATCAGCCACAAATTGAAGTCATACGCCCGCTGCACCACAACGGCGTTCTCCCCCTGCGCACTAGCGCTGGCATTTGGTTCAGGCATCTGGTTCCTGTGTATTACCTGAAGCAACTTCTTCGCAGCTTCTGCCGATTCTGACTGTGGGGCGGCCAATATTGGCCGCGGCGGGCTTTCAGCCAGCCGTAACCGGAAAGCTCGCTGCTGCCGTTGTGGGGCAGGGTGGCTCCCAGGATGGCATCCTGCGCGGAGGTTGCCAACCTCCGCACGCGCCAAAAGGCGCGGGATTGTTTGCGAATCCGCACGCGGCGTAAGTTGGCGGAGTGCCCCAAAAATCTCCCGCTCCGTCAGGCTTCGAGCCTTGCAGCCCTACCACGGGACGGAGCGGCTTTTTGTGTTTGGCGCCGCAATCCGCGATCCGAAAACCACGACCTGCTTCGCCGGGACCGAAACCCGGAAGCGGAAAGGCACACCCGGGCGGGTCTTTGAGGGCCGCCGGCCCTGGCCTGTCATCCCGTTGCCCAGCGCACGGAGTGCGCCATTTCTTGAGAGCAGCGGGCTGGTCCGTATCCCCGGCACACCGAAACCCGTTGTTCTGGTTCCGGTTCGACGGCTGGTTCCTGTTACGCCTGGACGCGCGCGCATTCGACGCATCGTTGTTCCAGGATCCGCCGCGGAGCGATCAGGCTTCGTTCCACTTTCATCACTCTACCACCCATGGGTTGCAGGCCGCGCTTGTTGTGATGCAGTTTGCGCCGATTCGTGGCGCACGCACTCTTGCGTGCCGCGTCGACAATCCTGTCGACGCCTGTTCTTCGTTTGGTTGCGGCTCCGCGTCCGTTGTGGGACAGGATGGCATCCTGCGCGGAGGTCGCCGACCTCCCCACGCGCCCAAAAGGCGCGCACCTGCCCCTCAAAATCGGCATAGGGGGGACGGTCGCCCGTCCGCCCCTGCCACACCACCGGACATGCGGGTCCGCATCCGGCGGTTCGGTGGGTTTAGCCATACTTGGGGTCCAATCTCGGAAGCCCCAGCGAGTCGAATGCGGCGTTGGGGA
>CAIVPR010000185.1 GCA_903907865.1 uncultured Acidobacteriia bacterium
ACTGCCTCCGCGAAGGCCCTGCCACCACCACCACCGACCGCGGCCGCGTCACCGCCCGGTACACCGCCATCGCCGCCGCCGTCATCGACTTCCCCCACTGCCGCGAGCAATTCAGGATCCCCCTCTTGGCCCCGCACCGCAACGCCTCCGCCTGCCGCTCATCCGGCTCGAACCCGAGCCGCAACCGCGCAAACTCCGCCGCATCCATAGCCGTCCCCGCGGCCATCCCGCAATCGGGACCCGCCAAATCCACCAGCAACACCACCCGCACCGACGCCGGCACCGGCTCCCCGTCTATTAAGTAAGGCCACATAATTCAACAAAACCAATACCACCCACCCCCCGCCATCCCGAACCACCCTTCCGCCAACCCCAACAAAACAAGCCAAATATAATCCAAAAAACTTGTGACCGCGTCCGTGTGGGGCATTTTTGCCCTGCCATGGCGCAACTCGGTGCCGGACTTAGCCAGGACAATCTGCGCCTTTTGATAAGGCCCTGGTCATGGCTTTCAGCCGCATCATGCGCCGCGAGGCGCAGGCCTTCCTCTTCCTCCTCCGATCTCCAGCTCGCTTTCGTGGTGCACCCACTCCTGCGCGCCGCGTCGAGAATCCTCTCGACGCGTGTTCCCATCTACGCCACTGTCTTTGTGGCAAGCATTGCATTGGTTCCAACGCTCTCCGTTGTATCTTCCAACGTTTTCCGCTATCATCACAACTGGGGATACGCCACAATGCCCACCATCACCGATTCCACAACCACCACGGAACGCCCAGCCGCCCTCAATCCTGCACCCCTGGTCGCCAACCCGCTCGCCCTGATCCCCGGCCCCACATGGAATTCATTCGAGCAGTTCCGTCTCAAGGGCGGCGGCGCTTTGGAGGAAATCTCCCGCCATCAGGTTGCGACCCTCCGCTCGAAGGCGGGCACTTTCCGAATCCTGCGCGACGAGGACTTTCAGTCCATTCTCGGCTTGGCCTCGGAAGTCCATCGCCTCAAAGGCGGCCTCAAGCTGATTCTTACAGCCGCCCGGGTCTACTCCAAATTCCGCGACGAGGAGCATAAGGACCTACTTATGGAGGCGGTTTCCGTCCTTGCCGGGCTCCCGGTCCTGCCGGAGCGGGCGGGGCACGCAGGATTCGAAATCACCTCGGATGAACAGGCATACTCGGAGTCGGACGATTTCGACTTGGCTTCCGCCCGGATTCCCAGGCCGGAACTATAGCAACTACGTATGCCGAATTCACCGTTGGCTTCTCTGGAACGCGAACTCCGCACCCTCTCCCACAGCGAGGACGCCATCCGCGTAGTCCAAACATTCTCCGCAAGCCTCGGCAAGACCAAAATAAGGCTAGACACTTTCAATCAGACGAACGCTTTGGTACGCCGCCCGGTTGACCCAGTCGAAGCTGCCGCGTTTGGCTTCGACACTGACGAAGACAAGTTTGTGCTTCTCCAAGGCGACATCGTCACTACGGACTGTGCCTACTTCCTCGGAGAACGCGTCACCGGCAGCCCGCTCTACGCCGTCTTGAACTCGTCGTGCGACCTCGTTCCGAACCGCAAGCGCTACGCATCCCTGCTTCGCATTTCGCAACTGAGACGCTCCGAGGCTTTGGCCCTCGAAAAGCTCGGGGTCCTTCTGAAATTCAGCCGCCGTGACTCGATGTACCTGCCGTCCCTGCCCCGGGACGCCGACGATGTGGTTGCCAATGCCATCCAGTTCGATGGCGTCTGCCAGATTGAGAGCGCGGACTTGATGCTGGCAACTAGGATCGCGTCGCTGTCTCTTGTAGGGTGGCGCATCTTCGGGGCCATCACTCGGTCGGTCTATGCGAGGGCAAATCCAAGGGAGATCGAGTTCCGCGCCCGGATTGAATCTGAACCATAACGGAAGCCCTTCTGGAGAAGGACCTGCGATGACACTCGAACAACGCAAAGCCACATTCCAACTCATCAAGAAACCGCGCCCGGCGCTCCCGTTTGAAGACCGTTCCTTCGACACGCCCAGCCAGGCGACGCTCTTTCCCATGGAGGAACCCGACCTGCTCATCTTCCTCTACTTCCCATTCGTTACTGCGGAGGAGTTTACCCGGACCCTCGAACTTGCCCGCCCCGCAGCAGTCCTCAAGTTGCGCCGCTCCCGCGCTTCGACTTCGGCCACCTCAACCGCCAGCAGGTCTTTCGCATCTTCGACGCGATCCATTCCACCTATTACGACCTGGGCCCCATGGAATCCTCTGCGGACCGGTATGCCTCCGACCCTGTACAACTGGTCGGTGCTTTCCTGCGCTCTGCCGGCACTCCGCCAAAAGGTCCCGTCTTGATTCTGTTGAACCAAAAAGGCCTCGAACTCGACGACTCCATCCCTGCCGACATCACCGGCTTGTTCGCCACAGCGTCCAACCACCCATGGAGAACCTACACCGTACTGGATTCCCGGACACGGGAAGCTATAGCTGTTTCCTCCGCCTAGACCATTTCCTGTCTACTGCAGACCCCAAATCTTCGGAGCTTGCGCCGACCCGTGGCGCACGCAATCTTGCGTGCCGCGTCGACAATCCTGTCGACGCCTGTTCTTCGTTTGCTTGCGACTCCACTGGAGTGTAGGGCAGCCATTCTTGGCTGCGCGACCTTTTCAGGTCGCCATAACCGGATGCAGAGGTCACCCGAACCTAGTCCGCCGCCACCTCGAACAACTCACCGTTCTCCCCACCCTTCGTCCCCGCCCGCCGCGGCTTCTTCGCCTTCCCCGCAGCCGCCACCCTTTCCGCCGCCGCCCGCCGATGGTTTTCCTCCAGCAGCCGTCGCAGCAGTTCCTTCCGCGCCGCCGCCGACACGGTAAACCGCACCCGGTCGTGTTCCGCCAGCGTTTCCACCTCGTGGAAGTCGTGGCCCAGCTCCAGGTCCCGCCATCCGTACGCGTCCCGCACCGCCCTGTCCAGCTCGACATGCAATCGGCGCAGTTCCAGCAACCCCGCGTACCCCCGCACGGCCTCCTCCATCGGCTTCTTTGACACCTTCGCGACCTTCGCCGCCCCCAGGTCCCGTGCGTGGAACAGATTGTAGATGTCCGTCAGCCCCAGCCACAGCGACAGCATCAGCCGCTTCCGGTGCTCGTGGTACCGCTCCCCCAGTGCCGCAAGGTCCGGGTTCGCCGTCTGCCACATCCCTTCGGGAAACGCGAACGTGTCGAAACAGTCCGACGGCGAGTACCGTAGCCTCGTCTCCAGCGCCCCGCTGTACTTGCGCGCCCAAACTTCGTGCACCGTCGACTGCACCACCGCGAACAGGTCCCACCGGTCGGTTGTGAAAACCTTCAGAGTCTTCAGAAAAACAAAGTTTGTCGGGACGCGCGAGAATGACAGATACTTTGTCGTTACGGAACACACAAAGCAGTAGTTGTATTTCGCCAACTGTGCCCACATCTCTATGCGGGGTCGATAGAATTGCCACCAGCGTGCGGTGGCGTCCGGATCGCGCTGTCGCTCTCGCTCGGCCTTGACCAGCTTCTCGACTCGGTCAATTGCCGTCCTGTAGTAGGATGCGCGCTCCAAGGACCAGTCGCGGAAGTTGATGATTGACCTTCCCGGCGCTAGATTAGGAGCATTGTTTACTTCCTGCCCGTTCAGGGCTGGATAGATCACTTCGATACACTGAGGCTCTTCAGCCTCAATCCTAGCTGCCTCGTCATGCGTAAGGAGGAAACCGTCGCCGAGGAAGTCAATTCCCTGGAAGACGAACTCAGTGCACTCTCGAAGAGAATATACTTGAGCGCTAGCTGCTTCTGGCTCAAAGAAGGCGTTTATCGTCGGCACGCCGTGACCGTCCAGTTCCTTCCTACCACCCCAAGGGCCGCTATGAATCGCAATGAGGCACACGACCAACTTCGCTCTGCCCGGCCACCGAACGCCGCGGACAACCATATTGATCTCTCCGCCCCTTGAGATCACCTGATCGAGTCCGTCCCGTTGCACGCCGCCGTCTTTGATTGAGTTTGTCGTGATCAGGGCGGTGAAGGCGTTCGGTTTTAACAGCGAGGAAATCCGTTGAAGGAAGTACGCAACGATGTCGTTGAGACCTGCCGGGGCGTACTGCCACTTGACATATCCGCAGAACGAATGGCCGTACTCACCACTCAAGCTCCCACCAAAATATGGTGGATTCCCCAGCACGCAGTCAAATCCGCCCGGCGCCACGATATCCGGGAACTCCAAAAACCAATGGAAGAATCGCTTCTCCCGTGCCGTTGCCAACGCCATGGCTGTCTGCGACCCGTGCGGCAACAAACCATCCACCCAATACCGCCGGAACTGCGCGTCCGTCATCAGGTACGGGTCGTTCTCCGGCGTCTTCGGAATATAGAACTGCGCGATTGGCAGCGCCGCAATCGTCTCCAGCCGGTCCGTGTCCACACTCGCCGAAAACGCCAGGAACCGTTCCTTCTTGCGCTCGATCTCCTCCGGCGTCCGTTCCGGCAGCGCAGAGAGCGCCGTCCACTCCTCCAACCGTCCATCCAACCGCTTTTGCATCGGAGCGGAAAGCCGCAACTGCCGTGTGTCCGCCCTGTCCCGCTTGTTGTCGTTCCGCCACTTTGCCGCCAGTTCCTTGTCATCCCCGGGCATGGTTGCGAACGCCTCGTTCGGGATCCCCTTGTCCAGTTCCTCCTGCCGCACAAAGCCGACAATCGCGTTCCCGCACTTGATGTGGTGGTCGAGGAAATTCAGCGGCTGTCCCGGATTGTGCGCCTCCAGCCACAGCGCAACCTTGCACAGTTCCACCGCCAGCGGATTCAAGTCCACCCCGTAGATGCAGTTCCGGATCACATCCCGCAGCGCCGCCCGGAACGCCGGTGGCGAGGGCTGGTCCTCACCCGTCCGCACCGAGGCCAACTCCGTAGCGATCCGCCGCGCCGCCGCCAACAGAATATGCCCCGATCCGCAAGCAATATCCGCCACCCGCAACCCCAGCAGCGCCTTCTCTGCCAAACTCTGCGAGCCCCCTCTGTTGTGGGGCAGGATGGCATCCTGCGACCGGGTCGCCGACACGGTCACGCGACCAGAGGTCGCGCTCCCTTCCTTACCCGCCTCCACCTTACCCGCCCCCAAACAATCCGCAATCAAATAATCCAACGAATGCCGGATCAGCGGCTGCACCAAATCATCCGGCGTATAGTGCGACCCCGTGGCCGCCCGCTCCCCGCCCTTCGCAAACCCGAAATCCACCTGCCCCTGAACCGTCGTGAACACAGCCCGGTATTCCAGCAGCCCCTCGTAGACAGACCCGAACTCCTCCACATTCAGCGCCGCGTAGTTCACCCGGATCAGACCCGTCCCCGGATGCTCGTAAAGACTCAACGCCCTCAGGCATCCCAGCAGCACATCGTTCCCCAACATGCAGCCCGAGATCCTGTCCAGCGCCAGAGGGCCGAACAAGTCCCCGCCCAGCGGAGCCAAACCCAGCTTCGCCCCCGTACCCCCGTCCGGCCCCAGACCGTCGAACAGCCGGAACGTCGAAAGCAGCCCGATCCACAAGTCATGGTGGCGCGCATCGGCCAGATACCTGTGTTCCGCCAGCAGCCGCAGCCGCTGCACGCTGTAGTAGCGCCGGTAGATCTCCCGCTGCTTGGCGGGAACATCCGTCGGAAATACCAAGTCCCGCTCCTCGATCACCATCAGAAACAGCAACCGGTAAATCAACCGCAACAGATTCTGGTAGTACTTTTCGGGCCGGACCGTGCCGTCCGCGACCGCCTCCCGCAATGCCCCGTTCGCCGGATGCGCCAGGAATCCGTTCCCGAAATCCCGGATTGCCTTTTCCACCGCCTTGCTCAGGCCCTCGCGGATCCGCGCCCCGGAGTCCAGCGAATCCTGGTGGTACCGCTCGATCCAGCTCTCTTTGGCCGTCTCGTTGCTGGAAGGCAGCCGCGTTGCGTGCAGCAACCGGTAAAGAATCGCGAAATCGGCATAGAGCCCGTCCGTGAAGATCCGGTCGAGGTCGAACTCCAGGTAGCTCAGCTTCACCAGCCGCGAACTGTCCCGCAGCAGCCGGAGCACCCGCCCGTTGGTCACGATTCCATACAACTGCTCGGTCAGGTTGATGTATTCCTGTACCACCGCGTGCGCGGACATGCGGACGGTCGCATTTTCCGGTCGCTTGTCCAAGCCCGCCGGTTCCCGGTAGCCGACGATCTGGATCGGAGTCTGCGAACGGTTCACCGCCCGGTGCGAAATCGCGTAGAGCTTCCCGTTCAGTTCCTCGGACCGCGCTTGGAACTCCGTCTGGTAGCCCAGCACCGAAAGCAGCGGCACCACCCACTGCTGCCGCGTCTCCGACGTCGCGGGCGACTCCGTCCGCAGTCCATCCAGCTTCCGTTTGAAGATCCGCCAGTAGTCCTGTGCATCGGCCCATGCGCGGGCAATTTCGTCCTTCACCTTCGTGGAGGCGGGGAGTCCGAAATCCGCCGGCTTCTGACCCGGCTTGTACTCCATCTGCCCCAGGAAGTCGGGCGAGAGGATCGATCCCTCGATGCGGATGCCGGGATAGGTCACGCCGTCCCCCCTTCGGGCAGCAGTACGTAAATCCCCAACAGATCCATCGGCAGCACCGGATAGACTACTTGGAAACGGCCCCGGTCGATCAGTGCGCTGAAGCGCTCATGTGCCGCCACCAAGCGTTTGGACTGCTGTTCGGCCAACACCGTGAATTCGGGTTCCAGCGACTTCCGCAATCCCAATTCATTCTCCAGAAAGGCCGCTCGGGATTCCGGCGAAAGGTCGCTCGACGCCCGAGCCTTTGCCAGCAACGTCTTCGCCGCCGGATGGTCCAGGAATTCGCGTTGTGATGGCGCGCCCCGCCATCCCCACAGCAGCATCTCCTCCGCCACAATCTGGTGCCCGTGCTTCCGCTCGATCACATTCCGGCAGCGGAAGAGCAGCAGCGTCGTTTTCGTCCCCACGTCGCGGGTTCGGATCACCGCCGCCCTTGCCGCCCGCCGCCCCTGTCGGTTGAGCGTGTTGGCCATTACCAGTTGGCAAAGCTGCTCCACGAACCGGTGGTTCCGTCCCAGGTATTGGTAACCCTCCGGCGTCGGGGATTCGAAACTCACCTTCACCACCCCGCCAGTACCGGTGGGCAGCAGATCTGTCAGTTGCGCTGGCAGGTTGGCCCGGACAATGCCGAACCCCTTCCGTTCCTGGATCACCTGCACGCCCAACAAATTGCTCAGAACGGAGGTCACAAACTCGCGCACCGCCCCCGGATCGCCGATGGCCTCGTCCACCCCGCGCAGATCCTCCTCGATCTCCTGCGCCTTGATCGCATGCTGGGCGAAAATGCTCCGCGAGGCCTGTTCCCGCTGGAACGCCTCCTCCACCTTGCGCGTAATCCGGGTTCGCGCCGTGGCCGCCTCGTCGGACCGGGTGAAGTCGAACAGCATCTGCTGCGGCTCGGGTGCCTGTTTTCGCTCGATCCGGCGCGTCGGATTCAGCAGGAGCGCATGGGTAATCGTGTCGATGATACTTTGGGAATCTTCCGGGAAGGGCACGTTGATCCCGGTCGTCCGTTTGATCTCCCGCACCTTCCGCAGCAGCACGTCGAGTACGATGCCGTCAATGGGATTGTCCCCGTAGAGCAGGCACGCCTTCACTTCGCTGGCCTGCTGGCCGAAGCGGTCCACGCGGCCCTCGCGCTGTTCCAGCCGGTTGGGGTTCCACGGTAGGTCGTAGTGCAGCACGCCGGTGAACAGGTCCTGCAGGTTGATGCCTTCGCTCAGGCAATCGGTCGCCACTAGAATGCGGGGACGGTCGCCCGCCATTTCTCCGATCCGCTGGCGGCGAACCTCGTCGGGCTCCTCGCTTGTCACCACCCGCAGTTCCAATTTAGGGAACCGCTTGCACAGCTCGGGCCCGAGGTGCTCCCCAAGATAATTGGCCGTCTCAATGTAGCGGCAAAACACCACAGGCTGGATTCCCTTTTCCAGCCACTCGTCCAGCACGATGGAGGCCCCCAGCAGTTTGCCGTCCTGCTCGATTCCAGAAAGCCCTTCGAGCCGCCGTGCGAATGCCCGGAGTTCGTGCCTCTGTTGTTCGGACCAATCCGCCTGTTCCAGCACCTGGGTTGGTGTGTTGTCGGCGTCCACGCCGTAGTCGAAGTCTTTCACCGGATTCTCGGTCGAAAGGTCCGTGCCGTCACCGGAGATGCCTACAGACTCCTCTCCCAGCCGCGCCCGTCTGGCGTCGAGCATCTGGATTCCCGCGCCGGGACTGGACATCACGCCCCGTAGCAGCGCCAGCGCGGTCCAATACTGCACCCGCTTCTTCTTTTTTCCTGTCGGGTCGGGTGCCACCAGCTTGCGCGCGAACTCAAGGATGTCGTCGAAAAACTCCTGGTATGCGGGCCGCAGGTCGTACGCAAGCTCGAACGAATCCCGGAACGGGAACACCGTCGTGTCGTCCATCCACTTGTGGACTTCAGCCCTCTTGCGCTGGATGAAGTGGCGGGCAAGCTCGCGGCGCTGCGGCTGGGTGGCGTTGGGAAGGTCGAGTTTTTCGAATTCCGGGTTCAACAGCCCCAGCAGGGACTGGAACTCCTCCGGCTTCCCACTGTGGGGCGTGGCGGTCAGCAGCACCAGATGCTGCTCTGGCTTGGCCGCGATCCGGCTCACAAGGTGGTATCGCTGCTGTTGTGCCGCGGAAGCCCCGGTCGGACGTGCGCAGGTGTGCGTCTCGTCCACCACCACCAGTTCCGGGCACTGTTGCACGAATACGTCGCGGCGCGTGTCGGATTTGATGAAGTCGATCGAGATGATCTGGTAGGGGTAATAGTCGTAGACGCTGGCATCGCCTTGGATTTCGCGGTCCAGGCGCGCCTGGGTGTTGGACCGGATGACCACCGCTTCGATGTCGAGCTTGGACCGGATTTCCTCCTGCCACTGGTCGCAAAGGTGCGGCAGGCAGACCACGGCGAACCGCCGGATCGTCCGGCGTTCCAACATCTCCCGGATGATGAGCAGGGCTTCGATGGTTTTGCCAACGCCCACGTCGTCTGCGATCAACAACCGCACCGGTTCCGGTTCCTGCCGGAGTGCCATCACCAGCGGCACCATCTGGTAGGCGCGTGGGCGGAACGAAAGTTTCGCCAGTGAGCGGAACGGTCCGGCTCCGTTGCGGAACGCCAGCCGCGCCGAGTCATAGAGCAGCCGGGCCGTGGAGAAGTCGCCCAGGTCCGCTGGTCCCGGTGGCGCGAACTCCGCATCCGTGGGCCGGTCCGCGTAGATCTCCAAGGGAAGGTAAACCGCCGTGGTTTCGGCCTCCGAGCCGCCAAGGGGCCGCACTACCAACAGGTTTTCCGGGTCGTCCGACGGCAGCACCACCCACTCCCGGCCACGCAGGGAGACAAGCTTTCCGGGTTGGAACAAAGTACTCATCTCTCGCTGGTCCTACCTGATCCCAAGGTTACAGCCCGCAAGAGCATGTGGGGCAGCCATTCTTGGCTGCAGCCGCCTTTCAGGCGGCTATAACTGCCCTCTCCGGTCCCAGCCAAGCTCCAATCCTAAGCCGCTACTACATCCCGGGGCTGTACTGACCGCTCAATCGCCTGCAAAATCTCCTGCCGGGCAACCCGCAGCTCATAGTCGGCTTGCAGCCGCATCCAGAACTCGGCCGAAGTGCCCAGATGTCGAGCCAGCCGCAGCGCCAAGTCCGCCGTAATAGTCCGCCGGCCGCAAACTACTTCGTTCAGCCGCCCCGCTTCCACGTCAAGGGCCTTCGAAAGGTCCAACACGGTCATCCCCAAAGGGGCCAGAAAATCCTCTTGAATGATTTCGCCCGGATGAATGGGGGGAAGCATATTGCTCATGGAGTCTTGCCTCTCTTAATGGTAGTCGACAATCTCAAC
The DNA here is from genome assembly GCA_903907865.1 of uncultured Acidobacteriia bacterium. GTDB lineage: Bacteria > Acidobacteriota > Terriglobia > Bryobacterales > Bryobacteraceae > BOG-234. The sequence goes on from CAIVPR010000185.1 coordinate 9,898, forward strand.
CTCCAAGGCATCGCCTTCCGCCCACACGAAGCACACCCGGTACTGGTCGTTGATCCGGATGCTGTGTTGGCCCGCGCGATTACCCTTCAGAGCCTCCAGCCGATTCCCGGGAAGCGCGGCAAGGTCCCGGAGTGAGTCCGCCTGGTCAAGCTGTACCAGTTTCCGTCGGGCAACCCGTTCAATCGCCTGAAATCGTCGGGTTGGTTGGTCATGGAAGAGCTTTTCTGTTTCCCCATCACCAAAAGACCGAATCACCCTACCAGTCTACTCCCGGACTGTACGTTCCGGCTCCGCCGCTCTGTGTGGGGCAGGCATTCTTGCCGGCATTCTTGCCTGCAGCCGCCTGTCCAGGCGGCCATAACCGAGCGTCCCAAAGCGCCAGCCCGCCAATCCCTATTTCACCTTCCGAAAAACATCCGGTCGTCGCGCCACCCGCTCCGCCAGATTCTCGCGGTAATGCCAAGCCCAAACTTCATCGCCCCGCGCGATCAACAACTGCCGCTGCGCCTCATCCCGTTCCCGCGTCGCCCTTTGGTCATGCGGCGACCCGTCGCAGAAAACCCAAAAGCGCGGCTCATAGTAGAAGTCCGGCTGGCAATATATCCCGTCCACCCGTTTCTGGGCCTCATCCGGCAACCGCAGCCCATTTGCATGCAGGTACTCGATGAAGACCCGCTCGGTGGAGGAGTTGGGATCCAAGCGTTCCAGCAACACTCTGTAGTGTTCCTCGTAGTCCCGGTACTCCCGGTTGCTTCGGTCTTCCACCGTGCATACCGCCAACTTCTCCAGCGCGCCACGGATCAGCCTTCGGTCGATCGCCGGATGGTCGCGCTGGTTGTAATAGCTCAGCAAGTCATCGTACGACGCTGGAGCCTTGTAATCGGTCTCCGCAAACCGGCAAACCTCCGCTGCGCGGGCAACCACCCGGCGGAAGATCTCCAGGTTCTCGATGAACTGGGAGAGAATCCCGAGGCTCCCCTCCGCCGCCTCAAAAATCAGTATGTTCGGCGCCCCCCGTTCCCCCATCGCGAAAACGCCAACCTCGTTGGGCTCTACTTGGAACTCGGTTTCGATGGCCCGCTTCAAAGCGTATTGCAGCGTAACCACGCCTTCCCGTTTCAAACCAAGCGCGACAATGGGCTCGATGTACAGGGCATCGGCCACCGTCGACGTGAACAGCTTCACCAGTCCGAATTCCTCCCGTGCGTTCGCAAGGTCCTCCGGCACCTTGCTGTGCCAGACACCTGAGGTCATTCCCATCGGGAATCCTTCCGCTCGTTGCGAACTCCATTTCTTGTTGACATGGTGAAGCCGCGCGGCAGGTAGGAACCTGAGTCGCAACAGCTCGCTCCCGCTGGATTTCGCCACCGCCTCCCGGATGCCGCCCGCAGCCGCAACCCCGCCGTCCACCGCAAAGTATGTCGCCACATCGTAGCCGCTCGAAATCCGCTCCTCTTCCTCGCACGAGATCCTGTCGACCTCTTCCGCCCGCGATTCCGACATCTCCAGCAGCCTGTCGAACTGCTCCTTGCTTGCAGTGTCAGCCAAACTGGCATCGGAAAATGGGCACTTCTCCAAGTCCCGTTCGATTCCCCAGAGGAAATAGCCCGACTTCTTGCTTACTTTGGCACTCACTACGGATGCCTCCGTGTCCTGCACAACGATCTGTGAGACCCGGTACTTGTTTCCGTTGTAGTAGATGAGGTTCCTTGGTCCAAATTCGCGCAGCGCCAAAGCCCTCGGGCGCGAGATGAATTCCCCCCCGGTCTCGGAAGTCTGCAGGAACACCCGCAGCGGAAGCCGCGTGAAGTTGTATCCCGGCAGGAAACCCTCCGAAGCGAGGTATCGGTAGGGGTAGAACTCGGATCGCTCCGTGCCCCCGGCCCCAACCTCATTCCGCAGCAGGTTCAACTGGCGATGCGCTTGGTCCTGCTGCCTTTTCTGCAGCTTGTACTCATTGCTCCCCACAATCAACAACCCGCTGTCCAACGCTTGGTTTGCCCTCGATAGCAGCGTTCTTGCCGACCGGTACAAGTTCCGCCATCGCTTCATCGAATCGTCCAAGTGCTCGGCCAACTGATCCAGATTCTGCTCGATCCATTCCTCCGAATACCACCTCGCCTGGCTCTCCAGTTTGGGCTGGAAATCCTGAATCGCTTTCTGGAAGGTGACACGAATCTGTATCCGGGTCTCCTCTGGAATTCGCAGGCCATCCCGAACCGACCCTGCCAAGGGCATGCCGGGTTGCTCCTCCACCACCAAGCACTTCAGCGAGGCCTGCTGCCCGGGCTGCGTTTCCAGCCCCGGAAGTCCGATTTCGCTGATCGCCAATGCATTCAAATGGGTTACCAGAAGTTCCCGGTTGCAAAGGTCGAGCCTCGCGGCCTGCACTTCACCGGCCACCAGTTCCGCCTGGTGCTGGAAGTAGTGACGGTCATGCGGCGAATAGCTGGAGCAGTACGTGAAGACCAACGCACCCTGCCCACTCCTGCCCGCCCGGCCCGAGCGCTGGGCATAGTTGGACGGATTGGGCGGGGCATTCCGCATATGGACTACGGATAGGCCGCCGATGTCGATTCCAAGCTCCATCGTTGGAGTGCAAAACAGCGCGCTGATCGACTTTTCCCGGATGTCGGCTTCACTTCCCCAATCCGCCCGGAAACGGTCTTCACGATCCGCCCGGTCCTCCGTTTTCACGTAGCCCGTGTGGTCCTCGGCCCGCAACCGCTTCGGTGGATCGAAGGTGCGGTAGACATCTCGGAAGAACGCGTTGGGCTTTGGCGGGTTGTCCTTGTAGGAACGGCGCTTCACAACGTCCTGCCGAACAGTCTCGCCGTCTCCAAGGCACCACAAAATTCGATCAATCTGCAATCTGTAAACCGGTACCTGTCCGCCGGTTTCTCCCCGGGCGGTCAGTCTTACAAGGAAGCCCTCTCCGGTCAGTCTTTCCATCACCTCTGAGATGAAATCCCGATACCGGTCGCCCCGGATGTCGTTCAGGTCGCATCCCTGTTTCTTCGCGAATTGCTTCAGGAACTTACCCAGCGCGCTAGCAGGGCCAAGACTCTTGGACGCTAGTTTGGCAGACTTGTGGAGGGGATCGAACCGGATCACACAAGGCTCCTTCAGGTGTTCCGAGGATTCCAGTGTCCATGGTTCCTTCAGCCTCTCCCGGAATTGGCTCTCGGCCTCCTTCAGCCGCGATGGTGTCAGGAAGTTCTCGCTGTGCAATGCGAACTCAAGTCGGAAGAACTCGAGAACAGCCTCCAGCAATTCAAGTCTTGCAGCCCCATCCAATCCGTCCAGCACAGGCACGCCAGCCCATAGCGGATTCGAAGCGGCGGCCTCCTCAAGGTACTGGTAGCGAATCCGCAGCAGACCGCACTGCTCCAAGTTAGGCAGAACGATGCGCCAGCTGCGGCGAAGATCCTCGACAGCTCGATAGAACAAATAGGAATGCAGGATCCGTTCCCAATCGCGTCGGATTGCTGCCACCGTAGGGACTTGTGCTGCATTCTTCGCAAACTCCAGAAACGGCAAATCGAGCGCCTTGAAAACCGCTTCGCCGATCACTGCATAGTTCAGCACCCCGTTTGGCGCTGTCCTGAGTGCTCTGTGGACTGCGGAACGCAACTGCACCACTTGGACAAAGTCGTTGAAGTGTCCGGCCTGTAGGGCCGCGTCCTGCACGTTGTCCGTGAAGCTCAAGACCTTCTGGTCCTGTAGTCGATAGCGGGCTTGGTCTAAGCGCTTGAGAACGGAAAACACCGTGATCGTCGTCGACGTGCTCCGTCCTTCACTTCCCAGCTTCGTCAGCTTGACGCTCTCGCTGGTCTTGGCATCAAAGAAGGCTCCGCCGGTCGGATCAAACAGGAGAGGTGCCGACATGAACCAGCCCCACTGCGGGTACCCTGAGGACTCGGCCTCCGAATACTTCCCGAGTTCATTGAACCAGACCTTGCGGGGGAACCGGTGTTTCTTCTCCGGACTGGGGCCGACGCCCCGTTTCTTTGTGCGGCTAATCCAAGCTTCCGGAAGAAGCTCCAGATCTTCCTCGGGATTCCAAACCTCGCCACCCACTATCAGGTAACCGTTGATCCTCGGCTCGTCCTCGTCCTCATCCTCGCTCGAACTGGCTCGGAACTCCCTCGGCTGCAATTTCCCGTCGCGAAGGGTCACACAGAGGAAAGGATGCCCGCTTGCCCGGCTGAACACGTTTGGATAGATCGGCTTTTGGCTTTCGTCGTCCTGCTTGTATATTCCCGGTTCAAGGGTGATGAATCGCTTCCCCGGTTCCTGATCCAGCGTCGTGTAGACGGAACCGGTTTGTGAAATGAACTGGTGGAGTTTGAACGGCAGTATGGTGTACCGCGAACCCCCGTCCATCAAGCCTTTGTTCACGCTGCTGATCCACAACAGCAGGTCCGAAAGTGCACTCCTGCATTCCTCCTCGGGAGCGGTCGATGCCTCCCTGAGCGCGGCTACGACTTCGGGCACGGACTTGGGTCTCCGTCTAACGAGAACCCCATCGCGTTCCTCCAATGCGATCTGGTTCTCCATCCATACCGCAACTGGATGGGATCGAAGCGCCGCCTCGGAGGCCCGAACATCGATGGAGTTTCGAATTGCTCCGGCCAAGGCCAACTGGTCTGGTAAGGCTCCGGACGGCTCCAACGACCGAACGAGTCTTTCCTGCACCACCTGTTCCGCTCCGAACTGCTTTCCAAACATGGCCGACGCCACCGCGGCCACCTTTTCGCGTTGGTCCTGCAGCGTCCCGCCTGAAACCATCGTGGCTGAAGTTCCAATGCAGACCACGGGTTGCGCGCAGCGGGCCCGAATCCGTCGAATCAGTATCCCGACATCGGCCCCCTGCCGGCCCCGGTATGTGTGCAATTCGTCGAACACCAGAAACCGAAGGTTGGCGTAGATGGCGTCCCGGATGCTCCGCTCGTGGATTCTTGTCAGCAGCAGCTCCAACATCATGTAGTTCGTCAGGAGGATCTGCGGCGGGTTCTCCCGCATTGCCTTCCGCTTGGTGTCGTCCTCCTGTCCCGTATACTGGCCAACCGTGATCGGAAATGCTTGTCCCGTCACGCTCTCATAGTTCTTGCGGTAGTTGTTGAACTCGTTGGTCTGTGAGTTGATCAGCGCGTTCATCGGGTATACGATTACGGCAGTTCCACCGCGCCCACTCGGATTCCGCAACAGATGGTCGAAGATCGTTGCCATGTACGTCAACGACTTGCCCGACCCGGTTCCGGAAGTGACAATGAAATCAGTTCCGGCAGCACCCAGCCCGATTGCCTGCCGCTGGTGCGTGTAGAGCGAATAGCCTTTGAAGATGGCGGCCATGGAGGTGTGTAGGACGCCACTGTCCACCATCGACTGGACACTCCCCTGCCGCTCGTAGGCCGGGTTGAACTGGAGTAGTGGGGCTGGCCAAAGCTTCCCGCGTTCCAATTCCGCAGCCACCACGTCGGCAATCATCGGGTCGGAAATGTCGATGAAGCTCTCGATGTAGCTCTTATAGTCGCCAACAATCTCCGAGTGTGTCGCGAATACGTTCATCCTGCCCTCAATGCCGCCCAAAATCCAGTGACGCTTCCGATTCTCCCACGTGGCCACCGTTCGGGCCCATTCGGGTCCTCACGCGGGCATCTGCTGAAACGTCCCTATTCTCCGGTCCCGGACAAACCTGGTCACAAGAATCTTCACCCACCCGAAAATTCCCGCCAACCCCAACATTCCAAACGACGACATCCCCTTCGCAAGGCCCCGCCTCCACCCCCTCGTAGTTCGTTTTCCACCCTTCCGTCCGCTACAATCGCACCGCGATGAACACCATTCCCAACACCGCCGAAACTACCCAGAAGGCTCCCCGTACGGAAGCCCAGATCGCCGCCTCCCGCCTCAACGGTGCCAAATCCCGAGGTCCCATCACGGACGAAGGGAAAGCCATCTCCTCCCAAAACTCCCTCCGCCACGGCCTCCTCGCCAAAATGGTCCTGATCGAAGGCGAATCCGAAACCGCCTTCCGCCAACTCTCCGAATCCCTCCACAACGCCTTCGCCCCAGTCGACGGCTCCGACTTCGACGAATACGAAAACAACCTCCTCGACACCATGGCCCTCTCCGCCTGGCGCCGCATGCGCGCCGTCGGCATGGAAACCGCCGCCGTCACCCTCCAAATCAAATCCAACCGCGACTTCGCGGCCCAGACCACCGCTTCCCCTGACACCGGCACCGCCACCTACCAGGCCTTCGCCGCCCTACTCTCCAACAGCCCGGCTTTCGAACTCGTCCTCCGCTACGAAGCCCGCCACGCCCGAGCCTACGAACGCGCAGCCAAAGCCCTCCGCGACTACCGCAAAGGAACAGGCCGCGACATCAACGAGTCCGACCAAACGAACCCGACCCTAGCCTCCGAATCTCCCACCCAACCCGGCCCCCCATCCGAGCCGCACGCGCAAGCAAGCGTTCCCAACCTCCCAACCGACGCCGCACCGTCGCTCCCCAACACCCCCGCCCAACCCCAAACGCAACCAAACGAACCCGAGCCCCACCCCGCCAACCCCGTTTCCCACACCCCCAAAGCCCGTTCCGCCCGCTGGCTCAAGCGCCAAGCCCGCCTCGCCCGGCGCAGAAAGTAGCCCCATGCGCCCCGAAACTCCCCAAATCCGCCCCTTCCACCAGCGAGCACACCACCACTGCGTCCAAGTCCTGGTCCAAGCCCTTCGCCCTAACCCGAGCCCTGGCGTGGCTGCGCCCCCTCCGCCCCCTAAGCCCCCAACAACGCCGAAGCCGTCTCCCTGGCCTTCTCAAACAGGAATCCAATATCGCTGCCGCACCCAAGGAACTTCATCCCCCGCTCCTTCCAGAAATTCGCCTGCGGCACCGACCGCGTCTGCGTGCCCGGCGCAATCCCCTTCGCCAAGCACGTATCCCGGATGGCCTCCATCGCCTCCACCATAATTGGGTGCTGGAAGTCGCCCGGAACACCCATCGAGATCGAAAGGTCCGCCGGTCCAATCAGCACCGCGTCGATGCCGGGCACCGACAGGATCTCCTCGCGCGCCTCCACCGCCCGCTTGGTCTCGATCTGCAACACCGTGATCGTATTCCCGTTCACATGCTCGATCACGTCCTGGAACGAATGCTGCTCGTAGTCCAGATGCGGGGCCATCAGGCCATAGCCGCGGATGCCCATCGGCGGGAACTTGGTCCAGCTAAGCGCCGTCTCCAGCAACTTCGGGTCCTCGATGCGCGGAAAGATGATCCCCTGCGCGCCACAGTCCAGCGACCGCGCCACCAGCGAATACTGAAGGTCCGCCACCCGCACAATCGGGCACAACCCGGCCATGTTCGAGACCCGGCAAATGTCGTTCACGGTCTCCAGGTCAAAATTCCCATGCTCGGTGTCGATGAACGCCCAGTGGAACCCGGCGGCGGCGAAAAGCTTGGGGAGGTCCTGCGACCGCAGCTGTCCATAGTTGAAACCGAGTTGCAATTTACCGGCCTTCAAGGCCTGCCGGACCGTATTCGTGCGCATATGACTTGACGATAACAGGCGTGTGTATCCCCAACCGCTAAGATGGAAACTGATGAGTCCAGGACAACAGGCGCAGCCCAAGCTGCCGATCGCCGGCGTGGCGAACTTGATCGCGGTAGGCAGTGGCAAGGGCGGGGTAGGGAAGACCACGGTTTCGGTGAATTTGGCGATCGCGCTGCAGCAGTTGGGCTACAAGGTCGGGCTGCTCGACGCCGACGTTTACGGTCCCAACGTGCCCCTTATGATGGGCACCAACCGCACGCCCGCCGCCATCGGCGAACGCATCCAGCCGCTCGAACAGTACGGCGTCAAGCTGATGTCGATGGGCTTCCTCAATCCGGGCGACAAGCCGCTCGTCTGGCGCGGCCCGATGCTCCACTCGGTCATCCAGCAGTTCCTGCGCGGCGTCGATTGGGGCGTTCTCGACTACCTCATCATCGACCTGCCTCCAGGCACCGGCGACGTGCAGCTTTCCCTGGTGCAGTCCGCCCCGCTCACCGGCGCGGTCGTGGTGACGACGCCGTCGGACGTGTCGCTCGAAGACGCCCGGAAGGCCGTCCACATGTTCCAGCAGGTGCGCGTGCCGATCCTCGGGATCGTGGAAAACATGAGCTGGCTGCAGTGCCCGCACTGCGACGAACGCATCGACGTCTTCAGCACGGGCGGCGGACGCCGGACTGCGGAAGCGATGGACATCCCCTTCCTTGGGGCCCTGCCGCTCGATCCGCACGTGCGCGTCGGCGGCGACACCGGCCACCCGATCGCCACCAACGGTCCGGCCGACAGCCGCGCCAAGGGCTTCTACGACTTGGCGACCTTGGTGATGCAGAAGGCCAGCGAGGCGGGTGCCGAAAAGGGCCCGTCGATGACGATTTCCGACTAAGCGGGTCCAACCTTGTCCAACCGCGCGCCGAGAGACAGGCCCGATCCTTGGCACTTGCATTCGAGGACCATCCGGCTTCGATGGTTGAAGGGCTTGCACGGCTTCGAGTGGCTGGCGCAGTGGTGCGCCTACTACATGGGGCGTTGGGCGTTTCTCGAAGTGCTGGAATACGCCGGGCACTGTTCCGTGCTCGTGGCTGTCGTGCTCTACTTCAACGGGGCGGGCGACCGCCGCAAGACGAAGCACTACCAGGCGTGGCAGGTGATCAACACGGCCCAGGGCAAGGGCGGCAACGGCGGTAGAATCACGGCGTTGCAGGAACTGAACGAGGACCATGTGCCGCTCGTCGGTGTGGATGCCGACCGGGCCTATCTGGCCGGGATCAAACTTCAGGACGCGGACATGGCCCGGTGCCAGATGGAGTCGGCGGATCTGCGCGGTGCCGACTTTTCAGGGGCCATGCTGGAGTTCGCCCACTTCGCGTCGTCCAACTTCCGCGGCGCGTCATTGGCCAAGGCGCGCTTGGCGAATGCCGATCTGTCGGATGCCGACCTCGTAGGCGCGAATCTTGAGGGTGCGGATTTGGATGGGGCCGACCTGTCGGACGCCGATCTCCGCCTAGCCGACCTCAAGGGTGTCAAGTGGCAGAAGGTCGCAGACATCTCGAAGGCAAACATTTTCGGAGTGAAGAACCCGCCCGAAGGCTTCGTCGCTTGGGCGATGGCCCACGGAGCCATCTCCACTCCCGTTGATGAATAGAATGTGCGCCGAACACCGGAGCTACTTCACCGCAATCGTGACTCCGGCTTGGCTCGGCACGCCGCCAACCGTGATCGTTACCGGCACGGTCGAACCCGGCGCTATCCCTGACGGAACCACCGTGTTCACTTGCAGCAAGCCCGCGACCACGGTCGGGACGGTTCCTGCATAGGTCACCGTGGCGTCGACACCCCCGATGGTCACCCGTACCGGCAGGTTGGGGCGCTTCAAGTTGGTTCCGGTGATTTCCCCGGTGACTCCGGGGGGCGAGGTCGCGCCCTCGCCGGTTCCGTAGATCTGTATAATCGAACCGCGAGCCGCCGGATTCGACGGACTGTTGATCGTGTTGTCTTGGTTGACCACTGCGCCCGCGCCCTGTCCGTTCGTCGCCAAGGTGAAGAGGCCGGGAGCCGATCCCGCCACTGGATAGGTCCCGGCCTGGGTGATTGCAGCACTGTTCACCACCGTGACCGTGGTGGTCGGACCTTGAATTTCGTAGGGGACAATTGTGTTGATCACGGTCGGGGAAACGTAGAGCAAGGGGCCCGGAACTCCGTCGAACAGGACCTTGCCGCCGATTCCCTGTCCAAGGACCGTGACGATTTCGCCCGGCGAGAGGCTCCCGACACTCTGCGATGCCCCGTTCAGCACCCCTGCCACCACCGGCACGATGTCGGACTGCGGCGCCGGGAGGGCACCGGCGGTGACGGTCATCGAAACGGGGATCGAGAGCGTGTTCGACGAGCCCGGAGGTGCGTTGATCTTGATGGCTCCCGAGTACGTGCCGGGCGGCAAGGTCGGATTGACATTGATGGTGATCTGGTCCGGCGTCTTGGCCGCCGCTTGCGAGCCATAGAGCCACTGCCCCCCGTCCGTGGTCGAGATCGCCATTTCGTAAGGCAGCGGCAGTGTTCCGGTAGAGATTGCGATGACTCGGCTCTGGGCGCTCCCGTTGTGCGGCGCGGTGAATGAGACGGACGCTGGATTCGCGACCACGGCCGGTGGCGTCCCGCTCCAAACGTTCAGCGTTACGGTCACGGGGACAGGTGCCGGCTCAGTTTGCCCGGTGAGCAGAACGGTTCCCTGGTAGACACCGGGCGCGAGGCTCGTCGCGTCCACGTGCACCACTGCTGAGGGAACTCCCGGACCGCTTCGGTACGTGGCCGTGAGCCAACTCGCGCCGCTGGTCGAGACGCTTGTAAGGTCAAATAGGTATGCGCTTTGGTCCGGCGGCGAGGGTTGGCCGGACTGGGCGGTGAACTGGAGCGTCTGGAGCTGCGGACCAACCAGGGGATAGTCTCGCGTGGTGACCGGGATCACGAACGGGGTGACCTGTAGGGCAGGATCGGTGCCTTGGATGGTGATGGAGCCTGTGTCGTTGGGGTCGACGCGTAGTGACGGGTCGACCGTGGCGCTGACAATGGCCGGACTGGCAGGGGAATCCGATGTCACGGTTAGCCACTTCCGACCGGATTTCGTCGCTGCGGTCACGGTGATGGCAAGGGGATCGGCGCTGCTTGTGATGAAAACTCCGTTGGTGGCAGGTTTTCCGGCGTTGGTGTCAATCTCCAGCGCGGTGGCGTTGGCGAAGATCGCAGGGCGGGCGTAGATGTTGAGGACAACCGGAATCGCGGTTGGCTGCGGATTCATTCCCACCGGGGTGATGGTGCACGTGGCGGTATAGGTGCCGGGGACGAGTCCGGCAATGTTCAGTGTGAGAGTGACGAGTCCGGGCGCGGCACAGGAGTTGTTGAAATTGCCCGGCTTGGAGACGATACACCCGGTTCCCGATGTCGGGGTGGCGGACAACCAGTTGCGGCTGGAATCGGTGGACACCGAGACCGTGAAGGGCGTCGGGGGTCCAACGTTGCTGAGCGCGAAGACCTTCGGAAGAGGCGCGGGGGTTCCCACCGTCCAGTTCCAGGTGGCATTTGGTCCATAGAGGATGCCGTTGCGGACCTCCTGGGCATTGAGCGCGGTCGGTGGAATGGGGATGGCGTCGACTTGGCTGGTGGCACCCGAGGCAACCAGTACCATTCGAATCGGCGCTGTCGGCAGTACCAAAGTCTGCTGCTGGGAGAAAACCGGGTCGGGAAGGGCCAGAAGGACCGTGGACGCAGCTGGAACGCTGACCGTCGTGTCGGAGTAGCGGATGTTTCCCAGGACCGAGGTGACCTTGCGGAGCGTCACGCCCACATCGGTAGCGCCGGGATTCTGGAGTGCCAACCCGGCTCCCGCGCGTGTGAAGCCTGGGACACTTCCGGCCGTGTAGAGCTCGAGCGGAAAAATCGGCTGCGTGGTGGCAAGCAACCCGGTGGCCGGACGCTGCCCGAGGATGCCGTGGAAAGTTGGAAAGAAGGTGGCGGAGGAACCGGCGACCGGCGGGGTTAACGGGCTGGGAGGCCCCGAAGGGTTCGAAATGCGGACCCGTCGGAACTCGAGCGCCGAGGGCGCGGCGAGGGTGACGAGGCGTTGTTGCGGGTTGCCGAATGTGGTTGCGCCTAGGGCGACTCCATCGATTTGGACGGTGGCGGCCGGGGCGAAGCCATTGCCGTCGAACTCGACGACGGTTCCGGTGGGCTGCAGGCCGCCTCCAATGACGACGTTGGAAATGGAAAGCGTGCCGCCGATGGTGACGGCACCGGAAAGTGTCGGGACGGAGTAGGTGACGCCTTGGAAATCGACCCAGCCTGTAGTGCCTGCCTGCAGTTGGATGGAAACGATGGTGCCAAATATGGCAGTACCAAGGACGGGGACCGTTATGGTGAACACCGGCAGGCCCGGAATCCGGCCCAGCCCGCCCGTCTGGGAGACGAATTCGATGTCCACGTGCCGACCTTGGATGGTGGAGGAACCGGCTTGGTCGCCCGTTGCGCTGTAGGCGTCGGCTGCGACGATGTCTCCGAAGATGGCGGGGTCAAGGTCGACGACCGCGCTGCCGGAGACGAGCGCTTGGGGGGAGGCGAGGAAGACTTGCAATTGGGCCGTGCCGCCCGGCGGGACCGTCGCAGGAGCCAAATACGCTGGCAGGGGCGTGGCCGCCCCGAAGAGCGTTCCCCCGGTCGCGAAAATGATGACAGCGGCGCGGAGGAGGGCCATGTTGCTCAACTTAGCAGGTTGTTGGCCGTTCGGGGGGGGGAACAATCATGCCTCTTCGTCCGTCAAATGTTCAGCACCCAATCTTCAGTTCCCCCGGGGAGGGCGGTCCCGATGAGATTCGCAAAGCTCGTTTTGCTGGCGGCAATGCCGACGTTGTTCGGGCAGCAGCCGACGTTCGAAGTCGCGACGGTGAAGCCGTCGACCCCGCCCGCCCCCGGAACCGGAATGCGGGTGTGGACGCAGGGCGGCCCCGGCAACCCCGATCCGAGCCGCTTCCGGTGTGACAATTGCAGCGTTTCCATGCTGGTCACCATGGCCTACGACTTGAAGCGATTCCAGGTCTCGGGGCCGTCCTGGATGGAGAGCGAGCGGTTCGACATCACCGCGAAACTGCCCGAAGGCACCACCAAAGAGCAGTTCAAACTCATGCAGCAGGCGCTGCTGGCGGAGCGGTTCGGGCTCAAGTCGCACTGGGAAAAGAAAGATACGGCCGTGTACGAGTTGGTGGTCGCCAAGAACGGGCCGAAGTTGAAGGAGTCGGCGGGGGCGTTCGATCCCAAGAGCATGCCTGAGCCGGGAAACATGCCGAAGTTCACGATGGGGAAGGACGGGTTCCCGGAACTGCCAGCGGGTCGGCCCATGATGATCATGATGAACGGCAACGCCAAACGCCAGGGGATCAACGAAACCGCCGAGCAACTGGCCGCCTTTCTGGCCAGCCAATTGGACAAGCGGGTGACCGACAAAACCGGCCTCACGGGGAAGTACGATACGATTCTGGGCTGGTCGTCGGGCGGACGCGCGATGCCGGTCGCCCCGCCTCCGCCCGGCGGCGCTGGCCCCCTGCCGCCGGATGCCGGCGATGCCGGGCCCTCGCTCCAAAGCGCGCTGCATGAGCAGTTGGGGTTGAGGTTGGATGCCAAGAAGGGGCAGGCCGAGATTCTCGTGATCGACCATTTGGAGAAGGTGCCGACCGAGAACTAAAGCCGGTCCCCAAGCCGCTGTCGCGGTGCCCGGGAACACGGGCCTTATATTGGAGTACGGAGGCGTCGCCAAGAACCGTGAAGCAGTGGACATTCGAATTACTGGACCCCGCTTATGGGAAGGTCACCGAGGGGCCCGCGTGGGACGGGTCGGGGCTGCTCTTCACCCGCATCCAGCAGAGCCGCATCATGCGGTACGATCCTGAAACCAACGCCGTCTCGGTCTGGCGCGAGAACACCAACCACGCCAACGGCCTGACCTTCGATGCCCGGGGTCGCCTTTATGCCTGCCAGGGCGGCGATGACGAGAATTCCCGCGCCGTGGTCCGCTACGAGTCCGACGGCTCCGTCACCGTCCTCGCCGACAACTTCGAGGGTAAGCGGTTCAACATCCCGAACGACATCGTCGTCCATCCCGACGGGTCGGTCTGGTTCACGGATCCGTTCTACGAGAATTCCGCCGGTCCGTGGAGTGCCGACCGCACCCACAAGGACCTGCCGCACGACTCCGTCTACCGCCTTGATCCGCAGACCGATGGCTCCTATTCCATCCAGCGCGTCACTTTCGAGACCACCCGCCCCAACGGGCTGCTCTTCTCGCTCGACTACAAGACCCTCTACGTGGCGCAAAGCGGCCGCGAGAAGAACGAACTGCGCCAGCTCTGGGCCTACCCGATCAACGACGAGAAGTCGCTCGGCGAGAAGTCGCTCCTGCACGATTTCGGGGCCAACCGGGGCATCGACGGCATGCGGCTCGATACCGAGGGCAACATCATCGCGACTGCGGGCTGGGAACTGGGCGGGCCGGGGCCGCTGATCTACGTCTTCTCGCCGTCGGGCGAGGTTCTGGAGACGCATCCGGTGCCCTGCACCCGTCCCACCAACTGTGCGTTCGGCGGGCCGGAACTGACCACGCTGTACGTCACCACGATTGAGGGCTTTCTGTTCCGGACCGAGACCGAGCGCGTCGGTCGTCCCCTATGGGCGGGTCGCAAGGCGTAGCGGTCCGGCTGGCGGGCTGGAACCACAACAACCACTACCTGCCGTGGGTGCTGGGGTTAGTGCCCGCTGGCTGCGGTCGGGCGCTGGACGTGGGCTGCGGGAGCGGGTTGTTGACGCGGCTGCTGGCCGAGAAGTGCGGCGAGGTCGTGGGCATCGATTCCGACCGGGCATCTTTGGAACGAGCCCGGAACCTCGCAGGAGACGACGCCAAAATCGTCTTCGTCGAGGGCGATGTGATGTCGTACCCGTTCGGCGGCGAACGGTTCGATTGCATCGCCGTGGTGGCAGCCTTGCACCATCTGCCATTGGAACAGGCCCTGCGCCTGTTCCGCGATTTGCTTCGGCCCGGCGGCGTCCTGATCGTAGTGGGTCTCGCCCGCCGCGAGACGCTGGTCGACACCTGTTGGTCCGCGGCGGGATTGGTGTCGAGTCGGCTCGTCCGCCTTTGGCGCGGTGTCGGCCTGGTTGGCGCGCCCATCGCCGACCCAAGGGAGACGTTGGAGGAAATCCGGCGGGTTGCCGCCGAGGTTCTCCCGGGCGCAGTCATCCGTCGGCGGCTGTACTTCCGTTACTCACTGGTTTGGCGCAAGCCCTGAGCCAGTTTGACACCGGGGCTCGCCCCATGGTATCCCTTGCATATCTGTCCATTCGGAGGATTCGCCTTGAAGTTTTCCGGTACCACGAAAATCGCTGTCCTGGTCTGTTCCGTCGCGTTCGCGGCCTCTCCCGCCCACGGTGCCGGTCTCACCTTCAACACAACGTTTGATTTTTCGGCAACGCCCACGTTCACGCCGACCGATATCGCGACTTGGACGAACGCGTTCAGCTACGCCACAGCCCAATATTCGGCGCTTTTCTCCGATCCCATAACGATCAACCTCAAGTTCAAGTCCGCTCCCGGGACCAGCATCCTCGGCCAGAGCGACACCAACTTGGCCGGCTACTTCTCGTACGCCGATATCCACTCGATGTTGGCCGCGGACGCCACCAGCGCCACTGATGCAAACGCCGTCGCGCACCTTCACGCCACGGACCCGACGGGTGCGGACCAGTTCGTCCTCACCACGGCCCAGTGCCGCGCTCTCAATGTTGTCAATCCCGACTGCACCGTCTCCACCGACGGCGAGATCACCATGGGTGCCGGTTTTACCTATACCTTCGACCCGAACAACCGGGCCGTAAGCGGGGCGTATGATTTCATCGGCGTGGCCGAGCATGAGATTTCGGAAGTGATGGGCCGCATAGGAGTCCTCGGATACGACTTCGGGGATGGTCCCTCGTACGGTGCCATGGACCTTTTCGGCTACACGGGACCGGGCAGTCTGAGCCTGAACGAGACGAATACGGGCGTCTATTTTTCCATTGATGGCGGCACCACGAACCTGCGGTACTACAACAATCCCGGCGGCGGCGACCTCAGGGACTGGGCCGGGGGACAAGGGGTGGATTCGTACAACGCGTACGCGACGGTTGGCGCGAAGGCGGACATTTCGGTTGTCGACCTGCAGCAACTGGATGTGATCGGGTACGATGTGGTGGCCCCGGAGCCGGGGACGTTCTGGTTGGTGGGGGTGGCGGGTGTGGTTCTGTTCGCGTTCGGGCGGAGGGTCGGGTAGGTGCGGATGTGGTCCATCGGAACTCTTCGTTTTTGCTGAACTTCTGAAGCTTAATCCGGACGTGCGACATGATTCGGTCGACGGCCCGCCGCCCGCGGGATCTCCGCGACCAATTCAGTTTCGACCGTAGGTGGTCTTCCTTGTGTCGCCCTGTCGCCAATGCCAGGACATCTCGATGACCTCGAAGATTACCAGGTAGACGTGGGGGGCGATTGCCGTAGAGCAGGTGGCGGCAGGTCGTAGCATTCAAGCGGACTTCCTGTTCCGGCGCAAGCACCACTTCCATGACGATAGAATGCCTCGGACGGGGCGTTTGAGTCGCCCCCCTACCGAGCCAACTCCCGCGCCATCCGCTCCCGGTCCAGCTCATTCTCCCACCGCGCCACCACCACCGTGGCCACCGCGTTCCCGGCCAGATTCGTCAGCGCCCGTACCTGCGACATGAACCGGTCCACGCCCAGCAGCAGCGCGATTCCCGCCACCGGCACCGTCCCCAGCGACGCCAGCGTCGCCGCCAACGTGATGAAGCCCCCGCCGGTCACCGCCGCCGACCCCTTCGACGTCAGCATCAGCACCATGATCAGCACGAACTCCTGCATCCCCGTCAGCGGCGTATTGGTCGCCTGCGCCACGAAGATGGCCGCGATCGTCAGGTAAATCGACGTCCCGTCCAGATTGAACGAATACCCCGACGGCACCACCAGCCCCACCACGGGCTTCGCGCAGCCCAGTTCCTCCAGCCTGCGCATCAGGCCCGGCAACGCCGTTTCCGACGACGACGTCCCCAGCACAATCAAAAACTCCTCGCGCAGGTAGCGCAGCAGCCGGAAGATGTTCGCGCCGTGCGCCTGGGAGATCGCGGCCAGCACGATGAACACAAAGAGCAGGCTCGTGAGGCAGACGCAGCCCATCAGTTTCGCCAATGGAATCAGCGTCTTGACGCCGAACTTGCCCACCGTGAAGGCCATCGCGCCGAACGAGCCGATCGGAGCCGCCTTCATCACCATCTCCATCACGCCGAACAGCGCGTGGACGAACTTGTCGCAGCCCGCAATCAGGCTCGGCCCTCCCGGAACCCTGCCCAGCGCGATTCCGAAAAGGATCGCGATCAGCAGCACTTGCAGGATTTCGCCTTTCGCGAAGGCCCCGGCCATGGTGTCGGGAATCACGTTGAGGAGGAAGTCGACCGTGTGCAGCGCCTTGCCTGGTCCCGCGTAATCTTGGATCGATTTGGTGTCCAGGCTGGCCGGATTCACGTTCATCCCGGCACCCGGCTGCAACACCTTGACCACGACGAGGCCGATCAGCAGCGCGAACGTTGTCACCACCTCGAAATAGAGCAGCGACTTGACGCCGATCCGGCCGAGCTTGCGCATGTCCCCCGCGCTGCCAATGCCGACCACCACGGTACAGAAAATGATGGGCGCGATCAGCATCCGGACGAGCTTGATGAAGGCGTCGCCGAACGGTTTCATGGCCGCGCCGGTGGCCGGATCCGCAATTCCCAGCGCAACGCCGGCGAGGATACCGACCAGCACCTGGAAATGCAGGGACTTGTAGAAAGGCCGGGGGGGCCTCGGAGTGGACGTGGGTGGGAGCGCCATGCTGGAAAGACTAACTGCCAGTGTACAGCGCGACCGCGATGGAGCGTCGGTTGCTACACCGCTTCCGGCGTCATCTCCACAACCTCGGCGACATCCACGAACGGGATCTTGGCGCGGTTGTTGGCCTCCTCCACCGCTTCCTTCGATGCGGCCTCGAAGTAGCAGTGCGTCTGCTCGGTCGCGGGTACGAAGAAGCTGCGGACCCAGCGGACGGATTCGCCTTCCTGCGTCATTTCGGCGCAGCAGGTTTTGGCGCGCACGCCGGCGCTCATGAGGGCGTCCGGGGTGATGCCGGGGAGGGTGCGGTTGACGACGAATAGTGGCATGGTGGGTTTCTCCTTGTTTGGGGGGCTAACTCGATTTATCGGGGACCGCTTTTTCAGGTACCAGCGGTTCGAGAACTTTTTCCAGATCCTGGCGGCGGATGCGGATGGCGCGCTCGCCCGCGAGGCGCGAGGCCGGAAGTTTGCCGGAGCGGACGTAGGCGCGCAGGGTCTGGACGTGCAGTCCCAGGGCTTCGGCGGCCTCTTCGGGGGTGAGGTAGTCGCGGTCAGCCGGGACTGGGCCGACTGGACGGGACGCCACGGGGGCATCGGCCTCGCGGGGTGGGGCGGCGGCCAACTGGGCGAGGGCGGCGCGCCAGGAGGCGCTGTCGATGCCGTTGCCCCGCTTGATCGCACCCATCAGGCCGGCCTGTTCGGCGGCAAAGGCGACAAGGAGGTGGTGGGCGCGGACGTCGCTCGCGGCGTCGGACTTGGCGATGCGGGCGGCCTGGTCGAGCAGTTCGACGGCGCGGTCCGAGTAGGCGACCTTGTGGCCGACGGGCCCGGCGGCGGGCGGGGCCAGCCAGTCGATGCCGAGGGTTTCGAGATCGAAGGTCCAGCGGCCGATCACGACGGTGCCGAAGCGGGAGAGGAAGCGGAGGGCGGCGAGAAGGAGCTGGTCGGGGCCGACTTCGGCCAGCCCGCGCTCTTTCGCCATCACGATTGCCAACGATGCCACTGCTTCAACCTCTGCCATGCTATCTAAAACAACGTTACGCTATGTTGCGTGTATTGTCAAGAGGGATGAGGTGTGGTCAGGCCAAGTTTGCGGTCCGGCCCTTGCGCCCGATGCGCCTTGGGTGCCGATGCCGCGATTCCCCCGCGAGCCCGAAATACGCGCCCGATTTGGCCCAACTGATATCTTGGACGGATATGCCCGCGTTGAAACGGCTCGACAAATTCCAGGACAGCGCGCTTTACCGACGAATTCAGGACACAGGGCTGAAGGCGCTGGTCGAACGGGT
Source organism: uncultured Acidobacteriia bacterium (assembly GCA_903907865.1). GTDB lineage: Bacteria > Acidobacteriota > Terriglobia > Bryobacterales > Bryobacteraceae > BOG-234. The sequence continues at coordinate 28,684 of CAIVPR010000185.1, forward strand.
ATGCACGAATGCGGCAACGCTGCTGGGGACCGTTGTTGCCTCGATGCCGGGCTTTACGCTGCACGACGGGCGGCACATTCTCAACATCGTCGCCTGGATGGAGACCCTGCTTGGGCCCGCAGCCGCCGAAATCAGCGAGTTCGACTGTGCCCTCTGCCTGCTCGCTGCCTACACCCACGACCTCGGCATGACCATCACGGCTGACGAATTCGCAGCCCTGCCCAACGATCCCGAATACCAGCGTCACGCCAACCGCTTCGAGGCGGAAAAGAAGCAGATCGACCTGCTGCATGCTGCCGGGAAGCGAGGCACGGCGGGACTGATCGAGCGCCACATCATCACCGACTTCCTCCGCACCACCCACGCCGACCGGCTCGGAAAACGGCTCCAAACGCGCATCGGGGAGGTTGCGGGCGGCCTGAAATACGAATTCGGAGGGGTCGAGTTCCAGGAGCGACTCTTCCTGGTCGCCGTGAGCCACAACCAATCCGTCCGCTGGCTCCGGCAACAGTTCGAAGATAAGCATCTCAAGTGGTCCACCACCCTCGGCACCCACGCTGTCAACTACGTCTTCGTCTCCATCCTCCTGCGCCTCGCGGACATCCTCGACTTCGACGCGACCCGCACACCCCGAATCCTCTTCCAACATTTGGGTCTCGACGGCGACCTCGCCAGCCGATTTGAACGGATCAGTGCCGGGGAGTGGCAGAAGCACCTCGCCATCACGGGGATTGACCTCGAGGAAGGCAAGGTGACGTTCATCGCCGAGGACTGTCCCCACCCGGTTGTCGAGAAGGGAATCCGCAGTTTCATTGACATGATCCGCGAGGAAATCCGCGCTTGCGCCGTCGTGCTGCAGGACTCGAAGTGCCCCGACCTCTACCTCCCGGACGTAGTCCACGACATCACGCCGAGCGGCTACCGCTACCACGATTGGCAGTTCCACACCGACCACGAGCGGATCTTGGAACTGCTCATGGGCGAATCGCTGTACGGCGATCCCAGCCTGTGCATCCGGGAGTTGCTGCAGAACGGGCTGGACGCGGTGGAACTGCGGGATCTGCGGATGCAGGCGGCAAAGATGGACAAACGCAGACATCCCGACTGCGACAGCGTTTCGACCGCACCCGGCAAGTTCATGGGCGACGCGGACGAGGAGGAGTTCGCGGTTACCCTGAGCTGGGGCACCACGGAAAATGGCTCCTACCTGCGCGTGGAGGACAACGGCACGGGCATGACCGAGTCGGCCATCCAGAACTACTTCACCCGGCTCGGACGGAGCTTCTATAAGAGCCCGGAGTTCTCGTCGGAGCAGGTCGCGCTGCGTGCGAAGGGCCTGATTGCGACGCCGATCTCGACCTTCGGCATCGGCGTCCTCTCGTGCTTCATGATTGCGGACCGGATCGACGTGAAGACCCACCCCGGTCCTGCGGGAGTTCCATTGGATCTGGAGGTGCTGGGACCGGGGAGTCTGTTCGTGACGAGGACCGGGACCCGCAAGGAGCAGGGCACCACGATCCAGCTTTGGCTTAAGGCGAAGTACGGGCCATTTTCACAGTCGGATCGGGAGACCGTGTACGAGCGCCTGCGCAAGTTCTTTGAGTACCAACGCAGATCCGAGGCCGAACTTGTCGATAGCTTTGACCCGGGTTTCGTTGCCGGTTGCCATGTGGTTTGGCCGAAGTACGCTGTCCGGGTCCAACCGCCAGGGGGTGAGCCTTGGATCATCGACGATTCCTTCCATTCGAAAGTGCTGGCACCCATTGACCAGCAACGGTTTGCGGCCAAGGCGAGCGAGTGGGGCGAAGAAGCCATGGCTCAAGTGCCGCTGTTTTGGCACATGGAAGACTGGGTGGACGATGATCCGAACGTCGGCACCGGCACGCGGATTCGGTTTTGGGAGCCAAGGGCGGGGGGCGTCGGGGTCGACGACTGGAAGCTACGCGCGTTTGTGGCACCACAGGTGCGGAAGGAGTTGCCGGTCACCGTGGTGCAGTCGATGCAAGTCAAAGATCCTTCGGCCTTGAAGCCCGAATTGCCCTGCGCTCCCGGCTACGGATGCCGCATTTGGATTGACTGCCGGGGCAAGGCGGCTCCCCGTTTGAAGGCGGATCGAAACGCCATGCTGGTGGCTGGCGATTGGGCTGACTGGCGCGAGGTGTGGAGCCGATTTGCACGGGGACGGAAGGTGTCTCCAGTGCAATGCGTGGAGTTGTTGCGCCACAATTGGCGCGAGGATTGGTCCGTTGTGTTGCGCACGGACTTGAATCTGCCGACGCGAGAATGGGCGCGGCCGATGGCCGTGCCCATTCTCGCGTCGGCTGCGTTCCGTCTCGCCCTCGCCCGCGACATCTCCCTCGACCTCTCCCGCGACCGCGATATCTCCCTCGACCTCGCTCTCGACCTCTCCCGCGCCCTCGACCTCGAGCTCGCCCGCGCCCTCGACGGCGACTTCTACCTCGACTTCGACCGCGCCCTCGCCCTCGCCCGCGACCGCGCCCTCGACCGCGCCCTCGACCTCGCCCTCGCCCTCGCCCTCGCCCACGCCCGCGCCCACGCCCACGCCCACGCCCTCGCCCGCGACCTCGCCCTCGCCCTCAACCTCGCCCGCGCCCTCGACCTCGCCCGCGACGCGCGCCTCCTCGCAATGAACACCTTGCAGGAGGCGTTTTACCCCGATCTCGAACGGAGCTGGCCTCCCCTCAACCTTCAGGCATTCCACGGCAAGATCGGTGACGCCACATTGTCAGCCCCCGCAGTCTTTCGGTTTCAGACCGCTTCGGATCACCGTTCGGTAGCCTTTGCCGACCCGGAAGGCCTCTATCCCCAACAGCTCGCCGAATTCGGTTATGACCTCTGTTTCCCCATGTCTGCAATTCCCCTCGGGAGCCTGCGGAAGCGTTTCCCCGAATGGAGGGAGGACCGTCGCCTCCGACCCTTGGCGGTTCTCCCCTTCTTGGTGGGCGGCTACGAGGACGTTTATGGGAAACACGCAGAAATTTTGGCCCGCACGTTCCACCCACTCGACGGGATCTTCGCCCTCCTGCCCCCGGAACGTCTCTGGTGGACAGAATTCGACCATTGGACCGTAGAAGACTGGGCCAGTCAAGACCACAAGTCCGTCCTCTGGGACATCGCCACCGGCAAGTTTTTCGAAAAATCCGGCATCCACCACCGCGACCAGATGCGGACCTAAAACGTCGCTCTACCCCAACCCATCCCCCAACACCCGCCGGTGCTCCTTGAGCATTCCCTCCAGCCTAACCCTAACCCCCGCATACCGCCCATCCCCAGACAAATCCCGCATCTCCCCCGGGTCCTTCCGCAAATCGAACAACTGCGTCCGTTTCGCCTCCGGGTACACGATCCACTTATACTCCTTGGTCCGCACCGACCGCTGGAAGTCCCGGTAGTAGCAGAACACGCTCTCCGGGCCCGCCGGACCCTTGCCCGCCCCCCGCAGCCACCCCGCCAAACTCGGAAACTCCACCGTCTTCGGCACCGGCACCCCGGCCAAATCGCACGTCGTGGCAAACACGCTGTGCTGGTACACCAGTTCGTCCACCCGCCGACCCCTCTTCACCCCCGGACCCGCCACAATCAGCGGAATCCGCGTGCTGTGGTCGTACATGTTCTGCTTCCCCATCAGCCCGTGCTGGCCTACCGCCAAGCCGTGGTCGGCAGTGAAGACAACGTAGGTGTTCGACGCCTTGCCCGACTTCTCCAGCGCGTCCAGAATCACCCCGATCTGCCGGTCGAGGTAGGTGATGTGCGCGTAGTACTCGCTGCGGTGGACCTGCACCGCCTCCCGGCTCCTCGGAAACGGGGCCAGCACCTCGTCGCGCAGCTTGTGGTCCCCTTGGTCGAAGGGGTGCTCGGGCAGGTAGTTCGCCGGGACCGCCACTTTCGACGCCGGATACATGTCGACGAACTCCTTCGGGGCCTGGCGCGGGTCGTGCGGCGACGTGAACCCGACATACAGGAAGAACGGATTCTCGCCCGCCGCCATGGCCGTCAGCCGTTCCGCCGCGCACTCCGCCCAGATCTGGGCCGAATGCTTGATCTCGTCACCAGCCTGCGGCTGCAACGCGCCAGCCTGCATCCACTGGCCTTTCAACGACTTGTCCCACGGCGTCCACGTATTCCCCGGCGCGGGACGGTTGTACGCCTCCGGCCCCGACTCGTACATCCCGCCCATGAACACCTTCGAATGCTCCTGGAAACTCTTCTCCAGGGCCGACTTGCTCAGGTGCCACTTGCCGACGATGGCCGTCGAATACCCCGCCTGCCCCACCGTCTGCCCCCATAGTGGCACGCTTTCCATCTGCTTCTGGACCCGGAACGCCGAGAGTCCGCTATTCAGCATCGACCGGCTCGCGACACACACCGCCCCCAGCCACGCGCCCTGGTGGAAGCAATGCGTGAACGCGCAACCCTGGGACACCAGCCGGTCCAGATTCGGAGTCTCTACCTCATGGTTTCCCATGGCCCGGATGCCGTTGTACGTCAGGTCGTCCGCGATCAGGAATAGGAAATTGGGTCGAGCGGCCGTGGCTGCGGAAGCGAGCAACGGTGTTGCCAGGAAGGTTCGACGGTCCATCGCGACCACTCTAACACCCCACTCGGCGGCATTCGCCGACCCGCCACCGGCATTCGCCGATTTTCCATCGACCGCGACCCCTCCCCCGCCGCAAACTGGGAATCGAGGCAAGCGTAATGCAGATGATGAAGGTCTACTACCCCGGCGTCCTGATGATCCCCATGGTGTTGCTCGCACTGGCGTTGGCATCCCTGATTGCAGGAGGCGCGCCGTCGGGAACAGGCGTGCTGCAAGGCGCGCGTGTGTGGAGCTATTGGCCCGTAACCCTTATCGCCACGGGTCTGGAAGAATTGTACCTGTGGGCCAGTTCGGGGCGCACCATGAAGGCGGGAACACGATGAGCAACCTTCAAGACCGTTTCGGCAATTTCACTGTGAGCAACGTCCTGGGCCTGATGCTGGTCGTCGGCGGGACGCTGCTGGTGATCGACAACCTCAATATCCTGCCCTTCGAACTAGCCGGCATCTTCTGGCCGCTGGCGCTGCTGGTTGCCAGCGCCGCGTACATGACGCGCTGCACCCGACCGACCGGTCGCGTTTGGGCAGGTGCCGGTATCCTCTCCGGCTTCCTGTTGATCCTCGGCCACTTCCACGTCCTGCATGTGAACGACGACGTCATCTGGTCCATCGCCCTGATCGCCGCCGGAGTCCATATGCTGATGTCGCGGACCAGCCTGGGCGACATCGGGCGGCGGTTCAACAGTGAAAAGATGCGTTTCGGCGTCACCATCGGCTCCAGCCGCACCTCGCGCGGCAATGCCGAGGGTCTGCTGGAATTCGCCCTCTTCAGCGCCGTCAAGCGCCGCATCGAAACGCCAAGTTTCGAGGGCGGGGAACTGAACTCTGTCTTCGGCGGCATCGAAATCGACCTGCGCCGCGCCGGTATCACCAACGCCAGCCGGACCGCCGTCATCGAGGCCAACGCAGCCTTCGGCGGTGTCGAAATCCGCATCCCGGAAGAGTGGCGTCTCAGCATCCAAGGCACCGCCATCTTCGGGGCCTACGAGGACAAGACCATTCCCCCGCGTCCCGAGCCCGGCGTGGAGATTCCCACGCTGATCATCCGCGGTGGCACTGCATTCGGCGCTGTGGTCGTAAAAAACTAGGACCGCATGCACCCCATCCTCCAGGATTGGCGGCGGTTCCTGACCTGGGCGGCCATATGGATCCCCTTCGGCTCCATCCTCGTGCTGGTCGCCCATTTTTCGGGCCGCATGGGGATCGCCGAAGCCGCAGCCGCGATGTCGGCCCCCATCGGCGTCCTGTCGTTCGTGTGCTTGGCACCTTATTATGTATGCAAGTCGCTGCCGCTGCGGTCGGCCAACCGGGGGAAACTGGCGCTGAACCATTTCGCGGCGGCTTTCCTGCTTTCGGCGGCGGTGATACTGATCGGCCGCTTCTCGGCCCTGATGTGGGTCGCGACGTTTCCCGGCGTGGAGCGCCGCTTCTTCGAGGCCGCGCCGATCCTGTTTGTGGTCGTTGTATTGATCTATGAGATGTCTGTCGCCCTGCATTACGCAGCCATGGAACTGGAGGCGTCGCGCCGGGCCGAACTGCTGGCCCGCGAGGCCCAGTTGAAGGCCCTGAAGGCGCAGGTCAACCCCCACTTCCTCTTCAACAGCCTGAATTCGATCTCCGCGCTCACCGCCATCGACGCCGCCGAGGCCCGCCGCATGTGCATCGGCTTGGCCGATTTCCTCCGTACTTCGCTGCGCCTGGGCGAGCGCGCCTCCATCCCGTTCTCGGAGGAGATCGCCCTCAGCCGGATGTACCTCGACGTCGAAAAGGTCCGCTTTGGCTCGAAGCTGCAAGTCCGGCAGGACGTCGACCCCGCCTGCGATTCCTGCGAGGTTCCGGCGCTGATCATCCAGCCGTTGGTGGAGAACGCGGTCAAACACGGCATCGCGATGATGGCCGAGGGCGGCGAGATCGGAATTGAAGGTCGCCATGAGCACGGACTTCTGCGCTTCCGCATCACCAACCCGTTCGACCCCGATGCCCCTTCCGGCGGGCGCAACGGCATCGGACTCGCCAACATCCGGGAGCGGCTGGAATCCCGCTACGGTTCCGCGGCCAGGCTGGAAATCGCCGCAACAGAACGCTCCTACACCGTAACCCTGACCCTGCCTGCGAGGAAAGCATGACGAAACTCCGTGCCGTGATGGCCGACGACGAGGATTTGGCGCGGCGCGTGCTCCGCGAGTACCTTTCGGCCGAGCCCGACATCGAGATCGTGGCCGAATGTTCGAACGGCTTCGAGGCAGTGAAGGCGATCAACGAGGCGCGGCCGGACGTGGTCTTCCTGGATGTCCAGATGCCGAAGTTGGACGGGTTCGAGGTGCTGGAACTGATCGACGGCCACTCGGCGGTGGTGTTTGTGACCGCGTTTGACCAGTACGCGATGCGGGCGTTCGACGCGGCGGCGGTGGATTACCTGTTGAAGCCGTTCGCGGCGGAGCGGTTTCGGGCGGCGCTGGGCCGCGTGCGGGAACGGGTGCGCGAGGCCCGTCCGGCGGAGATGCCCAAGGATTTGAAGCTCACCGCGCGGCGTCCCGGCGAATTCTTGGAGCGGCTGGTGGTGAAGGACGGGCCCCGCGTCCACGTGATTTCCACCGCCAAGCTGGACTACGCCGAGGCCCAGGACGACTACGTCTCGCTCCGTAGCGAAGGCCGCAACTGGTTGAAACAGCAGACGATATCGAGCTTGGAGTCGGGTTTGGACCCGCGCCGGTTCCTACGGGTGCACCGCAGCTACATCGTCAACGTCGAGCGCATCACGAGGATCGACCCGAATACGAAGGACACCTGGCTGGCGATTCTGACAGACGGTTCCCGGATTCCAGTGAGCCGTGCCGGGTACGGCAAATTCCGGGAGATTGTGGGGCATGAGTAGGACTGCTGCGACGACGATACGTCAGCAAACGCGCTTCATTCTACTGAGCCGCGACCGCGAGGGAGTGTCATCGCTCCGGAAGTGCGAACGCCACAATGCTGCTGCCTGACGGAGCGTCGTTCTTCCCCCCACCGCACACGATCACAACGTATTCCCGTCCATCGATCTCGTACACCGACGGCGTGGCGTTGCCCGCCGCCGGGAGCACCGTCTCCCAAAGCAGCTTCCCGGTCAGCTTGTCGAAGGCGCGGAATTTCTTGTCGAAATTGGTCGCGCCGATAAAGAGCAGGCCGCTCTTGGTGACCACCGGTCCGCCGTAATTGTCGCTGCCGGTATCCTTCATGCCGTTCGCAACCAATTCCGGGTACTCGCCCAGTGGAATGCGCCATCGGATTTCGCCCTTGTTGAGGTCGATCGCGTTGAGCGTGCCCCACGGCGGGGTGAGCGGCGGGTAGCCGTCGGGATCGCGCATCAGGATGTAGCCCTCGTTCCGATACTTCTGGAAGTTGGGGTCCTTGGCGGCTGCAGCGGGATCGACCACCCCGGCGTCCTTGCCCGTCAGCAGGAAGTCGGCGATCTCGTCGGTGCCTTTGCCGAGGTGGCTGAAACCCGGCATCCGGCCCGTACCTTCGTTAATGAACCGGACAAGCTGCTGTTTGGTCCACTTGTCGCCTATGCCGACGAGCGAAGGAAATGTCGGAGGAGTGCCCGTGCGGTCGGCCTTGTGGCAACTCGCGCAGTTGTTGTTGTACAGCGAGGTCGTGTCGTGGGTCACCATGCGGATGATCCAGGGCTGTTCGTTCTCATTGACATACAGAAGCCCGGTTTCGGGGTCGAAGGCCGCGCCGCCCCATTCCGCGCCTCCGTCGGTGCCCGGCATCAGGACGGTGCCCTTGGTGCTGGGCGGCGTGAAAAGGCCGCCGGAATCGAGTTTCCGCAGCCATTCCAGCACCGCCGCGTGCGCCTCGGGAGTGCGGTTGGTGACCATGTCCTCGGTAAAGGTTTGGCGCGTGAACGACGGCGGTTTCACCGGGAACGGCTGCGTCGCGGCGGCCTTCTCCCCGTCGAGCGTGGACGCCGGCACCTTCTTATACTTGATCGGGAAGAGCGGTTGCCCCGTCTTGCGGTCGAGCAGAAACACAAAGCCGGTCTTGGCGATTTGCGCCACGGCGTCGACCTTCTTCCCGTTGCGGGTCACGGTCACCAGGCTGGGGGCGGCGGGAAAATCCAAATCCCAAAGGTCGTGCTTCACGCCTTGGAAATGCCAGATCCGCTTGCCCGTGCGCGCGTCGAGGGCAATCACGCAGTCCGCGAACAGGTTGTCCCCAATCCGGTTGGCCCCGTAGAAATCGAACGATGCCGAGCCCGTGGCCGCGAAAATCATGCCAAGCTTGGGATCGACGCTCAGACCCGCCCACGCGTTGGCCCCGCCGCTGATCTTCCACGCGTCCTTGGGCCACGTTTCGTAGCCGAATTCGCCCGGATGCGGGATCGTGTGGAAGGTCCAGCGCATCTGCCCCGTGTGGACATCATAGGCCCGGATGTCGCCAGGCGCGCCCGGCAGCGTTTCCGGCACCGACGATCCGAACACGATCATGTCCTCGAAAATCACGCCCGGACTGGATGCGCTCACGCTCAGCGCTTCATAGGGGCGGTCGAGACCCTTGCGGAGGTCGACGTGCCCGTCATCGCCGAAATTCTGGATGGGCTGGCCGGTCTGGCGGTCGAGGCACCATAAGAGGTTGCGGTAGGTGGCGAAGACGCGGTCCTGGTAGACGGTCACGCCCCGGTGGCGGAACCGGCGCTGGATCGGCTCGCCCCGGCTGGCGTCGAAATTCCAGATCGGCTTGCCGGTCCGGGCATTGAGCGCGACCACGTGCATCTTCGGCGTGGTGGCGTACAGCACCCCGTCGACCACGATGGGGTTGCTCTGCATCTCGGAGTCCTTGAACGCTTCGTGGGCGTCCCACGTCCATGCGACCTGCAGCTTGGAGACGTTGGCGGGGGTGATTTGGGAAAGCTCCGTATAGCGGATGTTGTACGGGCCGCCGTTGACAGGCCACGGGGTGTCGGCCCCCATCAGCGGGGCTAGACAGAAGAGTGCAATGGCGTGGCGTCGCATAGTTCTGGATCGTCTGATTGTCGCACCCGGCAGTTGGGTTCTCGAATCCGCGCTATGCTTCGGATATGGACCATTTCCAAGCCGTCGCCACCGTCCGCTCACCCCGCACCGAGCCCATCGACGACGACTGGGGTTCCGTGATCTCCACCATCCAACTCGATTCCGCCCAATTCACCGCGGAAGCGCTGGTGGGGCTCGACACCTTTTCCCACCTTGAAGTCGTCTTCCTCTTCCACCTTGTCCCGGAAGACAAAATCGAACGGGTCGCCCGCCACCCCCGGAACCGCACCGACTGGCCCAAGGTCGGAATCTTCGCACAGCGCGTCAAGAGCCGCCCGAACCGGATCGGCGTTTCTATCTGCCGGCTCGTCAAGGTGGAGGGCACAATCATCACTGTGGAAGGCTTGGATGCCATCGACGGCACACCCGTCCTCGACATCAAGCCTTGGATGAAGGAATTCGGTCCGCGCGGCGAAGTAGATCAACCCATGTGGGCTACCGACCTGATGGCCGCCTACTATTGAGGAACGCCACCGGGCGCTACCGCCGGAAACGACGCGAAATCAGACCGATACCGGCGAGCCCGCACAAGATCAGCGTGGATGGTTCGGGGACCGGTCCAATCGTCGAAAGCGCGTCCACCGGATTCGTGGTGATTGTCATGTCACCGTTGATGGCCACGCTGGCGACGGCTCCCGTGCTCCCGGAGCCCAATAGCGGATTGTAGTCGGACGCCAGCACGAAGACGAAGAACTCGCTGCCGTCGTTGGCCGCAGTGGACAGCGCGGCACCGTCCAGCGTGAGGACGAACCGGAATCCGCCTCCGAACGAACTCACGCCCCGGTCAAAGATGTTGGCTCCGCCGACGGTATTGTCGAACACCAGTGGCGGCGACGACGGGGAGCCGGTAACTCCGCCGAGGATCGCGTCCGAAGTGCTGTCAAACGTGAAGCCTGTCGAGGTGAAGTTGTCCACATACGCCAACGCCGCAAGCGACGTCAGCGCGTCCGCCCGGTTGAATTGGAACTCGATGAATCCAGGCGTGGACGCCGCGATGGACGACGTGTCGACCGTGACGATGTAGCTGACAGGGGCGGCACTTAGGGCTACGACGGACCCCAGCGCCAGAAGTGAGAAAAGGATTCGTTTCATGATTTGGCGCTCTCTGGTTCTAGAAGTTCACGTCGTAGCACTTGGTGGTGTAGCTGATGCGCGCGTTGGTCGGATCGGCGAAACTCACCGCCACCGCGGCGCTGGTGGCACCGGGAGCGAGCCCTCCGGGAAGGTTGACTGTCGCATAAGGACGACCCCCTGAGGTTGGGAAGTCCGGCAGCGTAACACCCGTGGGCAGTGTGAAGAACACGTACACCGGACCCGTGAGCGCGGTGCTGCCCGTATTTGTGACGGTGATCGTGCCGTTGTACCGGCCGGTCGCCCGGTTGAGCGCGACAGCCGAAGCGTTCACCCGGGTACGGCTTGTGACTTCCACCGGGAGCTTCACATAGATGGCCGGCGCGTCGTGATCCGAATATCGTTCCGGTCGCGTGAAGTCGTTCCGGTAGGTTGGACCTTCCGGGAAATCGGCGTTGTTGCGGACGTACGCGAACTGCCGAACGCGTGGATTCAAGTTGCGTTGACCAGGACATGGTCGATGCGTTGCGCGATTCCGTTGAAGCTGTAGGAGTAGCGCTGCGCCGTGTCGGTGGTCGTCAGATTGGTCAGCGAGAGGCCGGAAATGGCGGTGCAGGGGCTCGAAGCGTTCAACTGGGCTTGGGTCGCGTAGATCTGGCTCGCGGCAGCGGGAGAACCGGCGATGCAGTTCACGCTGTCCGAGAAGCCGTCGTTGATGTCGAAGGCATTCATGTCGCCAGCCACGATCAGGTTGTCGGTCTGCGTCCAGTTCACATTCTGTTCCGAGCCGAGGTTGCCCGATACCAGTTTGCCCAGGTACTTTGCCTGTTCGTTGCGCTTGGTCCGGACGCGGTCGCCGTTCGCTGTGCCCGGTTCGTCGATCCCGTTGAGCGAACGAAGGTGGTTGACCACGATACGCACGTCTAGGGAGGAATCCGAGCCGGCGGCCTTGGCCCGACCGCGGAAGACGACCGGGGGACGGTCGTTCAGCGTATTGGTGGTGGGAGTGGTTGTGTATGGCAGCGTGTACGTGGTGCTGATACCGTACTGGCTGCATTCCAGCTGGGTGACTCGATCCTGACGGTAGATAACCGCCGGGGCGATCATGCTGGGGTCATTCGTGACGCCACCGCAATAGCCATAGTTCGGGCTGCCTTGGCTGGCCGATGCGGCGTCGGAGTTGATCTTGTTGACGATGTCTTGAAGCACCGGGAAGGTGGGGCTGGACACGGAGGCGGCAGGGCCTTCCGCTTCTTCGATCGCAATGATGTCGGGCATCCGCATCACGTTGCGGACCGCCAGCGAGAGCTTGCTGAGGCGGCCCTGATAGGCCGTCGAAGTTAGCGTGACGCCGTTGCTATCCGTGTTGGTGTCGTAGAAGCGCTCAATGTTGGCGTCCACGACGAGCAGGTCGGTGGTCAGCGGTGCCGCGATTGGCGTTGCCGAGAGGGTCGGGCTCGTCGGGGAAAGGGTGCCGATGTCCGCGGAGTTGCATGCGAGTTCGAATTGTCCGGCCGCGGTGTCGTAGTCGACGACGCCGGCGATTGACGAGATGGTCGTACCCGTGGCAACCGCGATGTTCGTTCCGCCGAAGGAAGTCGAGTCCACCTCGAGCACCTCCGGATTGCCATTCCACGACGGAACCGTGGAGGCGGCATCAGAAGGACGGCGGGTGGCGAGAATCCCGGCCTGAGAGTGGAACGGACGGCTAACACCGCTTGCCGTGATGAAGAAGTTGAATCCCACAGTCGAAGTCGCGTTGGCTTCGGTGACGGTCCCGGTGCTGGGTCCGACGACAACAGTGTTGGACATGGTGACCCGCATGCCAAGGTACTTGCGCGCCTGGGTAGCCGAGCCGTTCGGATCCAGACTCGAACTAGTCAGGGTGACCGCGGAGGGCAGACTGCTGACGCCGGGGGTGCTCAGAACGGTGCAGTTGCTTGTCGAAGCAAGTTCCGTGAGAGGGACAGAGCCGGTGGGGGCGGTGGATTGCACGAAGTCCGAAACCGTTCCCTGGATCTGGATCTGGTTTCCGACCACAGCGCAGCTCGGCAGCGAGGCGCTGCCGATGAACACCAGCAGACCTTCGGAAGTGTTGGCGTCGCTGTCCCGATCACCCGAGATGCTTTGGATGAAGAAGCCCTTGGCGTTGCCCGTAGTTGCGCGGACGGCCGTTACCACTCCGCTCGTGGTGACCTGGGTTCCGGCCAGCGGTGAAGTAGTGCCCGATCCGGTGATCTCGTAGATCTTCTTGGCCGCGGGCGGCGGTGCCGAAACGGTGAGGCTCAGCGTATAGCTGCCGGTCCGGCTCTGGTCGTCGGTAACGCTGCAGGAGATCGAGTAGGTGGTCGGGGTTGTGTTCGACGGAACCGTGTAGGCTGCCGGCAGGCTGGCGGTGGCCGAGCCGCCGATACCGGAAAGGTTGCAGGTATCGGTGAAGGTTGAGGAGGTCGGGCTCGTGCCAGCCGTGTTGGACGCTGTCAGCGTCGTCGAGTTGCCGGCGGTCACCGGGTTTACGGAGGCGGAAACGGTAAGGCTGGGACTGGTGGAGGAACCGCCGCCCGCGAGAGTCGGGGTCAGGCTGAAGTCATCCACGGCGAGTCCGTCGTCCGAGCCCGAGGCGTCGGTGTCTCGCCAGCGAATCCACACGGTAGCCCCGTTCGCGAGGTTCAACCCGGAGATGCTGCTCGAAAGCGCAGTCCGGTTGGCCGCGGCATTGCCGTCCTTCGCGCCGGTCGTCGTGGTCGCCGGGGTGGTGAAATTCAGCGCGCTGACCCCGGTCCACGTTCCGGTCGAGAGACTCGTCGCGCTGGCACTGTATTCGAACACCAACTGGTCGGTCCTGCTGGCTGTCCCGAGGCGCCACTCCTCGCCGTTGTAGCTGATCGCCACCGACTGGATGGTGCTGCCAGTGTTGTTCGTGAAGCAGGCCCCAAACACGGGGGTGATCGTGCCGCTCAGAAGCGTGCCCAACGCACGGTCGCTGCTGCCGGTGGAGCCGTAGCTGTAGGTGTCGCCGGTGGTCGAACCACCGTTGTCGATCGCGTATTGCTGGTTGACGCGGGCCGAGGTGCCAGTTTCCAGAATCGCCCAGCCGGACGGCGGATCGTTTGTCGTGCTGCTGCCGCTGTTTGCGAGGCTGTCGAAGTTCTGGCTATAGGCAGAACTGCTGCTGAGGCTGACGCAGGCCGCGTCAGCACGGGAAACGGTCGCCGAGGCGATTGCTAGGGCGATCAGCGCCAATGCTGCGGGCGTTTTATGTGTCATTGTTCTGTGCCGACTCCGGAATCTTAAATCCTTATCACATGTTAACGGATGCGGCCCCCACTGGAGATGACAGAATAATGACGACTGGGTGACGTCCAAATATGGATCGCCCTCGGGAGTTCAGCGCAACTTGCCCGCCCCCGTCTTCTCCGGCCGCCTGCCGGATACCGGTGTTGAGGACCGGAGAAACGCTAATTCGCCCGCACCCGTGGCGGTCCCGGCGAAGACCGCGCATCGTACCACCTGTACGCGCATCTACACCGGGACCTCAAACAAGTGCGATTGTCAAACAGTTACTTCGTTGCAGCCGCGGCCTTCATTTTTGCCGTGGCCTGGTGCGCCTTGGCCACGGATATGTCACCCATGATCGTCACGTCAAAAATGCAGTTGTCAAAGGTGGCCTTGTCCTTGATTGCTGAGCAGGCCCTCTTGGCAAGGTCCGGTCGGGGCTCCTTGACAACTGGAGGTCTCGGACCTCTCACTGTCGTCGTCATGCAACCCTTGCCAGGCTCGGGAGGCCAATTCACATCGGTAAAATCCGCAGTCGATGTGCCTGGGTCGTAGTCGAATAGACTGGTGGCAGGCTTTACACGCCAAGCGTTTGCCAGTTTTTGATTCAGCGCAACATAACGGTCGAGCAGCGGAATCGGCCGCAGACCGAAACTGGTGCCGTCCGGAGCGTGGGGTAGCCAATCGGTGGCTGACAGGATCGGCCCCAAGATGCCTTCCTGCGCAGGCGTATTGAGCACCTCGACCTGCAGAAACCAGTACCCTTGCGAGGCCCAGAACACCGGAGTGATCGCGATGCGGGTGCCGTCCGCCAGCTGGAAATCCGCCTCGCCGCCAGGTGACGCGTTGGTGATCTTGTTGCCACCTCCGAGGTCGAACCCACCGGACGCATTGATCACCTTCCCGTCGACTCGCAACTGGAACCGCCCCTGTTTCTCGAAGCCACCGCTCGTCTGGAAGGTAACGCGCCTCTTTCCCACGCGCACCGCCGCGGCTGTGTTAAGACTGACGCAACTCGCCAAACCTGTGTAGGCATTCGCCCCTGGCGTGAACGATGTCAGCACCGGACTTTGACGTGTTTGCAGCTCAAAATCGAAGTCGGTATTGCGCAACGCAGTGAACTCGCCGGCCGCCTGGAAGTCGTAGTGGACATTGTTTATGGTCGTCAGGTGAGGATCGCCGGTGTCCTCGGAAGTGGAAGTCGGCGGCGCATTGCACCATGCGTTCTTAAATGCAAGCGCAGCCGTCGCCTCGCTTCCGGGACTGCCGGGCGGCATGGTCGCCTTAGGTCCGTTTATCGCTTGGCCTAAGACTACCGTGCAATATCCAGGTATCTGGTTGGACAGATGAGGGAACCGTCCAGCGAAACCCTTAAAATGGCAGTCAGGACAAGACAAGGGGGCGGAAATTGTGGAAGCAGCCTGTGACGACTGATTCTGCGGCCAGCTTCCACCCACAAGGGGATCGTAACGGTTCACAGGCATCGTGGGCAGGTTCCTGGGAGCCTGGGAAAGAGATTCCCACAGAACGGCGGGCCCGCTGGTAGCCAGGTTCACCTTTGGATGGATGACGTAAGGATTCTCCCCGGCATGACAGTCCGTGCAGACTCCGGCGGTAGAGTTGAACTCAATTTCCTTGCCGCCGGCTTGGTAGAGTCCGCCGGGTGTGGCGGGAACGCCAATCGGAATCTGGGTCCCCGCCGGGAACGGGAATGTCGTCCCCGCCCTTTGGTTGTCCCAAAAGCAGACTTTCGAACTCTGTTTGCCGGTGCAAATAACGCCGTCCAGTTCTACCGTGGTCTTTGATGCATCGGTATACCGCGGAAGCGCGAAGCACATGCCCTCGGGTGCGCTACTTTTGTATGAGCGCAACTCTGCGGGCGTACCGGTGATGAATTGGCTAATCGTAGGGATGAATCCCTCCGACCTCCAACCTGTGATCCCCATGGGATCCATTACATTGATCGTCGGCGGAATGGGCACGCCAGCCGCAGTGCATTCGTCGATGTAAGCTTGGCCGGAATTCGTTGTCGCCGCAAATACCTTTACCGCACCCGAGTTCAGTTTCAGGTTCATCAACTTCAACTGGGGCGACGCGAGTCGCTCACGAACTTGAGGGCTCGGCGTGTAGGACTCGCGCTTTTCCGCCTCCCCGAGCGTGGCCTGATCCGGAAGTTTCCAATTCATCGCCTGACGCAACGCCCGCAACCTTCCGCCAGACTGTAGTTTCAATTGTTGGTCTGCGGTGTTTTCGATGAGCCACTCGATCGACTGGTGTTCCAAGATGAGCTTGTCCTGGCCAGCGGGTGTTATCGCGCTCAACACGCCCTTTTCATAGGCGGCGAAGGCCTTTTTCTTGGTCGCCGGCAGAGCGTTGACCAGTTTGGCCTTGTAGTAGGCCTGAGCCTTGGTGACGAAGGCCATGGTAACCGGAACTTGCTTTCCGTCCGGGCCGAAGAACCCTCCATGGCCGAAGGCGGTGATGGGTTCAGGCTCTTGTGGCAGGGCAGCCATAGGTACGGCCAGAACCAAAAGGACTTGCAATGCTAGTCGTTGCATGGATCGAACCTTTCTAAAGGAACCATAGCACAAAAAAAACATGCTGCGGTCTGGTTAATAGTGACGCAACTTCAGAATCCGTTTCACGTCATTGCTAGCGCATATGCCGGCCGAAAGATGGGTCTGAACTTCAGAAAAGGAGCGGTGCTCGATGCAAGCCCGTGCGTCGCCGTCGGACGGAGATTATTTGCCGCGACCGGCGGCCCTGGCGCTCTTGAGAAACGCCACCGTTGTGGACACCGAGTGGTCGATCGGCTGCACGCCTGACACCGTCATGTCCGCAAACCGTTCCGTGGGCAGGATATGCAGTTCCGCGCTGGGCCGCACTGTGGCGTCATACTGCCGCACCACCGACTCCCGCGTCCGCCCCCGACTCACCACGTCCCGCTCGATCCGCCGCTCCAGGCAGACCTCGTCCGGTGCCGTCACATAGAACTTGGCCCCGTACAGTTCGCGCAGTTCCGCGTGGTGCAACGCGAAAATGCCCTCGATGATCAGCCATCGCGATGGCTCGACCCGTATCGTCTCCGCCACCCGCGTGTGTTTCTCGAACGAATAGATCGGGTGGTCAATGGCCGCGCCACTCACCAGACGCGAAATCTGTTCCACCACCAGTGGCCAATCCAGCATTTTCGGATCGTCGAAGTTCAGCAATTCCCGCTCCTCCAGCGAAAGATGGTCCTGGCTGAGGTAATAGGAATCCAGCGACAGCAACGTCGCGTCCTCCAACTCGGCTTGGACGCGTACCGCGAGTTCTGTCTTGCCGGAACCGGAGGGGCCGGTTATCCCGATGGCGTAGGGTCTCAAATCTGTTCTCTATTTATTGTCCGAGTAGAACGGCAACCATCATCTCGCGGAACTGGAACCCGGACTTGCGGAAGGCCTCGTAGGCATGGCTGATGGTGTCGCGGTCCGCCGGGGTTTCCAGCCTTCCCGCGACATAGCGGAAATACTGTTTTACCACGCATTCCTGGCAGATCCGGCTCCCGGCGAGCACGCCGCCGAGTTGCCGCGGGCTGGAGAAGTTGGAATCGGGGATGCCCGCCACCGTGCCGGTCGTGTCGAGGTCGATCTCCATGTGCTTTCCCGCCTTCCGGTTCTCGCCCTCGCCCGTCCGGAAGATCAGTTCAAGCTTCTCGCGCCGCTGTCCAATCGCGTCGAACTTCTCGAAACCGAATCCGACGGGATCGATCAGCGAATGGCACCGCGCGCAGCTCTCGTTTGTCGTATGCTCGGCGAGCCGCTGACGATTGGTCTTCGGCTTGTCCTCGGTCGGTTCCGGGAGGTTGGTGTCGACGCCCGGGGGCGGGTCCGGCACATGCTGGCAGAGGAATTGCTCCCGGACAAACAGGCCGCGCGCCGTCGGCGACGTATCGTCCGGCTTGGCGGTCGCCGAAAGGAACAGCGCCTGTCCGAGCAGCCCGGCGCGCTCGGACCCGCTCGGGAACGGTGTCCGCTCGTATTCACCGACGGGCGCGGGCGCACCGTAGAGCTTGGCCAGGTCGCCATTCATGAAGCCGTAGTCGGCGGTGAAGATGTCCATGAAGTTGCGGTTGTTCCACACCAGGTCGCCGATGAAGAAGCGCGCCTCCTGGGTCATGGCGTACAGAGTGTCCGCGGTGAATTCGCGGAAGCGGGTACGGTCCTTGGACGAGTTCAGCGCGCGGTCGAAACGCAGCCATTCGGCAGTGAACTGGTCCAGCGCCTCGGGGGCCCGCTTGTCTCCGAGCATGCGGCGGATGGCGGCCTCGACCCCCGCGTGTGAGTCCAACTCTCCCCGCGCGGCGGCGTCGAGCAGCGCTTGGTCGGGCGCGGTGTCCCACAGGGCGAACGCGAGGCGGCTGGCGGTGGCGTACGCCTTCCACTTCGCCGGAGCCGCCGAGTCCATGCGGAACAGGAAGTTCGGCGACTGCAACATCGCCTCGACCACGATCTTCATCCCGTCCTGAAACGCCTTCTGTTTCGCGAACAGGGCCTCGTAGCGGACCAGTTCGGCGGGTTCTAGCGGACGCCGGAAGGCGCGGAGTCCAAAGGAGCGGATGAAGATCGCCCGGCAGGCTGCCGACGGCTGGCAGGAAAGCAGCGCAGCCGGGATCCCGTTGCGGAACGCCGCGCGCGTGAGCTTCTCGGCGGCGGCCCCGTAGGCGTCCATCAGAATCGGCGACAGGTTCTGCGATTGGTACTGGTTGCGGAAGCCGTTGACGAAATCCTCGGGCGGGAACTGGCTGGCGGGCTGGGAACGGTCGCCGAGGAGGTCCCGGACCACGTGGTTGTATTGGCTGTTCGTGAGTCTTCGGACCGCGGCGGCTGGGGCCTTGCCTGAAACCGAGGTGGCCGGATTCCTGAGGGCGGCAGCCGTTTCAGCCGGGGACAATGTCGCGAGGTAATCGACCCAAGTCCGCAGCGCACCCTCCTCCGGAGAACCTTTGTGGATACGTTCGCCGCCCGCGTGGGCGACCCGGGCCGTGGGTTTTCGGTAAATCACCGATTGCTCCGGCGACTTCCGGTCCACCAGCGCAACCAGCGACTTCCCGAACGCCTCGATCTCGCTTGGCGTCGCAGCGGAATCAGGGAACCGCAACCGCGTGCTGGAGGCGACCCCGTCGACCGAATGGCACCCCCTGCAGCCCGCAGATTCGAGCGCCGGGTACAGCGTGGCCCGGAAATCCGGCGGGGCGGCCGTGACTGCCAAGGTGAAAAACAGGCCCAGCGAAAGTGTCCAGCGGTTGCTCGCCATGCCTTTGATGATATCCGTTTGTGCGGTCCCCTTGTAAGATTCGCCTTCGCCACGCCATAGTACAGTGAAGAGTGGAATGCGCCAACTTGTCTTGATCATGACCATGGCCATAGCGGCTTTCGCGCAGGACCGTGGTATCGTGCTCAGCGGACGCCAGGTGGCATTGGTGATCGGCAACGGGGCGTACCGGGCGTATCCGGCGCTGGTGAACCCCGTGAACGACGCCCGGGCACTCGGTGCGCGGCTGACGCAGCTGCATTTCGATGTCACCGTGCTTTCGGACGCCGACCGCAAAGCCATGTCCCGCGGGATTGACCAGTGGATCGCCAATCTGCGTCCGGGCGACGTGGCTTTGTTCTACTATTCCGGCCACGGTGTCGCCATCGACGGCGAAAACTACATGCTGCCCGTCGATTTCGACGGTCGCGACGAGGCCGACGTCCGCTACGATTCCCAAGCTGCGAGCCGTGTGCAGGAGCAGATGGAGTCGCGCAAGGCCAAGCTGAACATCCTGATTCTGGACGCCTGCCGGGACAATCCATTCCGGTCGAGCAAAGGCGGGACCCGTGGATTGGCGGGGATGAACGCCGGTCGGGGCACGTTTATCGCCTTGGCGACATCGCCGGGAAAGACAGCGAGCGACAATCCCAGCGGGCGTAATGGCTTGTTCACCCAATACCTGCTGGAGGCGATGGCGGAACCCGGCGTGGGGCTGAACGATGTGTTTGATCTGGTCCGAGAGAAGGTGGATGGCGCGTCGGCCGGAAAGCAGTTGCCGTGGATTGCGTCGAGCGTGGTGGGCCGGTATAGCTTCGTGGCTGCTGCGGTGGCCGCTGCACCCAGCCCAACGATTCCAGCGAAGGCGGATCCGCCCGGAGTATGGCGCGATCCGTCAACCGGGCTAATGTGGCCGCTGCGTGACAGCGCCTGGGGTGTCGGCTGGGCTCAGGCAGACCACTATTGCAAGGCGTTGCCCTTGGCCGGATATCGCGACTGGCGTCTGCCGACGATTGCGGAATTGCGTTCGATCTATACCCCGTCCCTGCCACTGCCGCACGTCAAGGGTGGCATCCGGATCACGGATACCAAGTATCCCTGGGTATGGAGTTCCGAGGAGGCCGGTTCGTCGGAGGCGCGGGGCTTTGATTTCGGCGGCGGGGAGCCGGCCTCCAGCCGCACTGGCGATATCGGCAACAACGCGGCCTTGTGTGTGCGCCGTGCCAGAGAATGATGATCCTAGCCGAGGCCGTCCAATCGCCGGACTGACCGGCCCGTTCCGCCTTATCCCCGAGCCCGTTCCCGCACGAGCGCCTCATGCAGCAACTGCTTGATATAGGTCGGGTACGGCCGCCCCTTCCTGCCCGCCACTTCTGCGCTATTGCGATATCTGGTTCAGGCAGCCGGATGGAAATTGCGCGCGTGACAGGGCGATCCATCGGACCCCGGACCCAGTCCGTCCTGTGCCCCTGCTCGGGAATGTCGCTAAGATCGATGTCCTCGTCGCGAAGGCCATCCAACCACCGCAGTTGATTCAGTTGATCCTCAGTCATGCTTCAAGCGGCTGTGTATGCACATCAGTATACCCATTAAGCACCCCGCCCTCCCCCGCCATCACTCAACCCCGGTGCACACCCCATACCCACCCAACTCCATGAAACCAAGACCCTCCACCCACCCACCAACCTGCATACACCCACCACAGGTGGCTAATTTTCCCACAAAAAACTACGCTCCGCCCTTGCAACCCGCCCCCCGAATCCGCTATATTGGTTCTTCGATGACCAACGCCGCCTACACCTTCGGGTATCGATTTTGGCACCCCACTCCATAGTGGTGTTGGTTGAACTTGTTCCGTAGTACGGATTTGAACCAGCCCACTCCCAGCGAGTGGGCTTTTTTATTTTTCAGCACACGAGTCGCGGCGCGCGGCTCACAAAGACCAGAAAATGCCCCTGCGCCGCGGCTGGACGTGTGCTGTTTCTGGAGAGAGAAGGGTTTACAGAATGATCATTTCGATGCGTCCCCATGCCCCGAAGCATGAAGTGGACTATGTGTGCGAGCGGATACAGCATTTCGGCTTCAGGGTCCACTCGATTGTCGGCGAGGAACGGGTTGTGATTGGCGTAGTTGGAACTGGAGGCGATGTGACGAGTTGTTTGGAGTCCCTTGAGGCGACGCCGGGTGTCGAACGCGCAGTGCGCATCTCGGCCCCGTACAAGTTCGTCAGCAAGGAGTTCCGCAAGGAACGCACCGTCATCCACGTGGGCAAGGCGGCAATCGGCGGCGACGAGTTCGTCACCATGGCCGGCCCCTGCTCCGTCGAGAGCGAAAAGCAGATCATGGAGACCGCCGAGGCTGTCGCAGCCGCCGGTGCCAAGATCCTCCGCGGCGGCGCGTTCAAGCCCCGCACCTCGCCCTACGACTTCCAGGGCATGGAAGGCGAAGGCCTCAAACTCCTCGCCAAGGCCCGCGAGGCCACCGGTCTCGCCATCGTGACCGAAGTCATGAGCGACCGCGACGTCCCGCTCGTCGCCGAATACGCCGACATCATGCAGGTCGGCGCGCGCAACATGCAGAACTTCGCCATGCTCAAAGTTCTCGGCAAGTGCGGCCGCCCCGTCATGCTCAAGCGCGGCCTCAGCGCGACCATCAAGGAACTCCTGATGTCAGCCGAGTACATCGTCGCCCACGGCAACCCCAACGTCATGTTGTGCGAACGCGGCATCCGCACCTTCGAAACCGCCACCCGCAACACCTGCGACATTTCAGCCGTCCCCGTGCTCAACGAACTGACCCACCTGCCCGTGATCATCGACCCCAGCCATGCCGTCGGCAAGCGTAGCCTGGTGCCGGCAATCTGCAAGGCGGCGGTCGCGGTCGGCGCCGACGGCATGATCGTCGAAGTCCACCCCTGCCCCGAGAAGGCCATCAGCGACGGTGCGCAATCCCTCACCATCGAAGGCTTCCAGGAAATGATGAAGCAACTCCAGGGTTACATCGCCCTGTGGTCCCTCGAGCGGGCCGCGTAGTCGGCGGAGTCCAGAACACCATGCGCGCTCGTCGCATTGCCGGGATCGCCACCATCGCCGTGGTGTGCCTGGCTGCGGCGGGGGCGTTTTGGCGTTCCAGGGAATCGGCTGCGTTCTTCGCGACCCCGGCGCTTCTCGGCCGCTTCCCGGTCGAGGACGCCACGGTTGTGCGCCTTGACTTCGAATCCTTGCGCCAAGCCGGCCTCCTCGGCGAATCGAAGGCCCCGCTTGAGTCCGAATACAAGGAATTCCTCGACGGCACCGGGTTCAACTACCGCAAGGATCTCGACCTGGTGGTCGCCACCATCTCGGCCAGCGGCACATTCTTCATCGCCAAAGGGCGCTTCGACTGGGACAAGCTTCAGTCGTACGCGGTCCGGCACGGAGGCTCGTGTTTCGAGAGCCTCTGCCGCGCTCAAGGCTCCCTGCCGGAACGAAAGATCTCCTTCGTGCGGCTGCGGGCCGACGCGATCGCCCTCGCGGTCAGCACCGACGAACTGGCCGCCACCCGGCTCGCCAATCAGGGCCCGCCGGTGACCGCGCAGCTGCCGGAGGGGCCGGCATGGCTTTCGGTACCCGGAATCTGGCTGCGCCGGGGAGGTTTCGTGCCTCCGGGGCTGAAACTGGCGCTGTCGGGCTTGGTGAACGCCGACCGCATGGTGGTCCGGCTGGTGCCCTCGGCGGACGGCGCGGGAATTGTCGGGCAAATGGACGCGACCTGCCGCTCCGCGCAGGATGCCCGAGTTCTTGCGAGCCAGCTCCGTGTAGCGGCGACGACCCTAGGGTCGAACACCGACGATTTGGCCAAGGCCTTGGCGGGAGGCAAGTTCGAGGCCACCGGAGCAGTCGTAACTGGCAAATGGGCCCTCGACCGTGGCATCATCGACACCCTCACCACCGGGATTTGAACTCTCCCCCGTAGGTCCCTTAAGGTCGTGACCGGTAATATGCTGATTCCGCCGAGCCGCGACCGCGAGGGAGCGTTTGTTCGGAGAGCCGGGAATGCGAGAAACTCATTGCCTTAACTCCCGGCCCCGTCCCCAACCCCCGGTCACAAAAATCTTTCCCAATCAAATCAACCACTTACCCCCTCCGGCGCTTGGAGTCCACCCCCGCCCGTGCTAAACCAAACACGGAGCCACTCCCATGTCCACACCCAAACAAATCGCAGCCAACCGCGCCAACGCGACCAAATCCACCGGTCCACGCACCACCACTGGAAAACAAAAGGTAGCCGTCAACGCCCTCCGCCACGGACTCACCGGACGCACCGTAGTCATCCCCGCCGACGATTTGGAAACCTACAAAACCCACGTCAAAACCCTAACCGCTTCCCTAAAGCCGGAAACCCCCGAGGAGACCCAGCTCGCCGCCCTCATCGCCGACAACTATTGGCGACTCCAGCGCGTTCAGTCCATCGAAGACGGCATCTTGGCCCTGCAATTCGCCGAGGACGAAACCCTCGCCACCCACCCCCAGGCCAATACCACCCTGAATCAGGCGAAAGCCTACCTCCAACATTCCAAGGAAATCGAGCGCCTAACCCTCTACGAATCCCGCATCCACCGAGCCATCAAGTCCGCCACAGCCCGCCTCGAAAAACTCCAATCCGACCGCCGCGCCGCCCGCGCCGAAGCCCTCGAACAGGCCGTCCTCCTCGCCCGCCTCAATGCCGGGTCGAAGTCTTTGGCCGCCCAAGCTCCATCGCCGGACTTATCCTCCGCATGCCCTTCGCAGGGAGGTGCTGCTGGTCAAGGCTTTGAATTTTCCTCCGCCGAAATCGCCCGCGCCCTCCACCTCCAAGACGCCCTGGCCGCCGCCCGCAACCGCCCCAAACCAGCCCCCAAACTGGCAAAGGCCGCCTAACTCCTATGCGGAAATCCCTACTCCGGCCTCCGGAACACATGCGGCACCGGGTTCTCCCCGGCCAGCATGCCCTCACACCGCGCGCGGATCAAACTGTCAAACTCGGAGTGCGTCAAAATCCAGAACTTCTCGTCCCGGACCGCCTCGAACACCCGTTGCGCGATGTCAGCCGGTTCCATGCCGGACTCGACCCTGGCCCGCATCGCATCCGGGAATCCCGGCGAGTGGTCCGCAATCCGCGTCTTCACGAACGCCGGGCACAACGCCGAGACCTTCAGTTTCGATTCCGCCAGCAGCAGGTCGAAGTGCAGCGCCTCTGTGAAGGCCACCGCAGCATGTTTCGACGCGTAGTAAGGCGAGACGAACGGCCCGGTCCTCAATCCTGCCGCCGACGCCGTGTTCACAATATGCCCTTCGTCGCCGTCAGCCAGCATCCGCGGGACGAACGCGCGCACGCCGTGGATCAGCCCCCAAAGATTCACGCCCAGCACGCGGGACCACGTCTCCGGCGTCTGCTCCCACACCGGAGCCCCCGCGCACGCGACCCCGGCGTTGTTGCATAGGATATGGACCCCTCCGAACCGGTCCCACGCCTCGTCGGCGATCCGCTGGGCACCCTCGGCGGTCGAGACGTCGGCCACCACCAACCGCACGTAGCCCCACTCGGCGCTCAAGGTTTCGGATGTCTCGATCAAGGCCTCGCCATCGATATCAGCCAGGACCAGCCGCATCCCCTCGGCTGCGAAGCGTTGCGCCAGTGCGCGGCCTATGCCGCTACCTGCGCCGGTCACGACTGCGACTTTGTCTGCAAACGTCTTCATGCGCCTGCAGCGGGTCGGACAATCGAACTGCTCGCCGCCACCACCGCCGCCGCCAAGTACAGGCCGCCGCCAACCAGCAGCGTCCCTACCAATCCGACGTAGAGCGCCAAAACCAAGGCACCGACCGACCCCAGCACCGACGCAGCCGCGTTCAGCGACCACGCCCAGCGCACCGATGCGCTGTGTCCGCGCTCCAGGAACCGCAGTCCGGACGGGAACGGCAAGCCCATCACGAATCCGACCGGGGCGATCATCGCGACCGTCGCCAGCATCTTCACAGGCAAAGGCAGTCCGACGCTGCCGCTCAAAACCGGCTGCAGCGCAACCGCAAGGATCGCCACGAACACGGCCACCAAGGCAAGGACTGTCAGCAAGCTGCCCCGGCGGTCGCCGACGAGGGTCCGGCTGGCGTAGCTGCCCGCGCCGCTCGCCACCAGCATCGCGAAGATCACCACGGTGAGCGCATAAGTCGGGTGGCCCAGGAACAGGACGAACTTCTGGATCAGCGCCACCTCGATGAGGATGTATCCCACTCCGATGGCGAGGAAGTACAGCAGGAAGCCGCGCACCGAGCCTTGGGACGGCAACCGAGTCCCCAGCACCAGCGGCGGCAGGACGAGGATGATCCCCACGGCGATCAAGCTTACGAACAGGGCGGAAAACAGCTTCGGCACCGCCACGTTGACCTTGGCGTCCGCCGCTTTGCCGCCGCTTCCGAGGAGGAAGGCGGCCACGTCGCGCGGTTGCACTGTGTAGAAGAAGAAGGGCCGGTTGTCGCCGACGGGAGAAATATCGTACTGGTAGTCGCGCTGGAATGCCGCCGGGTCTTTGGATAGCAGCAGTTGTCCGAAGGGATTTGTCGCGGCGTCTCCGGGCACGTAGACCGCCGACATGCCCGCTTCAGCGAGGTAGGCCCGGGTGCGGGCGATGTCGGTGTCAGTGAACGGCTTGCGAGAAAACACGACGGTATCCGTCGCGCCCCAGCCCGCGAGGTCGGCCTTGCCGCCCAGTCGGCCCACGATCACGTGCCGCGCGGGGTCGGTTTCGCCCAAATCCTTCAAGGCTTCCATGGCAAGGGACAGCAACCGCAACGATTCGCGCGGCGGGTCGAAGCCCCAGCGGGTGAACGCGAGGATGCCGTCCGGCGTCAGGTGCGAGAGGTAGTCGCGGAACGCGTCGGTTGTGTAGAGGTTGTTTTCGGAAAGCGCGAATGCGCCGGCGGCCGTGGACGCCCACGTGTCGACCAGTGTCGCTTGGATCACCTGGTACTTTTCAGGACTCCGCCGGACGAAACTTCGCCCGTCCTCGACATTGATATGTACGTCCGGTCGGAAGTAGAGCCGGTTCGAAAGCTCAGGGAACTTCTGCCGCATGATCGTGTTGGCGATGATCGGGTTGATTTCGACGCCGGTCACATCTTTGCTCCCCGAGGCGAGCGCGCGGGAGACGTCCCAGCCGCCGCCCGGTCCGATGATCAGCGTCTTGGCCCCAGTGCGGAGGTTGTAGGGGAGGCCGGGGCCCTGGTGCATCAGGTCGCGGAGATTGTCGGGCGTCAGGTGGTCGAAGTCGAACTTGGCGATGGCGGTGGAGGCGTCGGCGTCGATGTAGATCATCTCGCTGGCGTTCTTATCGTTGCTCTCCTTGGCGAGGCCGATGCGGGAGATCGGGTTCCACTTGATGAACTGCTCGTCGCGCAGCTTCTGCCCCTTGGCGTAGTGGACCTCGATGGCGTGGTAACGGGTGTTGACGATGATCAGGATCGTGAACGCCAGCCCGACGAACACGCTGACGATGCGGCCGAGCTTGTAACCGTCGATGGCAAACCACACGGCACCGGCGGCGGCGAACAGGACGGAGACGGCGATGACGGTGTTCGGTCCCCCGACCGAGTTGAGCAGGGCCACAAGGCCGAGGCATCCGGCGGCGGCACCGAGAAGGTCGTAGAAATAGACCTTGTCCACCCGTTCGATGGTTTCCGAGATTACCAATGAAACGATCATGCCTGCGCCGATGAAGGGCAGGGAATTGGCGAAGTAGATGAGGGCGAATTCGGCGGGCCCGATGTCCGCGCCGCGGCTCAGGACGACGATCAGGACATCCACCGCGAGCGCCGCTGTGACCAAGCTCAGCACGCCGAGTTTGCGGTAGAGCGGCTGCTTCCAACCGGTGAGAGTGTAGGAAAGGACGCCGCCGACCCCGAGTCCGAACAGGGCGATCGAGATGGCCAGAAAGGCGAAGTGGTAGTAGAAGACGACCGAGAAAATACGGGTGAGCGAGAGCTCAAGCAAGAGGGTGGCGGACGTGGTCAGCGCCACCGCGAGATACAGAAGGGGCCAGGAAGTGGGGCGGGAGGCGGAGCGAATAGCGGGAGAAGAAGGCAAGGGTTCATTTTACCAGTCCGCGCCCCTCTCCCCCTGCTTTGCGGCGCTAGAACTCCAGCTTGGCGATCAATACATTCAACCGTCCCTGCAGTTGTCCCGTCTGGTTGTCCAGTTCCGTCTGGCGGTCGCGGATCTTGGCGATCTGCGTCTCCTGGTCGGAAAGCTTGCGGGCGTAGTCCTGAACGATCTGCTGCTGCCCCGCGACGCCTGACAGGCTGGTGATATTCTGCCGGTTGCGCTCCTCGTCGGCGGTGACTTTGCGCAGGTCGTCGTCGAGGCGGCGTTTGTCGGCAGCGGCGCTCGCGATCTGGGTCTTGACGTCGGAGATTTCCTGGAGTTGGCGCTTGGCCGCGTCGCCCAGGACCTTGTTGCGGATCTGGACGAGCAGGGTGTCGGGCGTCATCGACGAGACCGAGACCGACTGGTCGTAGACGTTCTCCTCCGTAACCGGGAATTCGACGGTCCCACTGGCGGGGACCTTGACCTCGAAGCGGTAGACGTTGGTCGAAGTCTCGAAGGGCGCGACGGTGTTGACCAGCTTGTAGTTCCCCCGGACGGGGTGTTCGATGATCAGCGTCTTGGCGCGGGCATCCACGTTTCGGACGGTGTAGGCCTTCTTCTCAACCAGGGCGTAGCGCGTGACCAGGACTCCGTTGTGCGCGTGGATCTCGCGGATGTCGTTGCGTTCCGAGTTGAACTTCGTGGAAATGCGGGTGCCGAGGTCGACTCCGTAACTGATGAAGCGCTTGTCGGAATTCTTGATGGTCTCGACCAGCGCCTCGCCCGCGTACGTGCCGCCGTCGAAGATCGTGATCGGACCGCCGTCCAGTGTGCGTCCGGAATTGTTGGTGATCTCGGCGGCACTGAGGGGGTTGGGGCGGCTGGAATCGGAGTAGAGGATGAGCTTGCGGGCCGGGATCTTGGCCTGGAGGAATGGCAGCATCGCGGATTCGTTCTTCTTGACCGTGACGGGGTTCTTGATGGCGTACTCGAAGAGGTCGGCGATTTCGGTGGCGGTGCCTTCGGGAGCGACGGTGCTCTGGACTTCGACGGTCTGGGAAGCTGCCTCCACGCCATCGCCGAAACCTCCGCCGCCCCGTCCTGATCCAATCCCTCCCCCGGAGCCAAATGCCCTCGCAGTCGCGCGTGGCGCGGGCGGTGGAGCTTGGACTGCTTTGAACATGACTGCCCCTTCATGTACTGTAGGTGTCACGGCTTCGTCCTCCGCCAATTCCGCCCCTTCCCGATGGATGTACTTTGGCGCGTACAACTGGCTGATGAACGAAATAGGCTTCCCCGACACCAGCGAAATCCGCACATTCGTCCAGTCTTCGCCCGTAGTGTTGTCGGCAATCGCCCAGCCTTCGAGCGTCGCCTCGCCCGCCTTCTCGTCGAACAAAAGCCGGTAACTCGACTTCCATGCCGGCATCGGCGTGATGTAGCTCGCCCGCACCTCTCGCGATTTCGAATCCGTCGAATCGATGTACACGCTGCGCTTGTCCTTCGACCGTGCTCCGCTCAGAGCCGCCAGATAGTCTTTAAATAAGGTCTGCAGCTTGACGTCCGCGAACCGGATCGCCGACGCCGCCGTCAGATCCACATTCCGCATGTCCCCGGCATCGGTCAACAGCGTGACCTGCTCCTTCTCGGCCCGCTCCTTGTCGCCCGCGACCAGCCGCGCAGCCACGATGACGCCCGCCATCTTCTGCGGCCCGAACTCGATCTCCAGCCGCGCGCCCTTCAACTGGTCCAACATGTCGCTCAACGGCTTGCCGTCGCCCGGCGTGAACGGGAACTCGCCCAGCTTGGTCTCAAGCGGAATGGCCGAGTCGTAGCGCACGCCCGTCACCTTACCGCCGGAATCGGTGATAGTGAGCGACTTCAACACGTCGTTCATCGACGCCGCGCTGAAATCCAGCCGCGCCGATTCGCCAGGTCCCAGCGTCCCGCTCCTCTCGAAATACCCGACCCCGTGCTTGTACAGCACCACCGACCGGACCGGCAATTCCGCCGCCGATACCGAAAAGGGTCCCGCCAGGACGGCGCACAAGGCCGTTGCCATCACTTTTGAGCCGAGCGAACGTTGTTGGGGCATGCGCTGGGGTAGACGGAACGCAGTGCGAATTGGTTCCGCGCCTGTCCCGGCAGCCGGTTTTTACAGCATATTTACACCTTGCCGTCGTTCTCGCCCGCGAATCGCGATAGGCTTGCACTCAGGAGCTCCACATGAAGATACGCGCCCTGTTTTGTGTTGGCCTGCTGGGAGTTGCGGCGACCTCGTTCGCCCAGACCCCCAAGAACATCTACCTCCAGACGCCCCTGGTTGCCAGCGTCCCCGGTTTGGCCCCCATCACGGACCCCAACCTGCTTGATCCCTGGGGGATTTCCTTCAGCGCGACCTCGCCGTTCTGGACTTCGAACCACCTCTCGGGGACTTCGACGCTCTACAACGGCTCCGGTGTGATCACGCCGACTGTGGTCACCATCCCCGCTGGTTCCGCATCGGGCAAGGTCCCCGGCCGCCCGACGGGCCAAGTGCAAAACTTCACCGCCAATTTCCTGCTGCCCGGCAGCACCAAGGCATCCTTTATCTTCTCGACCGAGGACGGCACGATTTCGGCGTGGAACGGGGGTACCGTGGCCATCGTGCTGGTGGACAACTCGCCGCAAAGCGCGGTCTACAAGGGATTGGGCATCGGAACCAGCGCCCTTGGTTCCACCCTCTATGCGCCGAACTTCCGCAGCGGCAACATCGACGTCTTCGACGGCAGTTTCAAGCCGGCCACCGTCGCGGGCGGCTTCAAGGACCCGGGCATTCCCGCCGGCTACGCCCCGTTCAACATCTGGACCGTCAACGGCAGCCTGTATGTTGCCTACGCGCAGCAGGATGCCAACAAGTTCTTCGAGGTGGTCGGCGCGGGCCTCGGTTACGTGAGCCAGTTCGACTTCGACGGCAATCTGAAGAGCCATCTGATCTCCGGCGGTGCATTGAACGCGCCGTGGGGCCTGGCAATGGCTCCGGCGAATTGGGGTGCATTCGGCGGCGCGCTGCTGGTGGGCAATTTCGGCGACGGTCGGATCAACGCCTTCGATCCCAAGTCGGGCACGCTGCTCGGGACGCTGCAGGATCCGAACGGGAACCCGCTGCAGATTTCGGGCCTGTGGGCGATTGCCTTCGGGAACGGCGGTCGCGGCGGCGATGTGAATACGCTGTACTACCAGGCTGGCAACGTTTCGCCGAAGCCGGGTGTGACGGCGGTTACGCCGCGCGGGATTCTGGGCAGCATCGCACCTCCGGCGGCCATTACGTCGGTGTTGAATGCAGCCAGCTTCCAGGGTGGCACGGTTGCGCCGGGCGAGATTGTCACGATCATCGGCCAGACGGTCGGCGTGACGCCTTCGGTGGCGACGGTGATTCCGACGTCGGGCTTCCTACCGACGTCCCTGCTGGAACCGGGTACGCCCTACACGACCAGCGTGACGGTGAACGGCATCGCGGCCCCGATCCTCTATGCCAACGGCAACCAGACCAGCATCCAGGTGCCCTACACGGTGGGTAGCTCGGGGACGGCGAGCTTTGTCGTGACCACGGCGGGCCAGTCGACGCTTGCCTTCCCGGTGCCGATTGCCCCGACTGCGCCCGGCCTTTTCACATCGGACACTTCGGGGAAGGGGCAGATTGTGGTCTTGAACCAGGACGGGTCGGTGAACACGGCCAAGAACCCGGCGGCGAAGGGGTCGTACGTGATCCTTTATATGACGGGCGAGGGCGCGTTGAATCCGGCGTCGTTCAGCGGGATTATCGAGACGGGCTTTGTACGCGTGCCGTTGTCGTCGGTTTCGACGACGATTGGGGGCACGACGGCTCCGGCGGTTTTTGCGGGGTCGTTGCCTGGATCGATCAGCGGGGTGTTGCTGGTTGAGGTGATTGTGCCGTCGGGCGCTCCGAGTGGGGCTGTGCCGGTGACGGTTACGGCGGGCGGGGCGACTAGCCCGGCGGGGACTACGATTAGCGTGCAGTAGGGACTGCCATGGCGGGTCCGTCTCGCGACGGACCCGCTTCTATCCGTGCACGCGGGACGCGATTTCGGCGTGCATCGCGTCCGGCGCGAGGTCAATCTCGCCGGGCCACGTGACCGCGCCCTGATCCACGAAGACGCGCTTGAAGAAAATTCGGGTCTGCCAGAGGTGCCATGACGCCTGTCATCTCCTCGGCAGCCAATTTCACATGACCAGCCAATCCGTCTTTGAAACGGACGTACAAGCTGAATCCAGGCTCCGGCTTCACCTCGACTACATCCCAATACATTACAATTGCCCTCCGCTCAAGCCAAGGGTGCGATTTTCCCCGGCTGAATCTTCTCGCTTCACAGCAATTCCAAGGCTCGCCGTGGCAACTCGCCTTCTATTGCGGTCAGCGTGGCGATGTCCAAGAGTCTGATGTTAACATCTTCGCCGGACGCGCGGAACCCTTCCGGGCTGGGGCGAGGCGACCAGCCGGCCCCGTGAGTTTCCACTTTGGCCCTCGGTATCCAGCCCGGGAGTCGAGCACTCGACCTTCCAACGCGCTGTCTTCCGCGTTGCTATTCGCGCTGGCTTTCGGGCCGCCCCGGTGCTATCCTAGAGGTTTGTGGGCCTGTGGCGCAGTTGGGAGCGCGCTTCCATGGCATGGAAGAGGTCAAGGGTTCGAATCCCTTCAGGTCCACCAAACTCACCCCGTATTTCCCCCTGCTTCCAGTGCTGTAAACTTGGCCGTCCGCAAACCCCTCATTAGCCTTCTCCAGTAGTTCCGTGCCTCCACACCTTGGGCCGCGCCCTGCGCCAATTCGCGCAACGCGCAGCACCCAACACCCGCGCCAAATCACCCCACCACCGCCAACCTATTGATTTATAAGCCATTTCCCTTTGGCAGGCCACCTGCAAAAAACGGGCATCTCCGCACCTCGTCCGAACTAGCCAAATGGGACTCGAACTGACATGGATCGCCCTCGCCGCCAGCCTGCTCATGGCGCTCGCTGGCGCCTGCGTGTTTGTCTTCGCGGTCAAGAAGGACTATTTCCGCGATGTGGAGGAGGCGAAATTCCACGTTTTCTGGTCGGACCTGGAGGAACTGGTCGACGGCAAGCCGGGAGAACCCAAGCATGAGCGAAAAGACAACCCCATCCAATAGCGGCGATTCCCGCCGCAGCATCCTGACATGGTTCAGCGCGGCGGCGCTGGCGGGTTCCGCGGCCATCAGCGCGCTGGCCAACTTCATCTTCATGAAGCCCCGCGCCACCTACGGCCAGCCCAGCCGCTACTCCATCGGGCGGCCCGACGACTTCCCGTCCGGCACACGGGTCTCGATTGACCAGCGCCGCGTCTGCGTGGTCCGCGAAGGTCCCAAGCTGGCCGTCATTTCGACCATCTGCACGCACCTCGGCTGCACGGTCGGCGTCTCCGACACCGGTTTCGCCTGTCCCTGCCACGGCTCGCGTTACGACCAGGACGGCAACGTGGTCGGCGGTCCCGCGCCGAAGTCGCTCACCTGGTACCAGGTTTCGCTCGCGCCCAACGGTGAGCTGGAAGTCGACACCAACGCCCCGGTTGACCAGGGCACCTACTACACGATATGAGCGCCCCAACTGAAGAAAAAACAGGGATCGTGGGCGCGCTGGCGGCGTTTCCGCGCAACGTCTGGGACTCCATCTTCCGCAATCCGCTGCCGGATTCCGACCTCGGCGCGTCGCGCACCTCGTTCACCAACTTCTTCCTGCACATCCACCCGGTCAAGGTCCACAAGAACTCGATCCGTCCGCTGTACACGCTTGGGCTGGGCGTGATGTCGTTCGTGACTTTCGTGGTGCTGACGGTGACGGGCGTGCTGCTGATGTTCTATTACGTCCCGTCGACCACGCAGGCCTACGACCGCATGCTGGACCTGCGGGGCTCGGTGGCGTTCGGCACCTTCCTGCGCAACTTGCACCGGTGGTCGGCCCACGCGATGGTCGCGATTGTCTTCCTCCACATGGGCCGGGTCTTCCTGACCGGCTCGTACAAACGGCCGCGCGAATTCAACTGGATTATCGGCTGCATCCTGTTCCTGCTGACGTTGTTCGCCAGCTTCACCGGCTATCTGCTGCCTTGGGACCAGTTGGCGTTCTGGGCGATCACGGTCGGCACCTCGATTGCCGCCTACGCGCCGCTGATCGGCAAGAAGATCCAATTCTTGCTGCTAGGCGACCAGGCGGTCGGACAAGAGGCGCTGCTCCGCTTCTACGTGCTGCACGTGGTGGTGCTGCCGATGCTGATCACGCTGCTGGTGGCGATCCACTTCTGGCGCATCCGCAAGGACGGGGGGCTCTCGCGCCCCGCCGATGCCGACAACATGCCGGACGGCAAGCAACTGCGGGTCGAGATCGTGCCCAATTCGCAGAAGTCCGGCACGTTCGGGCTGATGGGATTCGTGCGCGGGCCGTTCACCAAGGTGGGCAACGTGCCGGACAACACGGTCTATGCGTGGCCGAACCTCTTTGTGGCGGAACTCTTCGTCTTTGTGGTGACGGTGGCCGCGCTGCTGGTGGTCTCGCTGCTCTTCAACGCGCCGCTGGAGGAGCCGGTCAACGTGCTGCATCCGCCGAATCCGGCGAAGGCACCGTGGTACTTCCTCGGGCTCCAGGAACTGGTCAGCTACTCGGCCTTCTGGGGTGGCGTGGGCGTGCCCGGCATTGAGGTGCTGCTGCTCATGCTGGTGCCGTTCCTCGACCGCAAGGTTTCCGGGGTCGGCAAATGGTTCGCCAAGGAGCGCTTCCTGGCCAATACCTTGTTCGTCACGTTCGCGCTGCTGAACGTGATCTTCATCATCGTCGGGACATTCTTCCGTGGCCCGAACTGGGCCTTCGTCAGCCCGTTCTGAGGACAATATGAAACTCGCTCTCGCCATAGCCAGCGCCATCATCTTGCTCGTCCACGGCCTCGTCTTCTACGACCAGTTCTTCCACAAGTGGGAGCGCCACCAGAACGCCTACTTCGACCAGGCCCGCACCCAGGCGCGCAACGACGCCGAACGGAAGGAACTGGCAAATCGCGAGCCCAAGATCGAGCAGATCATCGTGACCCAGTTCGGGGAAAACCGCGTCGACCGTTGCACCACCTGCCACTTGGCCATCGACGACCCCCGTTTCAAGGACCACTTCGAGCCACTGAAGACGCACCCCTACTCGGCTGCCTTGGGCGACTACCAGCGCAACGGTCGCTGGGAGCGCCGCCACAAGTTCACCGATTTCGGCTGCACTGTCTGCCACGACGGCCAGGGACGGGGCCTCGAAACCGACTACGCCCACGGCAACGACGAGCACTGGAACGATCCGCTCACCGGCTATGTCACCCAGGCTAACTGGCGCAAGGACTTCACCCCGCACCTTAAGGGCAAGGAATACATGGAGGCCAACTGCGCCCAGTGCCACACCGAGGACAATTTCGCCGGCACCCCGCACGTCAACCGGGGCCGCCAATTGTTCTTCGGCAGCAACTGCTACGGCTGCCACAAGATCGAGGGGCTTTCGGAAGGCACGCTGGCACCGGAATTGAGCGAGGCCGGGCACAAGTTCAAGGTCGACTACCTCTGGGAATCGATTGTGGAGCCGCGCGCCAACCTCGCCACCTCCTTCATGCCGAAGTTCAACCTTTCCGACGACGACGTGAAGAGCTTGGTGATCTTCCTGAAGAGCCGCCGGGGTGTCAACTACGCCGAGACCTCGCTGGCCCGCTACCGCACCCGCTTGACTCCGGCCAAGGAGATCACGCCCGAATCGATGACAGGCAAAACGGCCTCGCAACTGGCCGACGCGGTGGCCCGCGGCAAGCAACTGTTTGAAGACCGGGCCTGCGCCGCCTGCCACAAGCTGGGCGATACAGACGGAGGCATCGCCCCCGACCTCACCCTCGAAGGCCGCATGAAGGACCACGACTGGCTCCGCGAGCACTTCCGCACCCCCCGCTCGCGCGTGCCGGACTCGATCATGCCCGCTTTCCGCTTCAGCGACGCCGATTTCGACGCCTTGACGGCCTACCTCTCCAGCCGCCAGGAAACGCCGAAGATCCCCGCCGACGGTGCCGAAATGTTCAAAATGCTTTGCTCGCGCTGCCACGGCGAGAAGGGCGACGGGCTCGGCCCGAACGCCATCTACCTCGACCCGGCACCGCGCGACTTGACCAAGGCCTCGTTCATGAACAACAAGCCGGAAGAACGCTTTACTCTCGCGATCAAGGAAGGCGTGGCCGGAACCTCGATGCCGTCTTGGGGCAAGGTGCTTTCGGACGACCAGATCAAGACTGTCTACCAGTTTGTGCAGACAGGCCTGGTGAAGTCGCCGCGCCGCCCGCTCAAGGAGCATGCCAATGTCCCGGTCTCGAACCCGACGCCGTACTCGGCGGACTCGGTTGCGCGGGGCGAGGCGATCTACCTCAAGCGCTGCACGGGCTGCCACGGCCTGAAGGCGGACGGCAAGGGGCCGAATTCGCTCGACATCGTACCGCGGCCGCGCAACCTCCGCAACCAGTGGTTCATCGGCGCACTCGGCGACTACCGCGCCATGGCGTCGATCCTCTACGGTATCCAAGGCACCGCGATGCCCTCGTGGATCGACTATGGACTCACCGTCAAGGACGCCTCCGACCTTCTCAACTACATACGCAGCCTGAACCCGGCCCCCAAGGCCGTGGGCAACAAGACTGTGGCGCAACTTGCGCCGGGAGTTCACTAATGGAAGAACAACAGGTAATCGAATCGACAGCGGCGGGCGTGCGCACGTCGACGACCACGGTCCACACCGACGCCACCGCCAAATGGTTCCTGATCAGCTCCGTCTCCTATTTCTTTATCGTCGGGCTCATCGCCCTGACTTTGGCGGCCAAGTTCGTCTGGCCGGAGTTGCTGGGAACGGTATCCTTCCTGACTTATGGACGGCTCCGCCCGCTGCACGTCAACGGCATGCTGTTCGGATGGCTGCTAGCCTGCGACATGGGTCTGGCCTACTACATGATCCCGAGGTTGTGCGGCGTCCGGCTGTGGAGCGAAAAGCTGGGCCTTGCGACTGCCGGACTCTGGAACGTGATCATCCTCGGCGCGGTGGTGGAACTGCTGGCGGGGCATACGCAGGGGCTTGAATACGCCGAACTGCCCACTTGGCTCGATGTGCTGGTCGTCATCGCGTGGATCATGTTCGGCACCAACCTCCTCATGACGGTGGCGACGCGCAAGTACCAGCAGATGTACGTCTCGATCTGGTACACGATCGGCACCATCCTTTGGACCGCCTTCGTCTACATCACGGGCAACTTCGCGACGATGTTCGCGACGGGCGTCAACCAGGCGAACTTGAACTGGATGTATGTGCACAACGCGGTCGGGCTGATTTTC
This sequence comes from uncultured Acidobacteriia bacterium, assembly GCA_903907865.1. Lineage (GTDB taxonomy): Bacteria > Acidobacteriota > Terriglobia > Bryobacterales > Bryobacteraceae > BOG-234. The sequence continues at coordinate 65,497 of CAIVPR010000185.1, forward strand.
ACGCCCATCGGCCTGGCGATTGCCTACTACTTCGTGCCGAGGGCCAGCAACGCGCCGCTGCACAGCCACAAGCTGTCGATGATCGGATTCTGGTCGCTCGCCTTCGTCTACGTTTGGACCGGCGCGCACCACATGATCCACGGGCCGATTTCGCAGTGGCTGCAGACCATCGCCATCGCGTTTTCCGTGATGTTGCTGATCCCGGTCTGGACGGTGGTCTACAACTTCTTCGCCACCATGAAAGGCCAGTGGCACCAAGTGCGGGAGAATGTGTCGCTGAAGTTCCTGATGTCGGGCGTGGTGTTCTACCTTTTGACCTGCTTCCAAGGGCCGATGCACAGCCTGCGGACAGTGAACGCGATCGTCTCGAAGACAGACTGGATTCCCGGCCACGCCCACATGGCGCTGCTGGGCGGCTTCAGCTTCTTCGCCATCGCGGGAACGTACCACGTGCTGCCGAGGATCTTCAACACCAAGCTGTACTCTGAATCGCTGGCCAACTGGAGCTACTGGTTCTTCATGATTGGCGGCCTCGGGTTCTTCGTCACGCTGTGGCTGGGCGGGTTCTGGCAGGGGTGGCAGTGGAACAACCCGTCGATACCGTTCATCGACACCGTGGTGGCGCTCAAGCCGATCTGGACGGTGCGGTTCTTCTCCGGCATCCTGATGTTCTGCGGGATCACCTGTTTCCTGTACAACTTCATGGCCACGGTGTTGAACGCCGGGGAAGGGAAGGCGTAAGGAGTCACCATGTTGAACAAAGTCGATATCGACGCCAAAGTGTTTGCGGGCGCGGCAGTGTTCCTGTTCTTCATCGGGGGCACGCTGACCACCATCGCTCCGCCCCTGATCGACAAGAGCTGGGGCAAGCCGTTCGAAAATTCAGACCCGTCGAAGGGGCTGACCGGCAAGCTGCTGCCGTACACGGAGCAGGAGAAGAAGGGCCTCGCGATCTATACCCGCGAAGGCTGCTGGTACTGCCACACCCAGCAGACCCGCACGCTGCTGGCCGACACCAAGCGCTCGGGATGGCGGGGCGTGGACGCGCCGGTCTCCACGCCGGACGAATTCGTCTACGACCAGCCGCACATGTTCGGCACCAAGCGCACGGGGCCGGACCTCTCCCACGTCGGCGGCAAGTATGACGCGCAGTGGCACCGGACGCACTTCCGCAACCCGCGGGACCTCGTCCCCGGCTCCATCATGCCTCCGTTCCCGTGGATCGTGGAGAACGAGGAGGAGTTCCAAGCGCTCGTCGCCTATCTGCAGCGGCTCGGGCGCGCCAAGAACTGGCGTCCGGACAACGACTACGAGAAGTAAAGGAGAACCGACATGGACTACACCTATCCCAGCATCTTCTTCTCCTACTTCCTGTTCTTCCTGTACCTGTTCGGCGGGATCTACTTCTGCATCCGCAGCGCCCGGCGCGGCTATTGGGGCGAGGAAGCCAAGTACCACGTCTTCGACGACCAGTCCGCGCCCAAAACACCGGTGGCGACAGCCCCCAAAGGAGCCTCCTAAATGTCCACCAACAAGACGACCGCCGCACAGCCGGTCCACGATATCGCTGGAGGTTGGATCACCGAAAAGCAGGGCACCGAGGTTCCGGTGTTCCTCCGCGTGTCGTACGTGGTGATCGCCAGTTGCTGCGTCGCGTACCTCATCCTCTATATGTATGGTGAAACCGGGAACGAGGAACGCGGGGCGCTGGTGAAACAGTTCAACCTGGCCACCTTCACGAGCGAGCCGCTGATGTACGGCATCGCGGCGTTGGTGGCGCTCTTCTTCATCGGCGTGTCGGTATTTGCCGCCCAAAAAGATACAACGACGAAGGACAACGAGTAACAGCCGGGGACTCTCATGACCGACTCCTTGATCCAGGTCCAGCCACCCGACGCCACCCAATACTGGATGCGCCAGGTGAAATGCCGCGACGCCTGCCCGGTCCACACCGACGCGTGCGGCTATGTCACCGCCATCGCGGCGGGCGAGTACCAGCGCGCCTACCGGATCGCGCGGGCCACCAACCCCTTCGCGTCCATTTGCGGTCGGGTTTGCGGTGCCCCGTGCGAAATGGCCTGCCGACGGGGCTCGGTGGACTCTCCTGTCTCGATCCGCGCCCTGAAGCGCTTCGTCACCGACCAATACGGGCCCGAGAGCGGCAGTTTCGACGACTACTTCGCGGGCTGCAATGAGAAAATGCTGCCGCCCGGACGCGGCGATTTCGAGCGCGTGGCGGTGATTGGTGCGGGCGTTTCCGGACTGACCGTCGCGCACGATCTGACCCGCGTCGGCTACAAGGTCACTGTGTTCGAGGCGTATTCGAAACCTGGCGGCATGCTGACGGTCGGCGTGCCGGTGTTCCGCCTGCCGCGCGACTTGGTAGCGCGCGAAATCGAGGCGATTGAATCGATGGGCGTCGAGATCCGCTGTGGCCAGGCGCTGGGGCGCGATTTCACCATCGCCGACCTCCGCCGTCAGGGGTTCAAGGCGATCTTCCTCGGCGTCGGCCTGCCCAAGGGGCGGAAGCTGCCTGTTCCGGGTGCCGAGTTCCCGAACGTCTATGACGGCCTCGATTTCCTCCGCTCCTTCAATGAGGGCAATCCGTTGCCGCTGGGCCGCCGGGTCGCCGTGATTGGCGGCGGTAATGTGGCTTATGACGTTGCACGGGCGGCGATCCGTCCGGCGAGTGATTCATCGACTCTCGAAGAGACGCACGCCGAAATGGAGCGCGGCGAGAAGACAGCCTACGACATCGCACGGACGGCGCTCCGTATGAGCGGTGACAAGCAGGTCCACGTGATCTGCCTCGAAGGCCGAGAGCAGATGCCCGCCGACAAGCGCGAGGTCGAGGAAGGCGAGGAGGAGGGCATCTACCTCCACAACGGCCGCGGTCCGAAGGAGATTGTCGGTTCCGACGGCAAGGCGACCGCCCTGCGCACGGTCAAGTGCACCACGGTTTTCGACGACACGGGCAGGTTCAACCCGCAGTTCGACAACCGCGACGTGCAGGATCTGGAGGTGGACACGATCCTGTTCGCCATTGGCCAGACGGCGGACCTCTCGTTCCTGAGCCCGGATGATGGCGTGGAGACCAACCGGGGTCTGATCAAGGTGAACCTTGATACCTACGCGACCACCGCGCCGGATGTTTTTGCCTGCGGCGACATTGCGCACGGGCCGAAGTTGTTCATCAACGCGATCGCGTCGGCGCAGATCGCGGCGCGCTCGATGCATGACTACCTGCGCGGGACGCGGACGGAAGTCACCGTCCAGAAGCGCTGGCACCCGGCCGCCTACACGATGGCGGACGACTGGACGCGGATCATCCGGCACGAGCCGCCGGTGATCGAGGCGGAGCGGCGCGCGGTTTCGAGCGACATCGTCGAGGAGGCGTATTCGGTCGAGCAGGCGGGTGAGCAGGCGTCGCGCTGCCTCCGGTGCAATGTCAATACCGTTTTCGACACCTCGCTGTGCATTGCCTGCAATGGCTGCGTGGACGTGTGCCCGCAGAATCTGATCCGGCTGGTGGGGCTGGGGAGTCTGGTGCTGGACGAGCAGTGGTCGCAACAGATCGCGTCGAATCTCGACGTGCCGATGGCGGAGTTGCGGACGATGTCGAAGGAGTCGCTGGACAATCTGGGCGGCGTGATGACGAAGGACGAATCGACGTGCATCCGGTGTGCGATGTGCGCGTCGCGGTGTCCGACGCACGCGATTACGATGCAGCGGTTCGAGTACTCGACCGAGTGCGTGTCTTATGGCGTGCAAACCAGTGGGACTCGCACATGAATCTGGCGTTGATGTTTCTGTTGGGGCTGGCCGGGAGCCTCCACTGTGTGCAGATGTGCGGGCCGCTGGTGCTGGGTTTCGGGTTGTCGCGGCAGTGGTCGGCGCATTTCGCGTACCATGGCGGGCGGATTTTGACGTATGCGGCGCTGGGCGCGGCGGCGGGCTGGCTGGGTTCCGGCATGACGCTGATGGGGCGGATCGCCGGGATCCAGAACACGGCCTCGATTGTGGGCGGTGTCCTGATGCTGGTGGCTGGGTTGTTGGTGGGCGGGGCGGCGAGTAGCAAGAGGCTGGTGCGGATCGGGCAGGTGTCGCGGCTTTCGAAGGTGGCGGGGCGGTTGTTGCGCCTCAAATCCCCGCAGGCCAAGTTCGCGACCGGGCTGGTGATGGGGCTGGTCCCGTGCGGGCTGATTTATGGGGCGCTGATGCGGTCGGTTGCGACGGCGTCGCCGGTGACGGGGGCGATGGAGATGGCGGCGTTCGGGGTTGGGACGGCGGGGCCGTTGCTGGCGCTGGGGATCTTTTCCGTGACGGTGAACCGGTGGATCGGGGTGCGGGGGCAGGGTTGGGCGGCAGTCGGGGTGGCGGTGGCGGGAGTGGCGTTGATTTGGCGGGGCATGGCAACTCAAATGCACCACCACATGCACTGATTGGTCCGCGCGATGGCAGCCGCTACCCAGACACCGCTCAAAGTTCTTCCCGCGACGAGGCCGCGCCACCGCGAGCGCCGGCGCATCCACCTTTTCTTCTTCCTCGTCTTCTGCGCTCTGCCGTTCTTCAACGTGATGCGCTTCGACATCCCCAAACAGCGCTTCTACTTCGCGGGGGCCGAAATCTGGATCAACGAATTCGCCATCATCTTCTTCTCCCTGATGTTCCTGATGTTTGTGATCGTGGCGCTCTCCATGATCTACGGTCGCGTCTATTGCAGCTACGCATGTCCGCAGATGATCTTCAGCGAGACCGCGCTGGCCGTCGAAGACCACCTGCGCAAGTGGGTTACGAAGAAGTTCATCCAGTGGCCTGCTCCGCGCCGCCAACTGCTCCAACTCGCGCTGACCTATCTGCTGATTGGCGCAGCCTCGGTGGTCCTGGCGTTCATTTTCATCTCCTACTTCGTGGAACCGCGCGATTTGCTGCGTCGTTTGGCGCACCTTGACCTAGCCACGGCGGGGGGAATCGCCGGGGCCGTCACAACCCTGATCACGTTCCTGGACTTCGCCTTCGTCCGCCAGAAGTTCTGCACCACGCTCTGCCCCTACGGCTACCTCCAGGGCATGCTGGCCGACAAGAACACCCTGCTTGTCCAGTACCGCGACCCGGATCACAAGTGCATCGAGTGCAAGAAGTGCGTCCGCATCTGCCACATGGGGATCGACATCCGCAACTCGCCGTTCCAGATCGAGTGCATCCATTGCGGCGAGTGCATCGACGCCTGCGAGGAAGTGATGACGCGCGTCAAGCGTCCCACCGTGGTCGAGTTTTCTTGGGGGCAGGAGGGGCCGAAGCTCGACGCGGCCGCTCCAGAATCCTGGTGGCACCGGCTCGGAATCCGCGACGCCAAGCGCCGAATCGTGCTCGCCGTGATCCTCTGCTATGCGAGCGCGCTGGCCATCGCACTTTCGACGCGGGACTCGGTGCTGGTCCGCATCAACCCGGTGCGGGCCACCATCTATTCGATCAGTCCCACCGGTGCCGTGGAAAACCACTTTCGGATCACCACTTCCAACCGAGGCCAGGCGGGCGAGTTCGTGGTGCTGGGCCTCGACGGCCTGCCGGGCGGGCATTTGGACCTTCCGACCAACCCGATTCCCGTTCCCGCCGGCGAGACGGTGGTCCGAGAGTTCACCGTCACCGTCCCGGCCGCTGCGGCGCTGGGAGACGTGACCCACTTCCATTTCACAGCTGAAACGCAACCCGGCCAACTCCGCCAAACCATCGACATGACCTACCTCATGCCGCCGAAACCGAGGACCAAACAATGAACATAAAAATCCTGCTCGGAGGAGTCTTTACCTTCTTCGTCGCCATCCTGATCGCCTGCTACCTGATCGCCAAGGATGCCAATCCGGTCTTCCTGGACGATCACGGCAAGCCTACCAACACCGCCAAATCGAGTTATTAGCCGATGACCGCGACGGATACATTCTGCAGCCTGTGCGCCGAGCCCTGCCCCGACGGCGGCGAATTCTGCTGCATGGGCTGCGGAAATGTCTATTCGATCCTGGTGGAAAGCGGGGCCATCCGCCCCGGCGACGACCCGCGCCAGACGGACCTTTTCAAGCGCAGCCTCGAACTGGGCCTGATCTCCAATGCCCGCCCCGATTCGAGGGCGTCGAGAATACCCGTCGACGCCCCGGTCGAGGACCGGCTTTTCCACGTCTCCGGCATGTGGTGCGGTGCCTGCGGGTGGCTGATCGAACATGTCCTAGGGCAAGAACAGGCCATCCGCGAAGTCCACGTATTCTTCACCTCGGACCTGCTGCGGGTGCGCTATTGCCCGCAGTACCTCCCATCCGGGCGCATTGAGGAGAGCCTGGGCAAGCTCGGCTACACAGCCACCAAGCACTCCGGGCAAGCCGCCGACAATTCGGGCGAGCGCCGACGCGAACTGATGCGGGTGGGCCTGTCCGCCTTCCTCTGGATGAATGTGATGGTGTTGAACCTGTCCGTCTACCTTGGGGGCACGGTGCGCCAGTTTCTGCCGTATTTGGTGATGGCGCTGGCCGCCCCGGTGGTCTTCTACTGCGGCTTGCCGGTGCTGCGCCTCGGCTGGGCGGGACTGCGCGTGGGACGCCCGCGCATGGAGACATTGCTCGCGTTGGGGATCGTGTCGGCGTACGGGTACAGCGTGGCACAGACGCTCCTCGGCGGAAACCACCTGTATTTCGACATCGCGTGCGCCATTGTGACGCTGGTCCTGCTGGGCAAGTTCCTGGAACGGAACGCCCGCGAGACGGCGACCCGCGCGATCACCATGCTCTACCATACGCTGCCGGTGAAGGCTCGGGTGTTGTCGGGTGGGCGGGAGCGCTTCGTGGCGCTCGAACAGCTTCAAACAGGCGACCTTTTCGTGGTCAAGCCGGGCGAACGGATTCCGGCGGACGGCATGGTGGTCCGGGGGGAATCCCATGTGGACGAGAGCGTCCTCACGGGCGAATCGCGCCCAGTCGAGCGGGGGCGCGGCGATACCGTGACTGGGGGCAGCCTCAATACCGGCGGGGTGCTGGAGGTCAGGGCGACAGCGGTCGGGGACCAGAGCGTCTTGGCGCAAATCGTGAAAGCAGTGGAGGCCGCGCTCAGCCGCCGATCCGATATCGAACGCCTCGCGGACACGGTGGCGCGCGTTTTCGTGCCGTTCGTGATGGTGCTGGCGGTTGCGGTCGCGGTCGGGAACCTGCTGGCGGGTGTGGACGCGGGCGAGGCCCTGATGCGGTCGATCACGGTTTTGGTGATCGCCTGCCCATGCGCGCTGGGGGTGGCGACGCCCTTGGCTGTGACCACGGCCATCGGGGCGGCCTCGCGGCGTGGGATTTTGATTGCCGACCCGCGTTCCTTGGAACGGCTCCGCGGCATCGACACTGTGTTGCTGGACAAGACCGGTACCGTTACGGAAGGCCGGTTCCGACTGCTCGAAGGGGATGCCGAGCACCTCAAGCTGGTAGCCGCCATCGAACGGCATTCGGAACATCCGCTGGGTCGCGCCATCGCCGCCGAAGCGGTTGAATTCGCGGTTGCCGAGGAAGTCCAGATTCTGAAGGGAATGGGGGTGCTGGGTCGGGTTGGAGTCCGCGAGGTCTTTTGCGGCAACCGGGCGATGCTGGTCGAATGCGCCCTCTTTGCCGACGCCATGCTGGAAGCACGGGCGCGGAAGGAGGAGGCGCGGGGCCACACGGTGGTTTTCTATGGATGGGACGGGCGGGTGACGGGGGTTTTCGTCTTTGGCGACCGCGTCCGGCCCGAGGCCCGCACCTTGCTGGAACGGCTGCACGCTGCCGGTATCCGCGTTGGGATCGTGTCGGGCGATGCCGGGGGGACGGTGGAGTCGGTCGCGCAGGAGGTGGGGGCGGACTTCTTCCACGCGGAAACGCTGCCGGATTCCAAACAGCAATTGGTCGCTCAGCTCCAGGCGGAAGGCCGCAAGGTGGTGATGGTGGGCGACGGGGTGAACGACGGCCCGGCGCTGGCCCAGGCCGACCTCGGGATCGCCATGGGCTCCGGCACAGACCTCGCGATGAAGGCGTCGAACGTGGTCCTCATGACCGCAGACCTGACCCGCATCATGGATGTGTTCGTTATTTCCGACCGGACGATGCGGGTGGTGCGCCAGAATCTCTGCTGGTCGTTCGTCTATAACCTATTGGGGATCAGCTTCGCGGCGTCGGGGCGTTTGAATCCGATCATTGCCGCCGGAGCGATGGTGGTGTCGAGCCTGTTTGTGGCTTGGAATTCGTCGCGGCTGCGGCGCTAGCGTTGCAACAGCAAAGGCGCTACCATGCGAATGGGGCGAATCACCGGCCCCGGCACCCATGACAAACGGCCCCAGCGTCCCGCTTCCAGACAAGCCGAATTCAGAACGGTTGACCGAGGCCGCGTGGCTCCGCCTGCCCGTCCCTCTCGCATGGGTTCTCAAAATCGACGGCCCCGCATCCACCGTTTCGCTGCCCGATGCCCTCGGCGATTCCTACCTCTGCGCCAACAATCCTACCTACGGAGCCGTTCGGCGCGCAGCCCTCGAACTGGGCTATGGCTTTTCTGCCGTCGAGACGCCGCTCTGGCGTGACTATTTCGCCTTTCCGCTGACCAGCCTCGGACGGATCCTGGCCGAGCGTACGATCCCCTACTTCAACACCGCCGACTCGATCCGGAACTTGGTCCGGTCCAACCCGTCCGCCTCCATTCCCGCCGGATTCCTCGCCGGCAACCTGCGGGGCAACCACGCGTTCCACGAATCGGCACATTGTGTGGCGAGCGCGGTGATCGGCCCCGCCTCCTTTTCCTTGGAGGCAATCGTGGCGGAGGCGTTTGCCAACACTTGCGAGTGGCTGGGTGCGGCACACCAGACAAAACCGCTCTCGGACGGCCTTTTCTACAGCCTGAACTCCTACCGCAAGCCGACGTCGGGCCTCAGGGACGCGGTCGCTGCTGTCCGGCAGCAATGGGGAGCCGAGCAAACGTTCACTTTGCTGATGCTGGCCTTTGTCGAGGCCAACCTGTCAACCGTGGAGCCCGGCTCCGAGACCGTGAACAGGGTCCTGGCTACGGCACCCACGCCTTCGGACGCCGATTCGTCCGCTGCCGCCCTTGTCCGGCGGGCATTCGAGCTGAACATGGGCTTCCGGGACCTCACCACGCCCATCTGGTTCGAACTCAACGGCCACAAGGCCGAGTTCGACCAACTTCTGGCGGGAGGCCGCCTCGCCGATCCCGATGTCGCCCGGTATGTTTTGGATTCGGCTTCGCGCCTATGGACCCGGCTGCAATCGAATCTAGCAGCTACAGTACCCGACTCGCGCTGAATACGATTACAATCCGGCTACGGATCACCCACTTGTTTCCATGCCGTGCTACCATCCTAAATAGATTGCGCTGTGCGCAGTCTGCACCCCGTATATTGTGCGTACCCAGTCAGCGTGCGCTACCAGTAGTGGAATATTTCGCTGCCCGAAAATACCAAATCTAGGAGAAGCAGTAACTTGCCTACCAGTAAAACCCGGCTCCACCTGTCCGTCCTTCTGTCGTTTGTTCTCGCAACAAGCAGCCTCTTCGCTCAAAACGCGGGCTCCGGCTCGATCAACGGCACCGTTACCGACGCCACAGGCTCGGTCGTGCCCGCAGCCAGCGTCGTGATCCACAACGCCGATACCGGCATCGACCAGACTTTCACCACCAACGAGGCCGGCGTCTACGTCGCCACGTTCCAGCGTCCCGGAACCTACGACGTCACCGCCTCCAAGCAGGGCTTCAACAAGACCGCGCGGAAGGGCATCAACGTCCAGGTCGGACGCACCCTCACCATCGACTTCGCGCTCGCCGTGCAGAACAGCAGCGAAACGGTGACCGTGAGCGCCGAATCCCCCATCGTGGACACCGAGAAGACGGAAGTCTCCCAGGTGGTCAGCGAGAATGCCGTGAAGAACCTGCCGATCAATGGTCGCCGCTGGGATGCCTTCGTGCTCCTGACGCCGAACGTGACCACCGACGGCGGCACCGGCCTCGTTTCCTACCGCGGCATCTCGGGCCTCTACAACAACAACTCGGTGGATGGCGCCAACAACCAGCAGGCCTTCTTCTCCGAGTCCAAGGGCCGCACCACGACGGGTATCCCGTACGTCTACAGCCTCGATTCGATCCGCGAATTCCAAGTCAGCGCGGCCAACTACAGCGCCGAGTTCGGCCAGGCGGCGGGCGGCCAGGTGAACGCGGTGACCAAGTCCGGCACCAACGCCATCACGGGCGATCTCTTCTATTACCTGCGCTACCCCACCCTGAACGCCCTCGACCCCCTCAACAAGGCGGCCGGGTAACAGTTCAGGCCCGTGCATTGCAAGCCGAAGGTGCCGGATGGAAAAGTCTGAGAAAACTGCCTCCTCGCTATTTCGTGTGGGTGTGAGGGGTTGAAGGGGGGCGGCTTGGGAGCCGCCGTCCACTCCGGCCCCGGTCGGCGCTCGGGTCGCATCCCTGCGTTGCCCTACCCTCCGACCAGGCAATCCGATTGTACAACT
>CAIVPR010000186.1 GCA_903907865.1 uncultured Acidobacteriia bacterium
CGCTAACCCGTCTGGTGGACATGGGGGTCGAGCCGTACCTCGTTGCCTCCTCCCTTGAGGCAGTGCTCGCACAGCGACTGGTTCGCGTGCTCTGCCCGCACTGCAAGGAACTCGACACCTCCCCCACCGCCCGCGCTTTCAAGACCCGGATCGGCCTCGACGCCTCGACGCCGCTGTACCGTCCCGTCGGCTGCCGCGAATGCCGCAACACCGGATTCCATGGCCGCCATGCGTTGTTTGAGTGGATGGACACCGACGAGACCATCCGTCAGTTGATCCTGGACAGCGCCTCCACCGATCAGGTCCGCGCTGCCGCCCGCAAAGGGGGAATGCGCACCCTTGCCGAGGACGGATGGCGACTCGTCGCACTTGGCATCACCACGGTCGAAGAGGTTTTGGGCGTCACCACGGCCAAGGAAGCCGCACGGCCCACCGCGGCCGAAACCGAGGCAGCCTCCGAGACCGGTTCGCCGGCAAAGGGCGATGCGGAACGGAAGCACGGGTGATCCGCTGAGATCCCGCTGCACCGCCACGTTTTGAACTGATACAAGCCGAGTCACATTCCACATGCCGACCTTTCACTATCGGGCGCTGCAGTCCGACGGACGCATTTCCGAGGGCTCCCTCGATGCGGGAAGCCGGCCTGAGGCCATGCGCCTACTAGAGCAGCGCGCACTTCGGCCGGTCAAAGTGGCGGAAGGGGCCTCAAAGGGCGGGAAAAAGCGCACCGCATCGAGTCCGACCGCGCCCCAGGGGTCCGCAAAAGGCGGCTTTGCGTTGCGTCCCGCAAAGGTCACGTCGGCCGAGCTCGAAAACTTCACCCGCCTCCTCTCCAGCCTCCTCGCCGCCGGGGTGCCACTGTCGCGCGCGCTGGTGATCCTGTGCAAGGAGGCCTCCACTCCGATCGCCGGAGAAAAGTGGAAGGAGATTCACGGGCTTGTCGTGGACGGCATGTCCCTGGCGAGTGCGATGGCCCGTTCGCCCGACACCTTTCCAAAGGTTTACACTGCGATGGTCGAGGCAGGAGAAGCCGGCGGCTTTCTGGACGTGGTGCTGGCGCAAATCGCCGATTTCCAGACACGCGAAAAGGACCTGAGGTCGAAGGTGCTCACCGCGATGATCTATCCGTGCATCCTCCTGCTGCTCGCGTTGGTGGTGTTGACGGTCCTGCTCGTCTTTTTCATTCCGAAGTTTCAGAAGGTGTTCAGCAGCGTCCACGGTTCCCTGCCCCTCATCACCGAGATCATCATCGGCGCCAGCAACCTCCTCCGGAACTACGGCCTGCTGGTGCTCGGCGCATTCGCGCTCGGCGGCTTCCTCCTCCGCACCTGGTTCCTGTCGGCGGACGGCCGTCGCGTCTGGGAGGGATTCACACTCCGCGCCCCAGTGGTTGGCCCGTTGAGTGCCCGGTTCGCGATGGCCCGATTCTGTCGGATGCTCGGAACCCTAATTGGCGCCGACGTCCCGCTGGTCCAGGCGCTGAACGTCTCCCGGCGCTCCATTGGCAACCAGATCCTCGTGGACGCCGTCTCCAAATCCATCGATCAAGTCCAACAGGGCGGCCGACTGGGGCAAAGCCTCGCCGAGTGCCGGACGCTCTTCAGCGGATCGGTGATGGAAATGATC